>NZ_JAHEVU010000003.1:0-740142 GCF_018597345.1 Enterobacter quasimori | reverse complement strand
CCTTCCTCCCCGCTGAAAGTACTTTACAACCCGAAGGCCTTCTTCATACACGCGGCATGGCTGCATCAGGCTTGCGCCCATTGTGCAATATTCCCCACTGCTGCCTCCCGTAGGAGTCTGGACCGTGTCTCAGTTCCAGTGTGGCTGGTCATCCTCTCAGACCAGCTAGGGATCGTCGCCTAGGTGAGCCATTACCCCACCTACTAGCTAATCCCATCTGGGCACATCTGATGGCAAGAGGCCCGAAGGTCCCCCTCTTTGGTCTTGCGACGTTATGCGGTATTAGCTACCGTTTCCAGTAGTTATCCCCCTCCATCAGGCAGTTTCCCAGACATTACTCACCCGTCCGCCGCTCGTCACCCAGGAGCAAGCTCCCTGTGTTACCGCTCGACTTGCATGTGTTAGGCCTGCCGCCAGCGTTCAATCTGAGCCATGATCAAACTCTTCAATTTAAGTTTGATGCTCGTGAATTAAACTTCGTAATGAATTACGTATGTTCACTCAGAGACTTGGTATTCATTTTTCGTCCGAGGACGTTAAGAATCCATGTCACTTTGAGTGCCCACACAGATTGTCTGATAAATTGTTAAAGAGCAGTGCCGCTTCGTTTTCGCTGCGGCGCGGGGTGTGCATATTACGCTTTCCCGCTTCAGAGTCAAGCGTTTATTTTCGCTTTTCCCTGCTGACCCGGCGGCGTGTGTGCCGTTGTTCCGTGTCAGTGGAGGCGCATTATAGGGAGTAATTCCGAACCTGCAAGGATAAAGTGAAAATTATTTACCGACTGCTCACTTTCCAGGCGAATCACATCCCAGACCTCAATTTTCGCCTGGTTTTTAAACAAAAACGAGCCGCAAGCGGCCCGTTTTTGCATTTTGTGACTTACTGCACTGCCACAATGCGATCGTCGTTGGCTTCCAGACGGATAACTTTGCCCGGAACCAGCTCCCCGGAGAGGATTTGCTGTGCCAGCGGGTTTTCGATCTGCTGCTGGATAGCACGTTTTAACGGACGCGCACCATAAACAGGATCGTAACCATTCTCACTCAGCAGCTTCAGCGCATCATCCGAAATGTGGATTTCATATCCACGCTCTTCCAGACGTTTATAAAGACGCTGCAGCTGAATCTGCGCAATCGACGCGATGTGTTTCTCACCCAGAGGATGGAAGACCACCACTTCATCAATACGGTTGATGAACTCCGGACGGAAGTTATGGCTTACCACACCCAGCACCAAATCCTTCATATGGCTGTAGTCCAGTTCGCCGAAGCGTTCCTGAATCAAATCGGAACCCAGGTTCGACGTCATAATCACTACCGTATTACGGAAATCGACTGTCCTTCCCTGCCCGTCCGTCAGACGCCCATCATCCAGCACCTGCAACAGGATGTTGAACACATCCGGGTGTGCTTTTTCCACTTCATCCAGCAGGATGACGGAATAAGGACGACGGCGAACCGCTTCCGTCAGGTAACCGCCCTCTTCATAACCGACATATCCCGGAGGCGCACCGACCAGACGCGAGACGGAGTGTTTCTCCATAAACTCGGACATGTCGATACGCACCATCGCGTCGTCGCTGTCGAACATAAAGTTAGCCAGCGCTTTACACAGCTCGGTTTTACCCACACCGGTTGGCCCCAGGAACAGGAACGAACCGATTGGACGATTAGGATCGGAAAGCCCCGCACGGCTACGACGAATCGCGTTGGAAACAGCCTCAACCGCCTCGTTTTGCCCAATCACACGATTGTGGAGATCCTGCTCTATGCGCAGCAGTTTCTCACGCTCGCCTTCCAGCATGCGCGCCACGGGAATACCGGTCCAGCGCGCCAGCACTTCAGCTATTTCAGCATCCGTCACTTTATTACGTAACAAGCGCATCGTTTTGCCTTCGGACTGCGTCGCAATCTCAAGCTGTTTCTCAAGCTCAGGAATTTTGCCGTACTGCAATTCAGACATACGCGCCAGGTCACCGACACGACGCGCCTGCTCAATGGCAATTTTTGCCTGTTCCAGCTCAGCTTTGATCGTCTGGGTCCCAGAAAGAGAGGCTTTCTCGGCTTTCCATTCTTCTTCAAGCTCTGAATACTGGCGCTCTTTATCGTCCAGTTCTTCATTGAGCATATCCAGGCGTTTCTTACTGGCCTCATCAGATTCTTTCTTCAGCGCCTGCTGTTCCAGCTTGAGTTGAATAATGCGTCGGTCGAGTCGGTCAAGCTCTTCCGGTTTCGAGTCAATCTGCATACGAATGCTCGATGCCGCTTCGTCAATCAGGTCGATCGCTTTGTCCGGCAGCTGACGGTCAGCGATATAACGATGCGAAAGCGTCGCTGCCGCAACGATGGCCGGGTCAGTGATCTGCACATGGTGGTGCAGTTCATAGCGCTCTTTCAGACCACGCAGGATAGCGATGGTATCTTCAACGCTTGGCTCGGCAACAAACACTTTCTGGAAGCGACGTTCCAGCGCAGCATCTTTCTCAATGTACTGACGGTACTCATCCAGCGTAGTGGCACCGACGCAGTGAAGTTCACCGCGCGCCAGCGCAGGTTTCAGCATGTTCCCGGCATCCATCGCGCCGTCTGCCTTACCGGCACCAACCATGGTATGCAGCTCATCGATAAACAGAATGACGTTGCCTTCCTGCTTCGCCAGGTCGTTAAGCACGCCTTTCAGGCGCTCTTCGAACTCCCCGCGGTATTTCGCACCGGCCACCAGCGCGCCCATATCCAGCGCCAGCACCCGGCGGCCTTTAAGGCCTTCCGGCACTTCACCGTTCACAATACGCTGGGCCAGCCCTTCAACAATGGCGGTTTTACCGACACCCGGTTCACCTATCAGTACCGGGTTGTTCTTGGTACGACGTTGCAGTACCTGAATGGTACGACGAATTTCTTCATCACGGCCAATCACCGGGTCAAGTTTGCCCTGCTCAGCGCGTTCGGTCAGATCGACCGTAAATTTCTTCAAAGCCTGACGTTGGTCTTCGGCTCCCTGATCGTTCACGCTTTCACCTCCGCGCATTTTCTCAATCGCCTGAGTCACATTGGCGGTGGTCGCACCGGCAGATTTCAGCAGGTCGGTCAAGGTACCGCGTGATTCAAGCGCCGCCAGAACAAACAGCTCTGACGAAATAAAGTTGTCACCCCGTTTTTGCGCCAGCTTGTCGCAAAGGTTCAGCACGCGGACCAGATCCTGCGACGGCTGAACGTCGCCGCCGGTCCCTTCGACCTGCGGTAAACGGCTCAGCGCCTGATCGATAGCGGTGCGTAACTGGCCAGCATTAATGCCAGCGGACGTTAATAAAGGACGTATCGATCCCCCTTCCTGATTCAGCAAGGCGCTCATTAAATGAAGAGGTTCGATAAATTGGTTGTCGTGCCCCAGTGCGAGGGACTGGGCATCGGCGAGAGCAAGCTGGAATTTATTAGTAAGACGATCCAGACGCATAACTCCTCCCATTACAGGTCAAATTTGCTACTGGAGATTAAATGAGGTCATCCCTCAATTATTCAAGGTTAATGACCTGAATTATGTGAAAAGAAAACGGCACGTGCCGGATCGTCTTGATTCTTTAGGTTATATCAGCCAAATGAAACTTGCCATACGGCCCGTCGTCTTGTCGCGGCGATAAGAGAAAAAATCACCCTTTTCGGTGAAGGTACAGCGATCGCCGCCAAAGATCTGCGTCACGCCGACATTATTCAGGCGCTGACGCGCAAGCTGGTAAATATCGGCCAGATATTTATCTCCAGAAGGCAGGAAGGCGTCCACCGCTTGCGGATCTGCATCCATAAAGGCTTCGCGAACCTCCGGCCCCACTTCAAAAGCGCGAGGACCAATAGCCGGGCCAAGCCAGGCCATAATATTGGCGGGCTCATCCTTAAAGCAGGCGACTGTTTCTTCCAGCACGCCTTCGCATAGCCCACGCCAGCCCGCGTGTGCTGCAGCCACCTCGGTGCCTGCGCGGTTGCAGAACAGCACAGGCAGACAATCGGCGGTCATTACGGCACAAACGGTTCCCGGAGTATTGCTGTAAGAGGCATCAGCGCGTTTAGAAGCATAGGGTTCCCCCGTCAACTTCAGCACCGCCTTGCCGTGAACCTGTTCCAGCCAGACCGGCTTCGACGGCAAGTTCCCCGCAGCAAACAGACGCCTGCGGTTCTCTTCCACGTGTTCCAGGTTGTCACCACAGTGCGCACCGAGGTTCAACGACGCCCACGCGCCCTGGCTAACACCGCCAATACGGGTTGAACTGCAGGCAGCCACGCCGGCAGGCAATGGCCACTCCGGGACAATCAGTTTGGTCATAACCAGTCCACTTGATCCTTATGTTCTTCGAAATCGGCACGCATGGCGTCAATAAGGTCCACCATATCCTGCGGGATAGGCGCATGCCACTCCATCTGAATGCCGGTGATAGGATGGTAAAGACGCAGCATGGTTGCGTGCAGCGCCTGACGGTCGAATTTACGCAATACGCTGATGAACTCATCCGATGCGCCTTTAGGCGGACGAGGACGACCACCGTAGACCTGATCCCCCACCAGCGGATGGGTAATGTGGGCCATATGCACGCGGATCTGGTGGGTACGTCCGGTCTCCAGACGCAGACGCAGACGCGTATGGATACGGAAATGCTCCATAATGCGATAGTGCGTCACCGCCGGTTTACCCATCGGATGCACCGACATATGGGTTCGCTTGGTCGGGTGACGGCTGATAGGCTCTTCTACCGTCCCGCCAGAGGTCATATGCCCAATGGCTACCGCCTCATACTCACGGGTGATTTCGCGCAGCTGCAGCGACTCCACCAGACGTGTCTGAGCAGGAACGGTCTTCGCCACCACCATCAGACCGGTAGTGTCTTTATCCAGACGGTGCACGATGCCCGCGCGCGGAACATCCGCGATCGGCGGATAGTAATGGAGAAGTGCGTTAAGTACCGTACCGTCAGGGTTTCCCGCACCCGGGTGAACAACCAGGTCGCGCGGCTTGTTGATCACCAGAATGTCATCATCTTCATAGACGATGTCCAGTGGGATATCCTGCGGCTCGAAGCGGATTTCCTCTTCGATTTCAGCATTGATGGCGACAGCTTCCCCACCTAACACTTTCTCTTTTGGTTTGTCCCAGATCTTGCCGTTTACCATCACGCGCTGGTCAAGGATCCATTCTTTTATGCGTGAACGCGAATAATCAGGGAACAATTCGGCCAAAGCCTGATCTAAGCGTTGACCGAGCTGATTTTCGGAGACTGTTGCGGTGAGTTCTACTCGTTGTGCCATAAACTGCTTCTTCGTTTAACGTTGGGTTTTACGGCTTTGCCGTTTAATATAGTGTGCTATTGTAGCTGGTCTTAATCGGGAGCAGGAACAGAGTTTCTCCCGGACAAACATTTGAGGAAAGTCAAAACGTCATGACGCGCATGAAATATCTGGTGGCAGCGGCCACGTTGAGCCTGGCTTTGGTGGGCTGCTCCGGTTCAAATGAACAGGTCCCTGACAATCCGCCGAATGAAATCTATGCGACTGCACAACAAAAGTTGCAGGACGGTAACTGGAAACAGGCGATAACGCAACTGGAAGCGTTGGATAATCGCTATCCATTTGGTCCGTATTCGCAGCAGGTACAGTTAGATCTCATCTACGCATACTATAAAAATGCCGATCTGCCGCTGGCTCAGGCAACCATCGATCGTTTCATGCGTCTGAACCCGACTCATCCTAACATCGACTACGTGATGTACATGCGCGGCCTCACCAACATGGCGCTGGACGACAGTGCGCTGCAGGGCTTCTTCGGCGTGGATCGTTCCGACCGTGACCCGCAGCATGCGCGCGACGCCTTCAATGACTTCTCCAAGCTGGTGCGTGGCTACCCTAACAGTCAGTACATTACCGATGCCACCAAGCGTCTGGTGTTCCTGAAAGATCGTCTGGCGAAATATGAATACTCCGTGGCGGAATATTATACCCGCCGTGGCGCATGGGTTGCCGTGGTTAACCGCGTAGAAGGAATGCTGCGTGATTACCCGGATACTCAGGCAACGCGCGATGGCCTGAAGCTGATGGAAAATGCTTACCGTCAGATGCAGATGACCACTCAGGCTGAAAAAGTGGCGAAAATCATCGCCGCGAACAGCAGCAACACCTGATTTTGCCTCAATGCAAAACGGCAGCCCGAAGGCTGCCGTTTTTTTATTCGTTTCTGAGCGTCGCTGAAGCGCGTTACCCTCAACACATCCTGTCAACTATGGCCCCAATTTATGCCTTCTACAAGGTAAATCTCACCTCTTCCTGCCCTGCCTCACAAAAAACATTCCCTGACAAAAACCGACAAAATAACGTGATCTAAATCACACATTTTGACATTAGGTCGGGTATGCTGGAATCACCAAGACGGAAAGACAAGAGGTAAAATTTATGACAATGAACATTACCAGTAAACAAATGGAAATTACTCCGGCAATTCGCCAGCACGTCGCAGACCGTCTCGCCAAACTGGATAAATGGCAAACACATTTGATTAATCCACATATCATCCTGTCCAAGGAGCCGCAGGGTTTCATCGCTGACGCAACTATCAATACTCCAAACGGCCATCTGGTCGCCAGCGCAAAACATGAGGATATGTACACCGCAATTAACGATTTGATCAACAAGCTGGAACGGCAGCTCAATAAAGTGCAACACAAAGGTGAAGCCCGTCGCGCCACAACGTCGGTGAAAGACGCCAGCTTCGCGGAAGAAGTTGAAGAAGAGTAATCCTTTAAATTGAGTGTACCGCCAACGCGCCTTCGGGCGCGTTTTTTGTTTTTTATTGACAGGATGAAAACAGTACGGGTACTTTAACGTTATCACTCACAGGATGACTTTATGAAACTCACGCCGTTCTTCTTCGCATTCTTTTTTACCTTCCCCTGAACGGGAGGCGTTTCGTCGTGTGATAAAGAATGCGAAGACGAACAACAAGGCCTCCCACACCGGGGGGCCTTTTTTATTGATAACGATAAGATGAGACAGGCAACACTATGACACCGGAAAACCCGTTACTGGATCTGCGCGTAAAAATCAGCGCGCTGGATGAGAAACTGCTGGCGCTGCTGGCCGAACGCCGCGCCCTCGCCGTTGAAGTGGGCAAAGCCAAGCTGGACTCCCATCGTCCGGTCCGTGATATCGACCGCGAGCGGGATCTGCTGGAACGTCTCATTCAGCTCGGCAAAGCGCATCATCTCGATGCCCACTACATCACCCGGCTGTTCCAGCTCATCATCGAAGACTCCGTCCTGACCCAGCAAGCGCTACTCCAGCAGCATCTCAATAAAACCAATCCGCACTCTGCGCGTATCGCTTTCCTCGGGCCAAAGGGCTCCTATTCTCACCTGGCCGCACGTCAGTATGCCGCTCGCCATTTCGAAGAATTTATTGAAAGCGGCTGCGCGAAGTTTGCCGATATTTTTAACCAGGTAGAAACCGGCCAGGCGGATTACGCCGTGGTGCCGATTGAAAACACCAGTTCCGGTGCCATCAACGACGTCTACGATTTGCTGCAGCACACCAGCCTGTCGCTGGTTGGCGAGCTGACAATCCCTATCGATCACTGCGTGCTGGTCTCCGGCTCAACGGATTTAAGTAAAATTGAGACGGTTTACAGCCATCCTCAACCGTTCCAGCAGTGCAGTCAGTTCCTGAACCACTATCCGAACTGGAAAATTGAGTACACCGAAAGCACCTCGGCGGCGATGGAAAAAGTGGCGCAGGCTAACTCCCCCACCGTCGCCGCGCTCGGCAGCGAAGCGGGTGGCGCGCTGTATGGTTTACAGGTGCTGGAACGCAACCTGGCAAACCAGACGCAAAACATCACCCGTTTCGTGGTGCTGGCGCGTAAAGCGATTGATGTCTCGGATCAGGTTCCGGCAAAAACGACCCTGCTTATGGCCACCGGCCAGCAGGCAGGCGCACTGGTTGAAGCCCTCCTGGTACTGCGTAACCACAACCTGATCATGACGAAGCTGGAATCACGTCCGATCCACGGTAATCCGTGGGAAGAGATGTTCTACCTCGATATCCAGGCCAACCTGGAATCTGCATCCATGCAGAAAGCCCTGCGCGAACTCGGCGAGATCACCCGCTCCATGAAGGTGCTCGGCTGCTACCCGAGCGAGAACGTGGTCCCGGTTGACCCGGCTTAACGTTCGATAAATCGACTTTTCTTCATCCCTGCCACGTTAACCGGCAGGGTGAAGATGGCCCCGGAGAGCGGATATTTCTCCACCTCCTCCGCCTCCATATTTTCCCGCGTGGTGGTAATAAACAGCGTTTTCATATCATCGCCGCCAAAGCAAACCATCGTCGGGCAGCGTACCGGCATGCGATACTCCTCCAGCAGCTCCCCTTGCGGTGAAAAACGCGCGATGCGCCAGCCGTCAAACAGCGCGCTCCAGTAGCAGCCTTCCACATCCATCGCCGCGCCGTCCGGTATCCCTTCGCCCTCTTTAAACCGGCGAATCGCCTCGCGCTTGCCGGGTTCGCCCTGCTCATCAAGCGGCGTACGGTAGATCACACCGTTTGGCGTGTCGGAGGTAAACATCCACTGCTTATCCGGACTAAACGCCAGGCCGTTGTGCCCATGGATATCGCACTGGATCACCTTCGGCGTCAGGTCGTTATCGATACGCATCAGCATGGCACCGTTATAATCCCCCGGGCCCCAGAAGGTGCCTGCATAGAACCGTCCCAGATGGTCGGTGCCCCCATCGTTAAAACGAGCAAGCTGCGGGTTGGACGGGTTGTCGCACACCTTGCGTCGGAGAAGGCCATGTTTATCGGTCAGCCAGATCCCCGTACGCATCGCCACAATAAACCCGCCACGCTCGCGCAGCGCGAAACAGCCCACCTCTTCGTGAAAAGAGAGCACGGTATGTTCGGCCGTGGGCAGATGATAACGATGGATCTCCCCTTCCAGAATATCCGCCCAGTAGAGTGCATTCTCTTCCGCACTCCACGTCGGGCACTCTGGCAAATGTCCGGTGTAATTCAACAGCAGCTGCGGTTCAGCCATGACAGGTCCCCAAAATGAAAAAAGCCAGCAATGCTGGCTTTCAGTATATACATCATTGCATTACTGGCGACTGTCATTTGCCTGACGCAACAGCGTGCGGCTTTCGCTCTGGAAACGCGTGGCGTAATCGCCGAACCAGTGCTCTACCTTCCGGAAGCTGTCGATAAACGCCTGCTTGTCTCCGTGCTCCAGCAGCGTAATCGCTTCGCCAAAGCGCTGATAGTAGCGCTTGATCAGCGCCAGATTGTTTTCGGAGGACATAATAATGTCCGCGTAAAGCTGTGGATCCTGAGCAAAAAGGCGCCCAACCATCGCCAGTTCCAGACGATAGATAGGTGAAGAGAGCGCCAGAAGCTGTTCAAGCTGAACATTCTCTTCCGCCAGATGCAGACCATAGGCAAAGGTCGCAAAGTGGCGCAGGGCCTGAATGAAGGCCATGTTCTGGTCGTGCTCAACCGCGCTAATGCGGTGCAGTCGAGCACCCCACACCTGAATCTGTTCCAGGAACCACTGGTATGCTTCCGGCTGACGCCCATCACAGTAGACGACTACCTGCTTCGCCAGGCTGCCGCTGTCAGGGCCAAACATCGGGTGCAGACCCAGCACCGGGCCCGTATGCGCAGCCAGCATTGCCTGCAGCGGACCATTTTTGACGGAAGCCAGATCCACCAGGATGCAATCATCCGGTAAAGGAGGAAGCTTCCCGATGATCTGCTCCGTCACGTGGATCGGAACGCTGACAATAACCATTCCGGCATCTTTCATGAGTTCCGGGGCATGCCCCCAGTCCTCTTTTTCCAGAATGCGTACCTGATAGCCAGAAAGCGTCAGCATTTTTTCAAACAGACGGCCCATCTGACCGCCGCCGCCGACAATCACCACCGGGCGCAGCGACGGACAAAGGGTTTTAAAGCCTTTGTCATTTTCGCTGGAGTAAGATTCGCGCATCACGCGGCGCAGGACGTCTTCAATCAAATCCGGAGAAACGCCCAGCGCCTGTGCCTCTTTACGGCGGGAGGCGAGCATAGAGGCTTCGCGTTCCGGGACGTAAATCGGCAGGCCGTATTTGCTTTTCACCTCTCCGACTTCGGCAACCAGCGCCATGCGGCGCGCCAGCAGGTCCAACAGCGCCTTATCCACTTCATCAATTTGATCGCGTAATGCGGTCAATTCAGCAACCATAACTACCCTCTTAAGCCAGACGCGTCGCCAGCTGGCCGTTCAAATCTTTGTGGATCTCACGCAGCAGCGCATCGGTGGTTTCCCAGCTGATGCAGGCATCCGTAACGGAGACGCCATGCTTCATAGCGCTACGCGGTTGTTCCGATGACTGATTGCCTTCATGAATGTTGCTCTCAATCATCAGACCGATAATGGAACGGTTGCCATCTTTAATCTGTGCGATCACCGATTCCGCAACCGCAGGCTGGCGACGGTAATCTTTATTCGAATTACCATGACTGCAATCTACCATCAGCGCCGGGCGCAGTCCTGCCTGTTCCATCTCTTTTTCACACTGCGCGACATCCGCCGGGCTGTAGTTTGGCGCTTTACCGCCGCGCAGGATCACATGGCCATCGGGGTTGCCCTGCGTTTGCAGCAGGCATACCTGGCCCGCCTGGTTGATACCGACAAAACGGTGCGGCATTGCGGCAGCGCGCATTGCGTTAATCGCCGTCGCCAGACTGCCATCGGTACCGTTTTTGAAACCGACCGGCATCGACAGGCCAGACGCCATCTCGCGGTGGGTTTGTGATTCCGTGGTACGCGCACCAATGGCAGACCAGCTGAACAGATCGCCCAGGTACTGCGGGCTGTTCGGATCCAGCGCTTCGGTAGCCAGCGGCAGCCCCATGCTCACCAGTTCCACCAGCAGGCGACGCGCAATTTTCAGGCCTGCTTCCACATCAAACGAGCCATCCATGTGCGGATCGTTAATCAACCCTTTCCAGCCGACGGTAGTACGTGGCTTCTCAAAATAGACGCGCATCACGAGATAGAGGCTATCGCTGACCTCCTCCGCTAATGCTTTAAATCGACGAGCGTACTCAATGGCGGTTTCAGGATCGTGAATGGAGCAAGGACCGCAAACCACCAGCAGGCGCGGATCGCGGCCAGCGATGATGTCAGAAATGGTCTGGCGCGAGTGCTCGATTTGAGCTTCCTGCGCAATGCTCAGCGGGAATTCCGCTTTAAGCTGATCCGGTGTGATTAAAACCTGTTCGTCAGTGATATGTACGTTGTTCAGCGCGTCTTTTTGCATGATGGCGATCCTGTCAAGCTCGTTTGCGATAGTTGTTTTTCCTCGAAGAGGTGAAACCACCATACCATAAAAAGTAAACATTTCAATCCAAAATACGTACACTTTAGTTTACAGATGCCAATTTATTGAAAAAAACAGCCGATAAAAACGTAAACTTTAAATTACACACAGACTTTCTTTAGCCAGGCTATGCTGAAGAAAAAGGAGAATGGCTATGCGTTCAATTGCTCTCACGCTGTTGTCACTGTTCTTATCAGGTTGCCAGATCAATCCTTACACCTTCCAGCCTGACTGGACCAGTCCGAGTTGGTTTGATGCAGGTAAAGAAGACGCCATGAATGGCCTGCCGGTTAAAGATAATCAAACCCTGGCCGATAGTTTTAACGACCCCCATGTCGATCGGAGTGAATATCTCCGGGGTTATACTGACGGTCAGAAGAAAGTGTGTGAAGAGGGTTTTATTCACGCATGGGGACTAGCAGGTAAATCTTTTCCTGCCAGCTGTGATACTGCCGAAAATGCCGCAAAGCTGCATGAGTCATGGCAGAAAGGGATGGATGAAAGTATGAGTACCAGCAGACTTAATTGAGTCTGGCTTTTAATGTCCAAATATAATCAACTGTAGGATTTAGCTTAAGTCTGGCTTGCGATTTTTCTGACATAATGACGGCGTTGATAAACAATGGTATTCTGCCAACAACTCTTTAGAACAACTATTTCCAGAGCAGTGTGGCGGAATCTGGTGAGAAATTTATTCTTGATCTCTTTGTTCCGATTCACTCTGGTGATAATGCTGTTCTTTACGGCAGGTCCAGCGACGGCAGCTCCGTTCACCGATACCGATAAATCGGTACGTTCGATTGTTTCCGGTATTGTGAGCTATACCCGATGGCCTTCGCTCTCAGGGCAGCCTAAGCTCTGTATTTATGCTTCATCTCACTTTACGCAAGTACTCAGCAGTGAAGATGAGCAAAGCCAGTTACCTTATACTCCTGTCATTGTACGTAACGATCGGGAAGCACTCTCCGCGAAGTGCGATGCTATTTATTTCGGGGCTGAATCGCCTGCAAAACAACTTGAATTAATTAGTCAATATCAGGGCCGAGCGTTGCTATTAATCTCAGAGCAAAATCCTGAATGTGTTATTGGCAGTGCATTTTGCCTGATAACAGAACAAAACCAGGTCAGGTTTTCCGTCAATCTGGATGCATTGACGCGCAGTGGCGTACGCGTCAATCCAGATGTATTAATGCTCGCACGGAATAAAAAGCATGAATAAGGATTTCGCCTCTACACCGCGTCCGACGTTTAAAAGAACGTTGCGCCGGATCAGCATGATAAGCGTCATCATTACAATGACATTTATATGGTTATTGCTGTGCTTCGCTTCCGTGGTGACATTAAAGCAATACGCACAAAAGAATCTTGAACTCACCGGCTCAACCATGAGTCACAGCCTTGAAGCCTCGTTGGTTTTCAATGATTCACTCGCAGCCAATGAAACACTTGCCGCCCTTGGAAAACAGGGGCAATTTGCCGTGGCGGAAGTTCTCAATGCCCACCAAAAACGGTTCGCTTACTGGTCATGGGATCCGGAAGAGAACACCGATACCCTGGGTGCGCTGGTCAGCCGCTGGCTGTTTCCTGTCCCTGTTGCACAACCGATCGTGCATAACGGCACGGCGATCGGCGAAATTCGCCTTACCGCACGAGACAGCCTTATCAGCCACTTTATCTGGCTGTCGTTTGCTGTCCTGACCGGCTGCATTCTGTTTGCTTCTGCCGTTGCGCTCACCATTACACGTTCCCTGCATCACGGCATGGTTACGGAAATGCAGAACATTACCGACGTCGTTCACGATGTGCGCGCCAACCGCAATTTCTCCCGTCGGGTGACGGAAGGCCGTATTGAAGAATTCCACCAGTTTGGCGAAGACTTCAACAGCCTGCTGGATGAGATGGAAGAGTGGCAGCTTAAGCTCCAGGCGAAGAATGCCCAGTTACTACGTACTGCCATGCACGACCCTTTAACCGGGCTGGCTAACCGCGCCGCGTTTCGTAATAGCATTGCGGCACTGATGAACGATTCATCGGCAAAGGCAAACTCGGCCCTGCTTTTCCTCGATGGGGATAACTTCAAGTTCATCAACGATACCTGGGGACATGCGGCAGGCGACGGCGTGCTGATCGAAGTCGCCAGCAGGATGGTTGAGTTTGGTGATAAACGTCATCAGTCATACCGCCTAGGCGGCGACGAGTTCGCCATGGTGCTCTACGGCGTCCATTCTGAGCGTGAAGTTCAACATATTTGTGCTGCGCTGTCGCAGCAGTTTATCCGTCCGTTTGATCTGCATAACGGGCAAACCGCATCATTGTCACTCAGCATTGGCTTCGCTCTGGCGTGGGAAAATGCCTCCGTGGAAGCATTACTGGAGCAAGCTGACCGCAATATGTACCTGGTCAAGAATCAGCGTACAAAAACAATAACTTAAAAAGGAATGCACTATGTTAAAGCGATATATCGCGCCCTTGTTACTTGGATCGCTGGCCCTGGCAGGCTGCCAGACACCGCCAGGTAAATTTACACCAGAACAAGTTGCGGCGATGAAGTCTTACGGCTTTAACGAACTGAATGGCGACTGGTCCCTGGGGCTGTCGGATAAAATCTTGTTTGATAAAAATGACGCAAGACTGCGCCCGGAGAGCGAAACACAGATCCAGACCATGGCCTCTCGTCTGGCGGCAACCGGTCTGAACCATGCCCGGATGGACGGTCACACGGATAATTATGGTGAGGATAGCTATAACGAAGCGCTCTCGTTAAAACGCGCGAATGCCGTTGCAGACACCTGGGCAAAGGGTGCAAATATCCCACGCAGCAATCTCACCACGCGGGGATTAGGCAAAAAATATCCCGTTGCCAGCAACAGCACCTCGCAAGGGCGCGCTGAAAACCGCCGGGTCGCGGTGGTTATCAGCACGCCATAAGGTTATTTAACGGAGGATCCGGCGAGCGACACGCCTGACGCCGCTCGCCAGCGTAGCCAGTCGACAAATATAAACAAGGCAAGACTCGCGCCCATCACCGGTAACGCCAGCCCCAGTAGAGCACTAACCACTATCGTGACCGTCCTCCCCCAGAATGAAAGCGCCAGCCAGCTCTGACAAAGCGTCTGCACCGGGTTCGCAGCTGACCTTGCCGGACGACGCATCCACCACATCCGGTACCCCCAGATAATGAGCACGCAAAGGGCAAGTCCGAACGCAACGAGCAGCAGCTGATTCACCAGCCCGAATAAGATCCCCATATGGAAATCTACGCCCCAGCGCGTCAGTTTTGCCATTAACGGGAAATCCTCAAAGCGGGTTCTGTCAATGACCTGCATCGTACTGGGATCAACCGCAACGGCATCAACCTGCGTTGGCCAGCTGCGATCGATTTCGGTTACCGTCCAGGCTCGATCGGACTGACCGGCGGGGCGGATCTCAAGCTTGTTAGCATCAATTCCTGCCTTTCGCGCAGCGCTCAGCACGCCGTCAAACTGCGTCAGATCCATTGCCATCTCCGGCATAAACATTCCCCCATGATCACCGCGATGTTCGGCGTGTTCGTCCATGACCATTGGCGTACCGGAGAGCCTTGTATTGACCTGCGGCGTCAGCCAGTTCATCTCAGCACGCAGTTTATCAACGTTCCCCCCGGCCCACTGAGACCAGGTCAGGCCGGTTGCTGAGAATAACAACATTCCGCCCAGCAGCGTCCAGCCTAACGCCACATGCACCCGACGTCGGTTCTGAAAGGGGTTGTTAATGCGCCGTTTGGGTCGGGTATAAAACCACAGCGCAATGCCGCCGAGCGCAGCGACCCACATCCACGAGGCCGCCAGCTCGCTGTAGAGCCGCCCGACATCGCCCAGCATCAGCGACGTATGCAGATAATCAATAGTCTGACGCAGCGGTAAAATCCCGCTGGTGCCGTATACCGTCATATCCCCCAGCACCGCCAGGCTTATCGGATCGACAAAGATAGCCCGATGTTCCGACGGACCAAGCGACGGGTCCGCAAACATCACGCGGGTGGTTTCGCCTTCAGCCAGCCCCGGACGCACGGCGTGCAAACGCAGATCTGATCCAACGGTTTTTTCCGCCACGGCAATTTGTTCCGCCAGCGGCTGCAACTCGCCCACGGAATCCGCGTGGAGCGCGTGCCGGTAGAGCGCATTCTCCAGCTGCGGGGTTGCCACATACAGCGTACCGGTCAGCGCGGCGAAGAAGATAAACGGGCCGACAAACAGCCCGACGTAGAAATGAAGGCGACGCAGCAGGTTTCCCCATGCCGCGCGCGGCGTGCAGGTAGTCATACTTTTCCTTTTTAAGGCAGTAAGTTATCGATTTATTTTTAAAGGGAAAAAGCAGACTGCCGCGGCGGCGCGCGGGTATCAGGGTAAAGCCAGGGGAAGAAGTGCCAGTGGCTGACCGCCTGACGCGGCGGCTTAACGCGCAGCCTCTGCAGCACCGCGCTGAGCAGGACGATGAGCGCCAGCATCACGCCAGGGACATGCGCTAACAGCACGCAGTAGCCGCAGGCTTCCGCATGGTCGACGGGCATCGAGTGAGGCATATCGCCATGATGCTCATCCATCGACATCATGCTCATATCATGATGCATGCCCGGCATGGCGCTCATAGGGTCTTTCTGCAGCGAGACGGAGATCAGCGGCGCAACCACGATCAGCAGGATCGCGAACAGCGCGGTCAATGCCGCTGCGCGTTTCCGGTCAGGCTGATGCAGTACGTTATCCACGTCCCCTCCACTCAAGAGGCAAGCATTGTAAATGATTTATGACAAAAGGGTTAATGCGAGAGGTGCGATGGGATAAAAAAAGGGCCAGCCTTTCGGCCAGCCCTTTCTAACAGGATGTCGCTTAAGCGAATCTTAGTTCAGACGCTCTTTAATACGAGCAGACTTACCAGTACGCTCACGCAGGTAGTACAGTTTAGCTTTACGTACAGCACCACGACGTTTAACAGCAATGCTGTCAACTACCGGAGAGTGAGTCTGGAAGACACGCTCAACGCCTTCGCCGTTGGAAATTTTACGAACAGTGAATGCAGAGTGCAGACCGCGGTTACGAATAGCGATAACCACGCCCTCGAATGCCTGCAGACGTTTTTTGGAACCTTCAACAACCCATACTTTCACTTCCACGGTGTCACCTGGACGGAAGGAAGGTACGTCCTGCTTCATCTGCTCTTGTTCAAGTTGCTTAATAATGTTGCTCATAATTTAATCTCTTATCCTGGGTAAACTGATATTCGGGAGCGTATTACGCATTCCCATCATGTTCATGCTGCTGGTGCGCGTGTTCAGTTTTGAACTCGGCCAGCAACTTTGCTTGCTCTTCAGTCAGAGCCAGGTTTTCCAGAAGTTCAGGTCTTCTAAGCCAGGTTCGGCCCAGCGACTGCTTCAAACGCCAGCGACGTATCTCGGCATGGTTTCCAGACAGTAACACTGCCGGAACCTCCATCCCTTCTAACACTTCAGGACGAGTATAGTGTGGACAGTCCAGCAACCCATCGGCAAAGGAATCTTCCGTTGCCGAAGCTTCATGGCCCAGAACACCCGGAATAAACCGGGCGACGGAGTCAATCAGCGTCATTGCCGGTAACTCACCACCGCTGAGAACGTAATCGCCGATAGACCATTCTTCGTCAATCTCGGTTTGAATTACGCGCTCATCTATCCCTTCGTAGCGCCCACAGACCAGAATCAGCTTTTGATTCGTCGCCAGTTCGCTCACGCCCGCTTGATCAAGCTTGCGTCCCTGAGGTGACAGATAAATCACCTTTGCGCCTTCACCTGCCGCGGCTTTTGCTGTGTGAATGGCGTCCCGTAAGGGTTGCACCATCATTAGCATCCCCGGTCCGCCGCCGTAAGGACGATCGTCCACGGTACGGTGCCGGTCATGAGTAAAGTCACGAGGACTCCAGCTCTGGATGCTCAGCAGGCCATTCTTTACTGCCCGGCCAGTTACCCCGTAATCGGTAATCGCGCGGAACATTTCAGGAAACAGGCTAATTATGCCAATCCACATAGCGCCGTCTTTTACCGTTTATCCGGAGAATTTAAAAACCAGGATCCCAATCTACTTCAATGGTTTGAGTAGTGAGATCGACTTTCTTGATAACCTGTCCATCGAGGAACGGAACCAACCGCTCCTTGATGCCAAATGCATCTTTCAGGTTTGCCTTAATGACGAGAACGTCATTTGACCCGGTTTCCATCATATCGATGACTTTCCCCAGGCTGTAGCCTTCGGTAGTGACTACCTGGCAACCCATAAGGTCTTTCCAGTAGTAGTCGCCCTCTTCCAGCTGTGGCAACTGCGACGAATCCACGACAATTTCACAATTAGTCAGCGCATTCGCGGCATCACGATCGTCAACGCCTTTCAGCTTGATGATGATGTCCTGATTGTGGTGACGCCAGCTTTCCAGCTCGACCTCTTCCCACTTACCGCCTTTCTGGATAAACCAGGGCTGGTAATCAAAAATGCTATCAGCGTCTTCAGTGGAGGAAAACACTCTGAGCCAACCACGGATACCGTAGCAAGAACCCATTTTTCCCAATACGATCGGTTCAACAGGTGCTTTATTGCTCATCATGACCACCGTGACAGATTAAGCTGCTTTGTTTGCTGCTTTGATCAGCGTAGCAACGCGATCGGAAACAGTAGCGCCCTGGCCAACCCAGTGAGCGATACGATCCAGATCCAGACGAGTTTCTTCTTCTGCGCCAGCGGCCAGTGGGTTGAAGAAACCAACGCGCTCGATGAAGCGACCGTTGCGTGCATTACGGCTGTCAGTCACAACAACCTGGTAGAACGGACGCTTTTTAGCGCCGTGACGAGCTAAACGAATAGTTACCATAACATCCTCTTGTGTGAATAAAACAACCGGGCCCCATCGAGGAACGGAGCCCGGGTGTCATATTAAAAGCCCGAAAATTTTACTCATTTTCGGGCAAAAAGCAATCTCAAAAGCGATTAACGCCCTGGAAAACCGGGTGGCATCATCCCTTTCATGCCGCGCATCATCTTCGCCATGCCGCCTTTCTTCATTTTCTTCATCATGCGCTGCATGTCGTCGAACTGTTTCAGAAGGCGGTTAACGTCCTGCACCTGCATGCCGCAACCGGCCGCGATACGGCGTTTACGAGAACCTTTGATGATTTCTGGCTTCGCACGCTCTTTCAGCGTCATCGAGTTAATGATTGCCTCCATACGGACCAGCACCTTGTCATCCATCTGGGATTTTACGTTGTCAGGGATCTGCCCCATGCCCGGCAGTTTGCCCATTAAGCTTGCCATGCCGCCCATGTTTTTCATCTGACGCAGCTGTTCAAGGAAGTCGGTGAGATCGAAACCGTCACCTTTTTTCAGCTTGCTGGCCAGCTTTTCGGCCTGCGCACGGTCAACCTTGCTCTCGATATCTTCGATCAGCGACAGCACGTCGCCCATGCCGAGAATACGAGAAGCAATACGATCCGGGTGGAACGGCTCCAGCGCTTCGGTTTTTTCACCCACGCCGAGGAACTTGATTGGCTTACCGGTGATATGACGAATGGAGAGCGCCGCACCGCCGCGGGCGTCGCCGTCCACTTTGGTCAGCACCACGCCGGTTAACGGCAGCGCTTCGTTGAAGGCTTTCGCGGTATTCGCCGCATCCTGACCGGTCATGGCGTCAACAACAAACAGGGTCTCTACCGGGTTGATAGAGGCATGCACCTGCTTGATCTCGTCCATCATCGCTTCGTCGACGTGCAGACGACCGGCGGTATCCACCAGCAGCACGTCGTAGAATTTCAGCTTCGCTTCTTTCAGCGCCGCGTTAACGATGTCGACCGGCTTCTGCGCCACGTCTGACGGGAAGAAATCCACGCCAACCTGCTCTGCCAGCGTTTCCAGCTGTTTGATCGCCGCCGGGCGATAGACGTCCGCAGATACCACCAGCACTTTTTTCTTGTGCTTTTCGCGCAGGAATTTACCCAGCTTACCAACGCTGGTCGTTTTACCCGCACCCTGCAGGCCCGCCATCAGCACCACGGCCGGAGGCTGAGCCGCCAGGTTAAGCACCTGGTTCTCTTCGCCCATCGCCGAAACCAGCTCGTTACGAACGATTTTGACGAACTCCTGACCCGGAGTCAGGCTCTTGTTAACTTCATGTCCAACCGCTTTTTCTTTTACGCGGTTGATAAAATCACGCACGACCGGTAACGCAACGTCTGCTTCGAGCAGCGCCATGCGCACTTCGCGCAGCGTTTCCTTGATATTCTCTTCGGTGAGGCGTCCGCGGCCGCTGATGTTGCGCAGCGTGCGCGACAAACGATCGGTTAAATTATCAAACATTGTCTTTCGCCTGGGGTAGAAACGTTGGGTCGCGTAAGCGACACATACACAGAATTTTGCCGGAGTATAACATGAAGGCAGCTTTGTTGTTATGCAACGGTTGGAGCACGCGTCACGTAACGTTATACTGCTTATCTTTCTTATTAAGACAACTGTCGACGCCTATATGCCTGTTTTCGCACTGATCGCCCTTGTTGCCTACTCTGTCAGCCTCGCGCTGATCATTCCCGGCCTGCTGCAAAAAAACAGCGGCTGGCGGCGCATGGCTGTTCTTTCGGCGGTGATAGCACTGATAAGCCACGCTTTTGCGCTGGAATCCCGCATTATTCCCGGCGACGGCAGCGTGCAAAACCTGAGCGTATTGAATGTCGGCTCACTGGTCAGCCTGATGATTTGTACGGTGATGACCATTGTTGCGTCCAAAAACCGCGGCTGGCTGCTGCTGCCGATTGTTTATGCCTTCGCGCTGATCAATCTGGCGTTAGCCACGTTTATGCCCAACGAGTTCATCACCCATCTGGAAGCCACGCCGGGGATGCTGGTGCACATTGGCCTGTCGCTGTTTGCCTACGCGACGCTGATCATTGCCGCGCTCTATGCGATGCAGCTCGCCTGGATTGACTACCAGTTGAAGAACAAAAAGCTGGCCTTCAATCACGAAATGCCGCCGCTGATGGTCATTGAGCGTAAGATGTTCCACATCACCCAGGTGGGCGTCGTCCTGCTGACGCTGACGCTCTGCACCGGTCTGTTTTATATGAAAAACCTGTTCAGCGTGGAGAATATCGATAAGGCGGTACTCTCCATCGTCGCGTGGTTTGTCTATATTGTCCTGTTATGGGGCCATTATCATGAAGGCTGGCGCGGTCGTCGCGTAGTCTGGTTCAACGTCGCGGGCGCGGGCATTCTTACCCTTGCCTATTTTGGCAGTCGCTTCATACAGCAATTTGCTGGCTAAGTAACAAAGGAGTTCCCCCTGGAACACATCTCCACCACCACGCTGATCGTTACGCTGATCGTCATGGTGGTCATCTCCGCCTATTTCTCAGGCTCGGAAACCGGCATGATGACGCTCAACCGCTACCGGTTACGTCACCGCGCCAAGCAGGGTAACCGTGCCGCCCGCCGTGTCGAAAAGCTGCTGCGTAAACCGGATCGCCTGATTAGCCTTGTGCTTATCGGTAACAACCTCGTCAACATTCTCGCCTCGGCACTGGGCACCATTGTCGGTATGCGCCTGTACGGCAACGCTGGGGTGGCGATTGCTACCGGGGTGCTGACGTTCGTGGTGCTGGTGTTTGCCGAAGTGCTGCCGAAAACCATCGCCGCGCTTTACCCGGAGAAGGTCGCCTATCCGAGCAGCTTTCTGCTGTCACCGCTGTTGATCCTGATGATGCCGCTGGTCTGGCTGCTGAATATGGTGACTCGCCTGCTGATGCGCATGGTCGGCATCAAAGCGGACGTCACCATCAGCAGCGCGCTCAGCAAAGACGAGTTGCGCACCATCGTGAATGAATCCCGCTCGCAGATCTCCCGGCGCAATCAGGACATGCTGTTGTCGGTACTTGATCTGGAAAAGGTCAGCGTGGACGACATCATGGTACCGCGTAACGAGATCGTTGGGATCGATATCAACGACGACTGGAAAGCCATCGTCCGACAGCTGACGCACTCCCCGCACGGGCGTATCGTGCTCTATCGCGATTCCCTCGACGATGCTATCAGCATGCTGCGCGTGCGCGAAGCCTATCGTCTGATGACCGAGAAAAACGAGTTCACCAAAGAGGTGATGCTGCGCGCGGCCGATGAGATTTACTACGTGCCGGAAGGCACCCCGCTCAGCACGCAGCTGGTGAAGTTCCAGCGCAACAAAAAGAAAGTCGGCCTGGTAGTGGATGAATACGGCGACATTCAGGGGTTGGTCACCGTTGAAGATATTCTGGAAGAGATCGTCGGGGACTTTACGACCTCGATGTCACCGTCCCTGGCGGAGGAAGTCACGCCCCAAAACGACGGTTCGGTGCTTATCGACGGCAGCGCAAACATTCGTGAAATCAATAAAGCGTTTAACTGGCATTTGCCGGAAGATGAAGCGCGAACGATGAACGGCATGATTCTGGAAGCGCTGGAGGAGATCCCGGCGGCAGGTACGCGCGTGCGTATTGAACAGTATGATATTGATATCCTGGACGTGCAGGACAACATGATTAAGCAGGTGAAAGTCCTGCCCGTCACGCCACTTCGGGAAAGTATTGCCGAATAAAATGTAGGCCGGGTAAGGCGCACGCCGCCACCCGGCACTACAGGCAGCGTATTACGCTTTGGCTTTCGCCACGGTCACCATTGCAGCACGAATGGTGCGGCCGTTCAGGGTGTACCCTTTCTGCATCACACCCAGCACCTTACCGGCTTCAATCTCTTCAGATTCCACCATTGCGATCGCCTGGTGTACGTTCGGATCCAGCGGGACATTAGTATCGGCAATCACTTCCACGCCAAACTTACGCACCACGTCCAGCATCGACTTCAGCGTCAGCTCGATACCTTCAATCATTGGCGCGTTATCCGGATTCGCTTTGTCAGCCACCTCCAGCGCACGATCCAGGCTATCGATTACCGGCAGCAGTTCATTAACGAATTTTTCCAGCGCAAACTTGTGCGCTTTCTCAACGTCCAGCTCGGTACGACGACGCAGGTTTTCCATTTCCGCTTTGATACGCAGCACGCCATCGCGTTCGCGATTTTGCGCTTCTACCAGCTGGGCTTCCAGGTTGGCAATTTTTTCATCGCGCGGGTCCACCTGCTCAGCAGACGCTTCTGGCTCTACAGCCTCAACTTCATCGTGCTGTTCCGTGATAATTTCTTCAGGGGCTTGCCCCTCAGGCGTTTTCTGTTCTTTACTACTCATGAATTTCTCCGCGTTTTTCTGCATTCATCTCGCTAACTTCGCTTATTATGGGGATCAGTTTCCGGGATTCAAGGGAACAAGACAGATTGTCATCATTCATCAGGCACAAGGACCTCCAGAAAATGAATAATCATTTCAGGTGTATTGGGATCGTCGGGCATCCGCGTCACCCTACCGCATTGACGACACATGAAATGTTGTATCGCTGGCTGTGTGGCAAAGGCTATGAAGTGATGGTCGAGCAGCAGATTGCTCAGGAGCTGCAGCTCAAGAGCGTCAAAACCGGCACGCTGGCAGAAATTGGTCAGCAGGCGGATCTCGCCGTGGTGGTGGGCGGCGATGGCAACATGCTCGGTGCGGCCCGCACGCTGGCGCGTTATGATATCAAGGTTATTGGCATCAACCGTGGCAACCTCGGTTTTTTAACCGATCTCGACCCGGATAACGCCCAGCAACAGCTGGCCGACGTGCTGGAAGGGCACTACATCAGCGAAAAACGTTTTTTACTGGAAGCGCAGGTGTGTCAGCAGGACTGCCAGAAGCGCATCAGCACCGCGATCAACGAGGTGGTTCTCCACCCCGGTAAAGTGGCGCACATGATTGAGTTCGAAGTGTATATCGACGAAATCTTTGCCTTTTCGCAGCGCTCTGACGGACTGATTATCTCCACCCCGACCGGCTCAACCGCCTACTCGCTTTCTGCCGGCGGCCCGATCCTGACGCCCTCGCTGGACGCCATTACCCTGGTGCCAATGTTCCCGCACACGCTCTCCGCCCGTCCGCTGGTCATCAACGGCGACAGCACGATCCGTCTGCGCTTCTCTCACCGTCGTAATGACCTGGAGATCAGCTGCGACAGCCAGATAGCGCTGCCGATCCAGGAAGGTGAAGATGTTCTCATTCGTCGATGTGATTACCATCTGAATCTGATTCACCCGAAAGATTACAGCTATTTCAACACATTAAGCTCGAAGCTTGGCTGGTCAAAAAAATTGTTCTGATTTTGCATCCAGTACTTTACTGTATAAAAAACCAGATTATACTGTATAGAAACACAGTTATGGTTTTTCATACAGGAAAACAATTATGCTGGCACAACTGACCATCAGCAACTTTGCCATTGTTCGTGAGCTTGAGATCGACTTCCACAGCGGCATGACGGCAATCACCGGTGAAACCGGTGCAGGTAAATCTATTGCCATTGATGCCCTCGGCTTGTGCCTTGGCGGCCGCGCAGAGGGCGATATGGTGCGCCGGGGCGCAACCCGTGCCGACCTGTGCGCCCGCTTTTCCCTGAAAGACACCCCTGCAGCCCTGCGCTGGCTGGAAGCAAACCAGCTCGAAGACGGACGTGAGTGTTTACTCCGCCGCGTCATCAGCAGCGACGGTCGCTCACGCGGCTTTATCAACGGTACGGCGGTCCCCCTTTCCCAGCTTCGCGAGCTTGGCCAGCTGCTTATCCAGATCCACGGTCAGCACGCGCATCAGCAGTTGATTAAACCCGAGCAGCAGAAGGCCCTTCTTGATGGCTACGCAGGTGAGTACGCGCTTACTCAACTTATGGCGGAACACTATCGCCAGTGGCACCAGAGCTGCCGTGAACTCGCTCAGCACCAGCAGCAAAGCCAGGAGCGCGCCGCCCGTGCGGAGCTGCTGGCGTACCAGCTTAAAGAGCTGAACGAGTTCAACCCGCAGGCGG
Source organism: Enterobacter quasimori (assembly GCF_018597345.1). Classification (NCBI taxonomy): domain Bacteria; kingdom Pseudomonadati; phylum Pseudomonadota; class Gammaproteobacteria; order Enterobacterales; family Enterobacteriaceae; genus Enterobacter; species Enterobacter quasimori. The sequence goes on along the minus strand of NZ_JAHEVU010000003.1, from coordinate 715,798 downwards.
GAGAGTTTGAGCAAATCGACGAAGAGTACAAACGTCTGGCGAACAGCGGTCATTTACTTTCAACCAGCCAAAATGCGCTCAACATGCTGGCGGATGGCGAAGACGTAAACCTGCAAGGACAGCTGTATAACGTCCGCCAGTTGATTACCGAACTGGTCGGCATGGACAGCAAGCTTTCAGGCGTCCTGGATATGCTGGAAGAAGCGGCTATTCAGATCTCCGAAGCCAGTGACGAACTGCGCCACTACTGTGAACGTCTGGATCTCGACCCGAACCGTCTGTTTGAGCTGGAGCAGCGTATCTCCCGTCAGATTTCACTGGCGCGCAAGCACCACGTCACGCCGGAAGAGCTGCCGGGCTACTATCAGTCTCTGCTGGACGAGCAGCAGCAGCTTGACGATCAGGCTGACTCGCTGGAAACCCTCTCTCTGGCGGTGAGCCTGCACCATGAACAGGCGCTGGCGACAGCGCAAAAACTGCATGAAATTCGTCAGCACTATGCGCAGGAGTTAAGCCAGCACATCACCGAGAGCATGCACACCCTGGCGATGCCGCACGGCGTATTCAGTATTGACGTTCGCTTTGAAGAGAGCCACCTGACGGCGGAAGGTGCGGACCGCATCGAGTTCCGCGTCACCACCAACCCGGGTCAGCCGCTGCAGGCGATCTCTAAAGTGGCCTCAGGCGGCGAACTGTCGCGTATTGCGCTGGCGATTCAGGTGATTACCGCGCGTAAAATGGAAACCCCGGCGCTGATTTTCGATGAAGTAGATGTAGGCATCAGCGGCCCGACGGCGGCGGTAGTGGGTAAACTGCTGCGCCAGCTAGGCGAATCAACGCAGGTGATGTGCGTCACCCACCTTCCACAGGTGGCTGGCTGTGGTCATCATCACTTTATCGTCAGCAAAGAGACGGATGGTGAAATGACCGAAACGCACATGAAACCGCTGGATAAACGCGCGCGTCTGCAGGAGCTGGCGCGCCTGCTCGGTGGTAGCGAAGTCACCCGCAATACGCTCGCGAATGCGAAAGAACTGCTGGCGGCATAAACTTTTTCGGGATCTCAGAGTCATAGAGAACAACAAAAACGCCGCCAGACCGGTTTCAAAGTGGGGCAAGGTCTATTATCATCGGCATATTACATATGAGCCGCGTTCTGCTCGGGCCCGAAAAGGAATCAAATCACTATGCGTTGTAAAATGCTGACCGCTGCCGCAGCGGTTCTTCTGATGTTGACCGCAGGCTGTTCCACTCTGGAGAAAGTGGTTTACCGTCCTGACATCAACCAGGGGAACTACCTTACCCCTAACGATGTGTCCAAAATCCGCGTGGGGATGACACAACAGCAGGTCGCTTATGCACTGGGAACCCCGATGATGTCCGATCCGTTCGGTACAAATACATGGTTCTATGTCTTCCGTCAGCAGCCAGGCCACGAAGACGTGACCCAGCAAACCCTGACGTTGACCTTCAGCAGCGCCGGTGTCTTAACCAACATCGACAACAAGCCTGCCCTGACCAAGTAATCAGGCGTCAGAAATGCAAAAAGGTGCTCAATGAGCACCTTTTTTGTTTTCCGTTGATTCCCTCGCCCCTTTGAATAGAGGGTCAGGGTGAGGGGAAGAAAGCGCTACTTACTGGCCTTCTCCGCACGCTGACGACGCAGCTCTTTCGGGTCGGCAATCAGCGGACGATAAATCTCCACCCGGTCACCCTCTTTCAATACGTCGCCGAGCTTCACCGGACGGCTATAAATCCCGACCTTGTTCTTCGCCAGGTCGATATCGCTGCGAAGCTCAAGGATGCCGGACGCGCGGATGGCTGCCTCAACGGTCGCCCCCTCTTCCAGCGTCACTCGCTGCAGATACTGCTTCTCCGGCAGCGCGTACACCACTTCTACCGCAATCTTATGCGACACTGTAAACCTCTTTGGCGCGGGTGGTGAACGCCTGAACCATGTTAGACGCCAGCTCTTTAAAGATGCGGCCAAACGCCAGTTCAATCAGCTTATTGGTAAACTCGAAATCCAGCTGGAACTCAATGCGGCAGGCATCAGCGCTAAGCGGCGTAAACTTCCAGCCGCCCATCAGGGTCTTAAACGGACCATCCACCAGATGCATCAAAATACTCTGATTGCTGGTCAGCGTATTGCGGGTGGTGAACGTCTTGCTGATCCCCGCTTTGGAGACATCTACCGCCGCCGTCATCTGCGTCGGGCCGGACTCCAGAACGCGGCTTCCGGTACATCCCGGAATAAACTCTGGATAAGACTGAACGTCGTTCACTAACTGATACATTTGTTCCGCGCTGTAAGGCACAAGCGCAGTACGGCTAATCTGAGGCATAGCATTTTCCATGGTCACACAACGGACAAATAATAACATTTATCACCTGTTAAAAAAACGCTAAGCCTCATCTCGTGCTAAGATAGCGCGTTAGACCTCACAGGACGCAATGAGGTGACTTTTTGAAATCAGATTACCGACGGCTTTACGACACTTATGACGAAGAAAAAAGCACATAAACCAGGCTCGGCGACCATTGCGCAAAACAAGCGTGCTCGCCACGAGTATTTCATTGAAGAAGAATTCGAAGCAGGCCTTGCGCTGCAGGGCTGGGAAGTAAAATCGCTGCGCGCGGGTAAAGCGAACATTGGCGACAGCTACGTGATCCTGAAAGACGGCGAAGCTTTCCTGTTCGGTGCGAACTTTACGCCGCTTACCGTCGCCTCTTCACACTACGTATGCGACCCAACGCGCACGCGTAAACTGCTGCTGAACAAGCGTGAGCTGGAATCCCTTTACGGGCGTATCAACCGTGAAGGCTTTACCGTTGTTGCGCTCTCTATGTACTGGAAAAATGCCTGGTGCAAAGTGAAAATTGGCGTGGCGAAAGGTAAAAAACAGCACGACAAACGTACTGACCTGAAAGAGCGCGAGTGGCAGCTCGACAAAGCGCGCATCATGAAAAACGCAGGACGTTGATTCTGCACACTTATTGTACTATTCAATAAGTTAGCGTTTCGGGCTGGTATCCAGGAAGTGAAATCTGGTATACTTAGTTCAACACTATTGGGGCTGATTCTGGATTCGACGGGATTTGCGAAACCCAAGGTGCATGCCGAGGGGCGGTTTGCCTCGTAAAAAGCCGCAAAAAAATAGTCGCAAACGACGAAAACTACGCTTTAGCAGCTTAATAACCTGCTAAGAGCCCTCTCTCCCTAGCTTCCGCTCTTAAGACGGGGATCAAAGAGAGGTCAAACCCAAAAGAGATCGCGTGGAAGCCCTGCCTGGGGTTGAAGCGTTAAAACTAATCAGGCTAGTTCGTTAGTGGCGTGTCTGTCCGCAGCTGGCGTGCGAATGTAAAGACAAACTAAGCATGTAGTACCGAGGATGTAGAAATTTCGGACGCGGGTTCAACTCCCGCCAGCTCCACCAAATAAAACAAGGGGTTACGTGAAAACGTAGCCCCTTTTTCTTTTCCAATGGCGGCAAAATGGCGACAGGCTTTTGGACTGGCGACAAAAAACCCGCTTTCAAAGCGGGTTCTTTTTTAAAAATTCATGTGCCCTTGCCCATCCTCTCCCGGATGTGGGGGCGCAGAAGAAATCAAATTAGGCTTAATGATATGCCTAACAAATGTTTCATGCGTGACAAAAGTACAACCGCAGTTGATATTTTTGCACTGGTTGTAACGCTCTTTGGTTGTTGCTGAGACCTGAAAACTGCTTCTTGTATGGGCTGCCTGGCCGCACTCTGGACAATTCATCATTCCGGTTATCCCACCACTTTTGCCAAAATCACAATAATGATACATCATTATTCAATTTTGAGAACCCATTACTCCATTTCAAGATCATCAATCTTAACTTCAAGCTCCAAAGTCGTAGTGAAACCATTATCTGCACTGACACTATGCGTCAGCGTGGTAATGGTCCATTCGGCATCATCAATGGGCTGTTTAAAGCCGCTCACCTTCACCGGCATTTCGGTATACAGATCAGCCCTTCCCTCTGCGAGCTGCAGGGAGAATGTTGCAACCCCGCGCTGCAGGCGCTCCCACTGCATCTTTGCCGCTCGCTCTGCATTGCTGCGGTTTGCATAAGTTCTGTTGAGTACCAGCACGTTTTCATCCGTTCCAACCAGGTAATCTCCCTGTTTTGCTTCCGGCTCCTTTGCTGCGGTGGTTTTCTTTCGACGGCGCTTAACCTTTGCTGTCTCTTTTTTCTTTGGCTCACGGGTATGGAGCCAGCTGGCAATCACCCCCGTATAGGCATCGCGATCTGCCAGGGTAAAACGATGACCGTCACCGGCCTGGCGGGTTATGGTGATAACCGGCAGCGGCTTACCGCTTGCCGTTCTGCCCTGCCCCTGGCGGATAAACAACAGATTTCCGTCCTTAACGGAGGCTATCGCCCCATACTGCCGCGCCAGCTTCATCAAAAAGCTGGCGTCGCTTTCATTTGTCTGGTCAAGATGATCTACAGGCCTGTCCATCAGGTCCTGCCCCAGCGCCATCTTTAATTTATGCCTGGCGGCGATTTCCTTCACGACTTCGCCCACCGTTGTCTGGTGCCAGGACTTTTCACGCCGCGTGTTCAGGGTTTCACGGAAATCTGCACTACGCGCGCGAATTGTGAGACGGTCAGGCGCGCCGCTGTGCTCAATCTCATCGACAGTAAAGGCCCCTTTCGGAAAAAGCGGCTGACCTTTCCACCCCAGCGCAAACTGAATAATGGCCCCCCGACGCGGGAGAACGATTAGCCCGTCCGAGTCGTCCAGTTCCAGATCAAGCTGGTCCGCCTCAAAGCCCCGGTTATCCGTCAGCGTCAGACTCATCAGGCGCGCATCCAACACTGTAGTCACATCTTTACCTTCAATGATGATGCTGAAACCGGGGGTTTTGCTGTTCAGGTTCAGGAGATCAGAGCTGAAATTCACTGCAGTAACCCCCCAACCGTATTTTTCATATTGCCTATCGCAGAGGTGGCGGAGTCCTGCAAATTACTGAGCTGATCGCTGAGGCTGCCAAACATATCAGACAGCGATTCATCCACCCGTTTCAGGCTCAGCGAAAATTCGATGCGCCGGGGCATACCGCTCTCAAAAAATTCTGTTTTAGTCTGGCTCAGACTCTCAATCACAAACATGCCGTAAATCGTCCCGCTCCCCTCAATAAGAGGCCAGGCTTTCCCCAGCTCCGCCATCTGCTCCAGCGCCAGCAAAGACAACCTGCCGCCGGTAATCTCCGGCAGCAGGACGCCGGACAGCGTAAGCGAATCGTTATCCGGTCCAAGAAACTGCGTTGTCGGGCGCCGGTTTACCCGGCTGTTAGCTGCGTGCCGCCAGCTGCGCTGATACTGCAGCTCCTGATAGGGTACGGTTCGCAGCATGAATACGTACAACCCCAGCACCATCATCATTATTCGTAACCCCCTCGATCACTGAAATTACTGCGTGTTTTTGCCCTGGCCCTGCGCTCTCGCTCATCAAGCTGCCGGGCCACCTCGCGGGCGATATCCTGTGCGCTTTGCCCTGGCTGGGCGACAATATGAATTGGCGCGCTTATCTCGTACTTAATGACCTGCGGCTGTCTCTCTGTCTTCTCCGACGGCGCCGGTCGCGTCCTGACAGGTACACTGTACGGATGAATTGGCGCGGCTTCTGCCGGGGCAGCCGCCAGGCCCATTACGCCAGCGACCACTGAAGCGAACACCTTCTGGCGCATAGCCATCGGGTCAGCCCTGTTATCCGTGATTTCCGTAATGGCCGGTGCTGGCATGACAGCCGCAGCGATATCAGCCAGCTCCGCAGCACGATCCCGACCTGGACGATTTACCGGGGCGTTAACAATCTCAGGAGGCAGTATTAACCTGCTTTCAGGCCGTTGCTCCGGGCTGGCTGTTACATCACGAACGGGGCTTACTGTTGCCGCCAGTTTCACCAGTTCAGTAGTGCGATTGATTATCGGAAGATTTGCCGGACCGTTCACATTATCAGGCGGCAGAACTATCCCGCGTTCAGGATATTGTTTAGCGCTGGCAGGTTCCGTCCGGGAAGGATTGAGCGTTGCCGCCATCCTCGCCAGATCAGCAGTCCGTTTCCTGCCGGTGACATTGGCGGGCCCGTTAACAATCTCAGGGCCATTCTCGCCCACGATGCCGAACTGGCCGCGCGGAATGGTACCGCCGCTGTCGTACATACCAGCAAAACCCATCGGCGGGAATCCGCCAGGCGGAAGCACCACTTTACCGTCTGTGTTTACCGTGGCTGGCTGCTGCCGCGTGACCTGCTCAGGAAGCTTCGCTTTTGCCGCCTCCTTGCTGACAATGCCGAGTTTTTCAAGCAGCCAGGACACGCCCGATTTAAGCGAATCCAGCGGGTGCATGACCATGTTCAGCCCTGCCGCCAGCGCTTCGCCAAACTGCCGCCCCATCGACGCCGCGCTTTGCAGTTCTGCAGAGGTGGATTTAACCGGCGTAAGCAGATCAGTAAACCAGCCCCACAACGCCTGGACCTTGTCACCAATCCACTGGAAAACAGGCTGCAGTGGCTCAAACGCCGCACTGATAGGCGCAGCTGCAGCTTTGAATCCTTCAACCACTCCGCCTAAAAATGCGCTTATTGGCTGCCAGTATTTCCAGACAACCAGCGCCACGCCAGCCAGGGCCGCCACGACCAGCCCTATCGGACTAAGCAGGGCGCCCAGCAATCCAGAAATCCCGTACAGCGCGACGCGAAGGAGGGCCAGCGGGCCGGACGCCAGAAAACGCAGCACGCCACCGGCTGCGGATAACCCCCCGCGCAACGCGGCCAGCGGATTCATTACCATGCCGATAATGTTGCGAATGCCAGACATTCCGCCGCGAAGGACAGCCAGCGGCGCACCGGCCAGCGCTTTCAGCGCATTGCCAGCCAGCGCGGCAGAACGGCGCAGGGAGTTAAGGGGAGACGCCAGCAATCCGGCGCTGCTGCCGGATGCAGCCAGGCCACGGCGCAACAGGGAAAGCGGCGCATTTGCCAGCCAGGACAGCGCGCCGCCAGTGCGTGTCACTGCAGACATAACGGAGGGGAGTGTTTTTACACCCAGCACGGACAGGCCAAAACGGATCACCGCCAGCGGCCCCAGCACGGCAGCCACGGCCACCGCCAGCGTGCCGAGTACAACGGTGATCGCAGCAGCGGCCGCCGCCACTTTCATCAGCGTGCCCGCCAGCTGCGGGTTAGCCTCAACCCATCGACGCAGTGCCCCGGTAACGCTTTTGACATACCCCATGATATCCATCAGCGGCTGGCGCAGGGTTTCACCCAGGCTACTGAAAGCGTTCTGCGCGCCAGTTTTCACAAGCAACCACTGCGCGGAAAGAGAATCCTTATTGATATCGGATTCTTTCTGCATGGAGCCGTTAGCCTCAGTGCCTGAGGTAAGTTTCAGCTGTCGCTGCAGCTCCGGCAGGTTGTTTGCAAGCTTCGCCGCATCATCGCCAAACTCCTTGCCAAATATCATCGTCATGGCGGACAGGCGTTTATCCTGCGGCAGTTTGTTGACCTTCTCCAGCACGCGCTGAATGGTCCCCATTGCGTCCTTTGTCATCTGCTTTTCAATCTCTTCTGGATTGAGTTTCAGCAGATCCATACCTTCCATGAACCGCTTGCTCTGCATGGTTGCAATCGACAGTTCGCGCACCATCGCATTTGATGCGCTGGCGGCAATTTCAGGCGCGGCCCCCAGAGACAGGAAGGTGGAACCCAGCGCGGCCGCCTTGCGGAAATCAAGCCGGTCGGCTACGCCGCCCATGCGCTGCAGCACATTGATGATATCGCCGCCCTTAGACATGGCGTTATCGTCCAGGTAGTTCAGGGCATCGCCAAGCTGTTCAATATTTCGGGTCGGCACTTTATACAGCTGCGCGATTTTCCCCAGCCCCTCCGCCAGCTCATCAGCGGGCAGCTCGAATGCCGTTGCGGCCTTTGCTGCAGTGGATGCAAAGGCCAGCAGGTCACGCTTCTGGTCTTCGTAAGAATCGTTCTGGTTTGTCACGCCCATGCGGGCGCCACCTTCAACCAGCGCGGCATAGTCAATAGCGCCATTCTCCATCGGCAGCTGTTCACTGGCGGCCTTAATGGCATCCTGCATATCGTAAAACTGTTTTGTGCGGTTGCCGTTGTCGTCCCGCAGCCCGTTAACCTGCTTTGCAACGCCTTTCATCGCATCTTCCATGCTGGCATAGCTTTTAACGGCTGCCATCACTGGCGCGCCCATCGCCAGCCCGGCGGCAGTAGTCGTTGCTCCGGCGCCCGCGATACGATCCCGCACCTCAAGTCGCCGGGAATACTGATCGCGGACGGCGTTCATTCGGGCCTGCTGCTCGCCCAGGCGTTTAAGGGATTTCTGCTGTCGGTCCAGCGCCTGCCGGGTTTCGTCGGCATTCTGCCGCAGCTCACGCTGCGCACTGCTCAGCTTTTTGGTGTCCAGCCCGGCCTCATTGAGCGCAAGACGCTGACGCTGCACCGACTGACGCAGGCCGTTGTATTTGCTCTGCAGCTCGTTAACGCGGTTTTTTGCCTGCTCAAGCAGACGCGCCTGCGCCGCCGTCGGGCGGTTAGTTGCCGAGAACTGCGTGGCAAGCTTCGCCGCTTCTTCGCGTGCGGCTTTAAGACTGTTGCCGGTGACGGCCAGCTGCGCGCTTGCCTTGCGGAAACCGTCAATACGGCCCGCCTGGGCGTCCAGTTCTTTTAATCTTGCGCGGCTTTGCTGAATGGCGGTAGCCAGCTCTTTAGAGCTGGCCTGCGCTGATCGGAATGGGCGGGTGAGCTTATCAACCGCATTTAGAATTACCTGCAAACGCAGGTTCGTGTCACTCATCGCTGGCCCCGCTTCTCTGAATCGCTTTATGCCGCCACTCCAGCACTTCGGTCAGCGGCATAACGTCAGTGACGGACGGCGGCCAGTGAAAAATGGTGGCGATATCAGCCACCAGGTCTTCTACCGTCAGGCTGTCGGCAAACCGGCAAGCACCGATTTCTTCAACAAAAAAGTGACCACCTCAACCGACAGCGCGGTGAGATCTGCGGGGTCCATTTCAGCCATTTCCTGAGCGGTCAGCGCGGGCGTTGAGATGCGGGGAATAATCGTCATCATCGCGCCGACGTCCATATCCATGATCGCCTGCAGACGGGTGCCACGCAGCGCGCCGGACTGCGGCTTGCGCAGCACAATTTCGGCAATTTCGGTTTTACCGCGTTTGATTGGGGTGTCCAGCTGTACGGTTTTTTCAGTCAGTTGTTCGCTCATTGTCATTTCCTGTTAATAAGGTACTGGCGCGGCTGCCCGCGCCTTTAAAGTAGATCAGAGGCCCAGGGCGTTGCGGTGTTCTTCCATCAGGTCCACGCCATCAACGATTTCAATCATGTTGATCACATCAACCTCATAGAGCACCTCGCCGTTAATGGTCAGCTTCGCGTAGCTGTTGGTGCTGCTGACTTTTGTGGTGTTGCTCTCGCCGGTTTTCCATTCGCCGGAATCGACTTCTTTATGTCGCCCGCGCACAACCAGCTCAACGGCCTGCACTTCGCCGGTATCATCACGCTGAATGGAGCCGGTGAAACGCAGCTGGATACCGTCAACGGTGGCTTTACCCATCTGTTTGAATAACAGCAGTTCGGTGCCACCGATTGAAAATTCCGTGTCCAGCGCGCCATCATCCAGCCCCAGATCAACATCAGCCGAACCGGGCATACCGCCGCCGCGGTACTTTTCAAACTTGCGGCCGAATTTAGGCAGGGTCAGGGACTCAACAATCCCCTGATAGTTATTCCCGTCGTTAAACAGGTTCAGGTGTTTTAACTTGCGTGGTAAAGCCATATTGTCCCCTTACGCGCTGACCTGGCTGGAGAAATCCAGCAGATACTGATCGGTGATGCGCTGGCGCAGCATCAGGTTTTCCAGAGGCGGTACCGGCGTATAGTCGTAATCGATAGTGAGCTTCCCGGCTTTCAGGGAATCTTTATCGTTTACGGACTCATCCAGCCAGCAGTCGGCGCCGATGATGTAGCCCTGCGTTTTCAGGTTGCGCAGTTTGGCGCGAATACCTTCGATAATGTCGCGGGCCAGTGACGGGTTAAGCACGCCATCCACCGCCCACATATGCGCTTCGGCGATGGTGTCAGCCAGTACCTGCGCGGTGCGGGTGTAGTTTTCAAAGGCAAACAGTGGATCGTCACTGAGGCAACGGGAACCCCAGAAGCGGAAGCCGTCTTTGCGGATCAGCGTGGTGACATCGTTCTGGTTCAGCAGCCCCGCATCGGTTGCCGGGTCCTGCAAATCCCAGAACACATCAGCAGAAATGCCGGTGACGCCATTCACGCCCACGTTGGACAGGGATTTGTGCCAGCCGGTCTGTTCGTCAATTTTGGCACGCAGGCCAAGCGCACGGGCTGAGGCGTAAGCCGTTGCGTCAGCATTCAGCACGGTGTCAAAACTGATGAAATCAGGCCAGATCAGCATCCCCTCGCGCTGGCTGAAATTAGCGCGGTAGGCAATGGCCTCCTCTACCGTTTTGCAGCCGTAGGCGGACAGATAGGCGAACCCACGCAGACTCTGCGCCACGCTCAGCAGCTCAGTGGCAACCGCCTGCGTGTCATGCCCCGGCACGCCCAGAATGCGCGGCTTAACGCCGAGCTGAGACTGCGCAGATAACAGCGCTTTCATGCCCGTTTTTTTACCGTCAGCTGTCACGCCGCCGATAATGTTGGAGGTTGTCTCCGCTTCGGTTTCACCCTGAGCCACGCGCACAACGACGGTCACGGGTTTAGCCTGGTCGGCAATTGCATCCAGCGAGCGGGCCAGCGTGCCGGACTCGCCTGCTTTACCGCTGGCGGTCAGCACGTCGGTGAGCAGGACCGGTTTATTGAGGGGGAACACGGACGCATCTGCATCATCGCCGGTACAGACCATACCGACAATTGCCGTGCTTACTGTTGAAATGGGGCGGGTGCCATCGTTGACCTCAACGACGCGCACACCGTGGTGATAATCCTGAGCCATACGGCGAACCCTCCGGTGTTTAGGTTTCGCCCTATGGTGAATTGAATGGGCCGCGCAGACAGCTACGCGGCATTGTTCCCTTAATCACACAATACGCCCGCGCGGATACGGTTTGGAATGGCTCTCGTGCTACATCCTGGGGGATTGATATGGGCAGCACAACAGAATCAACAGTCTCATTTAGAGCGGTGATGACTACCGCAGGAACTGTCGCGGCAACTGCTGCAAGCGGAGCAATTTTAGCTATGGGGTATCTGGCATGAGAAAACTGTTTTTTAATCCAGAAAATAATGGCTTTTACGATACGCAATATAATTCCGTTATTCCTGACGGTTCGGTCGAAATTACACAGGATATTTATGATGAATTTTCGGGGGTATCCTGGCCGGAAGGTAAAATCATAGGGGCTGATAATGCGGGAATGCCTGCATGGATGGATGCACCACCGCAATCTGAGGAAGAATTAATTGCCGAGACTGAATCACAGAAGGCGCAATTACGCGCCGCTGCTGATTCTGAAATTGAATGGCGGCAGGATGCCGTTGATGCAGGGATTGCGACGGGAGAGGAAACCGCCGCATTAGCTGAATGGAAAAAATACCGGGTTCTGCTGATGCGTGTTGATACAGAAGACCCGGACTGGCCTACGCCGCCGGAGCAGCAGGCCAGTTAATATCTGGTGCGCTGGAGGTGTCCACAGCTTCCAGCGCATCAAGATAATCCAGCCATTGGTTATATTGCTCTTTCTCCGTGTCTTTTAGTCGGCCTAATGCCGCTTTGCCTGGCCATTGCTTACCGTTTATGTAGTCGTTGGCCTGACTAATCAGTACACTTTTCTGCGCTTCGGCCGCCACTACTTCCTCCTCATGTGTGGGAGGCGGGATCTCTCCCCATTCAGGTAAATCATCAGAGCCTGCCACACGAACCAATCCCTCCAGAGTTTTGTCGATATTGAACTCATCAAATTGTTCATCTGTTACATCCACCAGATCGTCAAGTTTCCAGCCTGCTGCTTCGTACCCAGGAACGGCACTTTCAACAAAAAATAAATTGAGTGATGGGCTGTATTTGTAAGTCATTATTTTTACCTTCCGATTGCCAGATAATGAACAGAGTTAGAGCTTGAAACAATTGAACCTGACCCGGTGTAAGCCTGGTTAATAAACTCGAATCCGGTCTTCGTCAAAGTCCCGAATTTTGTTTGGGGAGAATATAAGACCACTTCACCACTTGATGACTGAACAGCCCCAAACACAAGAATCGAAGCCTCGGTTGGGAATGGCGTTGAAAATGTTTTAGCTCCCGCGCCAGACGCAGAGCCAAATCGAAACTTAACCAGTGGCGTGTCAATGAAGCCAACCCCGAACGTCCAGGAGGACATATCTGGTATCTGATTCGCACCGGTTCCCACGTTCCGTTTTGCGGCTGTTCCCAAACCAAGGTATTCAATAATCCCATCAGCTGTTTTTCCAGACAACGTTGTCAGCGTGCTATCCAGCGGCTGCTTGCCTGCCAGTGCATTTGTCATGGTGGTTGCAAAGTTAGGATCGTTTCCTAACGCCGCCGCCAGCTCGTTCAGGGTATCAAGCGCCGCAGGTGATGAGCCAACAAGCGCAGCCAGAGCTGATTTTACGAAAGCAGTAGTGGCAATTTGCGTACTGTTGACAGTCTGCGCAGCCGTGGGGGCCGTCGGCGTTCCGGTCAGGGCCGGGCTTGCCAGTGGGGCTTTGAGTGCAAGCGCGTTAGAAATAGTGGTGCTGAAATTAGGATCGTTATTGATAGCCGCAGCAATTTCTTTCAGCGTGTCCAGCGTAGCCGGGGCACCATTCACCAGGGCGATCAGAGCCGCCTGCACAAACGCAGTTGTGGCAAGCTGAGTGGTATTGTTACCTGCAGCTGCAGTCGGGGCTTTTGGGGTGCCGGTAAACGTCGGGCTGGCTTTTTGCGCATATTGCGTATGCGGATCAGCTGCAGCAAGATGCGCCGCCATCAGCTCATCTACATACACCTTCAGTTCCAGCACCTTGTCATCCACATATTTGCGGGTAGCCAGCACTACGGACGGGTCAATTTTCAGCGTAATGTTATCGGTGCTGCTGGTAATCAGTACCATGCGCACTGTTTGCGTGCGGCCGCTCCCTTCTGCCAGCTGCGGTTTGTAGCTCTCCGGGCAGTTTCCCACTGCGATCAGCGCGCCCGTTTCATCGAACAGCCCAACTTCACGAATCCACCAACCGCCCTCAGTTTCAGGAATCACCTGCTCAGCAATAATCTGGCTGCTGTTCTGCGGATCGATGTAAAGCATGTTCAGGTCAGCGCGCCGCTTTTCGGAAACCAGCTTCGTCTGTTGTGCGCTGGGAGTTGGAAGCACGCCGCCGCCATCCCCCACCGCCATCTGGGTAATTTTCAGCGGCACACCGAGCGCGGCAGCGCTTGCCAGTTTCGCCGCGCCAATATCCGTCAGCAGGGTATAAAATTTTGCGCTCATGGGTTCACTCTCATTGTGTCGATAACATGGACGGCGCCGCCCTCGTAGGCAGTGCCACCTGAAATGATGGTTTCGTTGATATACGGGTAAATCGTGATTTCTTCGCCGGTGTAAGTGGCAGCCCCAACGAGATATGGTCCGCTCGTCTGCAGGTTTATGGACATGCCGATCAGATGCCGGCTGCAGGGTTTGGCGTCACCAATCAGGCGCTCCAGCTCCAGATAGGTTTCCTCTGTTATGCCCTGGTCCTGCACCCCGATATCCAGGCGAAACGTGCCCGGCGCCTCGCCGGTCTGCCACCATTCAATAATGCGGATCAGAAAGCCGAACGGCTCCACCACACGCCGCACAGCACTGGTTGTGCCCTTGTGCTGATGGATATAGAAAGCATCCTGCACCACACGGCGCTTCACGTTCTCCGCCCATCCTTCGTCCCAGCGATCAACCGAAAAGGCCCACGCCAGATACGGCAGAAACTTGACCGGGCATGTTGCGGGGTTCCATAAATCCCGCAGCGGCACCTGCAGATCGGAAATTCCGCTGCAGGTCTGAGCAAGTCGGCGCTCAAGCGGCGATGAACCAGGAGGAAGCAGACTATTCATCCGTTCCCCCGTTGGTTACGCTCCATTCCGTACATGAAGCGGCCTGTGTCTTATCCAGCACCACATCAGCGAGCGGCGAGGCCAGCTCGACACGCTGCACACCTTCAACATGCAGCGCGGCATAAATAGCACTGCGGCGAATATCGCGCCCCAGCCTCGTCTGGCTGGCGATATATTTCTGCAGGCTGGCTTTTGCCGCCTCCATCACCGGCTCAGCTTCTGGCCCCGGGTAAAGAAAGATCGTCGCATCCACGCTGTATGGAATAATTTCTGCGCTGCGCACCGTCAGACGGTCAGCAACCGGCCGCACGTTCTCACTGTTAAGCGCCTGTTCAACCACTGCCAGCAGGTCCGCCGCTGCCGTTCCGTCGCCCTCACGGCTCAGTACGGTAAGCACCACCTCCGCCGGTGCCGGGCTGGTTGCGCTGGCATCAGCCACTCGCCCGTCCGCGCTTTTGGCGTGAAACTCATAGGCCGCCGTCGGACCTGCAACGGATAGCCCCTCAAATGCAGCAGGAACACGCAGGCGCAGCGCCTCATCACTTTCCATTACCGCTTCGACCGGCGGCACCGCGTCGTTATCCGCAGGTGTAACCGTCAGCCGCTTCACGTTGTAGTTGGCTGCCATCTGATCGAGATCACCGCCAATGGCATAAGCCACCATGACCGCCTGCGCCGCCTCGTTAATGCGCTGGCGCAGGAGGATTTCACGATACGCATTTTCCTGCAGGAGCTTGGTCACGGGTTCAGACTCCAGCTCCAGCGTGCGCCTTACCGCGTCCTGCTCGTCTGCCGGATAAAGGGCCATAAACGCGGCTTTCCGTTCGTTTAGCAGCGTTTCAAAATCCGGCACATCCACTATCTGCGGGGCGGGCAGCTGGGAAAGGTCAATGACTGCCATTGTCTGCTCCTGTTGATACCGAAAGTGAAACCGGCGCGCCGTTATCACGCTGCCCGGTAAGCTCAACCACCATCGAACCATCAAAACTGCTGTTTATGGTGATGGAATCCAGGGTAAGCCGTGGCTCCCAGCGACTCAGTGCCACATAGACCGCAGACATTACCTGCAGGCGTAGCGCCGGGTTCTGCGGCTGGTCTATCAGTTCAGAAAGAAGCGAGCCGTATTCCCGCCGGGCAATACGGCTCCCCTGCGGGGTCAGCAGAATATCCCGGACCGACTGGCGCAGGTGGTCCGTGTCGGTAATAGACCTGCCGTTGCCCTGACTCATGCCGATATAAAGCGTCATACCGGGCCTCCTGATGTATCGCCGCCGGACTTAACGCCGGTATGGCCGTGATTATCGACAACGACCCCGTTGGAACTCATGGCGCCGCCGCCCTGGGTGACGCCACCATTGATCACCACCTCGCTGTTTATGCGCGTGTTGCTTGCTTCCACCACAAATTCCCCCGTTTTCAGGGTTATGTTATCTGCAGCCTCGATCACCATTGATTTGATGCCCCGCACATGCCAGCGGCCGGTCGCAGGTTCATATTCAAACCAGCCACCGTCCGGGTATTCCGTTACGCAGCCGTCTACTGAGTCCGACGGTGGCGCGAACTGGTTGGAATAGATCGCAGGTAAGGCAAAAGCGGTTTCCAGATTGCCGCCCATACTCAGCACCACCACCTGCTCATCCGGCGACGGGCACCACCATGTACGGGCACCGCCTGCGCGCAGTGTCAGCCAGTTAATCCAGTTGGTTTCAAGCTCGCCCACTTTCACCCGGCACAGCCAGTTTTCCCGATCCACTTCGGTTACGGTGCCGGTACGGATCAGGTTGGTGATAAGGCGCATGATTTCGGTTAGTTGTGCGTTCATAACGAAAGGTTGCCATCAGAGGGAAAAGGGAGGCAGCGTTGGGTTTTGTGTCGTCCGTGACACAAATTTCACTCCGACAGCCAGCGCAACAACGTGTCACGGGTGATAGTTTCCACCTCATCATTCACGCCCAAAAGACGGCGTGCCGGGTACCTGGCCTCCGGGCCGTTGCGTCTGACTCGATCACGCAGACCATAATGGTGAACACGGGCGATGCGCTGGACTTTCCCATCAAACTGCACGCTGGCAGAGTCCGCAGTGGCTGCGGTTTTCAGGTATTTAGTGGTACGCAATTTGGCGAACATCTGGCGCTTGATACGCCCCTTTTTACTTCTGGCCGTCACCCGGCGCGCCTCAAAGGCGGTGCCGTCTGGATTGCGCTGCAGCCTGATGTTTTGCTGTTGCGACCGGCGCAACTCCTGCGCCAGTTGTCGCATCATACGGTTGCGGGCTGCCGGTTCCAGATTCGCCAGCAGCGCCGCCAGCCAGTCATCCACCCTCTGCAGGTCATCCACGTTTCACCGTCCACATTTCTTCGGGTACGTCGGGTTCCGGCACCGCTTCTACGCTCGATACGGTGCCGTCTGTGCTGACAATCACGCGCTCCGTGAGCTGCAGATTGAGGCTGATATCACACAGATCGTTGCTCAGGATATCGACGTCAAAGGTAAAAAGTTTTTCGCGCAGCTCCGGGTTGTTGATAGCGTCCGGTTGATTGGTCATTAACCAGAGCAGCACGGGCGCCATCACTAAATTCTGGTTGCCGCTAAAGTCTTCAATCACCACGTTCAGGGTGTAGCGATATTCCCATGACATTGAACGGGCGCCGGTTGCGACCAGCGAACCGTTATCAACAAAAAGGTGCAGTTTGTCCGGGTTGTCACGGACATACGCCACCGATTTATTCAGGGCGTTGCGTAAGGACTGCGGCTTGTTCACTGTCTCGCTCCTGACACGCTATGATCGTGTCCACTTTGTCGGCACACACCGCCCAGGCGGCCTCAGTCTCATCAAGCACCTGGTTCAAATCCCCATTACTGCGCGGCGCTGACCTGTCCAGGCGGCATTGCGTCACTTTTGGACAACCACTCACGGTAAGCTGCACCTCCGGCGAGGGCCGGGCGCTCCCGCAGCCGGATAATGTCAGCAGGCAAAGGAGTGTCAGCCCAGCGGCGTAAATCCTCGTTTTCACGTTTTAGCTCCTCGATCCGGCGCTGGCGACTCCGCAACAGCGAGGAAGTCTCCTCCGCTGCAGCATAAAGTTGCATCTGCTCCCGGCTGTTGGTTTCGGTAAGAATGGACAGGCTGATGAGCTGGCTGTTTTTCTTCGCCAGCTCCTGCTTGTTCTTTTTAAGCGCCTCAGCCTGCGTCCCGATGGTGTGACCGGCATTGTTAAGCCGCCATGACTGCCAGCCCAGCAGTGCCAGCGCCAGAGCCAGGATCACCGCCAGCGCGCGCGTCATACCCCCGCCCCTTTAAGACACCAGGCAAGCTCACGGGCGCGCCTGTTTTCCAGCCCTTTATTCCGTTGACCATTTACATAAACCCAGCGGGGGAACTGGTTGCACGCCTGCCACCATTGCTGGCGATTGATGTAAGAAACCATTGTTGACCGGCAGATTGCCCCCGTTCCGACATTAAAACCGATACTGATCAGGGCATCGTAAACATGCTGAGGTGGCTTAACCTGCAGGCAGGCTTCAATCCTTTTTTCCGTCAGCAATACGTTATTAATCAGCCCCTGCGCGGCCTGTCGCTCCGTTATGGTTTTGCCCGGCACTACCCCGGACGTATTGCCGATCCCGTCAGTCCAGACCCCGGCGCTGCACTGGTATGGCTGGAGGCGACACCCTTCGAAATCAGCAATCAGTTTCAGCCCCTCGACGGAGGTATGAAGCGACTGAAAACCCGGCAGCGTGGCGGCAATCGCCAGCACCGCGCCGACCAGGCAACGCTTAACGATTGAAGGACTCATATTCCCCCCTGGATATTCTGCCGTCCCGCAGCAGCTGGTAGGCTTTCCAGCGTAAATAACAGGTCACCGCTGCAGTAATAATCCCCAGCGCAAGACCAGTAATGGTCGATACATCTTTAAGAGACAAATCGCCGAGCCATGCCAGAAGCAGGGCAACGCAGTAAGTGATAAAGGCGCTGATTCGTTCAAGCGTCATAGTTCAGTCCCATAACTGGACAGTCTGCGCAGTGGTTGACGCCGTAATGTCCGGCAGCTCCACCTGCAGCCCGTGCGGTAAAAAGGGGCCATATTCAGCCAGCCCCGGATTCGCCTGCAGCACCTGTTCAGTGACTCCCTGCGTGCGCCCGTAATGGCGCCAGCAGAGTGCGTCCACCGTGTCATACTGATGCGCACGCACTTTCATCAAATCAGCTCCACCGTCATATGCGGCATATCGCGCAGGCGGGACTCCGCCCAGCGCACATCGCGCCACAGCTCGCCTAAGGTTGTTTCGATATCTTCAGCTTTCTTGCTTCCGTCGCCGGTTGCGTCAAAATCGCGATAGCGCTCAACCAGGTTTGCTTTTGCCCAGCAAAACACCGCACGGCGATACAGCATGAGCCGCTGGCTTTCGCCGTCGATCACATCTGCAGGGACGTCGGCCAGGCTCGCATACCCCTGCGCCCGTTGTTTCTCGCGGAACTCATAAAGATCGGCGTTAACTTCAGCAATCGCTGTCAGCAACGCCAGACGCAGGCGCGGATCGGTGACACTCCCATCCATGCGCATATCACGGCGGAACTCTGAAACCCTGACATCAGGCCAGAAACTGGTGTTTTTAATAACGTCCTGGGTACTTTCCCCGGCCTGTTCCGGCGAAACGAATTGCATATTTCTGGCACTCCCAAATAGTTGGGCGGTGGACGGGGTTTTGACGCGGCATAAAGCCTGTCGCCACCCCGTGCCGCCCCGCGCGTTGGCACGATTCGTTAAGCCGACATTGCCTGTCGCAATCGGCTTTCAAGCTTGTTGATTTCGGTTTTGACGCCAGAACTGTTATCCAGCTGCAGGGCACGCTTCAGATGGTTAAGTGCCGCCACTGCCTGATCGTTATCCCGCAGCGCGTAGCCCATCGCCTTATGAAGTCGGGCGCGGGACTGATCCGGCATATCCTGACCTTCAACGATATCGAGCACCTGGGTAAGAATGGCGGCACTGAATGATTCACCGGCAGAAAAAGCGCGCATTGCCGCGTCGGCAAACTCTTCCGCAACAGCGGTCCCGCAGGTCCGGTTGAATCGCTGCGGCAGGACCCAGCCGTGTTTAATGGCATGACGGGCAATGTCCAGCGCGCCGGTATAGTCTCCGGCATCAATGCGCCAGATCATGACGTACATCGCCACGTCGTCCTGGCCTGACGCGTCAGCATCCAGTAAACCGGCAATCCATGAGGCATAAGCGGGAAGAAACTCACGTTTGAGCTGAGCCTTGCGCTCATTTGACTGGACGGTTTTAAGGCGCCTGCGGTGTTCTGTCAGCTGTAACAGCATCTGGTTGTAGCCCGTCAGGCTGGCATTACTGCCGCCCTGCCGGGCGGCATCCTGTGCCTGTACATACTGAGTGTGAGCACGGAACGGATTCATTTATCACGCTCCGGCGCCAGCACCGCCAGCTGCCTGCGCATCAAGCGCGCCTTTCACCGCTGCCGTGACGATTTCCTGGATGGTTTCAGTTGTCAGCGCTGGGCTGGCATTGCCACCTGCCTGCACGGGCAACAGTTCGATGTTCTCAACCAGGCAAACGCCGTCGTAATCTTCGACAACATACGCCTCGTTAACGGACTCGAAGTTCTCCACGCGGTCACGCTTCGGATTGTCGATGACCGAACGGCGGCGGGAGCCTGATTGCCAGTAAATAGACAGGTTATCCAGGCGGGTGATCAGCATGGCATTCGCCGGGAAGAACGGCGCACGAACGGCCGGGAGGTTGCCGATACGCTTCTGGCTGACGATAAGATCTGCCGCCAGCGTTTCGCTGTTTGGCTGGTCACGGTTGACGATCGGGAAATATTTATCCGCCAGCAACTGGCGCCCGACGATAACCACAAGCTCCGTATCTTCCTGATACCACGGCGCGATTTTCTCATTCACGGCGCCCATAACCAGCGCGTCCAGATTCAGGAAATCACCGCCTTTACCGACACGGATAGTCTGAGAAATAACCTCGCCTTCGGACACGATCTTATCCATCACCTGAACGGGTTTCTCCTGGCGGATTTTTTCCAGCCAGCCGATATTCACATCCTGCAGCAGTGGATAGGTCGCGCGGTCTGACGTTTTTTCACGCTTCACGCCGTTGAAGCCGATCATGATGCGGTCAAGAGCCTGGCGGGTAATGATGGCGTCACGGATGCGCGTCTGGAAGTCCTGGAATTTGGCCCATAAATCCAGCTTCGCATAGGGCAGCGCCGTATCAGAGTTGGTCTGGGTACACTTGTACCCTTCACCGTCGATGTAAGTCGGATCAACGGGTTCACGGTCTTTCTGGGTGGTATCAGTATTTCCGGCAATACTGGAACCAATACCCAGCCCCAGACGCTCGCCGGACTGCTCATCAACCGGGATAATGTTGATTTTCTGCAGGAACGAGGAAGACTCCTGGATTTTCGTTTCCAGCGTCTGCGCCACTGACGGCTCAGCCGTATATTTCGAGGCGATATCGCTCACAGATACGCCGTTGAGTTTGGCGAGCTGCGTCAGATAGCCGTTGAATTTAAAACGTGTCTCTTTTTTCATTGTGCTTTTGCTCCGTCAGCAATCGGTGGTTTGTTCTGCGCCGTTATTGCCGGTCGCATTAGGGCGGCGTTCGCTGCGGCTGTCCTGAGTGGAAAGCTGCTCACGCAGGGTGGAGAGTGCGCTGGTTGTCTCATCAACAACCTTTTGCATATCGCTCAGCTTGTTACTGAAATCGGTCTGATGGGTGCTGACCTGCTCCGCCAGCGTCTGATGCTCACGCGCGATAGTTTCAACAGCCTGATTCACATCAGCAAAGCGGGCGTTATCATCGGCGCTTTTGCGGGACAGCAGCTCTTTCACGCGGGTAAACAGGCTGGTTTTTTCCGGCACGTCCTCAAACTCGATCAGCGTTTCAACAGCAGCGGTAAACAGGTTGTCTTTGTCCAGCTTGCGGCGCGCCAGTGGGTTATGTTCTGCGCTGGCACTGAACTGCAGCATTTCAGTGCCGAGGCTTGCCGGATCGTCAGTAATCGCCAGGCCAACCAGATAAGCGGAGCCGGTATCGGCAAAGCTGGTGTTAACTTCCATTGAGGTGAAAAGCTTCTGCCAGTTGCTGGTCATCGTGACCAGATCGTCAGTCGGGGCAATCCAGCCATACAGCGCCATTTTCCCGGATAATGCCCCTTCGGTGATTTCTTCCGCTTCCAGCTTTTCCACCATGCCAAAACGACGGAAAGGCCCATCAGGGGTGAAGCCCTTGATGTGTTCCATATTGATCAGCGCGGTGTATACCTGCGGGTTATAGCTCGCCGCCATCTGGGTGAGCCATTCACGCTCAATAACGCGCCCGTCAGTAGTGGCCCCTTCGACCCCAATACGAAAACGCTTAGATTTTTTTGCCATCGGTCCGGCTCCGGTTAGTTAGTTCGTAACACGTTCAGAGCCTTATGTTTGCGGTGATGGGCGCGTGTAAACAACGCGTTGGGCTTGTGCGAACTCCCACACAATGCGAAGCCGGGGAAAGTGCTGATTTGAGGCCGTATGTTTGTGCCATGACAACACTGACCCCCGCAGACCTCGATCCCCGTCGTCAGGCAATGCTGATGTACTTTCAGGGATACCGCGTAGCCCGCATTGCTGAAATGCTGGGCGAGAAAGTTGCAACCGTTCACAGCTGGAAAAAACGCGATAAGTGGGGCGAATATGGCCCGCTGGATCAGATGCAGCTCACCACCGCCGCACGTTACTGCCAGCTCGTCATGAAGGAGCAGAAGGAAGGAAAGGATTTTAAAGAAATTGACCTGCTGGCGCGTCAGTCCGAACGACAGGCCAGGATCGGCAAATTTAACAATGGCGGGAATGAAGCAGACCTGAACCCCAACGTGGCCAACCGCAATAAAGGCCCGCGCAAACCGCCGGAAAAAAACCTGTTTACCGACGAACAGATCGAAAAGCTGGAAGAGATTTTCCGCGCCGGTATGTTCGAATACCAGCGCCACTGGTGGGACGCTGGTATCAAACACCGTATCCGCAACCTCTTAAAGTCACGCCAGATCGGTGCAACCTACTATTTCGCCCGTGAAGCGTTGATAGACGCCCTGACCACGGGCCGAAATCAAATCTTTCTGTCAGCGAGTAAAGCCCAGGCACACGTTTTTAAACAGTACATCATCGACTTCGCAAAAGAGGTGGATGTTGAGCTGAAAGGCGATCCGATGGTGCTGCCTAACGGCGCCTGTCTTTACTTCCTCGGTACAAATGCCCGTACCGCGCAGAGCTATCACGGCAATCTGTATCTTGATGAGTATTTCTGGATACCGAAATTCCAGGAGCTGCGCAAGGTGGCCTCCGGTATGGCGCTGCACAAAAAATGGCGCCAGACCTATTTCTCTACACCTTCCAGCCTGACGCACAGCGCCTACCCGTTCTGGTCTGGCGCCCTGTTCAATAAAGGGCGCCCGAAAGCCGACAGGGTAGAATTTGACCTTTCTCACAGTAGCCTGGCGCACGGCGTTTTATGCCCTGACGGCCAGTACCGCCAGATAGTCACCATTGAGGATGCCGTAAACGGCGGGTGTAACCTTTTCGACCTGGACCAGCTGCGCCTGGAGTACAGCCCGGACGAATACAACAACCTGCTGATGTGTCAGTTCGTTGACGACCTGGCGTCCGTGTTCCCGCTGGCGTTGCTGCAGTCCTGCATGGTTGACAGCTGGGATGTGTGGGACGATTTCGAACCGCTTTTACTGCGTCCGTTTGCATTCCACCCTGTCTGGATCGGCTATGACCCGGCAAAAGGAACGCAGAACGGTGACAGCGCCGGTTGCGTGGTCATTGCGCCTCCCGTCGTCCCCGGCGGTAAATTCCGTATCCTTGAGCGTCACCAGTGGCGCGGGATGGACTTCCGCGCCCAGGCCTCAGCGATTGAGGAAATCACCAGACGCTACAACGTGACCTACATCGGTATTGACTCGACCGGCGTTGGCGATGGCGTTTACAAAACGGTTAAGCAGTTCTTCCCTGCCGCGCGCGAGTTTGTCTACAACCCGACCGTAAAAAATGCCCTGGTGCTTAAAGCCTACGACATCATCAGCGGGCGCCGTCTGGAGTTTGACGCGGGGATGCTGGATATCGCGCAGTCCTTTATGTCCATTCGCCGCTCAACCACCGCCAGCGGCAACCGGCCAACCTACGAAGCAGCCCGCACAGAAGAAGCCAGCCATGCGGATTTAGCCTGGGCAACCATGCACGCACTTTATAACGAACCACTGGCAGGAGCTTCCGCCAGTACCAGCAACATCGTGGAGATTTTTTAATGGCTAACCGCAAAAACCGCAGCAAGGCACCGCGCGGCCAGACCGCCACCGATACGGCCAACATGGTCAGTAATGCACATGCGGAGGCGTTTACGTTTGGCGATCCGATCCCCGTGATGGACCGCCTGGAGTTATTTGATTACCTGGAGTGCGTTCAGGTAGACCGCTGGTACGAACCACCGATCAGCATGGATGGCCTGGCGCGAACTTACCGCGCCGCCGTGCATCACTCCAGCGCTATTCAGGTAAAACGCAATATTCTTACCAGTACCTTCATCCCTCACCGCTGGCTGTCTAAACAAGCCTTTTCCCGGTTCGCCCAGGACTTTTTGGTATTCGGTAATGCCTACCTTGAAAAACGCATGAACCGGTTAGGGCAGATCATGGAGCTGCGCGCCTCGCTTGCCAAATATACCCGTCGCGGCATTGACCCGGACACCTACTGGTTTGCACAGTATGGCCACAACTCACAGCCCTATCAGTTCGATGAGGGAAGCGTGTTTCACCTGATGGAACCCGACGTTAACCAGGAGCTTTACGGGATGCCGGAATACCTCTCCGCCATTCCCTCTGCCCTGCTGAATGAATCGGCCACGCTGTTTCGCCGTAAGTATTACCTAAACGGTAGCCATGCTGGTTTTATCATGTACATGAGCGACCCCGCCGCCGATCAGAAAGACGTGGACAACATACGAGAATCGCTGAAAAAATCGAAAGGGCCAGGCAACTTCCGCAACCTGTTTATGTACAGCCCGAACGGCAAGAAAGACGGCATTCAGATCATCCCGCTGTCAGAAGTCGCAGCGAAAGATGAGTTTCTTAACATCAAGAATGTGAGCCGTGATGACATGCTGGCAGCTCACCGCGTGCCGCCGCAGCTGATGGGGATTATTCCAACGAATACCGGCGGGTTTGGCGATGTGGAAAAAGCGGCGCGCGTTTTCGTTCGCAACGAACTTACCCCCCTGCAGGGCCGTATCACAGAAGTTAACGAGTGGCTGGGTGATGAGGTGATACGCTTTGACCCCTACCTGACCGATGAAGACTGACGCTCAGCCGACCAACCTTTAATATTAACCGCCCTTCTCCGGGCGGTTTTTTTATTCCCTTACGCCCTGCCCCACCATCAGAGCGCCTCAGCGCCTCGCTGAGCGCTCCTACACTTTCGCCACCTGGCAGCTCACGACGAAACGCAGCGCCTCACCACGACGCAGGCGCGCACGACCAGCCACAAAAAATGACCATGCCCGCCAGACATTGAGGCCCCAAAACCGCGATTAACCCCAAAACCGCGCGCTCGTAGCCCCGCCACGCCTGCCCGCTTTATGGAGCGGTTTTCATGCAGGTGCATGACATAAGCAAAAGCCCGCCAGAACTGGCGGGCCTGCATCAAAACGATCCTCAAACGATCATGCGATCTCATGCGGCATAGTCATGCACTGACGAGAGAAGTGGATGCGCTCATCTAAATCACGGTTTTAAAACGCAGATGAATTGAAAAGGTTTAAGGTCTGCTATGAGCGAGAAGCAGACATAAATCGGGCTAAAGATTTATGCATTATGGATGATTTATTCTTTGCATTAGAGCCTGTAAAGCGTACTAGCATCTTTGGTCGTAAAATCAGCCATCTCTGAACATGCTCGCTGAAATCGTCACATTACCTGTAATAATCCGACAGTCATCTTTATTTTTTAACTAACCCAGTTAAAAATCTCGACCTGAACCAGGACCAGCCGCTAACGATACTTATGCCACTCAGAATTAGCATCGATCCAGAAATAAACCCTGGCTGTAGCTGTTCTCTCAAAATAAATATTGCTGTAATGACCCCAAATAAAGGAGTCATGAATGAGAGAACACCGAGCTGAGATGCCATGTATTTCCGCATTAAACTGTACCAGGCTAAATAACTCAGAAAGCCAACTATTACGCTTTGAAAGATTAAACTAATAATCCCGAAGGTGCCGGGTACAAAGTGATTTTGGCCGGAGAAGTATGAGTAGGTTGATAAAACTAAAACACCCCCTGCGAGCTGGAAAAAAAGCGTATGAGAAGCCGGCGACTCACTAAGAGATGAGCATCGGACGAGTACGGTAGTGGCTCCCCATGACAGGCCAGCAAATAAACCCATTATATCTCCTGCCAGAGTCTGGCTGGAACTATCCCCTGAAGCACTACCTGTCAGAAACGCAACACAAATCCCTGCAAATGTAATTGCTATCCCTATCCATTGCGGTGCACTTAGTCGTTCATCGCGCCTTAAAAACTGTAGCCCCAGAGCAGCAAAAATTGGTGCGGTGTATAGGAATACTGACATGTGCGATGCCGACGTATATCGCAGCCCTTCAGCAACAAACAGGAATTGCAAACCAAAAAGTATGCCCACAGCTCCCCCGGGAACTACGCATATAGCAAAGTTTCTTAGAGACGTTTTTTTTAGAATAAACAATAAACATATAAGGCCTGCAGCAGCTCCACTTCTAATTGCTACCTGTAGAACTGGAGAAATTTCATTGGCTACGCTTTTAATTGCAACCTGCTGAGTTCCCCAGATAACGCACAGCAAGGTCATGACCAGTGTGGCATAAGCGTCGATCTGTTTTCGCTCTATTGTCACTTGATTGTCCATCAAACCGATTTATTTAGGGTGCACTGGGCATTGTTTAACTCGCCCACTGCGGGCCTCATAATTTATGCTTTAGCATATAGATACACGATTGCACTGTCTGACCGGTTAATGTGGTTACCTCTACCGGAACACGTTCATATTCAGAACCTTCGAACTCATCAAGCATGTGCCAGTGATTTTGCAAATTCTCAGACGTAAAAAGAAAACCCTGTACACGGTTACCTGAACTATCCAGTACGATCCCCGGATAACCCATTTCTGCGCCCCAGCCTTTATCTACCAAAGAACCGCCAACGTGACCTTCCTGCCATGTCCCCCCGATATTCTCAAGGATATGAGCATTAGGCCGACCCGGGCCGAGTGTCCCGTAAACAAACAAACTTTCCATCGTTCCTCCGGTTGGCATTATGGAAATGAATAACATTCTTTTCGTAAAGTTTGATTGCGGGCCTCTGGCCTGACAAATCATTTGTTCTCACAACACGCGTGAATTATTATCACGCATATGATGTACGATCGCCTTCCACCACTACAGACTCTGCGCGCTTTTGAAGCCACTGCCCGCCTCTCCAGCATGACGCTGGCGGCTGCGGAGTTGCACGTTACGCATGGCGCGATAAGCCGGCAAATCCGGAAGCTCGAAGAGCATCTGGGGTTAAAGCTATTTATCAGGCTGACACGGCAGATCATTCTGACGGAGCAAGGGGCTGAATTTCACCATGTGGTTACCCGTCTTTTGAGTGACTTAATGAGGGAAGCTGAGCGCCTGCGTGGAAGAAACCAGATGAAGAGTTTGCGTATAAGTACAACGGTTTCATTTGCCAGCAAGTGGTTAGCACCGCGTCTCAGCCGTTTTAGGCAGAGATATCCAGAATTTGATATTGAACTGGATGTTACTGACATCAATGTGGATCTTAATGATGGTCAGGTAGATGCTGCCATTCGGTACGGCCTTGGCAATTATCGAGATGTTTCGTCTAAACGTATGTTCGATGAAACAGTTACCCCTGTCTGTAGCCCAGATTTTCTTAAGAAACATAATGGACTGACAGAGATTAAGGGACTTTTAAACTGCGTTCTTCTTCATGAGTACAGAATGCTGGCTAACTGGAAGGCATGGTTTGAGATGGCCGGAGAAAAAAATTATAGCTGCCAGCAGGGGCCCTTATGG
Source organism: Enterobacter quasimori (assembly GCF_018597345.1). Classification (NCBI taxonomy): domain Bacteria; kingdom Pseudomonadati; phylum Pseudomonadota; class Gammaproteobacteria; order Enterobacterales; family Enterobacteriaceae; genus Enterobacter; species Enterobacter quasimori. The sequence continues at coordinate 688,534 of NZ_JAHEVU010000003.1, read as the reverse complement.
ACTCTTGGCAGCATGGCGACTGAGGCTGCTATACGTGGCGAAGGTGTTGCTCTGGGACGCAGTGTTCTGATTGCGGATGATTTAGCTGCTGGAAGGCTTGTTGTTCCCTTTCCCCAGTACAAACTTAAGGCGGAGCGGGGATACGATTTAGTCTACCGTTCAGATGATCAAGATTCATTTAAAATATGCATTCTAAAACAGTGGCTCTCTGAAGAATTGAGCTCTCTGAAAGATTGAATGCTGTCTAAAAAAGTCCGCTATTGGCACAAAGCGGACGACCATTTTCAAGTGGCCGTCGCCCCTAACGCCTCGTTTCACTCGTTGTTCAACCTTACCCCCATCAGAATGAATTCTTTCGGGGGCAACGTTTCAGTGTAACCAGCTGTCGTCTTCCCAGACCTGCTGCAGAATTTCCATTACACGTTCTTTATCTTCAGCCTGTCTTATCCCGCTAAGTTCAATACCGTTGGCGCTGCCCTTGCGGATTCGGATAGCTGTTTTTGGGTAGAGGGGGCGCAAATATCGGTAAAGCTCGGATTCAAGTGCTTCTAACAGCGCCTGACTAATTTTCTGCTCTTTATCGATCATTATTTCTATGCGCATAGATTCCCCCTAACTGGTAGCGTCCATTGTGCGGCTGTACTCATGGTTACGTATTTTTGCCATCAGCTCGTCAGTCAGCTCAGAAACCCACTGAATTGCCAACCGCTTTTCTTCGTCGCTGCAATCGCTTGCCGCCACCAGTTTTAAGAAAAAATCAATGCGCTGAAGTTTCAATGACTCCAAAAGATAATCCTGCATTTTCCCTCCTTTTACGGCCACCTACACAATCTAACTGTATGTATATACACTGTTTATATATACAGTATAGTACCAATTTCTAAATGTAAAACGCTTTTTGGCCTTCAATAAGAAAGACCTGATATGAGTCAAAAACAGAAAAAAATTCCGATGTGTCAGTAATACTGACGCCATTTGTCATCCTCACGCAGCCGCCCGTTCTGGTAAAAGATGCGCAGCCCTCCCCCAGACGGAAGGCTGCCGCCGCGTAGGAGTAAATTCACCTCATACTCGCTGCCATTGAAGCCTCTGGAATGCAGCTCATACTCCAGTTGCAGGCGCTGCTGCTCAGAAATATCCTGCTTGTAAGCCTTTCTTCGCTTCGGTTTTACCAGCCTGAGCCGGGCAACCAACTCCCGCCTCTCCTTTTTTCCCATTCCATGCAGGTAATCCTGCAGCGCCTTTTCCTCCATGTAAGTAATATCCGGTACTTCACCCCCTGTCTGGTTCAAATTTTCAACAGGGGGACAGTTATTGCCACGAGTCCAAGGGGCGCAAGCGCCCTGGTCGGCTGCCGCCTCCTGAACATCAACGGCCTTACGAACCTTTTTCCACTTTACCGCGTGCGTGCAAATCTTGCCCTCTGCAATCGGGGACCAGATTCCATAGATACGGATACCGTGATCTCCGTAGGTGCTCGGCTCGTCGTTAAGCTCATAAGCCGTGCGGATAAGGTGATGTTTGCGGGGAACCAGCACACCGCCCTGCTTCATGATGTAGGTGGCAAAGCAGCCCGCATCAGCTGCCGCCAGTACCGCATCCAGACGCGGGTTATCCAGTACCGGTGCGCCCGCTTTGCGTTCGCCCTGCACTCTCGCCGCCTGACCAGCCAGCAAGCGCAGCTCGCGGTATGCCTGACGCCCCGGAATACCAAAGAAACGAAATTGCTGGACACGGTGCAGTGACGCCCAGGCGCTGACATGCTCGGCGCTGTCACGCAGTGATCTGCCGGTTTCTTTGCTGATTTCTTTAGCCAGCCCGCGCCCATCGATGTTCTTGCTGATGTATTTAGCGATATAGCTGGTCGGTGTGCCCTTGCGCGGGTTGATAAGCTCGGACTTGAAACGCGGCCCCGTATTGTTGCCCAGCTCCTCGCGGTCTTCGCGGATGGCAAACTTGCGCAGCATCGCAGTGATGGAACGGCGGTCTTTTTTGCGCATAAAGCACAGAAGATGCCAGTGCACGGTGCCGTCATGGTGCGGCTCTGCCACACGGACGCCATACCAGCGAAGACCCGCCTTGTGCATTGCCTTGCGGAAAGCGGCGAACGTATCAACCAGATAGTCACTGCTCTGCCGGACGGTGGCGCTGGTCCACTTCGGATTAGGTCTGCCGTTGTTGAGGGTTGCGTGGAAGCGTGACGGGCAGGTGATGGTATAGAACACTGCGCAGTCTCCGCGCATTTCCGCTATCAGCTCCAGTCCCTTAACACAGGCCATCATTTCATTACGGCGGTGTGCCGGGTTGCTGTTGCTGGCGTTCACCACGTCTTCCATGTCCAGCGTGTCACCGTCTTCGTTGACCAGCTCATGTGAGCGGAAGAACTCCAGCGATTTGCGGCGCTGCTCGCGCTTGTGGATCACGGCTTCATAGCTGACATACGGGGACGCTTTTTTGTTGACCAGGCAGACAGCACGCAGCTGTTCCTCCCGCCACTCGCAGCGCATCTGCCACAATTTGCGATACCACCAGTCCGCGCACAGCATCCGCGCCAGCGACGGTGGGATCAGTTCATAGGGCACCGGCTTGCGTCGACGCTTTTTGCGGCGTAACTGCTCAAACGCAGGCGGGATGATCTCAAGGCGCATCGCCTCTGCTGCAACCCTTTCCCATGCCTGGCGGATTTCTTCTGGTTTAACATCGTCGCTGACAAACAGATCACCGCAGGCCGCATCAAGACACATGCTCATATGAGCCGCAACCAGCGTGGAAAGACGCTTGACCTGATCCTGATTCATTTCAGGCAGTACCAGCAGCCCCTCCAGCCCGTCATGACTTGCCATGAACCGGAAAGAGGCAGATACCTGACTGTCACGCACGCGCTCCAGCCGCTCAAGACACGGCCTGATTGTTTCGCGCAGGTAGCGGGAATAGGCTTTTGCTCTGCCCAGGCTATGGAAATATTTAATCCGCTCCAGCAGAGGCTTGCTGATATGGGACGGCATGGCGTTAACGTCAGCCAGAATGACCAGATCGGGATTAAAACGCTGCTGCTCGCGCGCCATTTTGGCACGACTAATCAGCCGGTCCTGCTCCATTTCGCGCTGGACAGGATCACGGGATTCATTGAAGAAATAGCGTTCCCAGACCTCATCGCTCAGCGCCTCACGGCGCAGCTGCTCCTGCTCGTTATCCGCAGCGTAAAGAGCAATCAGGTTTGAAAGCGCAGACTCCGGCGCAACTTCCGCCGGGTCCAGATATGGGTTAACCGCTTTTTTGGGGTTATTCCATGAAAAGGCCACGGCGGCCTCATTCGAGCCGCCGGTGGTTGCTACATTGTGGGACGCGAACTTACCTACCGTCACGCCCGCACCTCTAAAATAACCGAGCACACATCCCCGTGTGTGGAATAAACCCGGTTAAAGCGGGTAGCTCCTGAAACAGCGATGATTTCCACGGCGGACTTACCATCACCGGCAGCCACGCCCATGCTGCGCTTTGCCGTCAGCCGATAGCGGGAGAAATTACGATAGAGAGAACGGGTCAGGGATGTGTCGCTGTTGGACACGATAACCGGATGACCTTCTGATGACCGGCGCTCAAGAATAGACGCCAGATGATACTGGTCGTCCTCTGTAAAACCGGCAGTGTGATAACCGCTAAATGTACCATCGTATGGCGGATCACAATAAACAACATCACCAGCCTGCAGCAGTGCCAGTGTTTTATCATAGCTGGCACAAATAAACGTTGCGCGTTGAGACTTTTCAGCAAAAGCGCGTATTTCATTTTCAGGGAAATACGGATTTTTATAATTACCGTAAGGAACATTAAAATGACCGCTCAAGTTATAGCGGCACAGCCCACGATAACCATGACGATTGAGATAAAGGAAATATACTGCTTTCATGAAATCAGTAATTTCAGAGGAATGATTAAATTCATGCCTAATGTTGTAATAAGCAACTTCTCTATTCGCAATCGCAAAAATATTTTTTGCGCGTGATATGAAAGCTTCACAATCAAGGGCAATTTTTTTATAGAGATTGATAAGATCTGGATTAATATCCGCGACAAGATAATGAGGATAGTCTGTCGCCATCATCACAGCGCAGGAACCCGCAAAAGGTTCAACCAGTCGCGGACCAGCGGGAAGGTGCTTAATCAGTTCCGGCATGATGGCGGTTTTATTTCCCGCCCATTTCAGGATGGTGCTCATACAGCACCTCCATTGTAGTGTTTGCCTTTCAGCTCTGCGATTTCCTGACAGGTGACGCAGCACTGCACGCCCGGAATGGCGCGGCGGCGTGCTGGCGGGATCGGTGCATCGCAATCAATGCAGAGAACACGGGAAACGCCCGGTGTTTTATTGCGGGCGGTGTGGATGTGGCGCTGGCGTTCTTCTTCAACGCGCTGCTGTACAAGGTCCATTGAATCAGCCATCAGTGGATCTCCTGCGCTTCGTTCTGAATCTTCACAGCTTCCTGACGCAGCAGCTCAGCCGCTTCCGTGTGGTTAAGCTGACGTGACACGATACGAGCAGCTAAAGAATCCAGACGCGCAGCCATCACATCTGCGCGTCCCCGGCGTTCTTCTTTGCGTGCCTCAGTCAGCAGCAGGTTGAGTCCAGCATCATCTGGTCCGGTTTTAGTGGTACGGGTTTCAATATTTCGCATCGTTGTTTCTCCTGAATTTGGGCAATAAGAAGCCCGGCGGGTTTACGCCATTAATTTCTGTTGTGGATTAATTCGGCATGGTTAGCCGTTTGGGAAATAAGCTCACCACTGCACGAAAATGATTCATTGCTTTCACCAGTTCCCGCTTTTCGTCAGTAGTCAGATCACTAATATTGACGCCGTGACGTTCTGCCGGAATTTTTGCCATATAAAAAATGGCTGCCAGTGCCCGCTCATTCTGTTTATTATTTACGTCGCGTGGGTCGCGCATATCTTTAATAAACCTTTCAAGCTCCGGCTCAATATTCAGACCAAACACTTTAGCCCTCAATTCCGCAATATGGTTCAGTCCATCCAGGCGTTTACCGGGGCTTAATGGAACAGTCGCCGTAGCGCCTTCAATAGCCATGATTTCCCCTGTTTGGTTGTGGACAGGTCAGCCAGCAGTTCATCCTGAGAGCGGCACGGGTGCCAGCGCTTACCATCCTTCCCCATGATCCAGCCATGACCGTAGTGCATTGCCGGGCTTTGCTTTACAAGAAGTGACGCGAAAGATGGTTCTTTAGTCAGCATAACCACCTCAGATCAGGCCGAACGAAGCGCCGAGGCCCGTCACGGTATCCACCGCGCTTGCCATCGCCGGGTTAGCCTGCAAACGCGCCTGCATGGAAACGGCAGCCAGTGCCATCAGACGAGTTACAGAGTTAATACTGCTGATAACATCGCGGCGGCCTGCGGTGGTTTTCACATCACCCGATACGGCACCGGCAGCAACACGTCCGATTTCAGCAGTAGCGCTCATGACGTAATGCGGCAGCTTCTCTTTTGCCACTTCGTTCATCGGTACACATGGCAAGCAGTGAATCTGAGCCAGAAAGCCGTCAACCAGCGTGGAGTCCTCAGTAAGATCGGTAAGCAGCCAGATTTCCGGCGGCGTCAGTTGATGTGGCTGGTCCGGGTTCAGCTTGTTGCGCAGAGTCTGAACATTCATTCCGGCGCGTTCCGCCAGCTTCGCCATATTGTGACGTAGTGCGAAAGCCCGGCAGGCGTCGTCAAAGTGCGGATGTTTGGAAATCTTATAATCAAACATGTGAGCCTCTTCGAAAGTTCTCATAATTGAACTCACTGACCAACAACAACGCGGAAGTTGGAATGACCAAGGGACTCGCGAACCTGATCGGTTTTGTACATAAGATAACGCAGGCTTACGCGTCCCTTGTTTTTATCCTTTTTAACCATGTATTTAGCCAGCTGACCATGGTGAATTTTTTGATACACAGAACCGCGTGAAATGCCTTCCCATTCGGCAAATTCCGCAGGCGTAGCCATCTCTTTTGGTACACGAATTGAAATATCTGTGCTCATAGTGCAGTATCTCTTAGTTTGTTTTCGTTTCATCTCGTTTTATGTGGTTTGGTTTTGCTTTTCAAACCATGAGCGGATATTAGGATCACTTTTTATATGCGTCAAGGGGTTTGATTATGAGTTTAATCAAGGCGGGAAATGATAGTGGTGGGCGTGATGCAATCAACAGGCTTATTAAGGCCTACAATTTCAGCTCACGTCAGCAGCTCTGCGAACATCTGGACGTATCGAAAAGCACTATGGCTAACAGATACTTAAGAGATAGCTTCCCCGCCGAATGGGTAATTCAATGCGCCCTTGAAACAGGAATTTCCCTTCTTTGGTTGGCTACCGGTCAGGGAGATATGTATGCGAGTGAGAACGAAGAAAAGAATCTCAAAAACGAAACTTCCGTCACGGTTAGACCACTTTCTAAAATCGTGGCTCCCAGTATCAAACATGCTGAACTGAAGAACGGCGAACTGCATCCGAGTGATGAAATCCTTCTCGATAGAAGACTGCTGGATGGTGAATCGTCCAACTCTCTTTTTGTAAAAACAGCTAGTGATAGCTTTGTTGTGGATACCTCTGTGAAACAAATCAGCAATGGTTATTGGCTGGTAGACATCGACGGCGTTAAAAGCTTGGTTAAGATTGCTCGCATTCCTGGCAATAAAATTGTAGTTCATCAGGATGAAGCATCCTTTGAGTGCGCCGTAGATGATGTTGAGGTAGTAGGCCGCGCAGTAAAAGTCATTAAGAGCATCTAACCATGACCATCAGAAAACAGCCGAACGGAAAATGGTTGTGTGAGTGTTACCCGAACGGGCGTGACGGCAAGCGCGTGCGCAAGCAATTTGCGACAAAGGGCGAGGCTGTAGCATTCGAAAACTTCACCATGGATGAAGTGAACAAAAAACCGTGGCTGGGTGAAAAGGAAGATCGGCGGCGTTTGTCAGAATTGATTGAGCAGTGGCACTCCCTTTACGGCCAGACGCTCGCAGACCCCAAGCGCCTAATGGCGAAACTGAATATTATCTGCAATGGCCTCGGCGATCCCGTCGCCTCTGAGTTAACCGCCGGTGACTTTACAAAATATCGCGAAGCACGGTTAAAAGGTGAAGTACGTAACGAAGACGGCGCGCTGATGTCGCCAGTAAAGCCCCGCACGGTAAACCTGGAACAGCGTAACTTATCATCCGTTTTTGGCACCCTGAAAAAGCTGGGCCACTGGTCAGCGCCTAACCCGCTTGCCGGTCTACCAACATTCAAAATCGCAGAGGGGGAACTGGCGTTTCTTGCCCAAGACGAAATTAAACGCCTGCTTGATGCCTGCGCTGATTCTCAAAGCCCCAGCCTGTTAATGATCGCAAAGGTATGCCTCGCCACCGGCGCGCGGTGGAGTGAAGCCGAAAACCTGCAGGGCCACCAGTTATCTAAATACCGGATCACCTATACCAAAACCAAAGGTAAGAAAAACCGAACCGTACCGATATCTCAGGATCTGTATGACGAGCTGCCCAAAAATAGAGGTAAGCTATTCACGCCCTGCAGAAAAGCTTTTGAGCGCGCAGTAAAAAGAGCTGGTATCGACTTGCCTGAAGGCCAATGTACTCACGTGCTGCGTCATACATTCGCCAGCCATTTTATGATGAATGGCGGAAACATACTGGTATTGCGCGATATTCTGGGTCATGCCGATATAAAAATGACAATGATTTATGCTCATTTTGCTCCTGATCATTTGGAAGATGCAGTTACGAAAAATCCGTTATATTCATTAAATCATTCTAAAGGATAATATAAATGGAAACCGAATATATACATGATGACTTTAATGATTTATTTGAAAGTCTTGTAAGAACAGAAGATTTAAAACTTCCTTTCACTGTTAAGACAGATATTATAAATGATTTCAAGAATAAATGTGAAATTTATTTTAATGCCTTAAATGATTATATAGAAGATAATGACAATGAATTATCTCGGAGATTGAGATCTAAACTGGATAGAATAACAAGAATATACTTTGGCGTTGTGAGTTCTTTGGAATATTTTTTGTCAGGTGATATCAAATCCTCATATGATACTTTCGACAGAACATTTTCTGAACGATACACAGCTAACTATATCCAAAAAATATCTATCCCCTTAGAGAATATTTGCAATTCTTCAAGGCCTTTATTCAGGGTTAGAAAATCTGATACAGCAGTAAAAAATAGAAATGAAATCTTTCATATACCATTCTCTAAGAGGCACCTGGTAAACGCTCAAAGATACTCGGTTGCTGGCCTACCCTGTTTATATTTAGGCTCATCCCTATATGTATGTTGGCTTGAAATGGATAAACCTGATTTTGATAAGTTATATATATCCTCTTTTATATCCAGTGAAGAGAGTTCCAAAATATTAGATTTCACCTCGGAAATTCTCTACTCACGTTTCTATGGTAAGACTGATAATGACAAAATGTCATATATCACAAAGATGTCTTACATTTGTTTAATGCCACTCATTTACGCTTGTAGTTTTGCAAAGATTAATGGCAGCACCTCATTCACTCAGGAATATATAATTCCAAATTTATTGATGCAATGGATTAGCCGCAGAAATAAATCAAACATTGTCGGAATTGCATACAGATCGACAAGAATGATTAAAACAAACCATGGAGAAAAATCTATTAACGTTGTTCTTCCTCCTAAAGTTACATATCAGCAAACCATAACAAAAGATTTTTGTCCTAAGCTAGTAAAAATGTTCAAGCTTACTCCCCCCGTTTCATGGCAGGTACTAAAAACTTTAGATTACTCCTTTGAACCAAGTGAAGATGATGGTGTTAAGTCTGCCTCAAGATTCTTAAGAACGAAAGAACGTATATCAGGTATGCAAAGTTTTGATGACAACATTGTCAATCTCTATCCTTTGACTGATTTCTATAGGTTAGAGAAGTGTATGGACAACCTTCTTGAATACGATTCAATCAAAGATAAGAAATGATGGCGGCAATTTGGCGACAGGGCATTAAAAACGCGTAAAACGGACAAATACAAAATAATACTAAGGCATTGTTTTAAAAGATAACTTACTGTTTTTACTATAGTATAAATGGTATGTAGAAATTTCGGACGCGGGTTCAACTCCCGCCAGCTCCACCAAAATTCTCCATCGGCGATCACCAGAGTCGACTGATGAAGTCCTGAAAGCCCGCACGGCATAAGCCTTGCGGGCTTTTTTGTGCCTGAAATTTGACCCGCGATGTCCAAATCAACTGGTTAAATCCGAACCTTATTGGCCCACAGGTAGGCCCAACGAAAAGCTCTATTGCTTCCGTTGGGCCTAAACGCATGGAGACTCCCCATGGCAGGAAAAAACATGTCGTTACTGACACTGACAGCAAAGATGCCGAGTACAAGCTTTATGTTGGTGACGGGCTTACTTTGTTAATAAAGTGCAGCGGTAGCAAGCTCTGGCAGCTCCGTTACTATCGACCTCTGACAAAGCAGGGCTATTATCCCAGCATTCTTTACGCCGACTCATACTGGAAATATTTAATCACCGTGACTAATAAAATGCCGTCTCATAACTTGTGAGCGGCATCCATGATTATTTCCGCTGTCCCGGAGATAATAGCGTTGCCTCTAAGAACACAGGACTGGCGCGTGACAGGTTCAACACGGAAGAATATAAGCACAACAAGGAGAGTAATATGTACAGGCCCTTCACCATACTATTTTTTATTCTACTGACGCTGGCAGCACTGGCTGAGATGGGATATCTCACGCTCGGTTAGCCGTTCGCATGAAATAGCGCCTTTGTGGCATCCATTCTTTTACAGTTTTTTCCTAAAGCCGCTTCGCTTCGTCTGTGACATGCTGAATCACGCTCATAACCGAAAACGTTAAATGAGGATATTATGAAAAAAACAATTATTGCATTATCTGCCGTTCTGCTGGCTTCCCCAGTTTTTGCTGCGACCACACATGCAACTGACGACACTGTCGCCGCGGCGAAAGCAAATGCCAACGACGCGAAGCAAAAACTGCACGAAGAGCAGAACAAAGGTGAAGAACTGAAGCTGAAAAAAGAGCATGCCGCAGAAGGTAAAAGCGAAAGCTTTGGCAGCAAGGTCAGCGAAGACTCCCAGAAAGCCTGGCATAAAACCAAAGAAGGCACCGAAAAGGGGTGGGATGCCACCAAAGAAGGTGCTGAGAAAGGCTGGAATAAAACCAAACAGGGTGCCAGTGAGTTAGAAAAGAAAGTCACTGAGTAATCCCCCAAGAGGCCGCATTAGCGGTCTTTTTTTTGTCTCGCCGAATAAAGACGCAAGATACCAGCGTGGCGAGCAGAAGAAGATCGGCGTTGGTATCAACCGAATGAATTTACCCGCCTCACAACGACGTTTAGCGCTCTCTGATTAGCAGAAATTTTTCTGCGCATCAGAATATATTTCATTACCAAGACAACATAATATATCTTACATCAAAAATGTTACCCTAACTTAAACACGCATTAAGCAGCCATAAATAATATAATTCAAAATAAAGGGTGACTTTCTTTCTGCTGCATTAATTTACTTCTCAAGCAACGTTCAAAAACACGTCAAACTTTAATAAAAAAACGTTCAAAAACAGACCGTTAATTATTTGCATCGATAATTAACATCAATATATTAATGCCTACTTCACAATATCCACCTGTATTTACAGAAGCTTAATTTGCATATCGAGACTTTTCTGACTATATCATTTTTATACCGTTTCGGATTAATTCCTCTATTAATTACAGGGTTATCTAGAGCACAAAAAAAAGAATACGCAATATTTTCCATCAAATAAATAGATTCGATCTGATGTTGCCACTCTATATCCTGGCGGGCATCGTTCGCTCTGAAAAAATACGGTGAGTACTGCTTAATTGCAGTGACTCCGCCGGGGGCGCGCTTTTCCCTTCAAAACAGATGGCTCATCTTGCACGCCGTTCACGACAACTCGTCTGGAGTAATGACTAAATGAGCCAAATCTCTGTTATATCGAAACTTACTGGCGTGGAAACCACCACAGAGGGTACACAAGTTACGCTGAGCCATTCCTCTATTGTTGAGCTTCATGTCGAACGAGCCAATGTCTCTGATTTCGCCCGTAGCGGTAACGATCTGGTGATCACGCTGCATTCTGGTGAGGTCATTACCATTAAGAATTTCTACGTTACTGACGCTCAGGGGGTAAGCCAGCTGGTGCTGGAGGAGAGCGATGGAGCGCTATGGTGGATTGAAGATCCCACCGGGGCTGCCACGTACGAATCCATCGCCTCCACGGACGTTTTACTTGCCGCGTCAGGGAGTGATGCAGGCAGTGCCGCCGTCTGGCCATGGGTGCTGGGTGGTCTTGCAGTAGCAGGTGGGATTGCCATCGCGGCGGGCACCGGCGGCGGAGGCGGCGGTGACGATGATGACAACACCACTAATCCTGTCACCCCCGGGGAACCGTCTTCTCCGGATACAACCGCCCCCGCGGCACCAGGCAATTTACAGTTCTCGGCCGATGGCTCAACGGTAACCGGTACCGCGGAACCCGGCAGCACCATTACGTTGAAAGATGCGGATGGCAATCTGGTTGGCACGGGTAAAACCGGCAGTGACGGTAAATTCTCTATCGAGCTGGGAACCCCACTTACCAACGGCGAGAAACTGACCGCCACCGCGACGGATCCAGCAGGCAACACCAGCCAGGCCGGACAGGTAACCGCGCCAGATTTAACGACACCGGATGCGCCAGATATTCTGATTGTTGATGACAATGTGGGGGCTGAACAAGGCCCGCTGGACAATGGCCAACGCACCGACGATCCGCGCCCAACCTTTAGCGGTATCGCTGAAGCGGGGACCACCATCACCATTTACGATAACGGTACGCAAATTGGCACCAGCAAAGCGGATGCCAACGGTAACTGGAGCTTTACTCCAGCCAAAGATCTCGCCAACGGTAATCACACCATTACCACTACCGCGACCGACGCGGCAGGCAATACCAGCCCGGCCTCCGGTGCCGTCACCTTTGTGGTAGACACCATCGCGCCAGCTGCCCCCACCATCACCAGCGTGACGGACGATGTTGACCCGGTAACCGGTTCAGTCAGCAACGGCGGCAGCACCGACGATCGGCGGCCCCAGATTTCTGGCACCGGTGAAGCAGGCTCCACGATCACCATTTATGACGGCACCGTCGCGATTGGCTCGGCCGTCGTCGCCAGCAACGGCACCTGGAGCTTCACCCCGTCCGTGAACTTCAGCGAAAGCACCCACTCGCTCACGGTCAGAGCAACGGATGCCGCCGGCAATACAGGGCCAGCGTCGCCGGTGTTTACCATTACCGTTGATCTCACCGCACCAGACGCACCAACCGCCCTGGTACTGAACGATAATACCGGTCTTATCAAAGGGGCGATTACCGCGGGCGTCCCCACCGATGCCTCTCAGCCGATCCTGGTCGGCAGAGGAGAGCCCGGCGGGACAATCACGCTCTATGAAAACGGCGTGGTGATTGGAACAACGACAGTTCTGCCTAACGGCACCTGGAGCCTGACGCCGACGACACCGTTTGCGGATGGTACACACACCATCACCGTGCAAATCACGGATGCAGCAGGTAACCAGAGTACGTCATCACAACCCATTACCTTCACCGTGGACACCACGCCGCCGCTGGCACCTGCCGTGGTCATTTCGGATGACGGCACGACCATCAGCGGCACAGCAGAGCCTGGAAGCACGGTAACCATCCGTGAAGGGGGCGTCAAAATTGGGGATGTCGTGGCCGATGACCAGGGCAACTATAGCCTGACGCTGACGCCTCCCAAGCTCAACGGCCAAACCCTGACCGCAGAAGCAACCGACCAGGCTGGCAATACGGGACCGACCGCGCCCGCCGTTGCGCCTGACACGACCGCAGCACAAACCCCGGTCATCGTGTCGGTGGTTGATGACGTTCCTGCTTCGACCGGACCTGTTGGCCAGAGCGGGATCACCAATGACCGAACGCCTACCATTAACGGGACGGGTGAACCCGGCACGACCATCACCCTCTCCAACGGCAGCACGGTTCTTGGCACGGTGGTCGTTCAGGCGTCCGGCCAGTGGAGCTTTACACCGCCCACGCCGCTGGCTGACGGTCCCTATGTGCTGACGGCAAAAGCCGTGGATCCTGCCGGTAACCCGAGCGGGCAATCGAATAGCTGGAGCTTTACCGTGGACGCGACTGCGCCCGTCGCCCCGGTGATTTCAGAAGTGGTGGATAATGTTCCCGGCCGCACCGGCGTGCTCGATATTAATGAGCCCACCAACGATCCGACCCCAACACTCAACGGCACCGCAGAACCCAACGCGACGGTCACCATCCTTGTGGATGGTATCAGCGTGGGTACCGCCGTAGCGGATAGCGGCGGCGCATGGACCTTTACTCCCTCAACGCCGATTGGCGACGGTCAGCACGCCCTGACCGCCATCGCGACCGATCCAGCAGGCAATGCCAGCGGAAGCTCGAACACCTGGAACTTAACGATCGACAGTACCGCGCCCGTTGCGCCGGTTATTACGCAGGTGGTGGATGATGTGCCAGCACGCACGGGTGCACTCAATGCCAACGACACCACCAACGACACGACGCCAACCCTCAATGGCACCGCCGAGCCGAACTCGACGGTCACCATTCGTCTGGACGGCACCGCTATCGGCACGGCGGTGGCCGACACCAACGGCGCGTGGACCTTTACCCCCACTACGCCGATTGGCGACGGCCAGCATACCCTGACCGCCGTAGCGACCGACAGTACAGGTAATACCAGCCCTGCGTCTGGTGGCTTCACCTTCACGGTCGATACCGTCCCGCCACCTGCGGCAACCATTGCCACCGTCACCGATGATGTCGGCGGCATCCAGGGCACGCTCGACAGCGGCGATACCACGGACGACACTCAACCCCTGCTTCAGGGCAGCGCCCCGGCCGGGACGGTGATTACTGTCTATGACGGAACAACCCTGCTCGGCACCGCCACGCTTAACGGCAGCGGCGGCTGGAGCTTCAGCCCCACCACGCCGCTTACCGATGGACCGCATACCCTCACCGTCTATGCCACAGACGCAGGCGGGAATGTCACCGTCTCCAGCCCATTCGAACTGGTGGTGGATACCGTCCCGCCCGCGACGCCAGCTATCCCGACAATCACCGTAAACCCTGACGGCGGCCCAACACAAACGCCGCTGAACCCGGGTGAAACCACCCGCGATACCACGCCAACCCTGAGCGGTACCGGCAATCCGGGCGAAACCGTGACGATTTACATTGATGGCGACAAATTTGATGATGTTGTGGTGGACGGCACGGGTAACTGGAGCTGGACGCCGACAACGCCGCTCCCCAGCGGTACCTACGACATCACCCTGACCGTCACCAACATGGACGGCACGGGCAACGAAAGCGCCCCATCCATACCAGTCAGCATCACCATTGACACCGATCCGCCAGTTGCACCAGAACCTCCGGTCATTACTGACAGCGTCAGCCAGATAACCGGCCCTGTTGCCGATGGGGAAACCACCAACGATCCGCGCCCGATCCTGAGCGGAACCGGTACGCCAGACGAGCTGATCACCATCTATGACAGCGTTGATGGCGGTCCGACAACAGCGGTGGGTAGCGTCACGGTCGACAGCAACGGCAACTGGAGTTGGCGTCCCGGCAGCGACATTGCGGAGGGCAGCCACGAATATACGGCAACCGCCACCGACGAAGCTGGCAACGTCTCAGACCCGTCGACGGGGATCACCATCACGGTAGATACCGTCGCCCCTGCAACCCCGGTGATTGGTGCGATTGACGGTAAGCCGGATGACGGGATCACCTCGGATGCAACCCCAACCGTAGGGGGAACGGGCCCTGCGGGCGAAACGGTGATCGTCTACAACAACGGCGTTGAGTTAGGCCGCGTAGTCGTCAGTAATACCGGAGAATGGACCTTCACTCTGCCAGCTCAAAGCGATGGCCCAGTGAACGTCACCGCTGCAGCCGTTGATGACGCAGGTAACGTCAGCGATCTCAGCCCTGTCTTCACCGTCACAATTGACACCACGCCGCCAGCGGTCCCGCAGATTAACGCCGTCTCTGACAGCCAGCTGACAAACGGTACGCTTTACACTCGCGACGGTACGCCGACCCTTACCGGCACTGGCGAACCGGGATCCACCGTGATTGTGTCTGTGGACGGCACGCCATCCGGCGCGCCGGTAACGGTGCAGCCCAACGGCACCTGGAGCTGGACTGCCGGAAGCGCGCTGTCGGATGCTTCGCATGATTTCACCGTCTCGTCCCGCGATCCGGTCGGTAATACCTCCACCAGCTCGGCTCCGCTTAGCGTGACGGTGGATACCGTAGATCCGGCAGCCCCAACCGGGATCAGCGTGGCTGCTCAAGGCACACCGATGACCGGTAGCGCCGAGTCAGGAGTCACCATCACCGTAACGGATGCTGACGGTAACGTGCTGGGTACCGGCGTTGCCACCGGCGGCTCTTTCTCTGTTGCGCTCAGTCCCGCACAAGCGGATGGCGCAGTGCTGACCGTTATCGCGACTGACGGGGCTGGCAATGAGAGCCCCGAGGCCTCCTACACCGTCATCGGTACCTTGCCTAATCTCCCGGACGTGCCCATCATCACCGCCATCAATGATGACGTGGCGCCGGTTACAGGCGATGTGAAAGATAAAACCACTAACGATACCACTCCAACCCTCGTCGGTACGGCTGAAGCCGGAAGCCTTATCACTCTCTATCTGGACGGGGTGGCGATTCCACAAACGAACATCATTGCCGATTCAGGTGGCAACTGGAGCTACACGTCGCCAGCGCTTGGCGAAGGGCAGCACACCTTTGAGGCGACCGCCACCCTCAACGGCGAAACCAGCGGTCGATCGCCGATCTCAACCGTTACCGTGGATCTCACGGCACCGGGCACGCCGTCCATCGGTGCGGTAATTGACGACGTTGGCCCCGGCACCGGTCCGCTGACAAACGGACAGATCACCAACGACAGCCAGCCGACGCTCACCGGCACCGGTACGGTAGGCGATACCATCTCCATCTACAGCAACGGGGCGCTGCAGGGTACTGTGGTGGTCGGCGATACGGGCAACTGGAGCTTCACAACGCCTGCCCTGGCACAGGGCAATAACGTCCTGACCATCCGGGAAACCGA
Organism: Enterobacter quasimori; assembly: GCF_018597345.1. Lineage (NCBI taxonomy): Bacteria > Pseudomonadati > Pseudomonadota > Gammaproteobacteria > Enterobacterales > Enterobacteriaceae > Enterobacter > Enterobacter quasimori. The sequence goes on along the minus strand of NZ_JAHEVU010000003.1, from coordinate 672,269 downwards.
TCCGGCGGGTAACCAGAGTGGCCCATCGGCGGGCTTCACTATCGTGGTGGATACGGTGTCCACCACGCCGGTGATTACCAACGTCACGGATAACGTCGGCAATGCCGCCACTACCGTCGTCAGCGGTACGCCGACCAACGATGCCACGCCAACCCTCACCGGCACGGCTGAGGCAAACAGCGTGGTGACGATCTTCGACGGCGTCACACCGATTGCGACCGTCACGGCTGACGGAACCGGGGCGTGGAGCTTTACCCCGGACACCGCTCTCGTCGAAGGTCAGCACAGCTTCACCGTCACGGCCACCGATCCGCAGGGCAACAACAGCCAGGTATCAAACACCTGGAGCGTGACGGTCGACCTGACAGCACCGACGATCCCGACCCTTGATAGCGTCAACGACAGCGTAGCGGGCGGGACCCTCGGCGATCTGACAACCGGGCAGACTACCAATGACAATACGCCAACCCTCAGCGGAACGGGGGCGGCGGGCAGCACGATCCACATTCTGAATAATGGTGTGGAAATCGGCACCGCAACGGTTAACGGCACCGGCAGCTGGAGCTTCACTCCAGACCCGGCCCTGGACGATGGCAGCTACAACATTCGCGTTAACGCCAGCGATACGGCAGGTAACGTCTCCGCCAATTCGCCGGTCTTCGTCTTTACCGTCGATACCTCAGGCCCAGCCGCGCCACAGGTCACCAGCGTGATTGACGATGTCGCGCCGGTCAACGGCACGCTTACGTCGGGCAACAGCACCAACGACGCGCGGCCAACCTTCAACGGCACGGGCGAGGTGGGGTCGACGGTTCACATTCTGGTAGATGGTGCCGAGATTGGCACTGCAGTAGTGAACGCCCAGGGGAACTGGACCTTCACCCCTGGCACCGACCTGGATGACGGACCTCATGCCGTCACCTTCAACGCCACCGACGCGGCAGGCAACACCGGCAGCACGACGGCACCGTTTAACCTGACGGTGGATACCGGCGTGCCGACCGCGCCGTCCATTACCTCCGCGAGCGACAACGTGGGCAGCGTACAAACGTCGCTCGCCACCAACCAGAGCACCGACGACACCACGCCGACGCTGAACGGCACGGCGGCAGCCAACACCACGGTGACTATCTACGAAAACGGACAGCAGGTTGGCACCGCGCAGGTGAACGGCAGCGGGTCATGGAGCTTTACGCCGTCAACACCGCTGGTCAATGGCAGCCATACCTGGACCGCCACGGTTACCGATGCGGCGGGCAACGTCAGCCCGGCCTCCCCCGCATTTACGCTGGTGGTCGATACCTCCGCACCAAACGCGCCCGTTATCAGCCAGGCGATTGACGATGTGGGCAGCGTCACCGGTCCGCTTGGATCCGGACAGACCACGGACGATACCCAGCCGCGTCTCGTCGGCACCAGCGAGCCGTTTGCCACCGTGCGTATCTATGAAGGCGCAACGCTGGTCGGTTCGGGCACCGCTGATGCTGGCGGCAACTGGAATATTGCGCTCAACACCACGCTGACAACCGGCCCGCACAGCTTCACGGCGCAGGCCACGGATGCGTCAGGCAATACCAGCACGTCGTCAACGGCCTTTAGTCTGACTATCGACACCACGCCGCCTGCGTTACCGGTACTGACCAACATAGTGGATGATGTGGGCAACGCGGCGACGACCATCGCTAACGGCGGATTGACCAACGATGCCCAGCCAACCCTCACCGGTACGGCGGAAGCCGGCGTCACGGTAAAAATCTTTGATAACGGCGTACAGATTGGCAGCGTCATTGCCACCGGCGGAGCGTGGAGCTTCACCCCTTCCCCGGCGCTGAGCAACGGGCCGCATAGTCTGACCTTTAGCGCCACCGATGCGACGGGCAACGCCAGCGCGCAAACGGCCGGATATGTCATAAACGTCGACGCCACTGCGCCAGCCGCGCCGGTCATCAGTGCGGTTATCGATGATGTGGGCAGCGTCACCGGACCGGTGACTGGCAATAACCCGACCAACGATACGCGTCCGACACTGAGCGGAACGGCAGAGGCCAATGCAACGGTACGCATCTATGACGGCGCAACGCTGGTCGGCACGGCCATCGCCGATGGCAGCGGCAACTGGACGCTGGCGCAAACCACCACCACGCTGACGCAAGGTACGCATAACTTCACGGCCACCGCCACCGATGCAGCGGGCAACACCAGCCCGGCTTCGGCCGTGACGACAATTATTGTCGATCTCACTGCGCCAACGGTCCCTACCGGGACCTTTAACGCGGACGGCAGCGTGTTGACCGGTAATGCCGAAGCAGGCAGCACCGTCACTATCCGTCTGGCGGACAATTCAACGGTCACCGCCACGGCGGACAGCAACGGAGCCTGGAGCTATACCTTCCTCAATAAACAGACGGAAGGCCAGACGCTGCAGATCACCGCCACCGACGTTGCAGGCAACGTCTCACAGCCTGGCTCGGTCCTTGCGCCAGTCGTGCCGCTGTCGGCCAGCAACAACGTTGAAGAGCTGGAACTCACCACCACCGCAACGGTGACCAATTCGCAGTACAGCGATTATGGTTTCCTGCTGGTGGGAGCCGTGGGTAACGTGCTGACGCTACTGGGTAACGACACCGCACAGGTAGGGTTCACCGTAGGCAGCGGCGGCAGCGCGGATATCGAGGTGAATGCCAACGCCACGGGGGCGGTGCTGTCGCTGCTCAACACCCTTGAACTGGTGGTGCAGCGGTTCGACAGCGTCAACAACACCTGGACAACGGTGGTGGATACAGGCCAGCCGCAGTTTGCTGACCTGCTGACGCTCGGCGCAACCGGCGTCTCGCTGAACCTGACCGGGCTGGAAAATGGTCAGTATCGCGTTCTGAGCTACAACACCAACCTCCTGGCGACCGGTTCTTACACCAGCCTGGATGTCGCGGTGAAAGAGACCAGCGCGGGTACCGTTTCTGGCGAAACCAGCCTGACGGGCAACGTCATCACCGATGTCGACCCGACAGCAGGCAGCGACAACGCCCCGGCAGGTGCCAGAATCACCGCCGTGACCAATACGGAAGGCGACCTCACCAACGTGACCGCTGACGGCACCGTGATTCAGGGCGAGTACGGCACGCTGACCATCAACCGGGACGGCAGCTATACCTACACCCTGACGGACACCAGCGCCTCGGTCATTGGCCGCACGGAGAGCTTCAGCTACACCATCACCTATAACGGCGTCAGCGCGTCGGCGAACCTGGTACTGTCGCTGGGTACAGGAACCGCCACCAGCGGCATTGTGGCGGTGGACGATACCGCCTCACTGACCTTCGACACCACCGTAACGGCCATTGATAACGGCACCTCGTCCCAGGGCGGCTTTACCCTGGTCGGGATTAACCTCGGCAACACGCTGGGGCTGAATCTGCTGGACGATATGACTAACCCAATCATCTACAGCGTGGAGGAAGGCACCACCCGCACCATGACCGTACAGGCTTCCGTAGGCGGCGTGGCGCTGGCCTCGGTGTTCGACCTGTACATCTATAAGTTCAACAACGCGACGCAGACCTTTGAACAGATGCGCGTGGAGTCGGGCTGGCTGCGCGCGCCGCTGCTGGGCGGAACCTCGCCACAGCTGACGCTGAACCTGCCCGCCGGGGAGTACCTGTTCCTGCTCAATACGGCGGCAGGGATCACCGCGCTGACGGCCTATACGCTGGACGTTCTGCAGGATCATGTCTACAGCGTGGCGAGCATTAGCGAGACCACCTCCGGGGATGTGCTGTCGGATGACATTGCCCCAGCCGGTACGCTGGTGACGGAAGTGAACGGCGTGGAGGTTAACAGCAGCGGCCTGACGGAAATTGAGGGGGAATACGGTAAGCTGAGCATCAACGCGGCCGGGGAGTACACCTACACCCTGAATAGCGGCGTCGGCTCCGACCATATCAGCACGCCAGATACCTTCGTCTACACCATCACAGCTCCGGATGGGACGAAAGACACGGCGTCGCTGAACATTACCCCTACCGCGCAGGCGATGAATGCGGTGAATGATGTCAGCACCGCGATGGCCCTCACCTCGGTGCACCACACGTCGACCTACACCGATACCACTGTCGGCACCGCCAGCTGGACGGCAGCCGTATTTTCATCAACCCAGGGCTCCGGCAGTGGGACCTTCGTGGTCGACCCGAACACCGCGCTGCACAACGCGTCGCTGCACTTCGACGTGGCCTCGCTGCTGGCGCTAGGCGGGCTGACGGTGACCTGGTCCATCAGCGACGGCTCAGGCGTGATCCGCAGCGGCTCCTTCAGCGGTGGCTCTCTGGCGCTGGTTCCTCTGGTAGGCGGCAGTATCGACGTTCCGCTGACCGGGCTGGATCTTAACGCCGGGACCTATACGCTGAACTTTACCGGTAGCGTACCGGGGCTCAGCGTCGGGAACATCGCCATCACCCCAAGCGTGAACGGCACCACCTACTCGCTGAGTGATTTCGACGTCACCGGCACCCACACCGTTAACGGCAATATCTTTGACGGCACCGACTCTGGCGGCGTGTTGGATCAGCTGCACTCGGTCGATACCCGCGTAAGCATTACCGGCTACAACGGCGTGACCACCACCCTGGATCCGTACACCGGCAGCACCACCGTGAACATCACCGGTCATTACGGCATCCTGGCGATCGGCGCGGACGGCCACTACACCTATACCCTCAACAGCGGGGTATCGCTCTCAACCATCACCTCGAAGGAGACATTCAACTACACCCTGACCGACGCCAACGGCAACACGGATACCGCCACGCTGACCATCAACATGGCGCCGCAGTTCATCAGCTCTGAACACAACGACGTCATCACCGGTACGGCCTACGGCGATACGCTGATTTACCAGGTGCTGAACAGCACGGCAGGCAACGCAACGGCGGGGAACAGCGCGGGCGACCACTGGACCAACTTCTCACTGGCGCAGGGAGACAAGATCGACATTGGCGATCTGCTGGTGGGCTGGAACGGCAGCGCGTCGACGCTGGGTAACTATCTCACTGTTTCACAAAGCGGTAGCAATACTGTGATCTCCATCGACCGTGACGGTACGGGGGCCGCCTACACTCAATCTGCACTCGTTACGCTTGATGGCGTTCAGACCACCTACGACGAGCTTGTTAACCAGCAGCACATCATTACCTGATAGCCACAGAACCACCTGACCCGGGCGCACAGCGCCCGGGCACAACAATAAAGCTGTACCATTTTATTAGGGACAAGACATGGGAAAGAAGATGCCTTACTGGTGGCTCTCGTGCTGCCTGATATCTGTGCCCGCTCTAGCTGCCAACCCGGCGGGAACGATCAATGCCGAACAACTCAGCGAAACGCAGGAACTCCCCTCTTTGAACGGCCGCGTGGCCCCGGTGGCCACAAAAGCCGCGCCCGGCACGCTGCAGCTGGGCGAAGCCGTAAACCGTGCCGTCACCTGGCACCCGGCCATCAGCGAAGCGGTAGGTAAACTCTACCAGCAGAGCGAAAACGTGGACGTCGCCAAATCGAAATACTATCCGCAAATCAATGCCGGAATGGAGAACGGCTATACCCACGACGGTGACGACAACGGCTTCACGCCGTCGCTGGTGCTCTCCCTCTCGCAAATGCTCTACGACTTCGGCAAAGTGGCGAGCCAGGTGCGCGCCGAAAGCGCAGGCGTCGCCCAGCAGCAGGCTAACGTGCTGGTCAGCATTGACACCATCGCCCACGATACCGCCATCGCCATGGTGCAGGTTCAAACCTTGCAGCAGATGGTGGACACCGCCAAAGAGCAGCTTGATGCCCTCTCCTCTATCGGAAAGCTGACGAAGCTGCGCAATGACGAAGGGGCCACCTCACTCTCTGACGTGGTGCAGACCGATGCCCGTATCGAAGGCGCACGCGCGCAGCTGATGCAGTATCAGGCCAGCCTCGACAGCGCCCGCGCCACGCTGATGAGCTTTCTCGGCTGGGACAGTCTGAACACGGTCAGCAACGATTTCCCACAAAGTCTGGCGCGCAGCTGCGACATCGCCGAGCCGGACGATCGCCTGGTGCCCGCCGTCTTAGCCGCCTGGGCGCAGGCCAACGTCGCGCAGGCTAACCTTGACAATGCCAACGCGCAGATGACGCCGACCATTTCGCTTGAGCCCGAAGTGCGCCATTACCTCAACGATCGCTATGCGGGCAACGAAACGCGGGATCGCACCCAGTATTCCGCCTGGGTCAAAGTGCAGATGCCGCTCTATCAGGGCGGCGGCCTGACCGCCCGTCGCAATGCGGCCGGACACGCGGTCGAGTCGGCTCAGTCTACCATTCAGCGCACCCGCCTCGACGTGCGGCAAAAACTGCTCGAAGCGCGCAGCCAGGTAATGAGCCTGATGGCCACGCTGCAAATTCAGGGGCGTCAGGAAGCGCTCAGCGCCCGCACCCGCGAGCTGTATCAGCAGCAGTATCTCGACCTGGGCTCGCGTCCGCTGCTCGACGTGCTCAACGCCGAGCAGGAGGTCTATCAGGCGCGTTTCACCCAGCAGCAAACCGCCGGACAGCTGCATCAACTTCAGCTCAACTGCCTGTACAACACCGGGCGCTTACGCCACGCGTTCGATCTTGATAACCGCACCATCCAGACCGTGGAGATCCAGCCATGAAGCAACGTGATGTCCCACAGGGTGAACCCATGAAGGATGCTGCGCTGGAACAGTGGGCGCATGCGTTTGGCTACGTGGCAACGCGTTATCGCGTCGCCTGTTCCCCCGGTGCGCTGCTGGCGGGGGCGCCATGGCTGAAGGGGAAGCCGATGGTGCCGGCCCTGACGCAGCTTGCCCGCGAGGCCGGGCTGTCGTTCCAGCTGCTGACGGCCGATCGGCCGTCTATCAACAGCTGGCGTCTGCCGGTGGTGGTCGAGCTGAACGACGGAAAAATCGGAGTCATCGATCGCTTTGACGGGGAAGACACCCTCGAAGTGAGTTTTTTCGACGACACTGCGCACACGAACCGCCTGTCGATGACGGCAATGCTTCCGGCGATTCGCCACGTGATAGCCCTGCGTCCCCTGTCCGCCCTGAAGGACAGCCGGGTGGATGCCTATATCTCTAAATACCGCCCGGACTGGCTCTACCGGCTGGTGATGCGCGATCTTCGCCCCTACAGCTGGGTCATGCTCGCCGCGCTGTTTATCAACGTGCTGTCGCTTTCGGGGATCGTGTTTTCCATGCAGGTTTACGACAGGGTGATCCCGGCCCAGTCCTACCCGACGCTGTACGTTCTGACTATTGGGGTGCTGATCGCCACGCTGTTTGGTTTTGTGCTGCGCGTGGCGCGCGGGCACATTATGGATCTGCTGGGCAAGCGCTCGGATCTGCGCGTGTCGGATCGCGTCTTTGGCCATGCGCTACGCCTGCGCAACAGCGCCATCCCCCGCTCCACCGGCAGCTTCATTTCCCAGCTGCGCGAGCTGGAGCAGATCCGCGAGATGGTCACCTCCTCTACCATCTCCACGATTGTTGACCTGCCTTTCTTCCTCCTCTTTGTGGTGGTGCTGGCGATCATCGCGCCGCAGCTGGCGTGGATCGCCCCGGTCGCGGCGGTGATCATGGTGCTGCCAGGCCTGCTGCTGCAAAAGCGGCTGGCGGAGCTGGCGAAACAGTCGGCACACGAATCCACCCTGCGCAACGCGGTGCTGGTGGAGAGCGTGCAGGGGCTGGAGGACATCAAATTGATGCAGGCGGAAAACCGCTTTTTGCAGCAGTGGAACAGCTACATCCAGATCACCGCCGAGTCCGGCCTGCGCACCCGCGAGCTGACGCAGAACCTGATCAGCTGGGGGATGACCATTCAAAGTCTGGTCTACGCAGGCGTCATCGTGGTCGGCGCGCCGATGGTGATCGACGGTACCCTAACCACCGGCTCGGTGGTGGCCGCCTCAATGCTGGCCTCCCGCATGATCGCTCCGATGGCGACCCTTTGCGGCGTGCTGGCCCGCTGGCAGCAGGTGAAGGCCGCCAAAGAGGGGCTGGACAGCATTATGCAGCTGCCCACCGAGAACCAGCGCGAAGAGACGCCGATCCGCCAGGACGTGCTGCGCGGCCATTACCTGTTCGAGCAGGCGCAGTTCCGCTATCACCCGGAAGATCCCCGCATGGCGCTGCGCATCAACCGTCTGGAGATCAAACCCGGCGAGAAAGTGGCGATCCTCGGGCGCAACGGCGCGGGCAAGTCCACCCTGCTGCAGGCGATGGCAGGCGGGATGGATCTGGCGGGCGGCGAGCTGCGGCTCGACAACTTCAGCCTGCCCCATCTCGACGTGGCGGACGTGCGGCGCAACGTCGGCTTTATGACCCAGAACGCGCGGCTGTTTTACGGCACCCTGCGCGAGAACATCACGCTGGGTATGCCGCGCGCCACCGATGAAGAGATTTTTGAGGTGCTGGAGATATGCGGCGCGGCGAGCTTTGTGCAGAAGCTGCCGAAGGGGCTGGACTACGCGATTATGGAGAATGGCGTGGGGCTGTCCGGCGGGCAGCGGCAGTCCATTCTGCTGGCGCGCATGCTTCTGCGCGATCCGAATATCGTGCTGATGGACGAACCCACGGCGTCGCTTGACGAACACACCGAGCGGGAATTTATCCAGCGCCTTAACGCCTGGCTTGGCAACCGTACGCTGGTTGTCGCCACCCACCGCGTCCCGGTGCTGGAGCTGGTGGAGCGCGTGGTGGTGTTGAAAGAAGGGATGCTGGTGATGGATGCGCCAAAAGCGCAGGCCCTGAGCAACAGCCGCATGCAGCAACAGCAGCAGGCAACCGGACGGGAGTGGAAAAATGAAAATCAGTCAGCGTGACGTGGCCGCAATGGACGATCTGGATAACGCCCTCGACTCCGAAAGCGGCTACACCGGCGCGCGGCGGATCGTGATCTTCTCGCTGCTGATGTTTGTGGTGCTGGGCGTCTGGGCGTGGTTTGGCATGCTGGATGAGGTCTCAACCGGCTCGGGTAAAGTGATCCCCAGCTCGCGCGAGCAGGTCTTACAGTCGCTGGACGGCGGGATCCTCACCGAGCTGAACGTCCACGAGGGGGATCAGGTGCAGGCCGGGCAGGTGCTGGCGCGGCTTGATCCAACCCGTTCCGAATCCAACGTCGGCGAAAGCGCGGCGCGCTACCGGGCTTCACTGGCCTCCAGCGCCCGCCTGTACGCCGAGGTGAACGATCTCCCGCTGAAGTTCCCCCCTTCGCTGGCAAAATGGCCGGATCTGATTGCCGACGAAACGCGGCTCTACAACTCGCGCCGCGCGCAGCTGGAAGATACCCAGCGGGAGCTGCGCGCCGCGTTAGATCTGGCGAATAAAGAGCTGGCCATCACCCAGCGGCTGGTCAAAACCGGCGCCGCCAGCCACGTGGAGGTGCTGCGTCTGCAGCGGCAGAAAAGCGATCTGGAGCTGAAGCTCACCGACGTGCGCTCGCAGTATTACGTTCAGGCCCGCGAGGCGCTCTCCAAGGCCAACGCGGAGGTGGATATGGTTTCTGCGATCCTCAAGGGCCGTCAGGATTCCGTCACCCGTCTGACGGTAAAATCCCCGGTGCGCGGGATCGTCAAAAACATCAAGGTCACCACCATCGGCGGCGTGATCCCGCCCAACGGCGAGCTGATGGAGATTGTGCCGGTGGACGATCACCTGCTGATTGAAACCCGCCTGTCGCCTCGCGATATTGCCTTTATCCACCCGAACCAGGAGGCGCTGGTTAAGATCACCGCGTACGATTATGCCATCTACGGCGGGCTGCACGGCGTGGTGGAAACCATTTCGCCGGACACCATACAGGATGAAGCCAAGCCGGAAGTGTTCTATTACCGGGTATTTATCCGCACCAGCCAGGATTACCTGGTGAATAAGGCGGGCAGGCACTTCTCGATTGTGCCGGGGATGATTGCCACGGTGGACATTAAGACCGGCGAGAAAACGGTGCTGGATTATCTGATTAAGCCGTTTAACCGGGCGAAAGAGGCGCTGAGGGAGCGGTAGTCAATCGCCGGGTGGCGGCTTCGCCTTACCCGGCCTACATTGTAAAGCTGAGCGGGACGTGGGGAGAGCATCAGACCGCAACATCGCCCACTGCCCCGGCGTTTTACCGGTCCATGCTCTGAAAACCTCAATAAATGCGCTGACGCTGCTGTAGCCGCAGGACAGCGCAATCCACCCTACCGGCTTCCCCGCCGCCAGCCACTCCATTGCCCGCATGACGCGTGCCAGCTGCCGCCAGTTAACAAAGTTCATTCCGGTCTGGACACTAAACCGACGGTTGAACGTACGCACGCTCATCCCAGCATGAATAGCATGGCTCTCGACCGTCTGGTTATCATCGACAAACTGCAGCAAATGGCTGACCACGTTCTTCAGACGCGGATCCGTCGGCACGGGAAGAGAAAAGTGAGCCTGGGGCGTCAGGGCAAGCTCATCCAGCAGCAAAGTCAGCTTTCGCGGATCGTACTCGTTTTCTGCACCACATAAACGGGAAAACAGTGCATGAGTAAGATCGTCGGGCTCGAACAGCGCGGGCGCATCGGGAAGCCCTGCACAGCAGGCGGGGTCAAGATAGATAGCGCAGCCTTCTATCGCGCTTTCAGAAAAAGCGGCGTGCTGCTGACCTGGCGGGAGCCAGCCGATGTGTTTTGCCGGTACGACCGAGCGCGCCTGCAGCGTCTCAATGACCAGCAGACCCGTTGCAATGCGCCACAGCTGGCCGGTGCGATGACTGTGCCATGGCGTTCGATACCCGCCGGGATGACGGAGCGTTTCAAAACTGACCATCTCATTTTGACCGAAAATCGTTATTCATCGACGCATTACAGAAACTGCGCCGTCGACTGTCAAGGATAATGGTGGCTCAACGACACAAGGAGCCAACATGAGCATCATCACAACCCTGATAGCCCAGCCTGACAATATCCTACAGCGCGAAAAAATGGCGTGCCTGTTAAGCCGCTTGTTCAAAGGTGAATTAGATCCCGCAGAGGTGTTTACGCCCGATTACCAGCAGTACACGGATGGTCACGCGCTTGATTATCGGGGTTTTATGCAGCACCTGAACCACGTTCGCTCGCAGATCCGCGCGATCGCATTCAGGGTAGAAGAGCTGGCCTGTCACGAGAATCTTTTAGCAGACCGACACTGGGCTACGGTGACGTATCCTGATGGTCGCCAGACGGAATTAGAGGTGTATATGTTTGCCGCACTGCGCGAGGGGAAAATCTGTCGTATCCATGAAGTGACGCAGACGATCGGCGGCGATGCTTCAGACCTCACGCTCGCCCACGCCACGCAATAAGCTCACCCTGCGCGCACAACGGCAACTGCCGTTATGCGCGCTCTGTTACAGGGAGATCTTCAAACGTCGAACCGCTTCTTTTAGCTGCTCATCCGTTGGTGTGACGAATGACATGCGCAGCGTTGTCTGGTCCGGTTCATTGCAGTAGAAAAACTCGCCCGGCACAAATACCACGCCGTTGCTCAAGGTTTTTTCCAGCCATTTCGTCGTGTTGATGCCGTTGTTCATTTTCGCCCACAGGAACATGCCGCCCTTCGGCTTGTGGAACGACATCACATCGCCCAGCTCGGCCTCCAGTTCGGTTGCAAACGTCTGGTATTTCTGGCGATAGGCTTCGCGGATCGTTTTAATCTGATCGGCCAGACGGCCGGTCTTCAGGTACTCATACGTCATCAGCTGCGACAGCGTGCTGGTGTGCAGATCGGTGGTTTGCTTAAGGTTCACTACCGCGCGCTTCAGCCATTCCGGTACCAGCACCCAGCCTACGCGAGTCCCCGGCGCGAGAATTTTAGAGAAGGTCGAGGTATACACCACGTTCTCTTCATTGCCGATATCTTTGGCATGGGCAATTAACGGGCGGAAGACTTCATCGGTATAATTAATTTCGCTGTACGGATCGTCTTCAATAATCACGAAGTCATAGCGCTTCGATAATTCCACCAGCTGTTTACGGCGCGCTTCAGAAAGAGTTACCCCGCCAGGGTTGCCAAACGTCGGAACAATATAGACCGCTTTGATGGCTTTCTTTGCCACCAGGGCCTCAAGCTCATCCACCTTCATGCCGTCGCCGTCGGTGCCAACGGATTCAAAATTCGCCTGCGCCAGGCCGAAGACCTGCAGCGCGGCAAGATAGGTTGGACGCTCAACCACAACGGTGTCACCCGGGTTGATTAAGGCACGCGCCAGCACGTCAAGCGATTGCTGCGAGCCGGAAGTAATCACGACATCATCGGCCTTACAGGCGATACCGCGCCCCTCGCAGATGCGTTTAATTTCCTCGCGCAGTCCCGGGACGCCTTCCGTCAGGCCGTACTGGAACGCCTCGCCAAAATGCTGTGATAAGACGGTATCGGCAGCAATTTTAAGCCCTTCGCGATCGAACAGATCGGGATTAGGAATCCCCCCGCCCAGCGAAATGACGCCGGCCATTTTGCTATGTTTTAATAATTCACGGATGGCAGATGATTGCAGGCCCTGCGCGCTGCTGGCGAGTTTGTTTGCAGACATTCTTTGATTACCTTCTTTTTTTATATTGTGCCCAATCTTAGCAGAATATGGGCGATAAATTCCGTAAGCTTAGGCAGTTGACGTAAATCCTGACGCCACAGTAAATGCACCGGCCTTGGCGCGGGCGTGAACGGCTCCAGCACCCGCACCAGCCTGCCGCTTGCCAGCTCTTCCGCCACCAGCACTTCCGGTTGCAGCAACAGCCCCGCCCCGGCCCGCGCCGCCATGCGTAAGCCGTAGCCGTCGTTACATCTTAATATCGCATCCCGCTTCCAGCGCACCTCCCCTTCCACGCCCGGCAGCCGCCACTCGTTGCGTGCCGTCCACACCGTGTGCGAAAGACACAGATGATCCACCAGATCGTCTGGCGTTTGCGGCGTGCCGTGTCGCGCTAAATAGTCCGGTGCGGCGCAGATCACCATGTTGTAGGGGCACAGGTATTTCGCCACCAGATCGTCATTACGAACGTCACCAATGCGAATGGCCAGATCGACGCCCTCCTCCACCAGATCGACCATCCGGTTGGTGAGATCCAGCTCAATGCGTACCTCCGGGTAGCGCTGTAAAAAGGTTGCCGTCAGCGGGGCGATCACGCAGCCGCCAAACGACGTGGGCGCCGTGACGCGCAACGTTCCGGCAGGTGCAGCACGCAGCCGTTCCACCGCGCTTTCGGCGATGGAGACCTGCTCCAGCACCCGCTTCGCCTCGTCGAAATAGACGCGTCCGGCATCCGTCAGGCTCTGACGGCGCGTGTTACGCTCCAGCAGGCGTGTGCCGAGCTGTGCTTCCAGCAGCGCAACGTACTTGCCCACCATCACCGCCGACATCTCCAGCCGTGACGCTGCGCCGGTAAAGCTGCCGCTTTCCACCACCGCAATAAACGTCTCCATACCGCGTAGCTTATCCATATTCCGAACCTCTGGTTAGCAATCTTCTAACGTTAGCCCAGTTTATCTGACTTTTTATTTATTAAAGAATGAAGTCTCACAACAGAAGGAGTCAGCTATGAAAATCGTCATTATTGGTGCCAGCGGTACGGTCGGTCGTGCGGTAACGGAAGCGCTGAGTCGTCGCCACGAGGTCATCCGCGTCGGTCGCACGCAGGGCGACGAGCAGGTGGATATCACCTCGCAGGCGAGCGTTCAGGCGCTCTTCGAGAAAATCGGTCAGGTGGATGCGATTGTGTCCGCCAGCGGTGGCCTCTACTTCGGCCCGCTCGCGACCATGAAAGACAGCGACTTTAACCAGGGCCTGCAGGATAAACTGCTCGGGCAGGTGCGCCTGGCGCTGACCGGCCAGCACTACCTGAATGAAGGCGGCTCGATTACGCTGATAAGCGGAATTGTGGCGCACGAGCCGATTGCGCAGGGCGTGAATGCCACCACGGTAAATGCGGCGCTGGAAGGGTTTGTGCGCGCTGCCGCCTGCGAGCTGCCGCGCGGGATCCGTATCAACCTGATTAGCCCGACGGTACTCACCGAATCCGTCGAAGCGTACGACGGATTCTTCCCGGGCTTTGAGAGCGTTCCCGCCGCGACCGTGGCGCAGGCCTACCGTCGCAGCGTGGAAGGCGTGCAGAGCGGACGCGTGTATAAAGTGGGTTACTGAGCCTTACGGGCGGCGATCAGCACCAGCATCGGGCGCTCCGCCTCTTCGGCCAGCGCGGGCCAGGCGTCAATCTGCGCCTGCGCTGGCCCCCACTCGTTGACCTCGCTTATCGTTAATCCAGCCCTGATGAGCGCGTTAAGCGTGGTGCCCAGCGTGCGGTGGTATTTGATCACCCCGTCCGCCAGCCAGTTGCTGACGCGCTGGCCTTCGTCCTGATAATGATTCACGCCCCAGAACCGCTCGCCGCTATCGTCGGTCAGCCAGCCCTGACGGGTGGCGCAGGTGTAAATGGGGTGCTCCATGGAAAAGACCAGGCTGCCGCCGGGCTTAAGCGCGCGCTGAACCTTCGCAAACAGGGTATCCAGCTCCGGCAGGTAGTGCAGCGCCAGCGAGCTGTAGACCAGATCGACGCTGGTTTCGTCGAGGCTGAGAGAGTCCAGATCGCTACGCTGATAGTGAATCAGTGGGTCCGCGGTAAGCTCCGCTGCGCGGGCGAGCATCTTTTCGGAGATATCAACGCCCGTGACGTCAGCAGCGCCCAGCTCCCTCGCCGCGCGGCAGAACCAGCCGTAGCCGCAGCCGAGATCGACAACCGATTTGCCGGTTAAGTCCGGCAGCATGGCCTTAAGCGCGGGCCACTCCGGCGCGCCGTCCAGCCCCTGCACCGAACGCGGAAGCTGGGCGTAGCCTTCGAAAAATGCCGGGTTGTCGTAGATGTTTTGTGCCATGGCAGATCCCTCTTTAAGAATGCGACGCCCAGTATAAAACATTGCCGGGTGGCGCTGCGCTTACCCGGCCTACAATTTGAGGGTTTCAGTAGGCCGGGTAAGGCGAAGCCGCCACCCGGCTCGCGTTTATCCCACCGTACCCCAGACCAGATTTCCTTTATGGAACGTCGCGGTACGCGGGGAAATGCGCGCCACCGCTTCGGCGGAACAGGAGGCATCCACCAGCACAAAGCTGGCGTCGTCCTGCGCTTTCGGCCACACGCGCTCGCCTTTGTCGTTCAGCGGCAGCACGTCGCCGGTGGCGATACCGAGCGCGCGGGAGAGCGTCTGCTCGTTGGGGCGGATGTAGAGCTGCGCATAGAGATTCGCTTTTTCCAGCATGTCCCCCAGACCGTACGGCGACCAGTGGTCGATTACGCTGTCGGTCCCCGTCATCACAAACACGCCCTTCTCGCGCAGCTGCTTCAGCGGCATATGCAGGGTGCCAATCGGCACGGTGGAGGCGATGGTCACCTGCTGCGCCGCCATGCGGGTGGCGATCTCATCCACCTGCTGCTCGTTGAGCGTCGCCAGCGCGAAGGCGTGGCTGATGGTGAGTTTCCCCTTCAGCGCCGGCGTTTTCTCCACGGTTTCGACCATGTAGTTCACCGCCGCCACGCCCGCCGGGCTGGTTTCGTGCAGGTGAATGTCCACCCCTTTGTCGTAGTCCAGCGCAATCTGGAACATGGTATCGAGGGATTTCTCCATCGCGCCGTCAACGTTGGTTGGATCCAGCCCGCCCACGTAGTGCGCCCCGGCCTGCATCGCCTCGCGCATCAGCTTTTCAGAATTCGACAGCAGCAGCCCGTGCTGCGGGAAGGCGACGATTTCGCAGTCAAAACCCGCTTTGCGGCGCGCCAGGACCGCCTGCAGGTTTTCCAGGTTTTTCAGGCCGGAAACCGGCTCAATGTTGCAGTGGCTGCGGGCGATGGTGGAGCCTTTCGACTGGATCAGATCGATCAGCTTTTCCGCACGCTCCTGGGTGTAGGGCTGCAGCTCGGGCAGCAGCTTCTGCTCAAGGCGGATCATGTCCTGAATCGTGGTGCCCGCTGGGCGGTTGAGGGATCGCCACGGGCCGCCGTAGAAGGTTTTATCCAGGTGGATGTGCATGTCGCGCATCGCCGGGAGCATCAGCTTGTTGCCCGCATCGTAGTGCGGCAGCGTGGCGTCGGCATGGCTTTTGTTGTCGCGCAGGGCGACGATCTTCCCGTCCTTGATTTCCAGCGTTTTCAGCTCGGTGCGGGTGCTCGTCGCCACGCTGCCGTCAAAGTTGAACCCGGCTTCGAGCAGCACGTTGTCCAGATAGTAATGTTTTGCGGTGATGCTCATCGGTTTGCCGGTCTCGCAGGTTGGCTTTGCGGAGTCAGCAGCATACGCGACGGAGCCGGTGGCGCCAAACAGCGCGCAGGCGGTGACCATTTTGCCGCTCTGGCTGATAAACTCGCGACGGCTTTTATTTTCACTCATCTTATCTTCCTTCATTAACGATATGGGTGCCGGTTTCTCCACGCAGCGCCGCGGGCAGGCAGTCTGGAGAGGTGATAATCACCCGCCTGCCGCCGTGTTTTAAAAATTCCAGCGAGGCGACGATTTTGGGCAGCATGCTTCCTGCCGGGAAGTGGCCTTCCTCCATATAACGCCTCATCTGCGCCACGTTAACGGTGTCCAGCGCCTGCTGGTTTGGCTTGCCGAAGTTGATGCACACCTTCTCCACGCCGGTGGTAATCACCAGCACGTCGGCGCGGATCTCGCGTGCCAGCAGCGCGGTAGAGAGATCTTTATCAATCACCGCGTCGACGCTCCGGTAATCCCCCTGCTCACTGCGAACAACGGGGATCCCCCCGCCGCCCGCGCCGATCACCACAAAGCCTTTTTGCGTCAGCGTCTTGATGGCGTCGGCCTCAACGATGCGCAGCGGCTGGGGTGAAGCCACCACGCGACGGTAGCCCCGACCGGAATCCTCAACAAAATGCCAGTCCGGGTGCGCGCGCTGCAGCTCGTCGCGCTGCGCCTCGCTGAAGAACGCGCCGATAGGTTTCGTCGGGTGCGCAAAGCCGGGATCGTTTTTATCCACCTCCACCTGCGTGACGACCGTGACCGCTTTTTGCTCCCCGCGCACGGCCAGGCAATTGTTGAGCGCCTGCTGGATCAGGTAGCCGATACCGCCCTGGGTGTCCGCCACGCAGTTTGCCAGCGGGGTCAGCGGCAGTCCTTCCCGCTCGTGGGCGATTTCGGCACGGCGCAGATCCAGCCCCACCTGGGGGCCGTTGCCGTGGGTGAGCACGATGTCATAGTCGGAGGCCAGCATTTCCAGCACCGACTCTGCCACCGCTTTCACCGCCTGCGCCTGATGTTCAACCGACTGGCTGGCGTTGTCTTTGATAATGCTGTTACCGCCAATGGCGACAACCATAAGCTCTTTCATACGTGCTCCTTCGCAACGGTACCCGGCGCAGCGCTCGCCGCTTCGCGGCTATCCAGCACATGCTTCACCACAAACATGCCGCCCATCATCAGATACGCGGTGACGAACATCAGCGAACTGCCTTCGGCAAAGCCCACGACCGGAGCGTGGATCACCCCGAACAGCGCCAGCAGTGCCCCGCCCGCCGCGGCCACGGCGCCGCGCAGCGGTTTGTTGATGATGGCGAAAATGGCGATACAGCCCCACAGCATGCTGGCGAGCGGTGCCCCGTTCCCCAGATGGACTAATCCTTCGTAGTAGATCCCTTTACTGTGCAGCACGTCGGTACCGATTTTGGCGGCATTCGTGCCCGCCGCGCCCATCACGCTGTTCATCATGGTCAGCGCCCAGTTGGCGATCCACGGGAACAGGCAGATGAAGATGACGGGCACCTCCACTTTGGGCGTTTCCCTCACCACCTGGTTGGCCGTCACGACGCCGATAAACACCAGAATCGGCACGATGGCGGTCATCGGTATGATGGCGAGCATAAACGCCCCCAGCCCGAACAGCGGCACGATGAACATGGTTACGCCGGAGGCCAGCGTATAGCCGATGCTCGCCCCCATCGCTTTCCAGCCGGGATGGCCGACGTAGACCGTCACCGGGAACGGGTTCCCCATCAGGCAACCGAGCATGGAGGCCAGACCGTTCGCCAGCATCACCTTGCGGGTCGGGTATTCATCCCCCGCCGCGTGGGCGCTTTCGATGTTTTCCAGGTCAAAGATGTAGTTCGCCAGCCCCAGCGGTACGGCAGAGGCAAGATACGGCAGCGCGTGCGGCAGGCCCTGCAGGAAGCCTTCTATGTGCACCTGCGGCGGGTTAAAGCCGAAGGATGACATGGACGCTTTAATCGCTTCCGGGCTTTGCAGACCCGAGAGCCACGCTAGCGCCGTTCCTGCAACCAGCAACAGCAGGCCGGTCGGGATTTTGGCGAAAATGGGCTTTTTACCGAACCAGTTAATAAAGATCAGCAGCAGCACGATAAACGACACGGTCGGCGCTTCGAACGCCTGCAGCATCGGGTTCATCGCCAGCAGCAGCAGGCCCAAACCGGACAGGCACGACAGCAGCACGGTGCGCGGGATCATCTTGCGGATGGTCTCCCCCAGGAACGAACCGCCCGCCAGGATCATCGCCTCAACAAAGCACCACACCAGGCCAATCTGAATGGCGAAATCCGCATCGCCCGTTTGCTGGTACACCGGCATCAGCACCAGGAAGGTCACGGTAAAAATGGACGGCGCGCTGGGGCCGGACGGCAGCGCGGTGACATCCGTTCGCCCGGTGGCGCGCGCCATTTGCATGCCGAACCAGGCGTAGCAAATACTTGCGACCAGCACCGCCAGCCCGAAGGCCGGCGCGATGCGCCCATAAACAATCTCCTTCGGGATGCCGACGACAAAAATGAGCAGCCCCATCATGGTCAGCAAATTGGTCAGGTTGTTGGTCATCAACCCGAAATACGCCGCCCAGTCACCTCTTTTCCACTCCAGTTTCATGTTTTTCATGGATGCTTGCCTTATAAAAAGTAGCGATCGCGGAAGGTCAACAGCGCCTTTTCAAAACAGCTAAACGGCGGGTGAACGATGCCCGCCCCAATCATGCCGATGCCCGCGTCTTTATGGGCAATGGCGGTGTTAATGACAGGCAGAATGCCGCTGCCCGCGACTCTGGTGATGTCGATGGCGGTTGGGATGCCCATAAACGAGAGCAGCGGAATGGTGACGTTCGGGTTTTCGCCGAGGGTGATTTCGCGCATCTGGCGGGAGAAGTCGATGGCTTCGTCCACCGTCCCACCCACCAGCGCGACAATCGCCGGAGCCGTCGCCATCGCAAAGCCGCCGATGCCGTAGGTTTCGGTGATGGCGCTGTCGCCGATATCCAGCCCGGAGTCTTCCGGCTTATAGCCCGCGAACATCGGGCCGATCACCTGCTGCGCCGGGCCGGTGAACCACTGCCCCGGCAGGCCGGAAATGCGCAGGCCAAACTCGTAGCCGTTGCGCGCCATGGTGGTAACCACGGTGCTGTACTCAATCCCGTGAGCGGCGTCCAGCGCGGCCTTACACATCGCCATCCACGTCGGGCCGGAGAAGTAGTCGCTGCTGGCGACAAACTCAAATACCTCGCGCTGCTGCGCCACCGGATAGCCCGCCTGGATCAGCCCCGGCGTCAGCGCCTGGATCAACAGCGTGGTGCCCGCGTTGTTGCGGTTATGGCACTCGTCGCCCATGTGCAGCGCCTGGGCCAGCATCAGCCGCAGGTCGATTTCGCCGATAATCTTCATCGCATCGCGCAGCATCGGACCGAGCACGTCGCGCATCCAGTTCAGGCGGTCGATGACGCTCTGGTCGTTGGCCCCCATGCGCAGGATCTTCGCCATCTGCTCGCTGAGGTTAGTGAAGGCGCGGTTGCCGTAAGTTTTGTTCTCAACGATGTGCATAAACATCGACGCGGAGGTGACGCCCGCCATCGAGCCCACGCAGTCGTGCTCGTGGCACGGCGAGAACGTAATATCCCCGGAGGCGGCAAGCCGTGTCGCGTCGTCCAGATCTTTCGCCAGCCCTTCAAACACCAGCGCCCCGGTGACCGCGCCCTTCATCGCGCCGCACATGTTTTCCCAGGAGACAGGCGGACCGGCGTGCAGAATGGTGGTGCGGGTCATCCCCGGCACAACGTTAATCGCCTGGTCATAGCCCACCAGCACCGGATGGGACTGAATAATGCGCTCAAGCGCAAGCTTGTTGGCGGCGGCGATCTTCTCCGCCAGCGGTTTTTCCGCCAGCTGGTCGAGCGCCTCAACGACCTGCATATTGCCCTGCCCCGGCGGAGTCCAGTCGAGCTGGGTGACGGGTACGTGCTGTTTTTTAAGATCGTCGCTGAACATCGCGATGCCGACGTTAATGACGTTCAGCGGCTGGTTGAATAAGGTGGTCATTATGCGTTCTCCCCTTTGCAGACAAATTCGCGTGCCAGTAATCCGGTATTGGTACTGCTGCTGGCCCAGATGACGCCTGCGTCGGTCAGCAGCTGGCACTGCTGCGCCAGCGACTGCGGATCCTGGTCGGTGCCGAGCACATAGCCGAGGATTTCCAGCGGACGGTTATCGGCCTTTGCAATTGCCTGCGCCTCTTTAATGGCGTCGAGCATCACGCCGACCGGATCCTCGTGCGCGCCAAAGCCCAGCACGAAGTCCATCACGATGACGCCCACCTCCGGATCGCGCGCCTCCTGCAGCAGGCGACTGATGCGGTTGGTCGGGTCGATCATCGGGTGCGGCTTGCCGTTGGTGAAATCGTCGTCGCCAAAGTCGAGGAAGGTGTGGGCTTTACTGACGCTGACGTCCTGCAGGCGTTTAGCGGGATCCGGCTGGATATTGCTGTAGACGTCGTCGAATTTCGCTAGCGCCGCGAACATCGCCTCGTCGCACAGGGTGCCGCCGCAGAACAGGCCGCGAATGTACTTCTGCTGCGGAGTCAGGCGGGCGCGCACCTCTTCAATCAAAGGCCAGTTGAGCGGATGCAGATCAAGGGACTCTTTTTTGATGCCGGTGAGCAGGACCGCCTTCAGGGCTGCCTCTTTGGTGCCGCGCGCAAACTGCAGGCCGTCTTCATCGGCGGGCGGTTCGCTGCGCCCGAGGAAGCAAACAACCACCGGCTTGCGGCAGGCGCGGGCGCGGGCCAGCACCTTTTCTGCCACGGCAGGCGCCGCTGGTTTGGAGATCAGCGCAATCACCTCTGTGCCCTCGTCGGCTTCCAGCATGTCGATGGCGTCGAGCATCATCAGACCGCCAATTTTCTCGCTGAGATCGCGCCCGCCGGTGCCAATCAGCTGCGACACGCCGCCGCCGAATTCGTGAATGCGCACGCTCAGCTCCTGGCTGCCGGTACCGGATGCGCCGACGATGCCAATCGAGCCGCGGCGCACCGCGTTAGCAAAGCACAGCCCCGCGCCGTTGATGATGGCGGTGCCGCAGTCCGGCCCCATCATCAGCAGCCCTTTCTGGTGCGCCAGCTGCTTCAGCGCCAGCTCGTCGTCGAGCGACACGTTATCGGAGAAGAGCATTACGTTGAGATCGTTTTCCAGCGCCTGACGCGCCTCGCGGGCGGCGAAGGTGCCGTTGACGGAAATCACCGCAAGGTTGCTGTCCGGGCGATGGGTTTTGGCGCTGGCAATCGTCGCGTAGCGCGCTTCATGGGAACCTGCGCTCTCTTTACGCGTGAACAGCGCTTCAATAGCGGCCAGCGTTTCATCATTCGCCGCGTCGCCTTTAATCACGATCATCAGGTCGCCGTTTTTGGCTTCCGCTAATTCCGGCGTTAATAGCCCGAGGTTTTTTAATACGCCTTTATTCATCTCCGTCGCCATGGCCACAAACGCCTGGTCGACGCCTGGCAATTTATTGGCTTTGGTGGAAACGGACATTAATGACACCGAATCAAAATACGTATTCTTTTTTATAACGATTTTGGTTGGCATTGTTTTCTCCTGAATACGGATAAAAGGGGGCCGCCGTCGTGCAAAATGCACGTCGGTAAAAATACTTTTGAATTAACGGCCAGCCGGAAATGACTGGCCGATTGCTTTACGCGCCCGCCGCCAGCAGCAGGTCGGCAATCTCAGTGAAGCCTTTCTCCCGCGCCAGCTCGAGCGGGGTTTTGCCGTATTTGTCGGTCATGTGCGGGTTCGCGCCGTGATCCAGCAGCAGCTTCACGATCGCCTGCTGCTTTGCGCCGCCGTCGTTTAGGACGATGGCTTCCAGCAGCGGCGTCCAGCCAACAAAGTTGGTGTGGTTGACGTTGATATCGGTTTTTTCCAGCAGCTCGCGTACGATCTCCACGTGCCCTTTTTCACTGGCTGGCGTAATGCCCACGCCGCCAAAACGCGTCAGGCGGTCGAGATCCGGGTTCGCGGGCAATACCAGCCGCAGGAGAGTTAAATCATTCGTCAGGCAGCTAATGAGGAAAGGGTTAAAGCAGGTCTGGTCCTGTTTATCAATATCCGCTCCGGCGGCAATTAATAACTCTACGCAGGCATAATGTTTTTTCAGGCTGGCAATAATAACGGCGGTTCTTTTCTGGCGGTTGGTGGCGTTAATATCCACGCCTTTCTCCAGGCAGGCTTTTAGCGCATCGCTATTGCCTTCCTCTGCCGCCAGCAGAAATTCAGTAACGAGTTCAGTTGCAGACATATTCAGACTCCTGATGTTTTTATTTCTGTTGACCTGAGAATAGCAACAGCCTGGTCATAAAAGAATCCGCTTAAAAATGATTCATCGACAGTCAATTCATTGTTGAGTTAAATTCAACAAACCGGTCAAAACGTGCGTCTGTGCAACCTTTTTCTTATGTTTATCTGCTTTTTAGCGCCCGAGACTGCATTATACTTATGCCTGAGGAAGCCTTACGTACCAGGGCTTTCAGCAAAGAGTCAGAACTGTGATCGGCTTCAAATGCGTTGTAACAACGCTGTTAAAATATGTTCAAAACTGATGGCTGAAGGGAGAGATATATGAATTCCATCTTTACCGAAGAGAACCTGCTGGCCTTTACTACCGCCGCACGCTTCGGCAGCTTCAGCAAAGCCGCCGCCGAGCTGGGCGTCACCACGTCCGCCATCAGCTACACCATTAAGCGCATGGAGACCGGGCTGGACGTGGTGCTGTTTGTGCGTAACACGCGCAGCATTGAGCTGACCGAGTCCGGCTTTTACTTTTACCGTAAGGCCACCGACCTGCTTAACGACTTTCACGCCATCAAGCGCGGGATTGATACCATCTCACAGGGCATCGAGGCTCGGGTGCGCATCTGTATTAACCAGCTGCTGTATACGCCGCGCCATACCGCGCGGCTGCTGCAGGTGCTGAAAAAGCAGTTTCCCACCTGTCAGATCACCGTCACTACCGAAGTCTACAACGGCGTCTGGGATTCTATTATCAACAACCAGGCCAATATCGCGATTGGCGCACCGGACACGCTGCTCGACGGCGGCGGGATTGATTACACCGAAATTGGCGCCATCCGCTGGGTCTTTGCCATCGCACCGGAACATCCGCTCGCCTTTGTTCCCGAACCGATAGCGGAGAGCCAGCTGCGCCTGTATCCGAACATCATGGTGGAAGACACCGCGCATACCATTAATAAGAAGGTTGGCTGGCTGCTGCACGGGCAGGAGGCGATTCTGGTGCCGGATTTCAACACCAAATGCCAGTGTCAGATCCTGGGGGAAGGGATTGGCTTTTTGCCGGAATACATGGCGAGAGAGGCGGTGGAGGATGGACTCCTGGTGACGCGGCGCATTAACAACCCGCGTCAGGACTCGCGCATGCTGCTCGCCACGCAGCATGCCGCGACCGGTCAGGTGACGCGCTGGATCAAACAGCAGTTTGGTCCAGAAGGCGTGCTGACCGGCATCTACAGCGATTTACTCTGGCGTGCTTAGCTTTTGGTCTGGACCCAAAACGCGTGGATAAGACCCGGGATGTATCCCAGCAGGGTCAGAAGGATGTTGAGGATAAACGCCCAGCCAAACCCTTTGCCAAGCAGTACCCCCAGCGGCGGCAGGATAATCGTAAAAACAATACGCCAAAAACCCATAACAGACTCCGTGCAAGCTAACCAATTGAAAATAAAAAGAGACTATCTCTAAGCATAGCCAGTTTACCGCTTGCTGCCAGGACGCTCTTGCGCTTTTACCTGCCTTTACCCTCTTTACACTGGCTTAAGGCATCCATTAAGTGCTCTACTTGTCAGACCTATTCCGATGAGTTGCTGTAAGGAAACACGATGCCTCTTGCTCTTATTACGCCACAGCAGGCGAATGCGCTTATTGCTGAGGGCGCAAGACTGATTGATATTCGCGATACCGATGAATATGCCCGTGAACATATTGCGGTTGCCCAGTCCGTACCGCTGGATACCTTACCTGCCGGGCTTACAACAGCGCCCGGTGAAACGGTGATTTTTCATTGCCAGTCCGGCGCACGGACAGCAAACCATGATGCCCGCCTGGCCCAGGCAGCATCACCCGCTCAGGCCTTCGTGGTTGAGGGTGGCATTCAGGGCTGGAAACAGGCCGGGCTGCTGACCGTCGAAGATAAATCACAGCCTCTGCCACTGATGCGGCAGGTACAAATTGCAGCGGGGCTGCTGATCCTGCTCGGCGTGGTGCTGGGCTACACGCTCTCAGGCGGCTTTTTCCTGCTGAGTGGTTTTGTAGGGGCGGGCCTGCTGTTTGCCGGTCTGACCGGTTTTTGCGGGATGGCGCGGCTGCTGAAGATCATGCCGTGGAACCGTCGTACCTCGTAAGCAGTACCAGACCGTTTAATGCTGTACCCATTGCACGACGTGGGCTAAGGTGAAGATCGCTAAATGAGAGGAGGTACTATGTTTTCTGTCGGTGATTATGTGCAACCGCGTCAGGGCGGCCCAAAACTGAAAGTGCTCGACGTGAAGGGCGACAGCATTGTGGTCGTGCAGGCCAGCAATGAACAGGGCGAGACATTTACCCTGAAAGCCGCAGAGGTGACGTTATATACCGAAGCGGGTGATTTCGGCGTCTGCTGATCGTGTCACCGGGCGGACACGTCCGCCCGGCTCAAGGCTTAAATCAGGAAATCATCCAGTGTCTTACCGTTTGCCAGCGCATTGGCAATCGGCTTTGGCGTTCGGCCCTGGCCGGTCCACGTTTTCTCTTCGCCATTCACATCAATAAAGCGATATTTCGCTTCACGCACTTTGCGTTTTTTCGCCGGTTTGCCCGCCAGCGCGCGTTCGGTACCGAGCAGATCGGAAGGTGAAATACCGTCGGCTTTCATCCGTTCCAGCAACGCATTAATTTTATCCTGCTGCTCTGCACGTTGCTGCTCCAATTCCGACTGCTCGTGTTGTTTTTCTTCAACTACGATCCTGACCTTCTCCAGCATTTCTTCAAGAATGTCGAGGGATAATTCACGCGCCATTGCACGCAGCGTACGGATATTATTAAGATTCTGTAACGTCAAAGACATAATAATTAAAAACCTTTTCTTTGGAGTAAACCGGAATTCAGCCGACAGAATAATTCATTTTGCAAACAATATCTACCCATCAGCGTGACAGGACAATTTTGTAAATATTTTAAAATAAATTATTTATATATCTGCCGAGAGAACCGCATGCGTCTCGGAAATGAATTTCCGCATCAATATATACGGTTACCTTTAAGCCAAATTGTAGAATATCACGCGGCCCACAGAGTAGCGGTTACGCCCCCTGAACCAATACCACATAACAAATTGATTTATAAACACAAAAACACATCAAGGAGAGAAAATAACGAAGCGGGCAAAAAACAGACAAATTTAGAGCATTTTGTGGAAAAAACGCCCACAAATAAAAATTTATCACTAGTTGTTAGTTCATAGCCAGAGAGATACGCTATACACGTCAAACAAACCAATCCAAATCACTAAGATTTACCGATAAAATATCACCTTTTGCGCTTCTCAAGGAGTTCAGACATGTTCTCACCGCAATCACGCCTGCGCCATGCGGTAGCGGATACCTTCGCGATGGTAGTCTACTGTTCCGTCGTCAACATGCTGATTGAAATTTTCCTCTCCGGAATGACCTTCGAGCAGTCACTTTCATCTCGTCTGGTGGCCATCCCGGTCAACATCGTTATTGCCTGGCCTTACGGATTATATCGCGATGCGATTATGCGCTTTGCCCGTCGCATTAGCCCGGCAGGTTGGGTTAAAAATCTGGCCGACGTGCTGGCGTATGTCACATTCCAGTCACCGGTTTATGTGGCTATTCTGCTGACCGTGGGCGCAGACTGGCATCAAATCGCGGCGGCTGTCAGCTCAAATATCGTGGTTTCGATGTTAATGGGTGCGGTCTACGGCTACTTTCTCGACTACTGCCGCCGTCTGTTTAAAGTCAGCCAGTACAGCCAGGCAAAAGCATGAGGTGAGGCGACTGGCTCATGCCAGTCGCAGACTTACTGAATGTCGCCAAACAGTCCCTTCAGAAAACGCTCCAGCGCCATCCGTGAACTGAAACCGTGCGGAATACCATAATGCTCATGCGTCTCTCCGCCTAAATAGAGCGGAAATTGCTGATAATGATCGCAGGTTTTAATTTCCGAGGCAGGCTCAGCAAAGGACAAACTTCTGTCTTTCAGGGTCGGATGAATAATGAGAGCGGTGCGCCCCATTCTCGCTTCACGGTTTACGTAAACATAATTCTCGCCACGGCGATATCCATACGCTTTAGATGTCACCTCATCCATGGTGAACCCCTCTTTTTCAAGAACGCGCGCCACCTCATCGGGTCGTAAATACATATCTCTTCCTCGTTATCTTTTCCTGCCCGGCAACCTTACAGTATTCAGCATTAGCAGGGCTTTCAGAATATTCCATAAACTGTTCAATAAGCCGTGACTCGCTTCAGATATTAAATTTCTGAACTAAACTGAACGGGAACGCAAAATTATGGAGGATCCTATGTTTAACAGACCGAACCGAAACGATATTAATGATGATGCGCAGGATATTCGTAATGATGTCAGCCAATTAGCGGACACGCTAGAGGAAGTGCTGAAGTCCTGGGGAAGTGACGCGAAGGATGAAGCAGATGCCGCAAAACGTAAGGCTCAGTCTCTGTTGCGTGAAACCCGTGCCCGGATGCATGGACGTTCACGCGCCACGCAGGCGGCCTGCGACGCGGTGAGCTGTGCCAATACCTTCGTCCGTGAAAAACCGCTTTGTGCGCTGGGTACGGTTGCCGCCGTCGGTATTTTTGTTGGCGCCCTCCTCAGCCTGCGTAAGTAAACACGACTTATCAGCCCCGGTTGCCACAGGCGCCGGGGCTTTTCTTTGTCCGAACGCCTGTAAAACCCGCACAGCACGCCCTGCCCCGTTGTGCTCATCACCCGGGCATGATCAATCTAAATTTCCCATATCTTGTATGGTTGATAATTACCACAACTACATCTAGTATTCCTTTAGCAACAGAGACACAACCCGACGCGTACAATCGCGCCGTTTTCTTATTCTAAATGGAAATACGAATCATGAGCATTATTATTTACACTCGTAACGATTGTGTTCAGTGCCACGCAACCAAACGTGCAATGGAGAGCCGCGGCGTGGCGTTTGAGATGGTGAATATCGACCTGGTGCCCGATGCCGCCGATACCCTGCGTGCGCAAGGTTTCCGGCAGCTTCCGGTGGTCGTTGCCGGAGAGACCAGCTGGTCTGGCTTCCGCCCGGACATGATCAACCGTCTCGCCGCTCAGGCCGTCCGTGCATGAGCGGGCTGGTCTACTTTTCCAGCAGTTCGGAAAACACGCTCCGCTTTATCGAGCGCCTCGGGCTGCCTGCGACCCGCATCCCGCTTAACGAGCGGGAGCGAATTCAGGTAGACGAACCTTACATACTGGTGGTGCCCAGCTATGGCGGCGGGGGTACGGCAGGGGCGGTTCCCCGTCAGGTGATCCGCTTTCTCAACGATCCGCGTAATCGGGCACTGATCCGCGGGGTTATTGCGGCGGGGAATCGTAATTTCGGCGATGCCTTTGGCCGCGCCGGGGATGTCATCTCTCAAAAATGCGGCGTGCCGTATCTCTATCGCTTCGAACTGATGGGGACACAGCAGGACGTAGAAAACGTGCGTAAAGGAGTGAACGAATTTTGGCAACGACAACCGCAGAACGCGTAATGCAGGCAACGCCTGATTACCACGCATTAAATGCGATGCTCAACCTCTATGACCGGGAGGGGCGCATCCAGTTTGGCAAAGATCATGATGCGGTGGACGCCTTTTTTGCCGCCCACGTCCGGCCTAACACCGTGACGTTTGGCAGCCAGCATGAGCGTCTCGACTATCTGGTTAAGGAAGGCTACTACGAAGAACGCGTGCTGACCCGCTACGACCGCACCTTTGTGGTGAAGCTGTTTGAACGGGCGCACGCCAGCGGCTTTCGTTTCCAGACGTTTCTTGGCGCGTGGAAGTACTACACCAGCTATACCCTCAAGACCTTTGACGGCAAGCGCTACTTAGAGAGCTTTGAAGATCGCACCGTGATGGTGGCGTTAACCCTGGCGCAAGGGAATGAAGCGCAGGCTGAACGCTTGATGGAGGAGATCCTCTCCGGCCGCTTCCAGCCCGCCACGCCGACCTTCCTCAACTGCGGCAAGGCCCAGCGCGGCGAGCTGGTCTCCTGCTTCCTGCTGCGTATCGAAGACAATATGGAGTCGATTGGCCGCGCGGTGAACTCGGCGCTGCAGCTCTCTAAACGCGGCGGCGGCGTGGCGTTTCTGCTCTCGAACCTGCGAGAAGCGGGCGCGCCAATCAAGCGCATCGAAAACCAGTCCTCGGGCGTGATCCCGGTAATGAAGATGCTGGAAGATGCGTTCTCGTATGCTAACCAGCTTGGCGCGCGCCAGGGCGCGGGGGCGGTTTACCTGCACGCGCACCACCCGGATATTCTGCGCTTTCTGGATACCAAGCGCGAAAACGCCGACGAAAAAATCCGCATCAAAACCCTGTCGCTCGGCGTGACGATCCCTGACATCACCTTTAAGCTCGCCAAAGAGAATGCCGATATGGCGCTCTTCTCGCCGTATGACATCGAGCGTATTTACGGCAAAGCCTTTGGCGACGTGGCGATAAACGACCTGTACGACGATCTGGTTGCCGACGATCGCATTCGCAAGACGTACATCAACGCCCGCGATTTCTTCCAGACCCTGGCAGAAATACAGTTTGAGTCCGGCTATCCCTACATCATGTTTGAGGACACGGTGAACCGCGCGAACCCGATTGCCGGGCGCATCAACATGAGCAACCTGTGCTCGGAGATTTTGCAGGTCAACAGCGCCTCCACCTACGACGAAAACCTGGACTACGCGGACGTCGGGAAAGATATTTCCTGCAACCTCGGGTCGCTGAATATTGCCCACACCATGGATTCTCCAGACTTTGGCCGCACGGTGGAGACCGCCATTCGCGGGCTGACGGCAGTGTCCGACATGAGCCACATCCGCAGCGTGCCGTCTATTGAAGCGGGCAACGCCGCGTCGCACGCCATCGGACTGGGGCAGATGAACCTGCACGGCTATCTGGCGCGGGAAGGCATCGCTTACGGCAGTCCGGAAGGGCTGGACTTCACCAACCTCTATTTCTACACCGTCACCTGGCACGCGCTGCATACGTCGATGATGCTGGCGCGCGAGCGCGACCAGCGCTTCGCGGGCTTTGAGCAGTCCCGCTACGCCAGCGGGGAATATTTCAGCCAGTACCTGGAAGGCGACTGGCAGCCGAAAACCGAAAAAGTGCGCGCACTGTTTGCTCGCACCGGAATCGCGTTGCCGACGCGCGAGATGTGGCAGCAATTGCGTGATGACGTGATGCGCTACGGCATCTACAACCAGAACCTGCAGGCCGTCCCGCCGACCGGTTCGATTTCCTACATCAACCACGCCACGTCGAGCATTCACCCGATCGTGTCGAAAATTGAAATCCGTAAGGAAGGCAAAACCGGGCGCGTTTACTACCCAGCCCCGTTTATGACCAATGAGAACCTGGCGCTCTATCAGGACGCCTATGAGATCGGCCCGGAAAAAATCATCGATACCTACGCCGAGGCAACAAAGCACGTGGATCAGGGGCTGTCGCTGACGCTGTTCTTCCCGGACACCGCCACCACGCGGGATATCAACAGAGCGCAGATCTACGCCTGGAAGAAAGGCATCAAAACGCTCTACTACATTCGCCTGCGCCAGCTTGCACTGGAAGGCACCGAAATCGAAGGCTGCGTGTCCTGCGCGCTGTAAGGAGAAAGGATGAAACTGTCACGCGTGAGTGCCGTTAACTGGAACAAAATCCAGGACGATAAAGACCTGGAGGTGTGGAACCGCCTGACCAGCAACTTCTGGCTGCCGGAAAAGGTGCCGCTCTCCAACGACATTCCGGCCTGGCAAACGCTGAGCCACGCCGAGCAGCAGCTGACGATCCGCGTCTTTACCGGCCTGACGCTGCTGGACACCATTCAGAATACCGTCGGTGCGCCCGCGCTGATGAGCGACACGCTGACGCCGCACGAAGAGGCGGTGATGTCGAACATCAGCTTTATGGAGGCGGTGCATGCCCGCTCTTACAGCTCGATTTTCTCCACGCTGTGCCAGACCAAAGACGTGGATGCGGCCTACGCCTGGAGCGAAGAGAGCGCGTCACTGCAGCGCAAGGCGGCACTGGTGCTGGAACATTACCGCGCCGACGAGCCGCTGAAGAAGAAGATCGCCAGCGTGTTCCTGGAATCCTTCCTCTTCTATTCCGGCTTCTGGCTGCCCATGTACTGGTCGAGCCGGGGCAAGCTCACCAACACCGCCGATTTGATTCGGCTCATCATTCGTGATGAAGCGGTACACGGGTATTACATCGGCTATAAGTATCAGAAAGGGCTGGAGAAAGTCAGTCCGGAGAAACGCGAGGAACTCAAAGGTTTTGCCCTCGATTTGCTGATGGATCTGTACGACAACGAGCTGAGCTATACCGAAGAGCTGTACGCAGGAACGGGCTGGGAGGACGACGTGAAGGCGTTCCTCTGCTACAACGCCAACAAAGCGCTGATGAACCTGGGCTACGAGGCGCTGTTCCCGCCGGAAATGGCGGAGGTGAACCCGGCGATTCTGGCCGCGCTGTCGCCTAACGCCGACGAAAACCACGACTTCTTCTCCGGGTCTGGCTCGTCGTACGTGATGGGCAAAGCGGTGGAGACGGAAGATGAGGACTGGGACTTTTAATATGTGAATTAACGTTCATTAATTAAATATAAATCTCATTATTTCCATACCAATATTTCACCAGGCACTACACTGTAATTTCCTCGTCATATTCGCCTGAATCATACCGATTCAGGCGAAATTTCCCGATGCAGCAGCAAAAAATTGAGAAAAATTCAAGAAGCCCTCAGCCCTTTACTCATGGGAAATTCAGCCGTTTCGCTTGCATCAAAATTCCAACTTCAGGTCACCTCAGGGTTGTCTCAGATTCTCAGTATGTTAGGGTTATGCCCGTTAACAATTTACCATGGTAATCATATCGACATAAACTAATAACAGGACACTCTCTATTGCATGGCAATTAAATTAGAAGTGAAAAATCTTTATAAAGTATTTGGCGAGCATCCGCAGCGCGCATTCAAATATATTGAGAAAGGCCTTTCGAAAGAGCAAATTCTGGAAAAAACCGGGCTATCGCTTGGCGTTAAAAACGCCAGTCTGGCCATTGAAGAAGGCGAGATTTTTGTCATCATGGGGTTATCCGGTTCGGGTAAATCTACTATGGTTCGCCTTCTCAATCGCCTGATTGAACCCACCCGCGGGCAGGTGCTGATTGACGGCGTGGATATCGCCAGAATATCAGACGCAGAGCTTCGCGAGGTGCGCAGAAAGAAGATTGCGATGGTGTTTCAGTCATTCGCGCTGATGCCGCACATGACGGTGCTGGATAATGCCGCCTTCGGCATGGAATTAGCCGGTACGCCCGCTCAGGAACGGCAGGAAAAAGCCCTTGATGCACTGCGTCAGGTCGGGCTGGAAAATTATGCCCACGCGTATCCGGATGAACTTTCCGGTGGTATGCGTCAGCGCGTGGGATTAGCCCGCGCGTTAGCCATTAATCCAGATATATTATTAATGGATGAAGCCTTCTCGGCGCTCGATCCGTTAATTCGCACCGAGATGCAGGATGAGCTGGTAAAATTACAGGCTAAACATCAACGTACCATTGTCTTTATTTCCCACGATCTGGATGAAGCCATGCGTATTGGCGACCGTATTGCCATTATGCAAAACGGTGAAGTGGTACAGGTCGGCACGCCGGATGAAATTCTCAATAATCCGGCGAATGATTATGTCCGCACCTTCTTCCGCGGCGTGGATATTAGCCAGGTGTTTAGCGCCAAAGATATTGCCCGTCGAACGCCAAACGGCATTATCCGTAAAACGCCAGGCTTTGGCCCGCGCTCGGCGCTTAAGCTGCTGCAGGATGAAGACCGTGAATACGGTTATCTGGTTGAACGCGGCAATAAATTTGTCGGCGTTGTTTCCATCGACTCCCTGAAAACGGCTCTCACGGAGAACCAGGGGATCGATGCGGCGTTAATTGACGCTCCACTCGCCGTGGACGCAGAAACGCCGCTCAGCGAGTTGCTCTCTCACGTGGGCCAGGCGCCGTGCGCCGTGCCGGTCGTGGGTGAGGAACAACAGTACGTCGGCATCATCTCCAAACGGATGCTGCTGCAGGCTTTAGATCGCGAGGGGGCAAACAATGACCGATCAATCTAACCCGTGGGGTACCACTGAAGCGGCGGACAGCGCTGCACAATCTGCCGACGCGTGGGGTTCCACGCCAGCGCCGACCGACGGCGGCGGCGCGGCAGACTGGCTGAACAGCGCACCCGCGCCTGCGCCAGAACACTTCAACATCATGGATCCGTTCCACAAGACGCTGATCCCGCTGGACAGCTGGGTCACGGAGGGGATCGACTGGGTGGTGACCCACTTCCGTCCGGTCTTCCAGGGGATCCGCATCCCGGTGGATTACATCCTGAACGGCTTCCAGCAGCTGATGCTGGGCATGCCGGCACCGGTGGCGATTATCCTGTTCTCCCTGATCGCCTGGCAGTTCGGTAGCGCGGGCATGGGGGTCGCCACGCTGATTTCGCTGATTGCCATTGGGGCGATTGGCGCGTGGTCGCAGGCGATGATCACCCTGGCGCTGGTGCTGACCGCCCTGCTCTTTTGCATCGTCATCGGCCTGCCGATGGGGATCTGGCTGGCGCGCAGCCCGCGGGCCGCGAAGATAATTCGTCCGCTGCTGGATGCAATGCAGACCACCCCGGCGTTCGTCTATCTGGTGCCTATCGTAATGCTGTTCGGCATCGGCAACGTGCCGGGGGTAGTGGTGACCATTATCTTCGCCCTGCCGCCGATTATCCGTTTGACCATTCTGGGGATTAACCAGGTGCCTGCGGATCTGATCGAAGCCTCACGCTCGTTCGGCGCCAGCCCGCGCCAGATGCTGTTCAAAGTTCAGCTTCCGCTGGCGATGCCGACCATCATGGCGGGCGTTAACCAGACGCTGATGCTGGCCCTGTCGATGGTGGTGATCGCCTCGATGATCGCCGTTGGCGGACTGGGCCAGATGGTGCTGCGCGGTATTGGCCGTCTCGACATGGGGCTGGCGACCGTCGGCGGCGTCGGCATCGTGATCCTCGCCATTATTCTTGACCGCCTGACCCAGGCCGTCGGTCGTGATTCACGCAGTCGCGGCAACCGTCGCTGGTATACCACCGGCCCCGTCGGGTTACTCACCCGCCCTTTCACGAAGTCAAAATAAGGAACAACGATGCGACATAACGTACTTTTTGCTACCGCGTTTGCCACCTTTGTCTCCACCAGCACGTTTGCGGCTGACCTGCCGGGCAAAGGCATTACCGTGCAGCCGGTGCAGAGCACCATTTCGGAAGAGAGCTTCCAGACGCTGATCGTCAGCCGCGCGCTGGAGAAGCTGGGCTACACGGTCAACACGCCGAGCGAAGTGGATTACAACGTGGGCTATACCTCAATTGCCTCCGGTGACGCCACCTTTACCGCGGTGAACTGGCAGCCGCTGCACGACGACATGTATGCCGCCGCCGGTGGCGACAAGAAGTTCTACCGCGAAGGCACCTTCGTGACGGGCGCGGCGCAGGGTTATCTGATCGACAAGAAAACCGCCGATCAGTACCACATCACCAATATTGAACAGCTGAAAGATCCGAAGATCGCCAAACTGTTCGACACCAACGGTGACGGCAAGGCCGACATGATGGGCTGCTCGCCGGGCTGGGGCTGTGAAGCGGTGATTAACCACCAGAACAAAGCCTTCGATCTGGCGAAAACGGTCGACGTGAGCCACGGCAACTACTCCGCGATGATGGCCGACACCATTGCCCGCTTCAAAGAGGGTAAACCGGTGATCTACTACACCTGGACGCCGTACTGGGTGAGCGACGTGCTGAAGCCGGGTAAAGACGTGGTGTGGCTGCAGGTGCCGTTCTCCTCCCTGCCGGGCGAGCAGAAAGACATAGATACCAAACTGCCGAACGGCATGAACTACGGCTTCCCGGTAAACACCATGCATATCGTAGCCAACAAAGCCTGGGCAGAGAAAAACCCGGCGGCAGCGAAGCTGTTCTCGGTGATGAAGCTGCCGCTGGCGGACATCAATGCCCAGAACGCCATGATGCATGCGGGTAAATCGTCAGAAGCGGATGTGAAAGGCCACGTGGACGGTTGGATCAAAGCCCACCAGCAGCAGTTTGACGGCTGGGTGAAAGAGGCGCTTGACGCGCAGAAGTAAAAAATACAACACAACCTTACCCCTCACCCTAACCCTCTCCCCAAAGGGGAGAGGGGACTTTATACACCCTCTCCCCTTTGGGGAGAGGGCTGGGGTGAGGGGATTAACCGCACAAACACACACATAACAATCCCCCAACATTCACCATCATTGGTTATTATGGTTTCCGGAAATATAATCACTCAACTAACGATTCCTGAAACTAATGACAAAAACAACTCAGGGGCTTAGCCCCGCACTCATCCTTTTAATGTCCGTGGCAACGGGTCTGGCAGTCGCCAGCAACTACTACGCGCAGCCTCTTCTCGACACCATCGCCCGCGCGTTCAATCTCTCAGCCAGCTCCGCAGGCTTTATCGTCACTGCCGCCCAGCTTGGCTATGCCGCCGGGCTGCTGTTCCTGGTGCCGCTCGGCGATATGTTTGAACGCCGAATGCTGATCGTCTCCATGACCCTGCTGGCCGCCGGTGGGATGCTGATCACCGCCAGCAGCCAGTCGCTGACGATGATGATTATCGGTACCGCCCTGACGGGACTGTTTTCCGTGGTGGCGCAAATTCTGGTCCCGCTCGCCGCGACCCTCGCCTCCCCGGAAAAACGCGGCAAGGTGGTGGGCACCATCATGAGCGGCCTGCTGCTGGGGATTTTGCTGGCGCGTACCGTTGCCGGGCTGCTGGCAAGCCTCGGCGGCTGGCGCACCGTATACTGGGTAGCGAGCGTACTGATGGTCATCATGGCGCTGGCGCTGTGGCGCGGGCTGCCAAAAGTGAAGCAGGAAAACCATCTTAACTACCCTCAGCTTCTGGCCTCGGTGTTCAGCCTGTTCACCCAGGACAAACTGCTGCGCACCCGCGCTCTGCTGGGGTGTTTCACTTTCGCCAACTTCAGCATTCTCTGGACGTCGATGGCCTTTCTGCTGGCCGCACCGCCGTTTAACTATTCCGAAGGGGTGATTGGTCTGTTTGGTCTCGCCGGCGCGGCGGGCGCGCTGGGCGCACGGCCGGCAGGCGGGCTGGCTGACAAAGGCAAATCGCACATGACCACGACTGCCGGGCTGGTGTTACTTCTGCTCTCCTGGGCGGCTATCTGGTATGGGCACGTCTCCGTGCTGGCGCTGATCGTCGGTATTCTGGTGCTCGACCTGACCGTTCAGGGCGTGCATATCACCAACCAGACCGTCATTTACCGCGTGAAGCCAGAAGCGCGAAACCGCCTCACGGCCGGGTACATGACCAGCTACTTTATCGGTGGCGCTGCAGGTTCGTTGATTTCTGCTTCGGCATGGCAGCATGCGGGCTGGACAGGCGTGTGCGCCATCGGCGCCATCATGGCGATACTGAATCTGCTGGTCTGGTGGCGTGGCTATCACCGCCAGGAGGCCATTCACTAACATTTACACTGTTTAGGCCTCCTGGGGTGTAAAGGGGGCCTGCATCTGTTAATGTTAACGCAATTATTTATT
This sequence comes from Enterobacter quasimori, assembly GCF_018597345.1. Taxonomy (NCBI): domain Bacteria; kingdom Pseudomonadati; phylum Pseudomonadota; class Gammaproteobacteria; order Enterobacterales; family Enterobacteriaceae; genus Enterobacter; species Enterobacter quasimori. The sequence goes on along the minus strand of NZ_JAHEVU010000003.1, from coordinate 636,005 downwards.
CCAGAAATTTTAATGTGGGTGACATATTTAGTATACGCATGAATAGCTCAGCCCCCCATCCTCACATCCCCTCTTCAACGGGTTCATACCCTACGCTTTCTGTGCTCACCGGGTCACGGATTTACCCGGCGCTTTCTGATGGTGACATACGTTTGGCGGATATAACCGCACAAATAATTCATTTACATTATTTGTCACTGTCGTTACTATATCGGCTGTAATTAATGAGGTTATGCCCAAAATGGATAGTTCGTTTACGCCCATTGAACAAATGCTTAAATTCCGCGCCAGTCGTCATGAGGACTTCCCTTATCAGGAAATCCTGCTGACTCGCCTGTGCATGCACATGCAAGGTAAGTTGCTGGAAAACCGTAATAAAATGCTGAAAGCTCAAGGGATTAACGAGACGTTGTTTATGGCGTTAATTACGCTGCAGTCTCAGGAAAACCACAGCATTCAGCCGTCTGAGCTGAGCTGCGCGCTGGGTTCATCCCGCACCAATGCGACCCGTATCGCAGATGAACTGGAAAAACGCGGCTGGATAGAGCGCCGTGAAAGCGATAACGACCGCCGCTGTCTGCATCTGCAACTGACCGATAAAGGTCACGAATTCCTGCATGAGGTGCTGCCACCTCAGCACAATTGCCTGCACAAACTCTGGTCTGTTCTCAGCACCGCCGAGCGCGACCAGCTTGAGCACATCACTCGCAAGCTGCTCACCCGTCTGGACCAGATGGATGAAGACGGCGCCATTCTTGAGGCGCTGCGCTAACGCGACGACACGCTCGAATATCCTGATTTAAAAAAGAAAACTGACAGGCCAGCACGTCAAACTGCTGGCCTTTCTGACAACAGGTCGGCTCAGCCGATGTGAAAATAAGAAGATCGTGGAGAACAACAATGAGCGCAAATGCGGAGAATACCAACCCGCAGCAACCGGCCAACAAGAAAGGCAAACGTAAGAGCGCCCTTCTTCTGTTGACCTTGCTCTTTATTATTATTGCCGTGGCATATGGGATCTATTGGTTTTTAGTATTGCGTCATGCTGAAGAGACTGACGACGCGTACGTGGCAGGGAACCAGGTTCAAATTATGGCGCAGGTGTCGGGCAGCGTGACGAAAGTCTGGGCTGACAATACCGACTTTGTGCAAAAAGGGGATGTGCTGGTCACGCTCGATCCGACCGACGCCCAACAGGCATTCGAAAAAGCACAGACAGAGCTGGCCTCCAGCGTCCGTCAAACTCGCCAGCTGATGATCAACAGCAAACAGCTTCAGGCCAGCATCGACGTGCAGAAAACCGCACTGGCGCAGGCGCAGAGCGACCTCAATCGTCGTGTTCCTCTCGGCACCGCCAACCTGATTGGCCGTGAAGAGCTGCAGCACGCCCGCGACGCCGTTGCCAGCGCGCAGGCTCAGCTGGACGTGGCAATCCAACAGTACAACGCCAACCAGGCGATGGTGCTGGGCACCAGTCTGGAAAACCAGCCAGCCGTTAAGCAGGCGGCGACCGAAGTGCGTAACGCATGGCTTGCCCTGCAGCGTACCAAAATCGTCAGCCCGATGACCGGCTACGTCTCCCGTCGTTCCGTGCAGCCAGGCGCGCAGATTGGTACCACGACGCCGCTGATGGCGGTCGTTCCCGCGAACAATCTGTGGGTGGATGCGAACTTCAAAGAGACGCAGCTTGCGCATATGCGTATCGGCCAGACCGCGACCGTAATCAGCGACATCTACGGCGATGACGTGAAGTACACCGGTAAAGTGGTCGGTCTGGATATGGGGACCGGCAGCGCCTTCTCCCTGCTGCCTGCGCAGAACGCCACCGGTAACTGGATCAAAGTGGTTCAGCGTCTGCCGGTGCGTATCGAGCTGGATGCCAAGCAGCTGGCGGATCACCCGCTGCGTATCGGTCTTTCCACGCTGGTGACGGTTGACACCGCCAACCGCGACGGTCAGATCCTCGCAAGCCAGGTGCGCAGCAGCCCGGCTTATGAAAGTAACGCCCGTGAAATTAGCCTCGATCCGGTCAACAAGCTGATCGATGACATCGTGAAGGCAAACGCCGGTTAATCCGAAGGTGAGCGTTATGCAACAGCAAAAGCCGCAAAAACCGCTGGAAGGGGCGCAGCTGGTCATCATGACCATTGCGCTTTCTCTGGCGACATTCATGCAGGTGCTGGACTCCACCATCGCAAACGTGGCGATCCCGACTATCGCCGGGAACCTTGGCTCATCGCTGAGCCAGGGAACCTGGGTCATTACCTCGTTCGGGGTGGCCAACGCCATCTCCATTCCGATCACCGGCTGGCTGGCGAAGCGCGTCGGTGAGGTGAAGCTGTTCCTGTGGTCAACGATATTGTTCGTTCTCGCCTCCTGGGCGTGCGGCATGTCCAACAGCCTGACGATGCTGATTTTCTTCCGCGTCATTCAGGGGATTGTGGCCGGGCCGTTGATTCCGCTGTCGCAGAGTTTACTGCTGAACAACTACCCGCCCGCCAAACGCTCCATTGCGCTGGCGCTGTGGTCAATGACCGTAATTGTCGCGCCGATTTGCGGACCGATTCTCGGTGGCTACATTAGCGATAACTACCACTGGGGCTGGATCTTCTTTATCAACGTACCGATTGGTGCGCTGGTGGTGTTGATGACCCTGCAGTCTCTGCGCGGGCGTGAAACGCGGACCGAGCAGCGGCGAATTGATGGCGTGGGGCTGGCGCTGCTGGTCGTCGGCATTGGTAGCCTGCAGATCATGCTCGACCGGGGTAAAGAGCTGGACTGGTTTGCCTCGTCGGAAATCATCGTCCTCACGGTAGTGGCCGTGGTCGCTATCAGCTTCCTGATTGTGTGGGAACTGACGGACGACAACCCGATAGTCGATCTCTCGCTGTTTAAATCGCGAAACTTCACCATTGGCTGTCTGTGTATCAGCCTTGCCTATATGCTCTACTTCGGCGCGATCGTTCTGCTGCCGCAGCTGTTGCAGGAGGTGTACGGCTATACCGCGACCTGGGCGGGGCTGGCCTCTGCGCCAGTGGGGTTAATACCGGTTCTGCTGTCGCCGATTATTGGCCGCTTTGCTCACAAGCTCGACATGCGCAGGCTGGTCACGTTCAGCTTTATCATGTACGCCGTCTGCTTCTACTGGCGCGCGTATACGTTCGAACCGGGCATGGACTTTGGCGCCTCCGCGTGGCCGCAGTTTATTCAGGGCTTTGCCGTGGCGTGCTTCTTTATGCCACTGACCACCATTACGCTTTCCGGCTTGCCGCCTGAGCGCATGGCGGCGGCATCCAGCCTGTCGAACTTTACCCGAACGCTGGCGGGATCGATTGGGACATCCATCACCACGACCCTGTGGACCAACCGGGAATCATTGCACCATGCGCAGTTGACCGAAGCGGTGAACCCGTTCAATCCGAATGCTCAGCAGATGTACAATCAGCTTCAGGGCATGGGGATGACGGAGCAGCAGGCGTCCGGCTGGATTGCTCAGCAGATCACCAACCAGGGGCTGATCATCTCGGCAAACGAGATTTTCTGGATATCGGCGGGGATCTTTATCGTCCTGCTGGGGCTGGTGTGGTTTGCTAAACCACCGTTTGGCGCCGGTAGCGGCGGCGGCGGCGCGCACTAGTTCTGTGCACGAGTTGCCGGGTGGCGGCTACGCCTTACCCGGCCTACGCTTACCGGGCCACCATTCGTAGGCCCGGTAAGCGCAGCGCCACCGGGCAACAATCGCCACCGTGTCCAGAACGCGACAGCGATTGTCAGTTTCGATAAAGCAGCACGCCTGAAATCAATTCACGATAGTGAAAAGACAACAGGAGCGCATCATGCTGAACACACCCGCCGACAAATACCAACCTTATCCCACCGTTTCGTTGCCCGACCGCCGCTGGCCGGAGCAACGCATCACCCGCGCGCCGCGCTGGCTCTCAACCGACTTACGCGACGGCAACCAGGCACTTGCCGAGCCGATGGACAGCGCGCGCAAGCTGCAGTTCTGGAACCTGCTGCTGGGCTGCGGATTCAAAGAGATTGAGGTGGCCTTCCCGTCCGCTTCCCAGACCGACTTTAACTTTGTGCGCCAGCTGATTGAAGAAAACCGCATTCCGGATGACGTGACGATTCAGGTGCTCACTCAGGCACGGGAAGATCTCATCCATCGCACTTTTGAATCCCTGCGCGGCGCGAAGCAGGCCACCGTCCATCTCTATAACGCCACCGCTCCGCTGTTCCGCCGCCTGGTCTTCGGCATGGAGAAAGCGCAAATCGTCGAGCTGGCGACGCGCTCGACGCGGCTTATTCGCCAGCTGTGTGAGGAAAATCCCGACACCCGCTGGCAATATGAATACTCCCCGGAAACCTTCTGCTTTACCGAGCCGGAGTTTGCGCTGGAGATTTGCGAAGCCGTGGCGGAAATCTGGCAGCCGTGCGACGAGCGGCCTATGGTGATCAACTTACCTGCCACCGTCGAAGTGAGCACGCCGAACGTCTATGCCGACCAGATCGAGTATTTCTGCCGCCACTTCAGCCGCCGCCGCGACGTCTGCATCAGCGTGCATCCACATAACGACCGCGGCACCGGCGTCGCCAGCGCCGAGCTGGCCGTGATGGCAGGCGCAGACCGCGTGGAGGGCTGCCTGTTTGGCAACGGCGAGCGCACGGGCAACGTCTGCCTGGTGACTCTGGCGATGAACCTCTACAGCCAGGGCGTTAGCCCGAACCTGGACTTTAGCGATATGAACCGGGTGGTGGAAGTGGTGGAAGCCTGCAATCAGCTGCCGGTCCACCCGCGCCACCCTTGGGCAGGACGGCTGGCCTATACCGCCTTCTCCGGCTCGCACCAGGACGCGATCAAAAAAGGTTTTGATGCCCGCAGGCCAGGCGAGCGCTGGGAGATGCCCTATCTGCCCGTCGACCCCCAGGATATCGGCTGTACCTACGAAGCGGTGATCCGCGTGAACAGCCAGTCGGGCAAAAGCGGCAGCGCGTGGCTCATCGAACAGAACCATGGCCTGAAGTTGCCCCGCGCCCTGCAGCAGGATTTCAGCCAGCACGTGCAGCAGGAAACCGATCGCCATGGAAAAGAGATGACGCAGAATGCGCTGTGGCAGCTGTTTCGCACCCGCTACGGCCTGATAGCGACACCGCAGTATGCGCTGCAATCCTACCGTAGCGACAGCCAGCAGGACGGCCAGCTGCACTTAACGGCAAGCATCTATACGCAGGGAGGAACGCGCCAGCTGGAAGGTCAGGGTAACGGTCTGCTTTCTGCCGCCGCTCAGGGCTTAAGCCGCTGGGTCAACGCCCCGTTCGTGATTAAGGATTACCACGAGCATACGTTAGGCGAACGCAGCGACAGCCGCTCGGTGGCCTACATCCGCTGCCTGTTCCAGGACGGCAGCAGCCGCTGGGGCGTGGGCATTGACAGCGACGTGGCGCGCGCGTCGCTTCAGGCGTTGTTCAACGCCGTCAGCCGTTCTTAAAGTAATCGCTGGGTGAAGTTCCCATCACCCGGCGGAACATCGCCGTAAAGGCGCTGTGACTGCCGTAACCCAGATCCAGCGCCACACGCAGCACCGGCTGGCCCTGCGCCAGCCGCACTAAGGCTTCCAGCAGGCGCGCCCTTCTCAACCACTCACCGTAGCTTAAACCCGTCTGCTGCTGAAAATGGCGGTTCAGCGTGCGCTCGCTCATGTTCATCATGCTTGCAGCCTGCGCGCTGCTCCAGCTTTTCCCCGGGTTTTGTCGAATTTGCAGGCACAGGCGACGTAGCGCCTCACTTTCCGGCTCCGGCAGATGGAACGGTAATACCGGCATCATGCGGATTTCATCGAGGATCAGCTCATAGACCCGTTCATCCCGGCTGCCGGGTGCGTAGGATTCCGGCAGCGTCAGGGAGATGAGGATGAGCTCGCGCAACAGCGGTGAGATCTGCACGATCTGACAGGTTGCCGGGAGATCGGCGCGCGCCAGCGGATCGATAAACAGCGTGCGGGCTGCAACATTGCCGGTGATTCGAAGAGAGTGCTGCGCCCCGGCAGGGAGCCAGACACCGCGACCGGGCGGCACCACCCAGCAGCCGGATGCGGTATCGACCCGCACCACGCCAGTCAGGCTGTGCAACAGCTGAGCGCAGTCGTGCTGGTGCCACGGCTCGCTGTCGCCGTGAACGTAATCATGGGCAAACGGAACGAGGGGACGGTGGGTAAAGGAGAAGGTTGCGGTTGTGGTCATGGGGTTAAACCACCCTCACCCTACCCTCTCCCTGAGGGAGAGGGAAAAGGTGCACTAGATGTGCAGTTCCTGCAGTTTTTCTTTTGGCAGGGCCAGCTCGTCGTTGCTGTTCACACGAACGTCGCGTTCGATGATGTGACGCGCGATTTCCTGCGCTTCTTCCAGAGAGTGCATCTGGTAGGTACCGCACTGGTAAACGTTCAGCTCAGGGATCTGGTTCTGCTCTTTCACCTTCAGCACGTCCTGCATGGCCGCTTTCCAGGCCTCTGCCACACGTTTCTCTTCAGGCTGACCAATCAGGCTCATATAGAAACCGGTACGGCAGCCCATCGGAGAGATATCGATGATCTCAACGCCGTTGCCGTTCAGGTGATCGCGCATGAAACCGGCGAACAGGTGTTCCAGCGTATGAATGCCTTTCTCCGGCATCACTTCTTTGTTTGGCACGCAGAAACGCAGATCGAAAACGGTGATCGTGTCGCCGTGCGGGGTGTGCATGGTCTTCGCCACGCGGACTGCAGGTGCTTCCATACGGGTATGGTCGACAGTAAAGCTATCTAATAACGGCATACGTCACCTCCGATAGTGATTTTTTTTAAAATAAACTGAACTCTTCTACAGAATGCGCGTCTGAGTATATGAAAGACGCGCATTTGTTATCATCATCCCTGAATTCAGAGATGTATATTTTGGCCACAGCGATGTGGCCTTTTTCTTTTTCAGCTCAAGCCTGCTTCGCCAGAAACGCCTCAAACGACTCGGTATCCGCCGCTTCAACCTCTTTCTGACGCACAACGGACGCATCGCGTTCCGCCACAAAATCCGCTTCGCTCAGCACTTCTAACGGCTCCTGCATCAGCATCTCACGGTACTCCGCTGAGAGTGAACGCCCCGTGCCGCCAATGCCCTGATCAATCATAGAACGCAGAATACGCGCTGAAAACGTCAGTTCAGGATTATCAAAGCTTTCAACCAGCTGGTCGCAAACGGCCTGATACGCTTCGCCACCGTATACGCTGTCCATCGTCTGGGCCACGCGCTTCAGGTCGTGGAACAGATCTTTACCCACCTTAGCGAGCGGGAACTGTGCCGTTTCACAGCCGATGCCTAACGTCAGGCCTGGCTTGCGCCCTTCCAGAATCACGCGATTCCAGTTGGTGCGGGTGCAAAGCAGTTCGTCTGAACTCATTTCCGGCGCATCCGCCAGCACGCACCAGACCATAAACAGATCGAGGAAGCGAACCTGCTGCTCGTCCACGCCAATCGGCGAGAACGGGTTGATATCCAGCGAGCGAACTTCTATGTATTCAATCCCGCCGCGCTGCAGCGCATCCGACGGCGTTTCACCGCTGCGGGTAACGCGTTTCGGACGAATCGGCGCATACAGCTCGTTTTCAATCTGCAGCACATTGCTGTTGATTTGCAGGCGCTTGCCGTCTTTTTCAAGGCCGATTTTCTCGTACTCTTCCGACGGGGTTTTGATCGCCCGCTTCAATCCTGCCACATACTCGTGCAAATCGTTAAACGTAATACCGAGATTGCTTTGCGATTTATTGGTATAGCCAAGGTCGCTCAGGCGCAGAGAGGTCGCGTACGGCAGGTAATACATCCCGCACTCGGTTTTCTCGAACGGCAGCGTGGTCGGTTTTCCCTGCAGGAAGGAAGAACAGATCGCCGGAGAGGCACCGAACAGATACGGAATGATCCAGCCAAAACGATAGTAGTTGCGGATCAGGCGGAAGTAGCCCGCAGAGATCGCGTCTTTATCGGTTTCACCGCATTTTGCCTGCCAGAAGGCCATTGGCAGTGAGAAGTTGTAATGCACGCCTGAAATCGTCTGCATTAACGCGCCGTAGCGGTTTTTCAACCCTTCGCGATAAAGCGTCTTCAGTTGACCGATATTGGACGTGCCGTATTGTGCCAGCTCAATCTCCTGCCCCTGCTCGATATAGCACGGCATGCTGAGCGGCCACATGCGCTCATCGCCCATGTTACGGGCAGTAAAGCGATGAATGTCACGCAAAATGGAAAGCATATGATCAACATCACCTTCCACCGGCGTGATGAATTCCAGCAGCGCCTCAGCAAAATCGGTTGTGATCCATTTATGTGTCAGCGCCGAGCCTAACGCCTTCGGGTGACCCGTCGTCGCTAAACTGCCGTCCGCGTTAACGCGCAGCGTTTCACGCTCAAGACCACGCTGAATACCCTTCAATGCCTGAGGGTGGTTTTCCAGCCAGGCCAGCGCCTGAGATACGTCCGGGATCAAATTGACCTCCCGCCTGTCAAAGTAATGTTACTCAGCATAATTGTAATGGTTGACGATTGAAGGTCGCGTATTCATTCCACCAATTAGTGCCACCACGTCATACCCTGTAGTGTTGCCCACGCCACGAGAACATAGCGCAACGCCTTGCCAAGGCACAAAAAAAAGAGCACCGGTCCCCAGGAGATGCGCATCCATCCCGCCAGCAGACACAGTAAATCGCCTATTACAGGCATCCAGCTTAATAACAGCGTGGCAGCGCCATAGCGTTTTAGCCAGCCGACTGCCTTTTCCTGCCAGCGCGACTTTTCGCGCAGCGGAAAGAAACGCCCAAGAATAACGTTAGTCAGCCCCCCAAGGCTATTACCCATTGTTGCTATTAATACGAGCAACCAGGGCTGACTCACGCCGGACAACAGCATTGCCACCAGTACCACTTCCGAATTTCCCGGTAACAGCGTGGCGCTTAAAAAACTGCTGGCGAATAATGAGGAAAGTGACAGCGCGTCACTCACAGTAAGCGCACATCCACCGCGTCCATTCCGGCATCACGCGCGGCCTGGATACCAAAATCGGCATCTTCAAACACAACGCATTTTGCCGCCGGGACGCCCATTAATTCTGCGCAGAGCAGGAAAGTGTCCGGTGCGGGCTTGTGATGTTTAACATGATCGGCGGCCACCACGGCAGAAAAATAGTGGCGAAGGCCAAGATGGTTGAGTAATGCTTCAGCAATCGCGCTTTCGCTGCCCGTCCCCACCGACATCGGGCGACGCCCGTGCCACTCTTTTACCACATCAATCAGCGGCAGAGGGCGCACGGTATCTAAAAGCATGGCTTTTACCGCATCGGTTTTTTCACGTGCGAGCAGGTGCGGGTCGAGATCGGCCTGATTCAGTTCAATCACGGCCTGCGCAATACGCCAGGTGGGGGATCCGTTGAGGGCAATCATCGCCTGAAGGTCGAAACGCATACCGTAGCGGCCCAGAACGTCAGTCCAGGCTTTACGATGCGTAGGTTCGGTATCCAGGAGAGTACCATCCATATCGAAGATCAAACCGTCATACTGTGCGTACATCGTGCTCTCGCTAACCGATTAACAAAGCATTACTTTATCGTAAATGGTGGTTTTTGTCGCTGACAGAGAGTGTGATTGCTGACGGAACGTCGAAGGAATAAACAAAGAAGGAGAAGATGGTGCATCCGGGAGGATTACTCGGCTTACGCCTCGCCCTGCGGGCCGTTGCTAAAGCAACGTTATCCTCCCTGGTGCTTGCGATTAACTCGCAGACCTTAAAACAACAGCATCGCTGTTATCCAGGAGAATATGGTGCATCCGGGAGGATTCGAACCTCCGACCGCTCGGTTCGTAGCCGAGTACTCTATCCAGCTGAGCTACGGATGCATCGGGAAATGCTTTTAGAAACAGTAAATGGTGCATCCGGGAGGATTCGAACCTCCGACCGCTCGGTTCGTAGCCGAGTACTCTATCCAGCTGAGCTACGGATGCATCAGGGTACTGCTTTCAGAAATAGTAAATGGTGCATCCGGGAGGATTCGAACCTCCGACCGCTCGGTTCGTAGCCGAGTACTCTATCCAGCTGAGCTACGGATGCATCGGGATTTACTACTGTACTGCTCGATATTCATATCACTTCTAAAGCAATATGAAGTAATAGATGGTGCATCCGGGAGGATTCGAACCTCCGACCGCTCGGTTCGTAGCCGAGTACTCTATCCAGCTGAGCTACGGATGCAAAATGGCGGTGAGGCGGGGATTCGAACCCCGGATGCAGCTTTTGACCGCATACTCCCTTAGCAGGGGAGCGCCTTCAGCCTCTCGGCCACCTCACCACACAACGCCTCTTTCGAGTGCTTCGAGTAACTCGTTAAGAGCTTCTCGTCGCTGCGTGGCGCATATATTACTTTCCTGGACTTATAAGTCAAACAATTTTCCACAACCTTTTATCGTTTGCACAAATCGCATGCAATTCGCATGTAAAAGCCGCAAAGAGGGTGTTTTATAAGCGGATTTTGCAGGCATCTTCACAGAAAACTCTTGTGAGAAACACGCAGTCAGGGCGAGATAAAGGTGAGGGAGTGGTTAAAAACAGAGCGATTGAAATAGAACGGTAACTTTATGCAGGAAAAATGGCATGAGGGTTGCGTCTCGCCCGACAGCGAGACGCGACAATATCAGTAACTGGACTGCTGGGATTTTTCAGCCTGGATACGCTGGTAGATCTCTTCACGGTGGACAGATACTTCTTTAGGAGCGTTAACACCAATACGTACCTGGTTACCCTTTACCCCTAAAACTGTCACGGTGACCTCATCCCCAATCATGAGGGTCTCACCAACTCGACGAGTCAGAATCAGCATTCTTTGCTCCTTGAAAGATTAAAAGAGTCGGGTCTCTTGTATCCCGGCATTATCCATCATATAACGCCAAAAAGTAAGCGATGACAAACACGTAAAGTGTAAGCAGTCACGGCATCACATTCTGTTAAACGTAAGTTTAGCCGATATACACAAACTCAACCTGACTTTATCGTTATCGATAGCGCAGTGAACAAGACGCCATAACGTTACCGCTATGGCGTCTGCTTGTGCTTTGTAGTTATTACAGTTTCGCGCTTACCCAGCTTTCAACGCTGGCCAATGCCGCAGGAAGCGCCGCCGCATCCGTACCACCGGCTTGCGCCATGTCCGGACGACCGCCACCCTTGCCGCCCACCTGCTGGGCGACCATACCAATCAGTTCCCCTGCTTTGACGCGGTCGGTCACATCCTTAGAGACGCCCGCAATCAGAGAAACCTTACCTTCTGCCACTGTCGCCAGCACGATAACGGTAGAACCAAGCTGGTTCTTGAGATCGTCGACCATAGTACGCAGCATCTTAGGCTCAACGCCCGCCAGATCGCTGACCAGCAGTTTGACGCCCTTAATGTCTACAGCCTTGCTGGAGAGGTTTGCACTCTCCTGCGCCGCAGCCTGCTCTTTCAGCTGCTGCAGCTCTTTTTCCAGCTGACGCGTGCGATCCAGCGCAACGCGCACTTTCTCGCCCAGGTTCTGGCTATCGCCTTTCAGCAGCTGCGCGATGTCGTGCAGCTGATCGCTCTGCGCATGCAGGCTGGCGATTGCGCCTTCACCGGTCACCGCTTCAATACGACGCACACCTGCCGCCGTACCTGATTCGGAAACAATGCGGAACAGGCCGATGTCACCGGTGCGCGAGGCGTGCGTACCGCCGCACAGTTCGGTAGAGAAATCGCCCATGCTCAGCACGCGAACGCGCTCGTCGTATTTCTCGCCAAACAGCGCCATCGCACCTTTTTTCTTCGCGTCCTCGAGATCCATGATGTGGGTCTCGATTGGCAGGTTACGACGGATCTGCGCGTTCACCAGATCTTCCACCGCGCGGATTTCAGACGGTTTCATCGCTTCAAAATGCGAGAAGTCGAAACGCAGCACTTTGTCGTTAACCAGAGAACCTTTCTGTGCAACGTGGGTACCCAGCACGTCGCGCAGGGCAGCGTGCATCAGGTGGGTTGCAGAGTGGTTCAGACGAATGCGCGCGCGGCGAGCTTCATCAACGTTAGCCTGAACACCCTCGCCCACTTTCAGAGAACCGGAAACCAGTTTGCCCTGGTGACCAATCGCCTGACCGTATTTTTGGGTGTCGGTCACACTGAAGCTAAAGCCATTGCCCTTCAGTTCGCCCTTATCGCCAACCTGGCCGCCGGATTCCGCGTAGAACGGCGTTTTGTCCAGAATAACAACCGCATCCTGACCCGCGCTGATGCTGTCCACGGCTTTACCGTCAACAAACAGGGCGGTCACTTTGCCGGTCAGTTCCAGTGCTTCATAGCCTTTGAATTCTGACGCGCCGTCAACGCGGATCATCGCATTGTAGTCGGCGCCGAAACCGCTGGACTCACGCGCACGACGGCGCTGCTCTTCCATCGCGGCTTCGAAGCCCGCTTCGTCAACTTTGATGTTGCGCTCGCGGCAGACGTCCGCCGTCAGGTCAACCGGGAAGCCGTAGGTGTCGTACAGACGGAAAGCGGTTTCGCCATCCAGCGTGTCGCCCTGAAGCTTCGCCAGCTCTTCGTCCAGCAGCGCCAGACCGCGCTCAAGCGTACGTGCAAACTGCTCTTCTTCGGTTTTCAGTACCTGCTCTACCTGCGCCTGCTGGCGTTTCAGCTCATCACCGGCAGCACCCATCACGCCAATCAGTGGCCCAACGAGTTTATAGAAGAAGGTGTCCTTCGCGCCCAGCATGTTGCCGTGACGGATAGCACGACGAATGATACGACGCAGCACGTAGCCACGGTTTTCATTCGACGGGATAACGCCGTCGGCAATCAGGAACGCGCAGGAACGAATGTGGTCTGCGATAACGCGCAGCGATTTGTTGTTCAGATCGGTCGCGCCGGTCACTTCCGCAACGGCTTTGATCAGCGTGCTGAACAGGTCAATCTCGTAGTTGGAGTTAACGTGCTGCAGAACCGCAGCAATACGCTCCAGCCCCATACCGGTATCAACGGAAGGTTTCGGCAGCGGCTCCATCGTGCCGTCGGCCTGACGGTTGAACTGCATGAAGACGATGTTCCAGATCTCAATGTAGCGATCGCCGTCTTCTTCCGGGCTGCCAGGAGGGCCGCCCCAGATGTGGTCGCCGTGATCGTAGAAGATCTCGGTGCACGGACCGCAAGGACCGGTATCACCCATCTGCCAGAAGTTGTCAGACGCATAAGGTGCGCCTTTGTTATCGCCGATGCGAATAATACGCTCGCGCGGAATACCGACTTCTTTTTCCCAGATTTCGTAGGCTTCGTCATCGGTTTCATAGACGGTAACCCACAGACGCTCTTTCGGCAGGTTGAACCAGTTTTCACCGGTCAGCAGTTCCCACGCATATTGAATGGCATCGTGTTTGAAGTAGTCGCCGAAGCTGAAGTTACCCAGCATTTCGAAGAAGGTGTGGTGACGCGCGGTGTAACCGACGTTTTCCAGATCGTTGTGTTTACCGCCCGCACGCACGCAACGCTGTGAGGTTGTGGCGCGGGAATAATTACGCTTGTCGAGACCAAGGAAAACATCCTTGAACTGGTTCATCCCGGCGTTGGTAAACAGCAGAGTCGGGTCATTGTTCGGTACCAGGGAGCTGCTGGCAACAACCTGGTGTCCCTTACTATGGAAAAAATCGAGAAACGCCTGACGGATCTCAGCGGTGCTCTTGCTCATAATTATCCTGAAATCAAGCTAACGAAATGTCGTAGCCAGCCTGTATCGGTAAACCGTTGGACAGACCAGCTACTGGAAAAAGTGGGAATAAGATAAGTTTTCTTTGGTGGGAAGTAAAATCCCGCATGCGTTCAATCGGCAAAATTACGCCAGATATCCTGAATATCTTCCATCAGGAAGCCCCGGTAGAGCAAAAAGCGCTGGATTTTGACTTTTTCTGAAAATTCACGCGGCAGCGCTTCGCCGTACTTACGAATGGCCTGCTCTTTTGCCAGCTCGCACCAGTCAATGTCGCATTCGCGCATCGCTTTTTCGATGGATTCCCGGGCCACCCCTTTCTGGTTTAGCTCCTGCCGAATGCGCGCGGGCCCGTATCCCTTGCGGCCACGGCTGGCGAGAAAGCGAGAAGCAAAGCGCTCGTCGTCAAGATAGCGATGCTCATAGCACCAGGCGATGACGCGGTCGTAATCTTCCGCGGTGGCATCAATCTCTTCCGGACCGTTTGTGCTCATCACGGGAGCGGACAGCTTTCGCCGCAGCTCCTGTTCACTGTGGTCACGCACGGCAAGGATGCGCACCGCGCGGTCCAGTAAGCGTGCATACGCGGGTCGACGTGATGTGGATTCACTCATAAAAAACCTGCAGATTCAGAAATGCAAAAAGGGCCGCATCAGCAGCCCTTCATCTTTACACGAGAGACTTAAAAGTCTTCGTTGGTCTCTTCAGCATCCGCGGCATCCACCACGAAATCAGGTTTGGAGTCCTGGTTGTTCAGCAGAAGCTCACGTACCTTCTTCTCAATCTCTTTCGCTGCAGCCGGGTTCTCTTTCAGCCAGGAGATAGCATTCGCTTTACCCTGACCAATCTTGTCACCGTTGTAGCTGTACCATGCGCCCGCTTTTTCAATCAGCTTCTCTTTCACGCCCAGGTCAACCAGCTCGCCGAGGAAGTTGATGCCTTCGCCGTAGAGGATCTGGAACTCAGCCTGTTTAAACGGCGCAGCGATTTTGTTCTTCACAACCTTCACGCGCGTTTCGCTACCAACCACGTTCTCGCCCTCTTTCACCGCGCCGATACGGCGGATATCCAGACGGACAGAAGCGTAGAATTTCAGGGCGTTACCACCCGTCGTGGTTTCCGGGTTACCGAACATCACACCAATTTTCATACGGATCTGGTTGATGAAGATCAGCAGCGTGTTGGACTGCTTCAGGTTACCGGCCAGCTTACGCATCGCCTGGCTCATCATACGCGCCGCGAGGCCCATGTGAGAGTCACCGATTTCACCTTCGATTTCCGCTTTTGGCGTCAGTGCCGCAACGGAGTCGACGATGATCACGTCAACCGCACCAGAACGTGCCAGCGCGTCACAAATTTCCAGCGCCTGCTCGCCGGTATCCGGCTGGGAACACAGCAGGTTGTCGATATCAACACCCAGTTTACGGGCATAGACAGGGTCCAGCGCGTGCTCAGCATCGATAAACGCACAGGTTTTACCTTCGCGCTGCGCCGCTGCAACAACCTGCAGGGTCAGGGTGGTTTTACCTGAGGATTCCGGTCCGTAGATTTCTACGATACGGCCCATCGGCAAACCGCCAGCGCCCAGTGCGATATCCAGAGAAAGCGAACCGGTGGAGATAGTTTCCACGTCCATGGAACGGTCTTCACCCAGGCGCATGATGGAGCCTTTACCGAATTGCTTTTCGATCTGGCCCAGTGCTGCCGCCAACGCTTTCTGTTTGTTCTCGTCGATAGCCATTATTACTCCTGTCATGCCGGGAGAAGCGACTGCGCTTCACCGTGGATTTCTGTTCTGTTGGTGCAATTATACTGTATGGTCATACAGTATCAAGTATTTTGTAGAAATTGTTGCCAGAGCGTTTTTAACGCATAAACGGTTGCCTGACGACGCACGCTTTCGCGATCGCCGCTGAAGCACTCCCGGCGGGTGATCCCTTCACCTTTAGCGGTGGCAAAACCAAACCAGACGGTGCCGACAGGCTTCACGTCGCTGCCGCCGTCCGGCCCTGCGATACCGCTGATGGAAATGGCGTAATCTGCCCGCGCCTCTTTCAGCGCGCCAATGGCCATCTCAATCACCACCGGCTCGCTCACCGCACCATGCTGTTCAAGCGTCGATTCACGCACGCCAATCATCTGTGCTTTAGCTTCGTTACTGTAGGTCACAAAACCGCGTTCAAACCAGGCGGAACTGCCGGCAATATCGGTAATCACTTTGGCAACCCAACCGCCGGTGCAGGACTCCGCCGTTGTGAGGGTCGCCCCACGCTGTTTAAGCGCCAGCCCTACCACTTCGCTAAGCTGCATCAATTCATGGTCAGTCATTCTCGCTCCAGGCTTCGGAAAAACGTGCTGCACAAGATAGCACTTTCTCGTCAGATATGGGGATGAGCTTGCGGTTTTACGAGGGGGCTTCAGAAAAAAGCCGATGCAGGCGCACCGGCTCGGGGCATGTTATTTCATGCTGTTCGCAATCGTATCGACATTGTGACGAAACGCCTTAACGTAGGTGTCCGCTACGCCGCCTTTTGACGACAGCGCTTCGGGGTAAAGCTCGCCCCCAGGCTGCGCGCCCGTCGCCGACGCAATCTGTTTAACCAGACGCGGATCGAGCTGATTTTCCATAAACCAGGTTTTCACGCCGTCGGCTTTGATCTGATTAATGATCTCAGCCACCTGCGCCGCGCTGGCCTCGCTCTCGGAGGACAGCCCCTGCGGCGCCATAAACGTCACGCCGTAGGCGCGGCTGAAATAGCCGAACGCATCATGGCTGGTCAGCACCTTGCGCTTATCCTTCGGGATCGCGTTAAAACGCGTTTTGGCCCAGCTATCCAGCTGGTTAAGCTGTGCGATATAGGGTTTTCCGGAAGCTTCAAGCGCAGCTTTATCTTCCGGGTCAGCTTTTACCAGCCCCTCCAGAATATTTTGTGCATACAGCGCCCCGTTCGCCGAGCTGTTCCACGCGTGCGGATCGGTCACGGTTTTGCCCTCTTCCTCAAGCGTGTGGGTTTTCACTCCGGTTGACGCCACCACCAGTTGGCCTTTAAATCCTGAGGCCTTCACCAGCCGGTCGAGCCAGCCCTCCAGCCCCAGGCCGTTGACCACAACCACATCGGCCTTATTCAGCGCCGCGCTGTCTTTCGGTGACGGTTCGAAGGTATGCGGGTCGCCGTCCGGCCCTACCAGCGTCGTCACTTTCACGTGGTCTCCTCCCACTTCCTGAGTCATGTCGCCCAATATTGAAAAACTGGTCACCACGTTGAGCGTTTTCGCCATCACGCCGTGCGACATCATCCCCAGCGCGAGCGCCACGGCTAATCCTGTACGTTTCATCATTTCCCCTTGCGTTAAAAAAGCGCCCGCACGCTGCCAGCCAGCCTGCTGCGCGAGCCAAATAAAACAGAGATAAAGAACAGCGCGCTGGCGGTGAGTACGATGGATGGCCCGGCGGGAAGACTCATCGCCCAGGAGAGGCTCAGCCCCAGCCATGCGCAGAAAATACCGCTGATGCCCGCCATCAGAAGTAACGCCGGTAGCGTGCGTACCCAGCAGCGTGCCGCCACCGCGGGAAGCATCATCAGCCCGACGGCCATCAGCGTGCCAAGCACCTGAAATCCGGCCACCAGGTTAAGCACCAGCAGCGCCAGAAACAGTCCGTGCAGCAAGCCGGGCAGCCAGCGGGCGTTCACCTGCAGCCAGGCGGTATCAAAGGCTTCTGTCACCAGCCCGCGATAGAACATCGCCAGCGTGATAAGGGTGACTATGCATACGCCGGTGACGAACAGCGCGGCGTCGTTGTCCACCGCAAGAATGGAGCCAAACAGCAGATGCAGCAGATCGACGTTCGAGCCGCGCAGTGAGACCAGCGTGACGCCCAGCGCCAGCGAGCCAAGATAGAAACCGGCAAAGCTGGCATCTTCTTTCAGCGGCGTGCGGCGGCTGACCAGACCGGCCACCAGCGCCACGGTAATTCCAGCAATAAAGCCCCCGATGCTCATCGCCAGCAGCGACATACCGCTAAGCAAATACCCTACGGCGACACCCGGCAAAATGGCGTGAGAAAGCGCATCCCCCATCAGGCTCATCCGACGCAGCTGAAGAAACACGCCGAGTGCGGTCGTACTGACGGAGAGCGCCAGGCAAACCACCAGCGCGCGGCGCATAAATCCGTATTCAATAAACGGCTGAAAAAATGTCTGCCAGATCATGCCACCCTCACCCGCTCGGTTTTCCACTGGGGAACGTCAGCATCCAGCCGCAAGGTTTGCGGGAAGTGGCGCGACACGCGCTCGCTGTCGTGTAAAACTGCAAGTAGGGTTTGCCCCTGCATGTACATCTCCAGCATCAGGTCCATCAGCACGCTGCAGGTGGCTTCATCGACTCCGGTAAAGGGTTCATCCAGCATGACCAGCGGCGCCTGCTGTACCAGGACGCGGGCAAACAGCATGCGCTGAAACTGGCCGCCGGAGAGCTCATCGATGGTGGATAACGCCATGGATGCCAGCCCGACGCGCTCAAGCGCGCCGGCAATCCGCAACCGCGTCTCGCGACGAAAACCGGAAAAAAGCGATATGCGCGGCCAGCAGCCCATGCTCACCACGTCCTGTACGGTCAGCGGAAACTGCGCCTCCAGCGCGTGGCGCTGCGCCAGCCAGCCGATTACCGGGCGCTTACCCTGCCAGCGGAAGCCGCCGCTAACGGGAGGAATAAACCCCGCCAGCGTTTTCAGCAGCGTCGATTTCCCGCAGCCGTTAGCGCCGATAATGGCGGTCATGCTCCCACGTTCGATCGCCCCCGAAAGAGGACGCGTAACGGGCTGGCGGTCATAGCCCGCGACCAGTTCGTGCATCACGATCATGGCAACGCCACCGCCCAGCGCACGGCCAGCCCGAGAAAGATAATAAGCACCAGCGCCAGCAAAAGCCGAACCGGAGCAGAGAGAGAAAAAAGGGACGTTGACATCTTGATACCATATTTAATGTTATAACATAACAATAATAAAAGGCGACAGAGATGTAAATGGCAGGTTTGAAAAGGGAGTGTGGCGAAATGTTTCTGCAAAACTTCCCTCTCCCGTGGGAGAGGGTCAGCGTGAGGGCATCAGGCCGCTCCGTGCGCGCAGCCATGCCGGGTGGCGGCGTTGCCTTACCCGGCCTCCCCGCCGGAGCGGCTTACTGACTAAACGGCGACGCCGCCGGAACTCGCGCCTGAGACACCGCCAGCCCCAGCTGCCATACCGCCATTGCGTAGTGGGTGCTGTGGTTATAGCGGGTAATGGTGTAGAAGTTCGGCATGCCGTACCAGTACTGATACCCTGTTCCCACGTCCAGACGCAGCAGGCTCACCTGCTCGACGTTGCCCAGCGGCTGGGTTGGCGTTAAGCCTGCCGCCGTCAGCTGTGCAACGCTGTATTTGGTTTTGAAGCCGTTTTCCAGACCAAACGCCTCGCCGTTTGCCTGCACCGCAACTTGCCCGCCCGGCGTCCAGCCGTGCGCCTTGAAGTAGTTCGCCACGCTGCCGATGGCATCCACCGGATCCCACAGGTTGATGTGGCCGTCGCCGTTAAAGTCAACGGCATATTGCTTATAGGAGGACGGCATAAACTGGCCGTAGCCCATCGCGCCGGCAAACGACCCTTTCAGATCGAGCGGGTCGTCCTGCTCGCTGCGCGCCATCAGCAGGAAGGTTTCCAGCTCGGAAGAGAAATACTCCGCGCGGCGCGGGTAGTTAAAGGAGAGCGTCGCCAGCGCGTCCAGGATGCGGGTTTTACCCATCACGCGGCCCCAGCGGGTTTCCACGCCGATAATCCCGACGATGATTTCCGGCGGTACGCCGTAGGTCTGCCACGCGCGGTTAAGCGCATCTTCATACTGATTCCAGAACACCACGCCGTTTTGCACGTTGTCCGGGGTAATAAACTGTTTGCGATAGCGCAGCCACGCGCCGTTTGGCCCGCTCGGCACCTGGGCCGTCGGCGCCTGCCTGTCCATCAGGCGCAGCACGTAGTCCAGACGCTTAGCCTGAGACAAAATTTCGTGCAACTGCTGTCTGTCAAAGCCGTGTTTGCTCACCATTTTATCGATGAACTGCTCGGCCGCCGGGTTATTCGCGAAGTCGCCGCCCATCTGCATCATATTGTGCTGCGGCTCCAGCAGGAATCCTCCGGAAGGCGCGCCCGCCGTTTGCTGAACGGCTTCGGTCTTAGGTTTGCTACTACAGGCAGACAGCAGAATAAGCGCAGGCAACAGCGCTGCATAACGACGCTTGAACATGAGACATCCATTTAACGGGTTCGATAAGAACCCAGTATGGTAAAGCATCCGCAACACCTCAAGGAAGCGGTACGCACCTCCCCCACGCAAATCCGCGCTTTTTTACACCGAAAATCATTCACCACGTCAATTAACTTTCAAAATAATCCATTTTTCTTTCATTGTGAGATCTAACTAACACTTTAAAACCTTTCAAAGTGATTATTATTAGCCGCAGATAGACAAAAACAAACGCCCCACAGGAGAGAAGAATGATAGAAACCATCACCCACGGCGCCGAGTGGTTCATCGGGCTGTTTCAGAAAGGCGGAGAAGTGTTCACCGGCATGGTGACCGGGATCCTGCCCCTGCTGATCAGCCTGCTGGTGATCATGAACGCGCTGATCAACTTTATCGGGCAGCAGCGTATTGAACGCTTCGCCCAGCGCTGCGCCGGGAATCCGCTGTCCCGCTACCTGATACTGCCCTTTATCGGCACCTTCGTGTTCTGCAACCCGATGACCTTAAGCCTCGGTCGCTTTATGCCAGAGAAGTACAAGCCGAGCTATTACGCCGCCGCCTCCTACAGCTGCCATTCGATGAACGGCCTGTTCCCGCACATCAACCCCGGCGAACTGTTTGTGTATCTCGGGATCGCCAGCGGCCTCACCACCCTTGGCCTGCCGCTCGGCCCGCTGGCGGTGAGCTACCTGCTCGTCGGCCTGGTCACCAACTTCTTCCGCGGCTGGGTGACGGACCTCACCACCGCCATTTTTGAGAAAAAAATGGGCATCCAGCTTGAACAGAAAGTCCATCTTTCAGGAGCCACAGCATGAACCGGATCCGCATTGAGAAAGGCACGGGCGGCTGGGGCGGCCCGCTGGAGTTCGACGCCACCGAAGGCAAAAAGATTGTTTACATCACCGCGGGCACCCGCCCGGCGATCGTCGACAGGCTGCGCGAGCTAACCGGCTGGGAAGCGGTCGACGGCTTCAAGGAAGGGGAACCGCCGGAAGCGGAAATCGGCGTGGCGGTGATCGACTGCGGCGGCACGCTGCGCTGCGGCATCTACCCGAAGCGCCGCATTCCGACGGTGAATATTCACTCCACCGGAAAATCCGGCCCGCTGGCGCAGTTCATCCTCGAGGACATTTATGTCTCGGGCGTCAAGGAAGACAACATCACCCTGGTGAAGGGGACGCCTGCGCCGCAAAAAGCGGCCCCGCGCGAGTACGACACCAGCAAGAAAATCACCGAGCAGAGCGACGGCCTGCTGGCGAAGGTCGGGATGGGCATGGGTTCCGCCGTGGCGGTGCTGTTCCAGTCCGGGCGCGACACCATCGACACGGTGCTGAAGACCATTCTGCCGTTTATGGCGTTCGTCTCGGCGCTGATCGGCATCATTATGGCCTCCGGCCTGGGCGACTGGATTGCCCACGGCCTCGCCCCGCTCGCCAGCCACCCGCTCGGGCTGGTCACGCTGGCGCTGATCTGCTCCTTCCCGCTGCTGTCGCCGTTCCTCGGCCCGGGCGCGGTGATTGCCCAGGTCATCGGCGTGCTGATTGGCGTGCAGATTGGTCTGGGGAACATCCCTCCGCACCTCGCCCTGCCCGCCCTGTTTGCCATTAACGCCCAGGCGGCGTGCGATTTCATCCCCGTGGGGCTGTCGCTGGCCGAAGCGCGCCAGGACACCGTGCGCGTGGGCGTGCCGTCCGTACTGGTGAGCCGCTTCCTGACGGGCGCGCCGACGGTGCTGATTGCCTGGTTTGTCTCCGGCTTTATTTATCAATAAGAGGTTCCTGCGATGACCGTGATTTACCAGACCACCATTACCCGCATCGGCCAGAGCGCGGCCGACGCGCTGAGCGACCAGATGCTGATCACCTTCCGCGAAGGCGCGCCTGCGGATATCGAAGAGTTTTGCTTTATCCACTGCCACGGCGAGCTGAAGGGCGAGCTGAAGGCAGGAAGCCAGCTGGAGCTGGGCGAGGCGCGCTATGCCGTCACCGCCGTTGGCGACGTGGCCGAGCAAAACCTGCGCGAGCTGGGCCATATCACCCTGCGTTTCGACGGCCAGCCGCAGGCGGAATATCCCGGCACGGTTCACGTCGCGGGCCCGGTTCCGCAGGCTGTCACCCCAGGCTGCACGTTAAAATTTGTTGCGTAATTAAGGAGAAACACATGAGTCAGGTTGCCGTTGTCATTGGTGGAGGACAAACCTTAGGCGAGTTCCTCTGCCGTGGGCTTGCCGCTGAGGGCTATCGCGTGGCGGTAGTGGACATTCAGAGTGAAAAAGCCGCCCGCGTGGCGGACACCATTAACACCGAGTTTGGCGAAGGGATGGCGTACGGGTTTGGTGCCGACGCCACCAGCGAGCAGAGCGTGATGGCGCTGGCCCGCGGCGTGGACGAGATTTTTGGACGCACCGACCTGCTGGTCTACAGCGCGGGGATTGCGAAAGCGGCCTTTATCAGCGATTTCGCGCTGGGGGATTTTGACCGCTCGCTGCAGGTGAATCTGGTGGGCTATTTCCTCTGCGCCCGCGAGTTTTCCCGTCTGATGATCCGCGACGGCATTCAGGGGCGCATCATTCAGATCAACTCAAAATCAGGGAAAGTGGGCAGCAAGCATAACTCCGGCTACAGCGCGGCGAAGTTTGGAGGCGTGGGGCTGACGCAGTCTCTGGCGCTGGATCTGGCCGAATACGGCATTACCGTGCATTCGCTGATGCTGGGCAACCTGCTGAAATCGCCGATGTTCCAGTCCCTGCTGCCGCAGTACGCCACCAAGCTCGGCATCAAGGCGGAAGAAGTGGAGCAGTACTACATCGATAAAGTGCCGCTGAAGCGCGGGTGCGATTATCAGGACGTGCTGAACATGCTGCTGTTTTACGCCAGCCCGAAAGCCTCGTACTGCACCGGGCAGTCGATTAACGTCACCGGTGGGCAGGTCATGTTCTGAGTTCATTCCCCGGTGGCGCTGCGCTTACCGGGGCTACAACACCACGTAGGCCGGGTAAGGCGCAGCCGCCACCCGGCAATTAAAGGAGCCGATATGGTCACCGCACTCATCACCGTTGCCGCCCTCGCCTGGCTCTGCCAGATGGCGTTCGGCGGCTGGCAGATCCACCAGTTTAACCGCGCGTTTGATGCCCTGTGTCAGAAAGGTCGCGTCGGGGTCGGACGTTCCGGCGGACGCTTCAAACCGCGGGTCGTCGTGGCTATTGCGCTGGATGAAAACAATAACGTCTGCGATTCACTGCTCATGCGCGGCATGACCGTCTTTGCCCGTCCGGTTAAAATCCAGGCAATTAACGGCATTTCGTTGCAGGAATTGCAGCCTGATGTGATCTTTCCCCATGATCCACTCTGTCAGAATGCACTATCATTAGCGCTTAATCTGAAACATGGATAATTTCGTTGTGAAAGCTATAGACTTGCGAAATTATCATTTCGCAACCTAAGGAACGAAGCGCCTATGAAACCTCGTCAGCGGCAGGCGGCCATTCTTGAACATCTGCAAAAGCAGGGAAAATGTTCGGTAGAGGATCTGGCCCACTACTTTGACACCACCGGCACGACGATACGCAAGGACCTGGTATTGCTCGAAAACTCTGGCGCCGTCATTCGAACCTACGGCGGCGTGGTGCTCAATAAGGATGAAGCGGACCCGCCTATCGATCACAAAACGCTGATCAACACCCACCAGAAGGCGCTGATTGCCGAAGCGGCGGTGAAATTTATCCACGATGGCGACTCCATTATCCTTGACGCCGGCAGCACCGTCCTGCAGATGATCCCGCTGCTCAGCCGCTTTAACAACATCACGGTGATGACCAACAGCCTGCACATCGTCAACGCCCTGTCGGAGAACGACTGCGAGCAGACCATCCTGATGCCCGGCGGCACCTTCCGCAAAAAATCCGCCTCGTTTCACGGCCAACTAGCGGAGAACGCCTTCGACCACTTCAGCTTTGATAAGCTGTTCATGGGCACCGACGGCATCGATCTGAACGCGGGCGTCACGACCTTCAACGAGGTGTTCAGCGTCAGTAAAGCCATGTGCAACGCCGCGCGGGAAGTAATTTTGATGGCAGACTCGTCGAAGTTTGGCCGCAAAAGCCCCAACATTGTCTGTAGCCTGGAAAGCGTTGATAAGCTGATTACCGACGCGGGTATCGACCCGGCGTTCAGGAAAGCGCTGGAAGAGAAAGGCATCGACGTGATCGTAACCGGAGAAAGAGATGAGTGATTTTCTGTTAGAAACGGGCCGCCAGACGCTGATGCTTGAGCTGCAGGAAGCCAGCCGCCTGCCGGAACGTCTGGGCGAGGATTTTGTCCGCGCCGCCAACACCATTATCCACTGCGAAGGCAAAGTGATCGTGGCGGGCATCGGTAAATCCGGCCATATCGGCAAAAAGATTGCTGCGACGCTCGCCAGCACCGGCACCCCGGCGTTCTTCGTGCATCCTGCCGAAGCGCTGCACGGCGATCTGGGGATGATTGAGAGCCGCGACGTGATGCTGTTTATCTCCTACTCCGGTTCGGCCAAAGAGCTGGACCTGATTATTCCACGCCTGCAGGAAAAATCGGTCGCCCTGCTGGCGATGACCGGGAAATCCCGCTCGCCCCTGGCGCTGGCCGCCAAAGCAACGCTGGATATTTCCGTTGAGCGTGAAGCCTGTCCGATGCACCTCGCCCCCACCTCCAGCACCGTGAATACCCTGATGATGGGCGACGCGCTGGCGATGGCGGTGATGCAGGCGCGCGGCTTTAACGAAGAAGATTTCGCCCGCTCGCATCCGGCGGGCGCGCTCGGGGCACGCCTGCTCAACAAGGTTCACCACCTGATGCGCACCGACGATGCCATTCCGCAGGTCAAACTCGATACCAGCGTCATGGACGCGATGCTGGAGCTCAGCCGCACCGGTCTGGGGCTGGTTGCGGTCTGCGATGACAACGGGTACGTCAAAGGCGTGTTCACCGACGGCGACCTGCGCCGCTGGCTGGTGGGCGGCGGCAAACTGGACACAAACGTGTCGGACGCTATGACACAGGGCGGGCTGACGCTGAACGCCGAGAGCCGCGCCATTGAAGCTAAAGAGGTGCTGATGAAGCGCAAAATCACCGCCGCGCCGGTGGTGGATGACGCCGGCAGGCTGTGCGGTGCCATCAACCTGCAGGACTTCTATCAGGCCGGGATTATCTAACCCTTAAGTCCGAGACGCTTCGCCAGCCGGTGCAGGTTGGCGACGTCCATCTCCAGCGCCCGGGCGCACGCCGCCCAGCTGCGGTTATTCTGCTCCAGCGCGCGGGTAATCATCTGACGCTGAAACGCCTCTGTAGCTTCACGCAGATTTTCATTCGCTATCTCTGGCGCCGCCTGCACGACAGCCGGTGCGGTTTCATCCTGCAGCGCAAAATGCCGCGCGTGAATCACCACTTCATCACCCGAACGCGTCGCCCGCGCCAGCACCACCGCGCGGTGGATCGCATGCTCCAGCTCGCGCACGTTGCCCGGCCAGCCGTAGCTCAGCAGATGCGACCTCGCTCCCGGGCTCAGCACCACGCGGGAAAGCCCCATCCTGAGGCGGCACTGCTCGCAGAAATAGCCCGCCAGCAGCACCACGTCGTCCCCGCGCTCGCGCAGCGGCGGCACGGTAAGTGGGAACACGCTCAGGCGGTGGAACAGGTCGGCGCGGAACTGCCCGGCCAGCACCGCTTCACGCAGGTCACGGTTGGTTGCCGCCAGCACGCGAACGTCCACTCTGTGACTGCGATCATCCCCCACGCGCTGGATGTCGCCGTACTGCAACACGCGCAGCAGCTTGGCCTGTAACGAAAGGGAAAGCTCACCAATCTCATCCAGAAACAGCGTGCCGTTATCGGCCATTTCAAACTTGCCGCTGCGGTTGCTGATGGCCCCGGTAAACGCTCCCTTAACGTGACCAAACAGCTCGCTTTCCGCCACGCTCTCCGGCAGCGCGGCGCAGTTGAGGTACACCAGCGGGTTAATCGCGCGCGGCGAGGCTTCGTGAATGGATTTCGCCACCAGCTCCTTGCCGGTGCCGGTTTCGCCGAAGATCAGCACGTTCAAATCGGACGCGGCCACAATCTCAATCTCTTTTTTGAGCTGCGCCATGCCCGGCGAAAGGCCAATCATCTCCGTGTGCGTGACCTGCTCAAACGCCGCCGGGCTGCCGGGAAGAATGTTCTGGCTCTCAAGCTGTTCAATCAGCAGCGCATTGTTCAGCGCCCCGGCGGCCAGAGCAGCAATCAGGCGCAGCTCTTCGTCGCTAAAGGTGTCGAACTGGTCCGGCGACAGGCCGTCGAGGGTCAGGGCGCCAATCAGGTTTTGTCCGGCAAACAGCGGCAGGCCGATACAGGCGTGCACCTTCAGGCTCTCCTGTCCGGGAATCAGCCCGTCGTACGGGTCGGGTAAGTCGCTGTCCGCCGGGAAGCGCACCACGTCACCCGCGCGGGCGATAGTTTCCAGACGCGGATGGCCTTCAAGGGTAAAACGCCGCCCGAGCACGTCCTTCGCCAGCCCGTCGATAGCCAGCGGAATAAACTGCCGCCCTTCATAGCGCAGCAGCGCCGAGGCGTCACACGCCAGGACGTGGCGCAGCGTGGAGATCAGCCGCTGAAAGCGGTCCTGATGGCCGATACCGGTTTGCAGCTCAATAGCGATCTTCGCCAGCACGTCGACGGAAAAGCTCATAGTGACCTCGCTGTCATTTTGACAATTCATGTTGTCATATTGACACTGATTTTAATAGTCATAATGACTACCCATTACGAATCATAAGAATTTTTATCAAACAAAATCAATACATTAAAAGTTGGCACGCAACTTGATATAGGCAAACCCTCTTATTTGAAAATGCTGTATTACGTAGAGGTTGCTATGTCTATTCTGGTTAAAAATAATATTCATTGGGTCGGTCAACGTGACTGGGAAGTGCGCGATTTCCACGGGACGGAATACAAAACGCTGCGCGGCAGCAGCTACAACAGCTATCTCATCCGCGAAGGAAAAAACGTGCTGATCGATACCGTCGATCACAAGTTCAGCCGCGAGTTCGTGCAGAACCTGCGCGGTGAAATCGACCTTGACGCCATCGACTACATCATCATCAACCACGCGGAAGAAGATCACGCCGGTGCGCTGACCGAGCTGATGTCTTACATTCCGAACACGCCTATCTACTGCACCGCCAACGCCATCGACTCGATCAACGGCCACCACCACCATCCGGAGTGGAACTTCCACACCGTGAAAACCGGCGACGCGCTGGATATCGGCAACGGCAAACAGCTGATCTTCGTGGAAACGCCCATGCTGCACTGGCCGGACAGCATGATGACCTACATGACCGGCGACGCGGTGCTGTTCAGCAACGACGCCTTCGGCCAGCACTACTGCGACGAGCGCCTGTTCAACGACGAAGTGGACCAGACCGAACTGTTCGAGCAGTGCCAGCGGTACTATGCCAACATCCTGACGCCGTTCAGCCGCCTGGTGACGCCAAAAATTACCGAAATCCTCGGCTTCAACCTGCCGGTGGAGATGATTGCCACCTCCCACGGCGTGGTATGGCGTGAGAACCCCACCCAGATCGTCGAGCTGTATCTGAAGTGGGCGGCGGACTATCAGGAAGACCGCATCACGATCTTCTACGACACCATGTCCAACAACACCCGCAAGATGGCGGACGCCATTGCCCAGGGCATCAACGAAGTGGATCCGAACGTGGCGGTGAAAATCTTCAACGTGGCGCGCAGCGATAAGAACGAGGTGTTGACCAACGTGTTCCGCTCGAAGGGCGTGCTGGTGGGCACCTCCACCATGAACAACGTAATGATGCCGAAAATTGCCGGTCTGGTAGAAGAGATGACCGGCCTGCGCTTTCGCAACAAGCGCGCCAGCGCCTTTGGCTCCCACGGCTGGAGCGGCGGCGCGGTAGACCGTCTGTCTACCCGCCTGCAGGATGCCGGTTTCGAAATGTCCCTGAGCCTGAAGGCGAAATGGCGTCCGGATATCGACGCCCTGGAGATCTGTCGCCAACATGGCCGCGACATTGCCCGTCAGTGGGCGCTCGCTCCGCTGCCGGAAGTGACGGCAAAACCAACCGAACAGCAGGAAGCCTGCGCCTGTGCCGCCGCGGCAGCCGCCGAT
Organism: Enterobacter quasimori; assembly: GCF_018597345.1. Lineage (NCBI taxonomy): Bacteria > Pseudomonadati > Pseudomonadota > Gammaproteobacteria > Enterobacterales > Enterobacteriaceae > Enterobacter > Enterobacter quasimori. The sequence continues at coordinate 607,795 of NZ_JAHEVU010000003.1, read as the reverse complement.
CTCGGCCCGCGCATGCAGTGCAGTGTCTGCCAGTGGATTTACGACCCTGAACTGGGCGAGCCGCTGCAGGATGTGGCTCCGGGCACGCCGTGGAGTGACGTGCCGGACAACTTCCTCTGCCCGGAATGTTCCCTCGGTAAGGACGTCTTTGACGAACTGGGTACGGAGGCAAAATGAGCAACGGTATCGTCATCATCGGCTCGGGCTTTGCCGCCCGCCAGCTGGTGAAAAACATCCGCAAGCAGGATGCCAGCGTGCCGCTGACGGTGATCGCCGCCGACAGCATGGACGAGTACAACAAGCCTGATTTAAGCCACGTCATTAGCCAGAATCAGCGCGCCGAAGACCTCACCCGCCAGACGGCGGGGGAGTTCGCAGAGCAGTTTAACCTGCGTCTGTTTCCGTACACCTGGGTCACCGATATCGACGCCGATGCCCGTCTGGTGAAAGCGAAAGATAAAACCTGGCAGTACGACAAGCTGGTGCTGGCCACGGGTGCCTCTGCGTTTGTGCCGCCGGTTGAGGGCCGCGAGCTGATGGTCGCGCTCAACAGCCAGCAGGCGTATCAGGCCAGCGAAACGGAGCTTCGCGACGCCACGCGGGTGATGATTGTCGGCGGCGGGCTGATCGGCACCGAACTGGCGATGGATTTCTGCCGTGCGGGTAAATCCGTCACCCTGGTCGACCACGCGGCGAGCATTCTGTCAGCGCTGATGCCCGCTGAAGTGAGCAGCCGCTTACAGCATCATCTGACCGACATGGGCGTCCATCTGCTGCTGAAATCGCAGCTGCAGAGCCTGCGCAAAACCGGCAGCGGCCTACGTGCAACGCTCGACCGCAGCCGCAGCGTTGAGGTGGATGTGGTTATTGCGGCGACGGGGTTGCGCCCGGAAACCGCGCTGGCGCACCGGGCAGGCGCCGAAATCAACCGCGGCGTGAAGGTAGACAGCTACCTGCAAACCACCCAGCCGGACATTTATGCCCTGGGCGACTGCGCGGAAATCAACGGCCAGGTGCTGCCCTTTTTACAGCCGATTCAATTAAGCGCGATGTATCTGGCAAAAAACCTGCTCGGCGGCAGCGCGCCGCTGAAATTACCCGCCATGCTGGTCAAAGTAAAAACGCCGGAATTACCGCTGCATCTCGCAGGCGAAACGCAGCGTCAGGATCTGGACTGGCAGATTGCCCTTTCGCCGCAGGGCATGGTGGCGCGCGGTACGGATAATGACGGCCAGATGCGCGCCTTTGTCGTCAGCGAAGACAGAATGAAGGAGGCCTTCGCGCTGCTGAAATCATTACCTGCTTAACCCTCGTCATGCCGGGTGGCGCTCCGCTTACCCGGCCTACAGTACTTACCCGGCCTGGATACTGGCGACCTCCTGCTCAGGATCGCACCACCAGCGCGTCGTAGCCGCGCCAGCGGTAATTCGCCATCGAGATCAGCCAGCAGGCAACGAACAGCCCGACCACCACAAACCCGGCGTTGCCCAGGTTGTCGTTCACCGCGCCAATCAGATCCCAGACGCCGCCGCTGAGGGCGAATTTGTCCATCAGCAGACCCAGCGCTTCCAGCCCGCCGATAAACAGCGCCACCACCACGGAGGTGCCGGTGATGGTCATGTTGTAGTAGAGCTTGCGCTGCGGCTTGTTAAACGCCCAGCCGTAGGCACCGACCATCAGCAGGTTGTCGAGGGTATCCACCAGCGCCATGCCGCTGGCGAAGAGCGCCGGGAAGATCATGATTGACCACACCGACATCCCGCTGGACGCGCTGGCGGCAGAGATCCCCAGCACGCCAATCTCGGTGGCCGTGTCAAAGCCGAGGCCAAACAGGAAACCAACCAGGTACATCTGCCAGCTTTTATTCACCAGGCGGAAGGTTTTGCCGAACAGCCAGTTCATGACGCCGCCCTGGGCAGGTAGCGTGATGTCGCCCTGCACTGACCTGCCGTGTTTCAGCGCCTGAAAACTGCGCCAGACGCCGCGCAGGATCACCATGTTCACCAGCGCCATCGCCAGCAGGAAGGTCGCCGACACCGCCGTGCCAATCAGGCTGCCGGTTTCGTGGAACCATTCCATGTTTTTCTGAAACGCCGTGGCGGTAGCGGCGATGGCAATGGAGGCCAGCACCACGATGGTGGAGTGCCCCAGCGAGAACCACGCCCCCACGCCGGACGGGCGTTTGCCCTGCTGCATCATCTTACGCGTCACGGTATCAATGGCCGCGATGTGGTCAGCGTCCACCGCGTGACGCAGCCCGTAGCACCACGCCAGCAGGCTCGCGGCCATCAGCGCCGTGCTGCCGCTAAAGACGCGCCATGCCCATCCCCAGGCCAGCAGGTTTGCCATTACCAGAGCCAGCAGCAGGAGCGCGGCACGAGGTTCATTGCGTAAGAGTCGTAACATTTTAAGTCCTTTGTGAACATGACCGGGCAGCGGCGACCACCGCCTGCCCGAAGGAGATCGCTCCGTCACCTGCGGGCAGGCGCGAAGGAAAAAGAAGCGTAAAGTCAGAAAGATAATGACGCAGGCGTGCGCGCAGCAGACGGTTGTGTACCACGCCGCCGCTGAGGCAGATTGTCGACAGCGATAAGCGTCGGGCATGGAACGCGGCGAGTTCTGCCAACCCTTTTGCCAGCGCGTCGTGAAACGCCCACGCGCGCTCGCAGGGCTCCGTCTGCCAGCTCAGCCACTGCTGCCAGAACTGCACGAGGTTGTCGACAGACAGCGTCACCGGATGGTCGACGCCCGCGCACTGCGAGGCCAGCGCTTCCAGCCTGCAGGCGGCTTCCCCCTCCCAGGACTGCGCGTCGATACCGAGCGCGCAGGCGACCGCATCAAACAGGCGACCACATGACGAGGCCTGCGGCGCGTTGATGCCGCGCCCGATCGCCGTCGCCAGCAGCGGCCAGTTCTGGCGCTGTACCGCGCGCGTTTCCGGATACTGCTGCCAGTCAGGGACAAATGCCAGACAGTGGGCGAGTAAATTGCGCCACGGCTGCCGCGCCGCCAGATCGCCGCCCGGCAGCGCAACGGCAGGCAGCCCGCCCAGATGCTCGCATGCGAGATAGTTCACCCGCAGGCACTCCCCGCCCCACAGCGCGCCGTTCTCGCCCATGCCGATCCCGTCCAGCGTGAGGGCGATAACGTCTCCGCCCTCACGCGGCCAGCCGTTTTCCGCCAGGCACGCCGCCGCGTGGGCGTGATGGTGCAGTACGGTTTCGACCGGCAGCGCCTGCGCTTGCGCCCATTGTTGCGTGTGATAGCCCGGATGGGCGTCGCACACCACGCGCTCCGGCTCGAAGGCGTAGATGTCCTGCATCGTCGAGAGGGCGGCGCGCCACTGCGCTTTGACCCCCTCGTCACCGAGATCGCCAAAATGCTGGCTCAGCACCGCCTGGCTGCCACGCACCAGGCAGAAGGTGTTTTTCATCTCCGAACCGGTGCATAACGTGGCGGGGATATTATCGAAACCCGCAGGCAACGTGATGGCATCCGGCACAAAACCGCGCGCCCGTCGCAGCATTGCGCCGTCCCGATCCATCACCGAATCGTCCATCCGCTGAAGAATATCGCGATTGTGCAGCAGGAAGCCGTCCGCAATGTTGCCCAGTTCATCCAGCGCCTGTTGATTACTGATGGCAGGCGGCCTGCCGCTGAGGTTGCCGGAGGTCATCACCAGCGGGCGCTGGCAGTCCATCATCAGCAAATGCTGCAGCGGGTTCGCGGGAAGCATGATGCCTACGGAATCCAGACCGGGCGCGATACCTTCCGGTAACGCGGGCAGCCAGGCTTTTGGCGTGAGCACGATGGGTGCGGCGGGTGAGCGCAGCAGCGTCTGAATCGACTCAGGCAGCTTATCCGCCTGCGGGATCATCACCGCCAGCGGCTTCGACGGGCGCTGCTTGCGTGACCGCAATGTCAGTATCGCCTGCGGGTTGAGCGCGTCGCAGACGAGGTGAAAACCGCCCAGCCCTTTGACCGCGACTATGCCGCCGTTTTTCAACATCTCCACCGCCGCACGCAGTGCCGTTTCGCGGGTGGCAACAACGTCGCCCGTACGCCATTCCAGCGCAGGCCCGCAGTCCGGACACGCCACCGGCTGAGCGTGAAAGCGGCGGTCGGCAGGATTGCGGTACTCCGTCTCACAGGGTACGCAGAGGGGAAATGCGGCCATCGACGTGGCCGGACGGTCATAGGGCATGGCGCGGATAATGGTAAACCGCGGCCCGCAGTGGGTGCAGTTGATAAACGGGTAGCGATAACGGCGCTCGTCGGGGTCGCGCATTTCAGCCAGACACGCCGGACAGGTGGCGGCTTCCGGCACAATCTGGGTGTCCATCGTGCCGCCCGCACTGTGGCGGATAACAAACGCGTCAGGCAGGTTCGTCCAGGTGAACGGCTGCGTTTCAACGCGGTCAATGCGTGCCAGTGGCGGGCAGTCCTGATGCAGCCTCGCGGTAAAGGCCCCCCCATTACCCGCGAGGCGCACCAGCACGCCCTCTCCGTCGTTGCAGACATCGCCCGTTAGCTGAAGCTGATGCGCAAGCTGCCAGACGAAGGGCCGAAACCCGACGCCCTGCACCTTGCCGCGCACGCGCAGCTGTACGCCGTTACTGCTCATAGCGGATCAGAACAGCAGTGATGCTGAGGTATCGAACGCCGCGCGACGGCGCTTTTCGGCGCTCATCTGCTCAAGCTTGTCGCGATCCACGCAGACCAGCGCGTGCGTCGGGCAGGCTTCCATGCAGGCCGGGCCAGCGTCGCGGTGGTAGCAAAGATCGCATTTGTTGGCTTCAGCTTTCTCCGCCCGCACGCTCAGCCCCAAACCGCTGTTGCGCACCACCGGGCGGACAACCACCTCCATCGCGCCGTACGGGCAGGCGACCACGCAGGTTTTGCAGCCAATGCAGCGCTCCTGCATCACGTGCACAAAGCCTTTCTCGCGTTTAATCGCCCCGTTCGGACAGACGTTCGCGCAGGGCGCGTCTTCGCACTGGCGACAGATGGCGGCGGTAGAAATATTCACGCCTTTGATGACGTGGATGCGCGGCAAAAACGTGTCAGGGGTAAGCGACGCGCAGTCCTGCTCCGCCTGATGGGAAACCACGCACGCCACTTCACAGGTACGGCAACCTATGCACTTACTGGCATCGGCCATAATAAAACGGTTCATCTGCTTCTCCAGCATTACAGTTATGCGCGGAGATATTCATAAACCGTGCCAATTATTAACACTATGATTTTTAATGATTTTAAAAATGAGCGTGGTGCTGTCATCGTCACTTATGACGATAACAGCTGTCGACGTCACCGATGCGGACCGTCGATCACGGAGTCGCGCAGGATAAGCTCGCCGGAGAAGGTTTGCTGGTATTTGAACTCACCGCCGTCAAGCATGAAGATCAGTCGGCTGATGGTCTCCTTGATCATCTCCGTCACCGGAATGCGCACGCTGGACAAAGACGGCACCATGTACGGCGCGATGGCCACATCGTCGAAACCGATCACCGACACCGCGTCCGGCGTGGCGACGCCGCTATCGTGCAGCTGCTTCATGGCACCAATCGCCATATCGTCGTTACTCGCCACCAGCGCCGTAAAGCGTTCGCCACGGGATAACAGTTCGGCCACTGCCGCCGCACCGCTGGCCGGGTTCCATTTCCCCTGCGCAATCAGCTCCTCGCGCAGCGGAATGCCGTGCTGCATCAGCGCTGCCCGGTAACCGGAAAGACGCTCAACGCCGGTCGGGGAATCGAGTGAGCCGGTGATAAACGCAATATCCCGATGGCCTTTCGCAATCAGCTTCGACACCGCGTCCTGGCAGGAGGCGTTATGATCGGACCAGACGCTGTGGCTGCTGTTTTTCCGCAGGCGGCGGTTGAGCACCATAATCGGCTGCTCGCACTTCTCGACGATCTCATCCATCTCCTCCACGCTCAGGAAACGCGGGTAGATGATCACCGCGTCGCAGCGCATGTCGAGCAGATACTGAATTGCTTCGCGCTCCTCGTCGGCGCTGTGCTTGCCGTCCGCGAGGATCAGCTGCCGCCCTTTCTCTTCCGTCATGCGCGCGGCGTGGAACAGCAGCTCGCTAAAGTAGACGCCGTGGTAAAGGGTGTTCGTCACCACCAGCCCCAGCGTCTGGGTACGTTTGGTCGCCAGGTTGCGCGCCAGCAAATTCGGGCGATAGCCGCTCTCTTCAATGGCCTGAAACACCCGGTCTTTGGTCTCCTGGCTGACGTAGCCATTTCCCGACAGCACCCGGGAGACCGTCGCTTTCGAAACGCCTGCCCGCTTCGCCACTTCCAGCATCGTGGTCATCTTGTTATTCCGTTTGAAACTGATGAGCGCAGTGTACTGCACTGCAAAAAAATTGTCGCAGCGGCGAAATCACGCTTTGACCGTCGATAGGTGATCGTCATCACGAATGTGAAAAATGTACAAAAAGCGTTCTTGTTTCATTCAAAGAAACTCATGATGATTATGTGAAACCGGTTTCCTACATTTCTCACAACGATAACAGGATCACATCCGATGGCCAAAAATTACGCCGCGCTGGCGAACGACGTTGTCAGCGCGCTGGGCGGCAAAGAGAACATTGTCGCCGTCACCCACTGCATGACGCGTCTGCGCTTCGTCCTGAAAGACGAAAGCCTTACCGATGCCGCGCGCCTGAAAAGCATCAGCGGCGTGCTCGGCGTGGTACGCAATGACAACCAGTGTCAGGTCATTATTGGCAACACCGTTTCACAGGCGTACCGCGAAGTGGTGAGCCTGCTGCCAACCAGCCTGCAGCCTGCCGTTCCGGAAGGCCCGCAGAAGCTGACCTTACGCCGCATCGGCGCCGGGATCCTCGACGCGCTGATCGGCACCATGTCTCCGCTGATCCCGGCGATCATCGGCGGCTCGATGGTCAAGCTGCTGGCAATGATCCTTGAGATGACCGGCGTGCTGGGCAAGGGCGATCCCACGCTGACCATCCTGACGGTCATTGGCGACGGCGCGTTCTTCTTCCTGCCGCTGATGGTGGCGGCCTCGGCGGCGGTAAAGTTCAAAACCAACATGTCGCTGGCGATTGCCATCGCGGGCGTGCTGGTGCACCCGAGCTTTATCGAGCTGATGGCGAAAGCCGCGCAGGGCGAGCACGTTGAGTTCGCCTTTATCCCGGTGACGGCGGTGAAATACACCTACACGGTGATCCCGGCGCTGGTGATGACCTGGTGCCTGTCGTACATCGAGCGCTGGGTGGATCGCATTACCCCGGCGGTCACCAAAAACTTCCTCAAGCCGATGCTGATCGTGCTGATTGCCGCCCCGCTCGCCATCGTGCTGATTGGGCCGCTGGGGATCTGGATCGGTAGCGCCATCTCCGCGCTGGTCTACACCATTCACGGCTATCTGGGCTGGCTCTCCGTCGCCATCATGGGCGCGCTGTGGCCGCTGCTGGTGATGACCGGGATGCACCGCGTGTTTACGCCGACCATCATTCAAACCATTGCCGAGACGGGCAAAGAAGGGATGGTGATGCCGTCGGAAATCGGTGCCAACCTCTCGCTCGGCGGCTCGTCGCTGGCGGTGGCGTGGAAAACCAAAAACCCGGAGCTGCGCCAGACGGCGCTGGCGGCGGCGGCCTCCGCCATCATGGCGGGGATCTCTGAACCGGCCCTGTACGGCGTGGCGGTGCGGCTCAAACGTCCGCTGATTGCGAGCCTGATCAGCGGGTTTATCTGCGGCGCGGTGGCGGGCATGGCCGGTCTCGCCAGCCATTCGATGGCGGCACCGGGGCTGTTCACCAGCGTGCAGTTCTTCGACCCGGCCAACCCGATGACGATCGTATGGGTGTTTGGCGTGATGGGGCTGGCAGTGGTGCTGTCGTTTGTTCTGACCCTGCTCTTAGGCTTTGAGGATATCCCGGTCGAAGACGAGGCTGAAAAAGCGCGCGCCCTGCAGACCGCACCGGTTCAGAACAACGCAGCACAAGCATAAATTGAAAGCGAGGTAAGAATGTCTGTTTTTCCACAAGGATTTTTATGGGGCGGCGCGCTTGCCGCCAACCAGAGTGAAGGCGCTTACCGCGAAGGCGGCAAAGGGCTAACCACGGTCGATATGATCCCCCACGGCGCGAATCGCCTGGCGGTGAAGGTCGGTAAGGAAAAGCGTTTCTCGCTGCGTGACGACGAGTTCTACCCGAGCCACGAGGCGATTGATTTTTACCATCGCTATAAAGAGGACATCGCCCTGATGGCGGAGATGGGCTTTACGGTGTTCCGCACCTCGATTGCCTGGAGCCGACTCTACCCGAACGGCGACGAACCGCTGCCGAACAAAGAGGGTATTGCCTTCTACCGCGCGGTGTTCGAAGAGTGCAAAAAGTACAACATTGAGCCGCTGGTGACCCTCTGCCACTTCGACGTGCCGATGCACCTGGTGACGGAGTACGGCTCGTGGCGCAACCGCAAGATGGTCGATTTCTTCGCCCGCTACGCCCGCACCTGCTTCGAGGAGTTTAACGGGCTGGTGAAATACTGGCTGACCTTCAACGAAATCAACATCATGCTGCACAGCCCCTTCTCCGGCGCGGGGCTGGTGTTTGAGGAAGGCGAAAACGAAGACCAGGTGAAATACCAGGCCGCGCATCACGAGCTGGTGGCGAGCGCGCTGGCGACCAAAATTGCTCACGAGGTGAACCCGGAAAACCAGGTCGGATGCATGCTGGCGGGCGGGAATTTCTACCCATACTCCTGCAAGCCGGAAGACGTGTGGATGGCGCTGGAGAAAGACCGCGAGAACCTGTTCTTTATCGACGTGCAGGCGCGCGGCAGCTATCCGGCCTATTCTGCCCGCGTGTTCCGCGAGAAAGGCGTCGTGATTGTTAAAGACCCGGGCGATGACGACCTGCTGAAAAACACCGTCGACTTTGTCTCGTTCAGCTATTACGCCTCGCGCTGCGCCTCGGCGGACATGAATGCGAACAACACCAATGCGGCGAACATCGTCAAATCTCTGCGCAACCCGCACATTCAGGTGAGCGAATGGGGCTGGGGCATCGACCCGCTCGGCCTGCGCATCACCATGAACATGATGTACGACCGCTACCAGAAGCCGCTGTTCCTGGTGGAAAACGGCCTGGGAGCGAAGGATGTCGTTGATGAAAACGGCGAGATTAACGACGACTACCGCATCAGCTATCTGCGCGAGCATATCCGCGCGATGGGCGACGCGATTGAGGACGGCGTGCCGCTGATGGGCTACACCACCTGGGGCTGCATTGACCTTGTCTCGGCCTCAACCGGTGAGATGAGCAAGCGCTACGGGTTTGTGTACGTTGACCGGGATGACGCCGGAAACGGCACGCTGGACCGCAAGCGCAAGAAATCGTTCGGTTGGTATAAGAAGGTGATTGCGAGTAACGGGGGGGATCTCGAGTAGCCTGTGCTTACCCCTCACCCTCTCCTCACAGGGGAGAGGGGACAAAATACACCCTCTCCCCTATGGGGAGAGGGCCGGGGTGAGGGGTTCAAACCCACCGTCCCCAACCCACTCCGCAAGCCGTGAATACACCACGTCCACCGCCGCTTTCACCGGCGGCGTCATCGGGTAATAAAACCCGACAATGTCAGGCTGAATCCCCAAAAAGAGCACCTCGCCCACATCACCTTTGATCTGATCGACCAGGTAGTTCAGCGGCATATTGTGGGTGGTCATCATAAACATCTCGGCGATGTCGTCCGGGTCAATCAGGCGGATCTCGCCGGGGTTGAGCCCCATATCGGTGGCATCGACGATGAGCAGCCTGTCCGGGCGCAGCTCGCGGATGGCGACTACGTCATTTTCCGGCGCGCTGCCGCCGTCAATCACCATCCATCTGCCCGGCGGGTTTGCGCTGCACATCTCCGCCAGCAGCGGGCCCGCGCCGTCGTCGCCCATCATGCTGTTGCCCACGCACAGTAAAACGTCAGTCACGTAATCTCCTCACCATCAGGTAGATGGCGCTCTCCTGATGAATATCGTGCAGCATGCTAAGCAGCGTTTTGCTCCACGCCTGCTGCTCCGGGGTTTGCCTGCCGAGCGCCGCGTCAAAGGCGTTGGCGAGCATCGCAATGTGGTTCGCATCGATCACGATCTCGCCGTACTTCGGCACGCCTTCCATTTTGCGCCGCGCCGTACTGCCCTCCTCCAGCGTGGCAATCCACGCCAGGTATTCCGGCCACGGGCAGCTCAGCGCGGCCTCCAGGCAGTCAATCACCCCGAGGTGATGCCCAATCGCCAGGCTGTAATAGACCACCTGCTGCGCCGCATCCGGCGTGGCATCGTTCTCATCAATAAACTTACGGCTCAGCTGGCTGAACACCACCGTTTCACTCATCGGATACGCGCCTCTTCGACGATGCTGTTCAGGTTCGCCACGATCTCATTGAGGCGCGGATCGTTTTCCGCCTCCAGCCAGCGCGCCACCTGATGCTCCCCCTGGCTCAGCAGGCGCAGATAGTCGTCGGCAATCTGGCGGCCGTAGCGATAGCCCGCCAGCCGGCGCGCCGTGCGGTCCACCTTCACCCGCAGCGGCTGCACCATGTCCGGGTGCAGAATGGCCGCTGGCTGGTTGTCCAACTCGCCCGGCTCGCGCGCGTGGATTTTTTGCTCCAGCAGGCCGAGCGCCATGGCAAAGCCGTACAGCGTCGCGGCGGGCGTTGGCGGACAGCCCGGAATGTAGACGTCCACCGGCACGATTTTGTCGGTGCCGCCCCAGACGCAGTAAAGGTCGTGGAAGATCCCGCCGCTGTTGCCGCAGGCACCGTAGGAGATGCAGATTTTCGGGTCAGGGGCGGACTGCCAGGCGCGCAGCGCGGGCGAGCGCATGGCGCGGGTGACGGCCCCGGTAAACAGCAGGATGTCCGCGTGGCGCGGGGACGGCACCACTTTGATGCCGAAGCGCTCGGCGTCAAACAGCGGTGACAGCGTAGCGAAGATCTCAATCTCGCAGCCGTTGCAGCCGCCGCAATCCACGCGGTAGACGTAGGCCGAGCGTTTGATTTTTTTCAGCAGCGACGCCTTCATGCTGGCGATGGATTCGTCCACCGTCATCGGCACCGGAATGCCGTTCGCGTCGCGCGGGCCCAGTAGGTTTTCCATCAGCTGGCCTCTCTCATATGGCGGGTGATATCAATACGGTCGGACGGCAGCAGGCACTTCTGACGCTTGCACTCCGGGCAGGTTTCAAAGCTTTCGCGGTGATGCTCCGCGCGGGCGTCGCCGTTGTGCTGCAGCAGCGCGATGGCGTAGTCGATCTCTTTTTGCACGGCGAACGGGCGCTGGCAGACGCGGCAGTGGCACAGTTCAAAGCGCGACTGCTGGAGGAAATCCTCTTTCTTCCACACCGCCAGCTCGAATTCCTGAGACAGGCGAATGGCGACCGTCGGGCAGACCTCTTCGCAGCGGCCGCAGAAGATGCAGCGCCCGAGGTTAAACTGCCAGGCCAGCTCGCCGGTTTTGAGATCCGTTTCGACCGTCAGGGCATTCGACGGACAGGCGTTGACGCAGGCCGCGCAGCCGATGCACTGCTGCGGATTGTGCTCCGGCTTGCCGCGAAAGTTTTTATCCACCGGCATCGGCTCCAGCGGATAGCTGCTGGTCTGCGTGCCGGTTTTGATCGCTTTTTTGATAAAGGTAAACATGGCGAGTCCTTATTTCAGCGGCGAGTTTTTACGCTCGATGCTGTAGCGCTCAAGCTCTTTGTACGGCACCACCTGGCTTTTCTTCTTGCGCACGTCCACAACGGTCATGCGGTCGGTGCAGGAGTAGCACGGATCGAGGCTGCCGATGATCAGCGGCGCGTCGGAAACCGTGTTGCCGCGCAGCATATAGCGCAGGGTTGGCCAGTTGGCGTAGGTGGCCGCGCGGCAGCGCCAGCGGTAGAGCTTCTGGTTGTCGCCGGTCATGCTCCAGTGGATATCGTCCCCGCGCGGCGCCTCGGCAAAGCCCAACGCAAAGCGGTTCGGAATATAGGTGAAGCCCTCCACCATCAGCGGGCCGCCCGGCAGGTTATCGAGGCCGAAGTCGATCATGTTCAGGGCGGTAAACACCTCGTTGATGCGCACCTTCAGGCGGGAGATGACGTCGCAGCCCTGCTCGCTGTGCACGGTCATCGGCAGCAGGCCGTAGCCGACGAACGGGTGATCGGCGCGGGTATCGCGGGCGTGGCCGCTGGCGCGCACCATCGGACCAACGTTACTGAAGTCGCGGGCGATTTCCGGGTCAAGACGGCCGATGCCCACGGTGCGCTGCTCGATGTTTGGCGTGCTGAGCAGCATGTCCACCAGCTCCTGCACGTCGCGGCGCATCTGCTGCGCCAGCAGGCGGGTCTGGATCATGTCGTCCTTCAGCAGGTCGCGGCGGATCCCGCCGATCAGGTTCAGACCGTAGGTTTTACGCGCCCCGGTGAGGATCTCCGCCATCTTCATCGACGCCTCGCGCACGCGGAAGAACTGCATAAACCCGGAGTCAAAACCGACGAAGTGGCAGGCCAGGCCGAGGTTCAGCAGGTGCGAGTGCAGGCGCTCCACCTCCAGCAGAATGGCGCGGATCATCTGCGCGCGTTCGGGCACCACGATCCCCATGCCGTTCTCCACCGAGGTGGTGTAGGCGGTGCTGTGGGCGAAGCCGCAGATGCCGCACACGCGATCAGAAAGAAACGTCACTTCGTTGTAGCCCATGCGGGTTTCCGCCAGCTTTTCCATGCCGCGATGGACGTAGAACAGGCGGTAGTCGGCGTCGATAATGTTTTCGCCGTCGACGAACAGGCGGAAGTGGCCCGGTTCATCAGAGGTGACGTGCAGCGGACCGATCGGCACCACGTTGTTCTTCTTGCTGCCCAGCTCGTTGATAAACTCGTAGGTTTCACTGTCGGTGGTCGGCGCCGGGCGCTGGCGGTAGTCCATGCTGTCTTTGCGCAGCGGGTAGAGTTCGTCCGGCCAGTCGTCCGGCAGCACCAGGCGGCGCTCGTCCGGCAGGCCGACCGGCACCAGGCCGTACATGTCGCGCACTTCGCGCTCGCCCCACACGGCGGCGGGCACGCGCGGCGTGACGGACGGGTATTCCGGCTTATTCGGATCGACTTCGACGCGCACGGTGAGCCAGCACTTCTCGCCCTGCTCCATCGACATCACGTAGTACACCGCATAGCTGCCGCACAGCTGGCGCTCGTCGTTGCCGAACAGAACCGACAGCCAGCCGCCCTGCTGGTAGTAGAGAAACTCCACCACTTCCGGCAGGTAGTTCACCTTAATGGTGACGGTTACCTGGTCTTTGGTTTGCCAGGACTCCTCAAGCACCACGCCGGGGAAAGCCTGATGCAACGCGGCGAGATACTGCTGACCTTTCTTTTCTTCAGACATAAAAATTCTCTTTAATCACGCCACCAGCAAGGAGACGAACGCTAAAAATGCAAAACCAAAACCGGCCCAGGTGATGCGTGACGTTTCGACAAAACGCAGGCGCGCCATGCTGTTTTCAAACAGAGCAATCACCAGCACGCCGACCAGCAGCTTAAGGGCGGCAACGACAACCGCCAGCACCAGACCTCCCGCGGAGAAGTGCGTCATCTGCCCCCACGGGAAGAAGACGCCGACAAACATCTGCAGCACCACCAGCTGTTTGAGGCTGATGCCCCACTTCAGCACCGCGAAGCCGTAGCCGCTGTACTCGGTCAGCGGCCCTTCCTGCAGCTCCTGCTCCGCCTCTGCCAGGTCAAACGGCAGTTTGCCCATCTCAATAAAGGTGGCGAACGCGCAGGCGCAGAGCGCCAGCACCAGCGGGATCGAGCGCGCCACAGGCCAGTGATAAACGGTGTCGGTGATAAAACTGATATGGGTTGAACCGGCGACCTGCGCGGCAACCCACAGCCCCAGCAGCAGGATCGGCTCAACCAGCACGCCGAGCATCGCCTCGCGGCTGGCGCCGATGCCGGTAAACGGGCTACCGGTGTCCAGGCCCGCAATCGCAAAGAAGAAGCGGGCGATGGCGAAGAGGTAAATCAGCGTAATCAGATCCCCGAGCGCCGGCAGCGGCGACGCCACCGTGACCACCGGCAGCGCGGTGGCGATGGTCAGCATCACGCCCACCATCACGAAGGGCGTCAGGCGGAACACCCAGCCTGCGGCGTCCGGGGCCACGCTCTGACGAGAGAGCAGCTTGAAGAGATCGCGGTACTCCTGGAGCACCCCGGGCCCGCGACGGTTGTGCATCCGGGCGCGCGCCACGCGCGTGATGCCCGACAGCAGCGGCGCAGCGGCGAACAGCACCAGCGCCTGAAGAATGGCCAGTAACAAACTCATGTCAGGCTCCTCGTGAAATCACAATGACCACCAGCACCGCCAGCTCGATCAGCGCCAGACGACGGAACAGCGCGGGCGCGGCGGCGCTCTGCCAGCCGGGTACCCAGTCCACCGGGTTCAGCCAGTGGCGCAGCTTCAGCACGGCGGCGAAGTTCTCCTTCACCGGCATGGCGAAACCGTGGGCGGTGATGACCATCGACTGTTCGTGTTCGTAGCCGCAGGCCCACGCCGCCCCGCGCGAGCGGGAGGCAAGGCGGTCGCGCCTGAAGAACAGCATCAGCACGAACGGCAGCAGCGGCGCGGCAATCAGCAGCAGCGCCATCATCGGCTGGGAAACGACGGTATGCGCCGTCGCGAGCGGCAGCGGAATAGCGTTGCCCAGCAGCGGCAGCAGCCACGGTGCGGCGACGCCGCCCGCGATGCAGCACAGCGCCAGCGCGACCACGCTCACGCCCATCAGCACCGGCGCGCAGCAGGCGTTTTCCGCTTCGCGGGTGCGCGGCGCGCCGAGGAAGGTGACGCCGTAGACTTTCGCCATGCACATCACCGCCAGCGCCCCGGTAATCGCCAGCCCGACAGCCAGCAGCGGGCCAAGCAGGCGAGCGATAAATGCGTCGCTCTGATCGAGGGCGAAGAAGGACTGATAGATCACCCACTCCCCGGCAAAGCCGTTCAGTGGCGGCAGCGCGGCCATCGCCATCAGCCCGACCAGCATCGCCAGTGAAATCACCGGCATCTTTTTGCCGATGCCGCCGAGCTTTTCGATATCGCGATGCCCGGTGCGGAACCAGACGCTTCCCGCGCCGAGGAACAGGGTGCTTTTAAACAGGCTGTGGTTAATGAGGTGATACAGGCCGCCGATAAACCCGGCCGCAATCAGCGCCGGCTGGTTGAGCGCCAGCCCGGTCACGCCCGCGCCAATGCCGAGCAGGATGATGCCGATGTTTTCCAGCGTGTGGTACGCCAGCAGGCGCTGGATGTTATGCTCCATCAGCGCGTACAGGCCGCCGACGAAGGCGGTGATCATACCGGCAATCAGCAGCACCACGCCCCACCACAGCGGCGGCTGGCCACCGGTCAGCGTAATCACCGTGATGCCGAACAGCCCCACTTTCATCACCACCGCGGAGAACAGCGCGGCGGCGGGGGCGGAAGCATTCGCGTGCGCCTGCGGCACCCAGCCGTGCAGCGGGATGATCCCGGCCAGCAGGCCGAAGCCGACCACGCCCAGCAGCCAGACGTCGTTCCCCAGCGGATGTCCGTTGAGCGCAGAGAAATCCAGCGTGCCAAAGCGTTGCCACACCCGCCAGCAGGCCAGCGCCAGCAGCAGCGTGCCGAGGCGACCCAGCGCAAACCATAGCTTGCCGGAGGCGCTACAGCCCGTCAGGAACACGCCGCACAGCGCCATGATCTCCGCCATCACCACCAGCGCGCCGAGGTTGCTGGCGATAACGGTGCATACCGCCGTTGCCATCAGCAGGTTAACCAGCAGGCCGTTGGCATTGGCGTGCGCATGGCGGTGCCAGTCGATATTGAACAGGCTGATAAACAGCCCGCACAGGCCAAAGGTCACCAGCCAGATGGCATTCAGCGGAGTAATAGCCACGGTATGACGAATCAGCGGCATGAGTGTTTCAACAGATTGCCCGCCGATCAGGACGACGCCGCCCGCAGCGAGCGTCATCACGCTACCGACCGCCCCGCCGATACCGGCAATCCCGCCGCTCAGGGTTTTATGGAAAGAGAACACCAGCGCCAGCACGGCGGCGGCAGTGAAGCACGCCACGGCGCTGTTAATCATGAATATCGCGTTCATTTCGCCCCCTCGTTAAGCGCCTGCAAAAGCGAAAGATCGCCAAAATCGCTGTTGATGGTCAGCTCGCGCTTGCGCCTGCTGGTGCGGGCGATGTCGCGAATGTTGACCAGAATCAGCGCCCTGGTCGGGCAGGTGCGCACGCAGGCCGGGCCCTGTTCGTCAAAGCTGCACAGATCGCATTTCACCGCGACGGCGCGGATGCCGGGCACCCAGTCCAATAGCGTGCTCACCTTCGCCGGAGCGGGTGGTGCGGGCGGCGCTTTCGGGGTATTTGCGTTCGCCGGAATATGCAGCGGGCGGCTGCCGGAAAATTCAATCGCGCCGAACGGGCAGGCAATGCCGCACAGCTTGCAGCTGACGCACAGGCTTTCGTTGAGCTGGACAGCGCCATCAACGCGGGTGATGGCATTCACCGGGCAGACACCCGCGCACGGGGCGTCTTCACAGTGGTGGCAGAGCTGCGGAGCAGACTCTTTTTCATTACGCATGACGCGCAGACGCGGCATGGACTGCAGCCCGTGCAGGCGGTGGGTTTCCGAACACGCCGCCTCACAGGTTCGACAGCCAATACAGACCGTCGAGTCAGCAATTACAAAACGGTTCACCGGGCAATCCTCAGGTGATGGTCATTTTTGACGAAGAAAAACTGTCTTATCGACACTTTCGACACTTGGTTATCAGGCAACGTTTGCGGAGGCATTTCCCGCCGTCAGCTGTTTCAGATCGACCGGCAGGTCGTGCTCGACCGCGGTATAAAGCCCGTTATAAACCGGCGCGATTTTCTCCAGATAGTGCTCGAGCACCTGCTGGCGATCGCGGTTGCTGACGTAGCCATCGACCATGCCGTCAGCCATCAACTGCGCTTGCGCAATACAGTGTTTTTCACCCTCTTTGTTCTCAACAAAGTACTCAATGGTGTGGCTGTTAAAGCTGTCCGCCAGGGTGACAAAGACCGTGAAGTGGCCGAAGAGGACAAAGCGCATATCGCCCTGCGCCGCGCAGCTCATCGCATGGTGCAGACGGGCCTTTGACAGGGTGATCCCCTGAACCAGAGAGTTGCAGTAGAGGTGCCACTGATCCTGGAGCTGCTGATGACGCTGCGCGATGTAATCCGCTTTTTCGCTGATTTCCCAAATAGTCATAAAAGGTATCCGGTTAATGGAGATAGCGGCTGTTAAGCAGATTCCATGCCAATTTTTAAGGCAATGATTTATATAAGTTTTAACTCTTACCACACTGTCAACCGCGCGGTGTCGACGTGTCATTTCGACAGCGTTGACATCGTCACGCCTTAACAAAAATCAAGCTGGCACCGTTATTGCATTCAATGGCGCAATTCATTGAGGAGGCGTCATGCACGAAATCACCCTCTGCCAGCGGGCTCTGGAGCTTATCGAACAGCAGGCAGTGCAAAACCACGCGAAGCGCGTCACCGGCGTCTGGCTGAAGATCGGGGCGTTTTCCTGCGTCGAAACCAGCGCCCTGAATTTCTGTTTTGAACTGGTGTGCCGCGGCACGCTGGCGGAAGGCTGCGAACTGCATATTGAAGAGCAGCAGGCGGAGTGCTGGTGCGAACAGTGCCAGCAGTACGTCACCCTGCTGTCATCGAAGGTTCAGCGCTGCCCGCAATGCCAGAATACCGGGCTGCGGATCGTGGCGGATGACGGCATGCAGATCCAACGTCTCGAAATCGAGAAGGAGTAAAGTATGTGTAGTACCTGCGGTTGCGCCGAAGGCAACCTGTATATCGAAGGGGATGAACATCGTCCTCATTCCGCGTTTCGCTCCGCGCCCTTTTCACCGGCCCCGCGTCCCGCGGCGACGCTGATCGGTATCACCTTCGCCCCGCAGCAATCCCCTGCGGGCGATCTGCACTACGGCCACGGCGAAGCGGGTACCCACGCGCCGGGCATCAGCCAGCGCCAGATGCTGGACGTGGAGATCAACGTACTGGACAAAAATAACCAGATTGCCGCCCGCAACCGCGCCCGCTTTGCCGCCCGTCAACAGCTGGTGCTGAACCTGGTGTCCAGCCCCGGCTCCGGCAAAACCACGCTGTTAACGGAAACGCTCAAACGCCTGAACCAGCGCGTCTCCTGCGCCGTCATTGAAGGCGACCAGCAAACCGTTAACGACGCGGCGCGCATTCGCGAAACCGGCACGCCGGCGATTCAGGTCAATACCGGCAAGGGCTGCCACCTGGACGCGCAGATGATTGCCGACGCCGCCCCGCGTCTGCCGCTGGCGGATAACGGCATCCTGTTTATTGAAAACGTCGGCAACCTGGTCTGCCCGGCGAGCTTTGATCTTGGCGAACGGCATAAAGTCGCGGTGCTCTCCGTCACCGAAGGGGAAGACAAACCGCTGAAGTACCCACATATGTTTGCCGCCGCCTCCCTCATGCTGCTGAACAAAGTCGACCTGCTGCCGTACCTGAATTTCGACGTGGATAAGTGCCTGTCCTGCGCCCGGGAAGTGAACCCGGACATTACGATCCTGCTGGTCTCCGCCACGCGCGGCGACGGGATGGACAGCTGGCTACACTGGCTGGAGAACGAACGATGTGCATAGGCGTCCCCGGACAAATTCACACCATCGACGGTAACCAGGCCAAAGTTGAAGTCTGCGGCATCCTGCGCGATGTCGATCTCACGCTGGTTGGCAGCAGCGATGAAACGGGCGCATCGCGTCTCGGCCAGTGGGTTCTGGTCCACGTGGGGTTTGCCATGAGCGTGATTAACGAAGCGGAAGCCCGCGACACGCTCGATGCCCTGCAAAACATGTTCGACGTGGAGCCTGACGTAGGCGCGCTCCTGTACGGCGAGGAGCGGTAATCATGCGTTACGTTGATGAATATCGCGCGCCGGAACAGGTGATGCAGCTGATCGGGCACCTGAAAACGCGCGCCGCGCTGCTGGACTACACCAAAGACAGACCGCTGCGGATCATGGAGGTGTGCGGCGGACACACCCACGCCATCTTCAAATTTGGCCTCGACCAGCTGCTGCCGGAGAACATTGAGTTTATCCACGGCCCCGGCTGCCCGGTCTGCGTGCTGCCGATGGGGCGCATCGACAGCTGTATTGAAATTGCCAGCCAGCCCGACGTCATTTTCTGCACCTTTGGCGACGCGATGCGCGTGCCGGGGAAAAACGGCTCGCTGCTGCAGGCGAAAGCGCGCGGGGCCGACATCCGGATCGTCTATTCGCCGATGGATGCCCTGACGCTGGCAGCGGATAACCCTTCGCGCAAGGTGGTGTTTTTTGGCCTGGGGTTTGAAACCACCATGCCCGCCACGGCCATTACGCTGCAGCAGGCTAAAGCTCGCAGCGTCGATAACTTTTTCTTTTTCTGCCAGCACATTACGCTCATTCCCACGCTGCGCAGCCTGCTGGAGGAGCCGGAAAACGGCATTGACGCCTTTCTGGCACCGGGCCACGTAAGCATGGTGATTGGCACAGACGCCTATGGTTTTATCGCTGAACAGTACAATCGTCCGTTAGTGGTGGCTGGTTTCGAACCGCTTGATCTACTGCAAGGCGTCACCATGCTGGTTGAGCAGAAAATAGCGGCCCTGAGCGCGGTGGAAAATCAGTATCGCCGCGTGGTGCCCGATGCGGGTAATGAACGAGCGCAGCAGGCGATAGCCGACGTGTTTAGCGTTGAGGGCGACAGCGAATGGCGCGGTCTGGGGGTGATTGCCGAATCCGGCGTGCGCCTGACGCCCGCGTATCAATCCTATGACGCAGAAGCGCATTTTCGCCCGCAGCCGCAGCAGGTGTGTGACGATCCGCGCGCGCGCTGCGGTGAGGTCCTCACCGGCAAATGCAAACCTCATCATTGCCCGTTATATGGCAACACCTGTAACCCGCAAACCGCGTTTGGCGCGCTGATGGTCTCCTCTGAAGGAGCCTGCGCCGCGTGGTATCAGTTCCGCAATCAGGAGTGTGAGCATGAACACGGTTGAAATGGCGCACGGAAGCGGTGGTCAGGCGATGCAGCAGCTCATTAACCAGCTGTTTATGGAAGCGTTCAACAACCCCTGGCTTGCCGAGCAGGAAGACCAGGCGCGCATTGACCTGTCAACGCTCACCGCCCACGGTGACAGACTGGCGTTTTCGACCGACAGCTACGTCATCGACCCGCTGTTCTTTCCCGGCGGTGATATCGGCAAGCTCGCCATTTGCGGTACGGCCAATGATATCGCCGTCAGCGGCGCGGTTCCGCGCTACCTCTCCTGCGGGTTTATTCTCGAAGAGGGTTTACCGATGGCAACGCTTAACGCGGTAGTGAGCAGCATGGCGCAGACCGCACGCGAGGCGGGCATTGCTATCGTCACCGGCGATACCAAAGTGGTTCAGCGCGGCGCGGCGGATAAACTTTTCATCAATACTGCAGGAATGGGCGCGATACCGGCCGGCATTCACTGGGGCGCGCAGCAGCTTTGCGCAGGCGACGTGCTGATCGTGACCGGAACGCTGGGCTGTCACGGGGCAACCATCCTTAACCTGCGCGAAGGCTTAGGGCTGGACGGCGAACTGCGCAGCGACTGCGCGGTACTCACCCCGCTGATTCAAACCCTGCGTACCCTTCCGGGCGTAAAAGCCCTGAGGGACGCCACCCGAGGCGGCGTGAATGCCGTCGTGCACGAGTTTGCGGCAAGCTGCGGATGCGGCATTGAGCTGACCGAGCGCGATCTGCCCGTCAAGCCTGCCGTGCGCGGGCTGTGCGAGCTGCTGGGCCTCGATCCGCTTAACTTTGCTAACGAAGGTAAGCTGGTGATCGGCGTGGAACGTACCGCTGCAGAAGTGGTGCTGGAACAGCTTCGCGCCCATCCCTCAGGAAAAAACGCCGCTATCATTGGCGAAGTGGTTGAGCGCAAAGGGGTGCGCCTGGCCGGGCTGTATGGCGTTAAACGCACGCTGGATCTGCCGCACGCGGAACCCTTACCCCGAATTTGCTAGAACCGCGCCATAAGCGGTCAGCACTGAATCTCTTTTTTTTGCCAGTTTCTATTGGAAAGCAATATGCCGTATACACCGATGAGCGATCTTGGACAGCAGGGCCTGTTTGACATCACGCGCACACTTTTACAGCAGCCCGATCTCGGCGCGCTGAGCGATGCCCTGACCCGGCTGGTCAGGCAATCTGCGCTGGCGGACAGCGCCGCGATTGTGCTGTGGCATAGCGGAACGCATCGCGCGAGCTACTACTCAACGCGTGATAACGGCAAAGCGTTTGAGTATGAGGACGAAACGTACCTCGCGCATGGCCCGGTGCGCCGTATACTCTCCCGGCCTGAAGTGCTGCACTGCAATTTTGCGGAGTTCAGGATGGCGTGGCCAAGACTGGCGGAGAGCAATCTCTATCAGCCTTTCGGGCATTACTGCATGCTGCCGCTGGCGGCAGAGGGACAGATTTTTGGCGGCTGCGAGTTTATCCGCACGACCGACCAGCCCTGGAGCGAGGCGGAGTACGAGCGCCTGCATACCTTTACCCAGATAGTGGCCGTCGTTGCGGAGCAGATCCAAAGCCGCGTCACCAACAACGTGGATTACGACCTGCTGAGCCGCGAGCGCGACAACTTCCGCATTCTGGTCGCCATCACCAACGCCGTGCTGTCGCGCCTCGACATGGATGAGCTGGTCAGCGAAGTCTCGAAAGAGATCCACCACTATTTCAAAATCGATGCCATCAGCATTGCGCTTCGCGGCCATCGCAAGGGCAAACTGAACATCTACTCTACCCACTATCTTGATGAGGCCAATCCGGCGCACGAGCAGAGCGAGGTCGATGAGGCCGGTACGCTCTCCGAGCGGGTGTTTAAAAGCAAAGAGATCCTGCTGCTCAACCTCAACGAACAGGATCCGGTGGCCCCTTACGAGCGAATGCTGTTCAACACCTGGGGTAACAAAATTCAGACCCTGTGCCTGCTGCCGCTGATGTCCGGCAACACCATGCTGGGCGTGCTGAAGCTGGCGCAGTGCGAGGAAGGCATCTTTACCACCGCCAACCTGAAGCTGCTGCGCCAGATTGCCGAGCGTATCTCCATCGCGCTGGATAACGCCCTCGCCTATCAGGAAATTCATCGTCTGAAAGAGCGGCTGGTGGATGAGAACCTGGCCCTGACCGAACAGCTCAACAACGTGGACAGCGAGTTTGGTGAAATCATCGGGCGCAGCGACGCCATGTACAGCGTGCTCAAGCAGGTTGAGATGGTGGCGCAGAGCGACAGCACGGTGCTAATCCTCGGCGAAACCGGTACGGGTAAAGAGCTGATTGCCCGCGCTATCCACAAACTGAGCAACCGCAACAGCCGCCGGATGGTGAAGATGAACTGCGCGGCGATGCCTGCGGGACTGCTGGAAAGCGATCTGTTCGGCCACGAGCGCGGCGCCTTTACCGGGGCCAGCAGCCAGCGGCTGGGGCGTTTTGAGCTGGCGGACAAAAGCTCGCTGTTCCTCGACGAAGTGGGCGATATGCCGCTGGAGCTACAGCCGAAACTGCTGCGCGTCCTGCAGGAGCAGGAGTTTGAGCGCCTTGGCAGCAACAAGCTGATTCAGACCGACGTACGGCTAATTGCCGCCACCAACCGCGACCTGAAAAAAATGGTCGCTGACCGAGAATTTCGAAGCGATCTCTATTACCGCCTGAACGTCTTCCCGATCTGCCTGCCGCCGCTGCGTGAACGCCCGGAAGATATCCCGCTGCTGGTCAAAGCGTTTACCGCAAAGATTGCGCGGCGGATGGGCAGGAACATCGACAGCATTCCTGCCGAAACGTTACGTACGCTCTCGTCAATGGAGTGGCCAGGCAACGTGCGCGAGCTGGAAAACGTCATCGAACGCGCGGTGCTGCTGACGCGCGGTAGCGTGCTGCAGCTGTCGCTGCCTGAAGTTTCTCTGCCAGACGAGCGCCTCGTGGCGACGGAAGTGGCGCAGGCAGGCGAAGACGAATACCAGCTCATTATGCGCGTACTGAAAGAGACCAATGGCGTGGTGGCTGGGCCTAAGGGCGCAGCGCAACGTCTGGGACTGAAGCGCACCACTCTGCTTTCACGCATGAAGCGTCTGGGGATTGATAAAGAGAGCCTGGTCTAACCGGCGACAGCAGGTGGCGCTATTTTTTGGGACGGTATTTTTCCGGTAATTCCGGGACCGAACGGCGGTCATCAAGCAGATGGCGGAGAGTCAGAATCGGGTGACGCCATAGCATACGAGGCCCAGCCCAGCGCATCACCTGCTTCATTTCTTCGCGCTTAGCCGACGGGTAGCAATGTACCGGACATTGCTTACAGGCTGGCTTTTCCTCTCCAAAAACGCATTTATCGAGGCGCTTATCGGCATAAGCCGTCAGCGCCTGATAATGCCCTTCCTCCTGAGAGGCTTGAGGACAGCGCTTTTCATACAGGGCGATCATTTTGGCGATCGTCTCTTTTTCTCGTGAGATGCGTTTACCTGACATAACGGATTACCGAAGCTAAAAGTGCATTTATAATACCCTTTTATCTTCAGGATTTCAGGTGTTGCATTTCGTTTTCTGAAGCCGCCTTCCAGAATTAAGCCTATCCGGCGTGACGTTTACTGTTATTTTATACAGGCAAAACGCAGGCCTGTGACCCGCATCAACTGGAGGCACCATGCAAGAGATCGCTATCAGCAAACCCTATCGCCATTTAAAAGTGGGCTATTTCCGCAAGCGCCATGAAGATCGTAAAACCAAAATTCCGCGTCGCTACAGTATGCACGCCGCCCTGAGCCTGAAAGGCGACTGGCTTGAAAAAGCGGGTTTTACGACCAATTCACGCGTCAGGGTGGACGTCGGACAGGGAAAAATCGTCATTGAGCTCATGACGGAAGAGACTGAGCGATGACGCTGCCGGGTATCCGGCAACCCAGGGCACTCCCCTGTTCAGCGTGCGCAGAAGAAAATGGGGCGTTTGCCGACGGAGAACATAAATCCCCTGGAGCCTTGTTTTGTAATGGAATAGTTCATTTTTTTGTTTGGATAAACAAAAAAGTCGGGCAGAACATCGCTGATAACTTCACTGGACAGTGATTCATCATCATTCACATGATGAATATTGATCGACGTAAAGTGGAAGGAGTCCTTGTTTTCCGTCCAAACATAGGAGACGTCTCTGCGGATAATGCCTGCCACTTTGTCGTTTTTATAGTACGTACCGCTTACCGCGACGATGCCGGTTTGCTTCTGCAGCGTATACATGAAGTCCAGCGTGATATGGGCGCGTACATCTTCATGGTAAACAACGATTGATGCCGAACAGGCTTCTGTATTCTCAACTTTTTCAAGGCGTAAATGATATAACCAGGCGATCAACGCGCCCGCGACAAAAAACACCAGGAACATTAACACTGTCATCCTTTTCGTCATTGCATATATCCCCTGAAATACAACGTCATGCATCCTGCATTGGCTTTTTTCTCATAAGGGGCTCTGCAAACAAGTACCGATAAGGCTGGCGCGTTGCTTGATGAGGAGAAATACACCCACGGATATTTTTTACAATCAAGCCCGGTATTCATGATTATTTTAATAAAGCGTGAAAAATTCCCGATACTTTTAATGTCATCATTTTGCGAGAAAAAATGGCAACCGTTTTCGGTTCGGTTAATGGTGTAATCTCTGAAAAAATCTTTTTCCGGATTATCACGTAAAACGTGGTGTAACGTGAAAAAACCCAAAGCAAACGAGATGGCCATTAATAGCGCAGGAATGAACAGGCGACGTAATGGCCGCTGCGTTTTCTTTTCAACCGGCTCAACCGGCACATCAGGAACACTGGCGACGGTTTTTTCAGGAAAATCAACGGAGTGCACTTCCGGCGACATCAGTTCTGCGGGTTCATCTGAGTCAACAACGTTTGTTTCAACGCGGGTCACTTTCACGCTTTTGTGAATCTGAAACCCTTTTCTCGGCACCGTCGCGACCAGCGTGTCGCTCGTCTCTCCTGCCGAACGCAAACCGCGTCGGATTATAGAAATATTCTGATAAAGTGTATTTGCCGGAACTATCATTCCGTCCTCGCCCCACACTTTATCGAAAAATTCCTTCTGATTCACAACTTCCGGGGAAGATTCCAGCAGAAGAGCGAGACAACGCGTTGCAGGTGTCGTCAGAATTACGCTCAGCTCAGGTTTAGTTAAAGAAACGAGTAAGTTTTTCTCTGGACAAAATTTAATATTATCGTTAATTATCCAAAACATATGCTACTCACTCGACAATAAACAGAATCTGGAAGCTGTTGATATTGATGGTAATTATACGCCGGGATTATTTCCTGTCAAAGCAAGAAGTTACCCTAAAAATGAGGTTATTAAGGCTCTTCTGAAGAGTGAATTTCTAACAAAATAATACGTTTACGCTGTGCAACGATTAATGATGAGACGGCCCGGATGCGGGGGCAGTTTTTTCTCTTTTAAGCGTAGTGAGTGATACCCCACCTGTACGACCTCCGCCCGTTAAGCACCACGCTTTTCTGCATAGATGGAATGAGGTACGCACTTTAGTCGAAAGAGCCTTCTCCTTCTGTTTTCCTGCCATACAGACTTCGTTATCATGGTCACTAAACGTTGCATGATAAGACGCTCAGGATTTCATGAGTTCCAATGAGACAGGAAGACGCCTGACAATAAAAAACCCAACTCATTGAAAGTTAATAAAATGGACACGATACGCTAATGAGTACACTAGAGAATTTCGACGCACATACCCCCATGATGCAGCAGTACCTGAAGCTGAAAGCACAGCATCCGGAAATTCTGCTGTTTTACCGTATGGGCGACTTTTACGAGCTCTTTTATGACGATGCTAAACGTGCGTCGCAGTTGCTCGACATCTCCCTGACCAAACGCGGCGCATCAGCAGGTGAGCCCATCCCTATGGCCGGTATCCCGCATCATGCGGTGGAAAACTATCTGGCGAAACTGGTGAATCAGGGGGAATCCGTCGCCATTTGCGAGCAGATTGGCGATCCCGCCACGTCAAAAGGCCCGGTTGAGCGCAAAGTCGTGCGCATCGTCACGCCCGGAACCATCAGCGACGAAGCGCTGCTGCAGGAACGCCAGGATAACCTGCTGGCCGCACTCTGGCAGGATGGCAAAGGGTTTGGCTATGCGACGCTGGATATCAGCTCCGGGCGTTTTCGCCTGAGTGAGCCGGCTGACCGCGAGACGATGGCTGCCGAATTGCAGCGTACTAACCCGGCAGAGCTGCTCTACGCCGAAGATTTCGCTGAAATGGCGCTGATTGAAGGTCGTCGTGGCCTGCGTCGTCGTCCGCTGTGGGAATTCGAAATTGATACTGCGCGTCAGCAGCTCAACCTGCAGTTTGGCACGCGCGACCTGATTGGCTTTGGCGTGGAAAACGCCCCGCGCGGACTGTGTGCGGCAGGCTGCCTGCTGCAATATGTAAAAGATACCCAGCGTACTGCCCTGCCGCATATCCGCTCTATCACCATGGAGCGCCAGCAGGACAGCATCATCATGGACGCCGCCACGCGCCGTAACCTGGAGATAACCCAGAATCTGGCGGGCGGCATTGAAAACACCCTGGCTTCCGTCCTCGACAGTACCGTTACGCCGATGGGCAGCCGCATGCTTAAGCGCTGGCTGCATATGCCGATTCGCGACACTAATACGCTTATCGGCCGCCAGCAAACCATCGCCGCTTTGCAGGACAGTTACACCGAATTACAGCCGGTGCTGCGCCAGGTGGGCGATCTGGAGCGTATCCTCGCCCGTCTGGCTCTGCGTACGGCACGCCCGCGCGACCTCGCGCGTATGCGCCATGCTTTCCAGCAGCTGCCGGAACTGCGCGCTCAGTTGGGCAACGTCGACAGCGCACCGGTGCAAAAATTGCGCGAAACGATGGGCGAATTCACCGAGCTTCGCGAGCTGCTTGAGCGCGCCATCATCGATGCGCCTCCGGTTCTGGTGCGCGATGGCGGCGTGATTGCCCCCGGGTATAACGAAGAGCTGGACGAGTGGCGCGCGCTGGCTGACGGCGCAACGGACTACCTTGATAAGCTGGAGATCCGTGAACGCGAGCGTCTGGGTCTTGATACCCTGAAAGTGGGCTATAACGCGGTCCACGGATACTACATTCAGATCAGCCGCGGGCAAAGTCACCTGGCACCGATTCACTACGTGCGCCGCCAGACGCTGAAAAACGCTGAACGCTACATTATTCCCGAGCTGAAAGAGTACGAGGACAAAGTCCTCACCTCGAAAGGAAAAGCGCTGGCGCTGGAAAAGCAGCTGTATGACGAGCTGTTCGACAGGCTGATGCCGCACCTGGCCGATCTGCAGCTAAGTGCCGCCGCGTTGGCCGAACTGGACGTGCTGGTCAACCTGGCTGAACGCGCTGAAACGCTGAACTATACCTGCCCGACCTTTACCGACAAGCCCGGCATTCGCATTACCGAAGGGCGTCATCCGGTGGTGGAACGCGTGCTGAACGAACCGTTCATCGCTAACCCGCTTAGCCTGTCGCCTCAGAGGCGCATGCTGATCATTACCGGACCAAACATGGGCGGTAAGAGTACCTATATGCGTCAGACGGCGCTGATTGCGCTGCTCGCCTATATCGGCAGCTACGTCCCCGCGCAACACGTGGAGATTGGCCCAATTGACCGCATCTTTACCCGCGTCGGGGCTGCGGACGATCTGGCGAGCGGTCGCTCAACCTTCATGGTCGAGATGACCGAAACGGCCAACATTCTGCATAACGCGACCGAGCACAGTCTGGTGCTGATGGACGAAGTTGGGCGCGGGACGTCTACCTATGATGGTTTGTCCCTGGCGTGGGCCTGTGCGGAAAGCCTCGCGAATAAAATCAAGGCTATGACGCTGTTTGCGACCCATTATTTCGAACTGACGCAGCTACCGGAGAAAATGGAAGGCGTGGCGAACGTGCACCTTGATGCGCTGGAGCACGGCGACACCATTGCCTTTATGCACACGGTGCAGGATGGCGCGGCGAGCAAGAGCTATGGCCTGGCCGTCGCGGCGCTGGCAGGTGTACCGAAAGAGGTGATCAAGCGCGCGCGGCAGAAACTGCGTGAGCTGGAAAGCCTGTCGCCGAACGCGGCGGCGACCCAGATTGATGGTACGCAGATGTCGCTGCTGGTGCCTGCGGAAGAGACGTCGCCAGCGGTGGAAGCGCTGGAGAACCTTGACCCGGATTCGCTGACGCCGCGTCAGGCGCTGGAGTGGATTTACCGGCTGAAGAGCCTGGTTTAGTTTTCTGCGGTCTTTTGCCCGGTGGCGCTGCGCTTACCGGGCCTACGGGTTTTGTAGGCCGGGTGAGGCGAAGCCGCCACCCGGCAAAACAGATCGCACGATGTTATCGCCCGGTAAGCGCTGCGCCACCGGGCTTTTTTTTACAACAGCGGCGGGATCGTCGGCACCTGCGGTGCCTCATCAATATCCTTCTGCGTCATGCGGAACGCTTCCGGGTAGTGCTCGCGGCTGGTACGGCGCAGTGGTTCGGTATTGCGCCAGGTATACAAACAATGCTGGCACTGGTAAACGGTCCAGACCCCTTTCACCGGTGACGTCGCCATCACTTCAATATGCTCATCGGCACAACGTGGACAAATCATCTTTTCCTCCTTATTGGCGTGCTGCCAGCATCGCGGTCAATTTTTCAGCCCAGGCTTTGGTTTCAGGCAGATCCTGTACCGGCTGGCTGTAGTGCCCACGGGTGTCCGGTGCAACCGGCGTGGTGGCATCAATAATCAGCTTGTCGGTAATGCCCGCCGGGCTGGAGCCAGGGTCAAGTTCAAGCACCGACATGTTCGGCAGCTGCACCAAATCCCCTGCAGGGTTGACCTTCGATGACAGCGCCCACATCACCTGCGGGAGGTTGAACGGGTCGACATCCTCATCCACCACGATCACCATCTTCACGTAGCCCAGGCCGTGCGGCGTGGTCATGGCGCGCAAACCGACGGCACGAGCAAATCCGCCGTAACGCTTTTTGGTGGAGATAATCGCCAGCAGGCCGTGGGTGTACATCGCGTTCACCGCCTGCACTTCCGGGAATTCTGCTTTTAGCTGCTGGTAAAGCGGTACGCAGGTTGCCGGGCCCATAAGGTAATCAATCTCGGTCCACGGCATGCCGAGGTAGAGCGACTCAAAAATCGGTTTGGTGCGGTAAGAAACTTTGTCGATACGCACAACCGTCATGTTACGGCCGCCGGAATAGTGTCCGGTAAACTCGCCGAACGGCCCTTCGATTTCACGCTTGCGGCCTTCAATCACCCCTTCCAGGATCACTTCAGAACCCCACGGCACGTCGAAGCCGGTCAGCGGCGCGGTGGCAATCGGGTACGGGCTTTCACGCAGCGCACCGGCCATTTCGTACTCTGACTGGTCGTATTTCAGCGGCGTCGCGCCCATCAGCGTGATGATCGGATCGTTGCCGAGGGTAATGGCAATCGGCAGATCTTCACCGCGCTCTTCCGCTTTATGCAGATGCAGAGCGATATCGTGCATCGGCACCGGCTGCAGGCCGAGCTTGCGCTTGCCCTTCACTTCCATGCGGTAGATGCCGACGTTCTGCTTGCCGAAGTGGTCCGGGTCGAGCGGATCGCGCGAGACGACGCACGCTTTATCGAGATAAAAACCACCGTCACCGTCGTTCAGGCGAAACAGCGGCAGAATGTCGAACAGGTTGATCTCTTCACCATCCACCGAATTCTGCGCCCAGGCCGGGTTAGCGCGGCGCTCTGGCGTAACGGGGAATTTATCCCAGCGTCGAATAAACTCGTCGATCTGCTTTTTCACCGGGGTGTTAGCAGGCAGCCCCATCGAAATGGCGTGGTTCTGCCAGGAGCCGATGGTGTTCATCACCACGCGGGCATCGGTAAAGCCGCGAATGTTGTCGAACCACAGCGCGGGCGCGCCGTCGCCTATGCGCCCGGTCGCGTTGGCGGCCGCCGCCAGATCCGGCTCGGCGTTCACCTCTTCCTCAATTTTCAGCAGCTGCCCTTGCTCATCGAGCGCCTGCAGGAAGCTTCTCAAATCATCAAATGCCATCGTTATTCTCCTGTGAAAAATGTTTCGCCTCCCGCAAGCCGTTCCAGCGGCGCGCCTTTTTATGCTCCAGACCAAACTGGTCGAGCACGCGGGTCACGATATGCTGGGTGATGTCATCAGCGGTTTGCGGGTGGTTGTAATAGGCCGGCATGGGCGGCACCATCGCCACACCCATGCGGGAAAGTGCAAGCATGTTCTCAAGATGAATGGTGCTGAGCGGCGTTTCACGGGGAACCAACACCAGCTTGCGCCCCTCTTTCAGCACCACATCCGCCGCGCGCCCCACCAGCCCCTCGGCGTAGCCCGCGCGGATGCCCGCCAGCGTTTTCATGCTGCAGGGAATGACGATCATGCCGTCGGTGCGAAACGAGCCGGAGGAGATGGTAGCGGCCTGGTCAGCCGGGCTGTGAACAACGTCAGCCAGTGCGGCAACGTCCTGCGCGGCGTAAGGCGTTTCCAGCTCAATGGTGGTTTTTGCCCACTTAGACATCACCAGATGGGTTTCCACCTCCGGCATGTCACGCAGTGCCTGCAATAAAGCCACACCCAGCGGCGCCCCCGTTGCTCCTGTCATTCCTACTATCAATCTCATTCAGTACCTCAATCATTTTGTTCGTATACGAACATATTGATTAACCTACTCCTGGAACCTGTTCATGACAAGATCGTTCGCATACGATCACACTAAATGCTAAAAACTCCCGCGTTATAATCCAGGGCGTTAGCGGCTATCATAGAGTGTGATTTTTTTCGTCGGAGTGTTCATGGAACTAAGACAAGAAGCGTTCCACCTGTTGCGCCAGCTTTTTCAGCAACATACTGCGCAATGGCAGCATGCTTTGCCGGAGCTGACCAAGCCGCAATATGCGGTTCTGCGCTCAATTGCCGAACATCCGGGCATCGAACAGGTGGCATTGACCGAAGTGGCGGTCAGCACGAAAGCGACGCTGGCAGAGATGCTCAGCCGCATGGAAGCGCGTGGCCTGGTAAAACGCGAGCACGATCCCGCAGATAAGCGCCGCCGGTTTGTCTTCCTGACGCCAGAAGGTGAAGCCCTGCTTGCAGGCTGTAAACCGGTCGGCAACGAGGTGGATGAGGCGTTTTTAGGACGCCTGACCAAGGCCGAACGCGAGCTATTTTCTGCGCTTATCAAAAAGATGATGCACGACTAGTTCACCCTCGCACGCATAAAATCGATAAACTTTCGGACTTTCGCGGGCACGTGTTGGGCATCGGGATAAACCGCATAGATGCCCTGCCGTGCAAAGGTGTAGCCGGGTAATACCGACGCCAGTTGCCCTGCATATTGCAGACGACGGGGCATTCTGCTCTTACTGAACGTCAGTTCGGCAACGCCAGCGCTGTTAATCGTCAGCTAAGCTTTTTTGCGGCAACTCTGCTACTGGCGCAGGTGCTGAGCATTGCGCAGGTTTATCTTGCGCCGCTCGTTGCCTGGCACGGGATGTTATTTTTGCCGCAGGCATCACTTTAGTGCCTGTATTGTACGTTTCTCGTCTTAACACGATGCAGGTGCTCAGCCAGCTGCGACAGGAGAATTCATGACGCTTTTTGAACACGACATTATCGACCTCCACATTGCGCTTGAAAACTGGTTAGGCAAAGGTGAAGGTGATGCTGAAACCTTGCTCACCCGCTTTCGAGCGGATTTTCTGATGATACCACCGGGCGGCGCGCATCTTGACCATCACGCCCTTGCCCATTTTCTCGACGCCCAGCGCGGAAGCCGACCCGGTCTGAAAATCATCATTGATGAACTCACCACGACAGAAGCCTGGGATAACGGCGCAGTGCTTCACTATCGGGAAACACAAACCCGCCCCGATATGCCGGTAAACGTGCGCTGGTCGACGGCGGTGCTGAATCAGGAAGGCGACAGGATTACGTGGCGTCTGCTGCACGAGACGGCGGCACAGCCGTAACACAAAAGAAAAAGGCCCGTCTCACGACGGGCCTTTTTGACGAAAGGTTGCTTATTCGCGGAATAGCGCTTCGATATTCAGACCTTGCCCCTGCAGGATTTCACGCAGGCGACGCAGACCTTCAACCTGAATCTGACGAACACGTTCACGGGTCAGGCCGATTTCACGGCCGACGTCTTCCAGTGTCGCAGCTTCATACCCCAGTAAACCGAAACGACGTGCCAGCACTTCACGCTGTTTGGCGTTCAGCTCGAACAGCCATTTGACGATGCTCTGTTTCATGTCATCGTCCTGCGTGGTGTCTTCCGGGCCGTTGTCTTTTTCGTCGGCCAGGATGTCCAGCAGCGCTTTTTCGGAGTCGCCACCCAGCGGGGTGTCAACGGAGGTAATGCGCTCGTTGAGACGCAGCATACGGCTTACGTCATCAACCGGTTTATCAAGCTGTTCGGCAATCTCTTCCGCGCTTGGTTCGTGGTCCAGCTTATGGGACAACTCGCGCGCGGTACGCAGATAGACGTTCAGCTCTTTGACGATGTGGATCGGCAGTCGAATCGTACGGGTTTGGTTCATAATTGCCCGTTCGATGGTCTGACGAATCCACCAGGTCGCGTAGGTTGAGAAGCGGAACCCGCGTTCCGGGTCAAATTTCTCAACTGCGCGGATGAGACCTAAGTTGCCCTCTTCAATCAGGTCCAGCAGAGCCAGACCACGATTGCCGTAACGGCGAGCAATTTTCACGACCAGTCGCAGGTTACTTTCAATCATGCGACGACGCGAGGCAACATCACCACGCAAAGCACGACGTGCGAAATAGACTTCTTCTTCGGCCGTTAACAGTGGGGAGTAACCAATCTCCCCAAGGTAAAGCTGAGTCGCGTCCAGTACACGCTGTGTGGCGCCCTGCGATAACAGCTCTTCTTCAGCCAAATCGTTATCACTGGGTTCCTCTTCTACTAAGGCTTTTTCGTCAAAAGCCTCTGCTCCGTTCTCATCAAATTCCGCATCTTCATTTAAATCATGAACTTTCAGCGTATTCTGACTCATAAGGTGGCTCCTACCCGTGATCCCTGAACGAGACACCCTGGCTGGCATGCCCCGTCAAATTATCGCTGCGGCAGATACTGCAGCGGGTTTACGGATTTCCCCTTGTAACGAATTTCAAAATGCAAGCGTGTAGAACTGGTTCCGGTGCTACCCATGGTAGCGATTTTTTGCCCCGCCTTAACTTCTTGTTGTTCCCGGACCAGCATTGTGTCGTTATGGGCGTAGGCACTCAGGTAATCATCGTTGTGTTTGATGATAATAAGATTACCGTAACCGCGCAGAGCGTTACCGGCATAGACAACGCGTCCGTCTGAGGTCGCGATGATAGCCTGTCCCTTACTCCCTGCGATATCGATCCCTTTATTTCCACCCTCGGAGGAAGAGAAGTTTTCGATAACCTTGCCGTCAGTCGGCCAGCGCCATGCAGAGATAGGCGAACTGGTGGAGGTACTGCTGGCAGTCGGTTCAGTAGAGCTAACCACAGGTGCCGTAACAGGTGCTGTGACAGCAGTCGCAGTCCCTTTATTATTCGGCAACATTTTGTTAGCACTCTGATCACCTGAATCCTCAGAATACGTAATTACAGGTTGTGAAGCAACCACCGTGGTGGATTTTTGTGCAGGCAC
The DNA here is from genome assembly GCF_018597345.1 of Enterobacter quasimori. NCBI lineage: Bacteria > Pseudomonadati > Pseudomonadota > Gammaproteobacteria > Enterobacterales > Enterobacteriaceae > Enterobacter > Enterobacter quasimori. The sequence continues at coordinate 573,973 of NZ_JAHEVU010000003.1, read as the reverse complement.
GACGCTGTTATTTTGTGCGGTCACATCCGCCGCAGAAACAGTGTTCCCCGGCGTGAGTGGCGTACCCGTCGCGTTGCCCACCTGGAGCGTTTGGCCGACTTCCAGGCCATACGGGGCCTGCACGTTATTGCGCTGTGCCAGATCGCGGAAATCGTTCCCGGTGATCCAGGCAATATAGAACAGCGTGTCGCCGCGCTTCACGGTGTAGGTGCTGCCGCCGGTATAGCTCCCTTTCGGAATGTTCCCATACTTGCGGTTGTACACTATGCGGCCATTTTCCGTCTGAACAGGTTGTTCAACTGGCTGAATCTGCGTTGGCTGCGTGGTTGGACGCTGAACCGGCTGGATTTGCGGAGTTTGCTGCGCCGTAGAGGTGCCCATTTTAGGCGGAGGAGTGATCAACATTCCGCTGGACGTGTTACCCGAGCCGCTGTTCCCGCCGACGGAGCTTACAGGCGCAGGTGCGTTATTCGAACTTGTACAGCCTGCCAGCCAGAGCGAAACCAGTGATAATGCCGCAACACGGCTGATGGTGAATTTTGGGCTTCCCGCGCTCATTTATCCCCCAGGAATGTGTTAACTACCAGTGACTTAAAAATAACCGTGATGGCACGAACCTTTTGCGCCACACAATACGCTGAATTTGCCTTAATAACCCTGGATAAATCCGAGTCTCAGGCCAGCTCTCCCTTAACCAGAGGCACAAAGCGTACGGCTTCGACGGTATCGATAATAAACTCGCCGCCACGCCGACGAACACGCTTCAGAAGCTGGTGTTCATCGCCCACGGGCAAGACGAGAATGCCGCCTTCATCCAGCTGCGACAAGAGTGCTACCGGGATCTCCAGCGGTGCGGCCGTGACGATAATGGCATCAAACGGGGCGCGAGCCTGCCAACCCTGCCATCCATCACCGTGACGTGTTGAAACATTATGTAAATCAAGTTGTTTCAGGCGACGACGCGCCTGCCACTGTAAACCTTTGATGCGTTCGACGGAACAAACATGGCGAACAAGATGCGCGAGGATCGCGGTTTGGTACCCCGACCCGGTGCCAATCTCCAGCACGCGGGACTCCGGCGTTAACTCCAGGAGTTCCGTCATGCGCGCCACCATGTAGGGCTGAGAAATGGTCTGGCCTTGCCCGATAGGCAGCGCCACGTTTTCCCACGCTTTGTGCTCAAACGCCTCGTCTACAAACTTCTCGCGCGGAACCTGGGCAAGCGCATCCAGCACATGCTCGTTGGTGATCCCCTGAGCGCGAAGTTGTTCCAGAAGAGTTTGTACACGTTTGCTTACCATTGCACGTTCACCCCGACCCGATCTAACCAGTCCGACACCACATCATGCGCGCTATACGCGGTTAAATCTACGTGCAGTGGCGTAACGGAAACATACCCTTCATCTACAGCTGCGAAGTCCGTATCTGGACCGGCATCGCATTTTTCGCCCGGAGGCCCAATCCAGTAGAGAGTATTGCCGCGCGGATCCTGCTGCGGAATAACCTGGTCAGCAGGATGACGGCTGCCACAGCGCGTCACGCGGATCCCCTTGATCTCATTAAGCGGGAGATCGGGTACGTTGATATTCAGGATACGGCCCGTACGCAGGGGTTCGCGCCCCAGCGCGCGGAGAATCGAACAGGTGACCGACGCCGCCGTGTCGTAATGTGTATGGCCGTTAAGCGAAACCGCCAGCGCCGGGAACCCCAAATGACGCCCTTCCATCGCTGCAGCCACGGTACCGGAGTAGATCACGTCATCGCCGAGATTGGGTCCGGCATTGATACCTGACACTACGATGTCCGGGCGCGGGCGCATCAGCGCATTCACGCCGAGAAACACGCAGTCGGTCGGCGTGCCCATCTGTACGGCGATATCGCCATTTTCAAAGGTAAAGGTGCGAAGCGACGACTCCAGCGTCAGTGAGTTAGACGCTCCACTGCGGTTACGATCGGGAGCCACAACCTGCACATCCGCAAATTCGCGAAGGTGTTTCGCCAGGGCCTGTATACCTGGCGCGTGGATCCCGTCATCGTTACTCAGCAATATTCGCATAATCACCCGAGGTGTTGATAAGTTCCCTGACAACACTGGTGGCAAAGCTACCTGCAGGTAGCCAGAAGCGTAACTCAACGGTCACGTCATCCCACCAGTTCCAGCTTAACTGCTGCGGGTAGAGCAGCATCGCGCGGCGTGCTGCTTCGACTTTTTCCCGCACCAGCAGTGATTGTAATTCCGGCGCGTCCGCGACGGCTGACTGCTCGGCAGCGAGCGCGTCGCCCTGCGTGCCCCAGTCGCCCGTACCGGGCAGCGCGGCCGTAATCATCAGCGCTTTAGCGTCCACACGAGACTGGACATCGGCCATTTCATCTGCCGTTGCCACAAACCAGCTTCCGCGTCCCGCTAATTGTAGCGCATCGCCGACAACAACTTGATTAGCGTCCGATTTTTTCAGACGTTCGCTCACAATCTGATTAAACAACGCACTGCGGGCCGCAGACAACCAAAAACTGCGTTTATTCCTGTCGCGCACCGGCGCGTCGCTTTGCGCCCAGCGCAGCGCGCCCTGCAGGTTGCTGCCACCGATACCAAAACGCTGTGCGCCAAAGTAGTTCGGTACGCCGCGTTCGTTTATCGCCTGTAGGCGCTTTTCAACGTCTTCGCGGTGGGTCACTTCACGCAGCACCAGCGTAAAAGCGTTGCCTTTCAACGCCCCCAGACGCAGCTTGCGCTTGTGGCGGGCATATTCCAGTACCTTACAGCCCTCAAGCTCAAATTTGCTTAAATCAGGCATCGTATTGCCGGGAACGCGCGCGCAGAGCCACTGTTCGGTGACGGCGTGTTTATCTTTCTGCCCGGCAAAGCTCACCTCGCGGGCATGAATTTTAAGGAATTTTGCCAGCGCGTCGGCCACAAACCGAGTATTGCAGCCGTTTTTAAGAATACGCACCAGGATATGTTCGCCTTCGCCATCCGGCTCAAAGCCCAGATCCTCCACCACGAGGAAATCTTCCGGGCTGGCTTTCAGCACCCCGTTCCCCTGCGGTTTACCGTGCAGGTATGTCAGGTTGTCAAAGTCCGTCATTTGCTCGCCTTCACCAGCAGCGCCACGGCTTCACAGGCAATGCCTTCGCCACGGCCCGTGAAGCCCAGCTTCTCGGTAGTGGTCGCTTTGACGTTCACGTCGTCCATGTGGCAGCCCAGATCTTCCGCGATAAACACGCGCATCTGCGGAATATGCGGCAGCATTTTCGGTGCCTGAGCGATGATGGTTACATCGACGTTACCCAGGGTATAGCCTTTGGCCTGAATGCGGCGCCACGCTTCGCGCAGCAGTTCGCGGCTGTCTGCCCCTTTAAATGCCGGGTCGGTGTCCGGGAACAGCTTGCCGATATCGCCCAGCGCGGCAGCGCCCAGCAGCGCATCGGTCAGCGCATGCAGCGCCACGTCGCCATCAGAATGCGCCAGCAGTCCTTTTTCGAAAGGAATACGTACGCCGCCAATGATAATTGGGCCTTCTCCGCCAAAGGCGTGTACATCAAAACCGTGTCCAATTCGCATTATGCCTTCTCCTGATGGGTCGAACGGGTAAGATAAAATTCCGCGAGCTGCAAATCTTCCGGGCGCGTCACTTTTATATTATCAGCGCGCCCTTCAACAAGCTCAGGGTGAAAACCGCAATACTCCAGCGCCGAGGCTTCGTCCGTGATGGTCGCACCGTCTTCAAGCGCACGCGTCAGACAGTCGTGGAGCAGTTCGCGGGGGAAAAACTGTGGCGTCAGCGCGTGCCATAAATCAACGCGCTCAACGGTATGGGCGATAGCCTGTTTGCCCGGCTCGGCGCGCTTCATGGTGTCACGCACAGGGGCAGCCAGAATCCCGCCAACCTTGCTTGTTTCGCTCAGGGCCAGCAGGCGAGCAAGATCGTCCTGATGCAGACACGGGCGCGCCGCGTCATGTACCAATACCCACGAGGCGTTTCCGGCAGCCTGAATGCCCGCCAGCACGGAATCGGCGCGCTCGGCGCCACCGTCAACGACGGTAATCTGTGGGTGGTTTGCCAGCGGGAGCTGCGCGAAGCGCGCATCGCCTGGGCTGATGGCGATGACCACGTGCGTCACCCTCGGGTGCGCCAGCAGCGCCGCCACGGCGTGCTCAAGGATCGTTTTATCGCCAATTGAAAGGTACTGCTTGGGACATTCTGTCTGCATGCGCCGGCCAAAACCTGCGGCCGGCACCACGGCACAGACGTCCGAAAAAGTTGCTGCCATGTCGTAATCCTGGGCCTGATTATCGATTGTTTTGTGCTGAGCCCTGATTGCGTTTAGACGCATCCGGAACCAGACGATAAAAAGTTTCGCCCGGCTTAGTCATACTGAGTTCATTGCGTGCGCGTTCCTCAATCGCCTCTTGCCCGCCATTGAGGTCATCAATTTCAGCAAAGAGTTGATCGTTTCGCGCCTTGAGTTTGGCGTTTGTTGCCTGCTGAGCCGCGACGTCATCGCTTACCCGGCTATAGTCGTGCAGCCCGTTCTTGCCGAACCACAGCGAATATTGCAGCCAGACCAGCAAAGCCAGCAACAGCAGCGTTAGTTTACCCATCCTGCCCCCTGAAAAAACGGCATCATCATCCCATAACTTTCCGTTCGACTCTACTCCGGGGTTTTAATTATGTCGCAAGTTAGCCCATCAGCCATAAAAACAGCAGGCCAAACATCACCACAACGGTCACAATCGTGATAACCGTACTATACAGGAGTCGGCCATTGAAGAGGGAGTGCAGCGCAATACCCACCACGACCGCCACGGGCATCAGCGCCAGGAAGAAAGGCCAGGTATAGAGGAAGAAGAACAGCGTGTTACCGCCGTAAATGAGAAACGGGATGCCCAGCGCCAGTAACCACGAGATAAAGCCGACAATGGCCCCGGGGAAGGACCAGGTCGTCTCGTCGTCGGTCGTTAACGGCTCCGACCCGGTGGTGATAATGTAGTTTTCACTGTTGCGCATAGCTGATCCTGTGACCATGACTCATCGTTCGGGAAGACAGCTCCCGAACGATACCGTCTCAGGATCTGATAATATCGTCCCGTCTGAGCAGGTCTAATAATTGGCTTACTAAATTTGTTACCAATTGTTGACCTTCCAGGTGAATCTCTGGCGATTCAGGCGCTTCGTAGACCGCGTCAATGCCGGTGAAGTTACGCAGTTCTCCGGCACGGGCTTTTTTGTACAGCCCTTTCGGGTCGCGCGCTTCGCAAATCTCCAGCGGCGTATCGACAAACACCTCGACAAAGCGATCCTGACCCACGCGTTCGCGCACCGTCTGGCGCTCGGCGCGGTGCGGAGAGATAAACGCGGTCAGCACCACCAGCCCGGCGTCAGCCATCAGGCTGGCGACTTCGCCCACCCGGCGGATGTTCTCTTTGCGGTCATCGTCGCTAAACCCCAAATCGCTGCACAGGCCGTGGCGCACGTTGTCACCATCCAGCAGGTAGGTGCTGACGCCCTGCTGATGCAACGCCTCTTCCAGCGCGCCCGCCACCGTCGATTTGCCCGAGCCGGACAGCCCGGTAAACCACAGCACAACCCCACGGTGACCGTGGAGCTGTTCGCGCTGGGCGACGGTCACCGGATGAGGATGCCAGACGACGTTCTCATCATGGGCGGCCATTACTTGCCTCCCAGCAGATCGCGTGCGCCCCAGTGCGGGAAGTGCTTGCGCACCAGCGCGTTCAGTTCCAGCTCGAAGGCGCTGAATTCAGACGCCACGGCAGCCTGTTCTTTAGGCTCGCGCACCATACCGGCCCCGACGGTCACGTTGGTCAGCCTGTCGATAAAGATGAGCCCCCCCGTCACCGGGTTCTGCTGATACGGATCCAGCACCAGCGGTTCGTCGAAGGTCAGATCGACCAGACCGATGCCGTTCAGCGGCAGTTCGGTAACCTCGCGCTGGGTCAGGTTGTTGATGTCCACCTGGAACTGAATACCGTCCACGCGGGCGCGGGTTTTCTTGCCGGCAATTTTGATGTCGTAGCTCTGCCCCGGCGTCAGCGGTTGCTCCGCCATCCACACCACATCCACGGAGGCCCCCTGTACGGCGGCCAGCGTTTCCTGGGCATCCACCAGCAGATCGCCCCGGCTGATATCAATTTCGTCTTTCAGCACCAGGGTTACCGCTTCACCGGCGCCCGCTTCCTGCAGGTCACCGTCGAAGGTGACGATGCGGGCGATGGTGGATTCCACGCCTGATGGCAGCACCTTAACGCGCTGGCCGACCTTCACGAAGCCTGACGCGAGGGTGCCGGAGAAGCCGCGGAAATCGAGGTTTGGACGGTTCACGTACTGTACCGGGAAGCGCATCGGCTGGGTGTCGACCACGCGCTGGATTTCAACGGTTTCCAGCACTTCCAGCAGCGTCGGGCCGCTGTACCACGGCATGTTTGCGCTCTGGGAGGCGACGTTATCCCCTTCCAGCGCCGAAAGCGGTACAAAGCGAATATCCAGGTTGCCCGGCAGCTGTTCGGCAAAGGTCAGGTAGCTCTGGCGGATCTCCTCGAACTTCTCTTCGCTGAAGTTCACCAGATCCATCTTGTTGACCGCCACCACCAGGTGTTTGATCCCCAGCAGCGTCGAGATAAAGCTGTGACGACGGGTCTGATCCAGCACGCCTTTACGCGCGTCCATCAGCAGGATCGCCAGGTCGCAGGTAGAGGCCCCGGTTGCCATGTTACGGGTGTACTGCTCGTGCCCCGGGGTGTCGGCAATAATAAATTTGCGCTTCTCGGTAGAGAAGTAGCGGTAGGCCACGTCGATGGTGATGCCCTGCTCGCGCTCCGCCTGCAGGCCGTCTACCAGCAGGGCCAGGTCGAGTTTTTCACCCTGGGTACCGTGACGCTTGCTGTCGTTATGCAGGGAAGAGAGCTGATCTTCGTAAATCTGGCGCGTATCGTGCAGCAGGCGGCCAATCAGGGTACTTTTCCCGTCATCCACGCTGCCGCAGGTCAGAAAACGCAGCAGGCTTTTGTGTTGCTGCGCGTGCAGATACGCTTCCACGCCGCCTTCGTTGGCAATTTGTTGAGCAATAGTGGTATTCATGGCGGCTCCTTAGAAATAACCCTGACGTTTCTTCAGCTCCATGGAGCCTGCCTGGTCGCGGTCAATCACGCGCCCCTGTCGCTCGCTGGTGGTGGACACCAGCATCTCTTCGATGATCTCCGGCAGCGTCTGCGCGCTGGACTCCACCGCGCCGGTCAGCGGCCAGCAGCCGAGGGTACGGAAACGCACCATCTGCTGTTTGATCACCTCGCCCGGCTGCAGGTCGATTCGATCGTCGTCGATCATCATCAGCATGCCGTCGCGCTCCAGCACCGGGCGCTCGGCGGCCAGGTACAGCGGAACGATTTCGATGTTTTCCAGGTAGATGTACTGCCAGATATCCAGCTCGGTCCAGTTGGAGAGCGGGAAGACGCGAATGCTTTCGCCTTTGTTGATCTGACCGTTGTAGTTGTGCCACAGCTCCGGACGCTGGTTTTTGGGGTCCCAGCGGTGGAAGCGGTCGCGGAAGGAGTAGATACGCTCTTTAGCGCGGGATTTCTCTTCGTCACGGCGCGCGCCGCCGAAGGCCGCGTCAAAACCGTATTTGTTCAGCGCCTGCTTCAGCCCTTCGGTTTTCATAATGTCGGTATGTTTGGCGCTACCGTGCACGAACGGGTTAATCCCCATCGCCACCCCTTCCGGGTTTTTATGCACCAGCAGCTCGCAGCCGTAGGCTTTCGCGGTACGATCGCGGAACTCGTACATCTCGCGGAATTTCCAGCCGGTGTCCACGTGCAGCAGCGGGAACGGCAGCGTGCCCGGATAAAACGCTTTACGCGCCAGATGCAGCATGACGCTGGAATCTTTACCGATGGAGTACATCATCACCGGGTTAGAAAACTCGGCGGCCACTTCGCGGATAATATGGATACTTTCCGCTTCAAGCTGCCGCAGGTGTGTAAGACGTTTTTGGTCCATAACCGTTCCTTAAGCCAAATTTACGACAGAAGAACCAAAGCCTTCTGTATCGGTTGTGTGCTGAAACCAGGCGAGCGTGCTGTGCAGCTGCACCACTTCCCCCACCACGATCAGAGCGGGCATCGGGGCGTCTTTCGCCAGGGTTGCAAGTTGTTCCAGGGTGCCCGTCGCAACGTGCTGATCGATGCGCGTGCCGCGAGAAATGACGGCAACGGGCGTCGTCGCTTCGCGACCGTGCTGAATAAGCTGTTCGCTGATGTCAGCCGCCTTCATCGTGCCCATGTAGATCGCCAGCGTCTGGCGGCTCTGGGCGAGATGCGACCAGTCAAACGGCGTGCTGTCGGCCTTGTAGTGTCCGGTCACAAAGGTGACGCTCTGGGCGAAATCGCGGTGGGTCAACGGGATACCGGCGTACGCCGTCACCGCAGAGGCTGCCGTGATGCCGGGCACCACCTGGAACGGTACGCCCGCTTCGGCTGCCGCCTGCAGCTCTTCGCCGCCGCGACCGAAGATAAACGGGTCTCCCCCCTTCAGGCGCACCACGGTTTTACCCGCTTTGGCGGCGTCAACCAGCATCTGGTTGGTGTCGTGCTGCGGCACAGAGTGCTCGCCAGCCCGTTTGCCGACGCAGATTTGCTCCGCGTCGCGACGGATCAGCTCGCGCACGCCGTCGGTGACCAGATGATCGTAGAACACCACGTCCGCGTCCTGCAGCACCTGCAGGCCGCGCAGCGTCAGCAGCCCGGCATCGCCCGGCCCTGCCCCCACCAGAATGATCTCCCCGCTCGTGCTGCCGGGGTTATCCAGTTCGTCCTCGAGGATTTTCTGCGCCGCCGTCTCATTGCCGGCATGCATCAGGCTGGCAAAGCGGCCGCGAAACACGCGCTCCCAGAAGCGACGGCGTTCCGTCACGCTGGTCAGGCGGGTTTTAAGATGGTTGCGCCAGTAGCTGGCTTTTTCCGCCATGCGCCCGAGGCTGGTCGGCAGCAGCGCTTCGATTTTTTCCCGCAGAACGCGTGCCAGCACCGGTGCGGTGCCGCCGGAGGAGATCGCCACCAGCAGCGGCGAGCGATCAACGATCGACGGGAAGATAAACGAGCACAAAGGCTGGTCGTCCACCACGTTCACCAGGCGGTAGCGGGCTTGCGCCGCGTCAGAAATTCGACGATTGAGCTCGCGATTTTCGGTGGCAGCAATCACCAGCACCACGCTGTCGATTTGCGACGCCTCGAAATCCGCCTCTTCGACTACCCGTACCTGCGCACCTGCCCGTCGGAGGAACGCGATTTTGCGATCGGCAATGTCACCCGTGCCAACAACCAGCACCGGCTTCTCTTTTATCGCAGCAAATAAGGGCAGATAGTCCACAGGCAACAACTCACTAACAACGAGGAATAGAGGGACTATAGGGGGCGGCTTAGACCGAATGAAATTACGAATTGGAATGAGTAGTTACTCAATGGAATAACGCCATGGAAAAGCAAATATCAAAAAGTGCTTAACACGCGAAATTTCGGGCATTTAAGAGCAATTCAAATTGTGTATGCACGATCACAGTTTCATACTAAGCGAGTTAAAAATTTGCTCTGTTTTTAAGGACTCACTATGTTTTCCGCAACGCGCCACCGTATTGCTGCCCTGGCGCTCGGCGTTTGCTTCATCCTTCCGGTTCAGGCAAAAAACCAACCTTATGGTGAAATCGCCAATATGCAGGCGCGGCATATTGCCACGGTCTTCCCTGGACGCATGACCGGCACACCGGCCGAGATGCTCTCCGCAGACTATATTCGCCAGCAGTTTGCCGATATGGGCTACCAGAGCGATATCCGCTCGTTTCACAGCCGCTACATCTATACCTCACGTAATAAAACAAAAAACTGGCACAACGTGACGGGCAGTACGGTCATTGCCGCACACGAAGGGAAAGCGGCTGAGCAGATCATTATCATGGCGCATCTCGATACCTTCGCCCCGATGAGCGACGCCGACACCGACAATAACCTCGGCGGTTTGACGTTGCAGGGGTTAGACGACAACGCGGCGGGTCTGGGCGTCATGCTTGAACTGGCCGAGAGAATGAAAAATATCCCAACGAAATACGGGATTCGCTTTATTGCCACCAGCGGAGAAGAAGAAGGAAAGCTTGGCGCTGAGAATCTCCTTAAGCGCATGAGCAATGAGGAGAAAAAAAATACGCTGCTGGTGATCAATCTCGATAATTTGATCGTCGGCGATAAGCTCTATTTTAATAGTGGGCAGAGCACCCCCAGCAGCGTGCGTAAATTAACGCGCGACCGGGCATTAGCCATCGCCCGTAGCCACGGTGTGTATGCCACCACCAATCCCGGCGGCAACCCGGATTATCCGAAAGGAACGGGCTGTTGTAACGACGGAGAAGTGTTTGATAAAGCGGGCATTCCGGTTTTGTACGTTGAGGCGACAAACTGGGGCCTTGGCAAGAAAGATGGCTATCAGCAGCGGGCGAAATCGAAAGCCTTCCCGGAAGGGACAAGCTGGCATAACGTGATGCTGGACAATCAGCAGCACATTGACAGCGCGCTGCCTCAGCGAATTGAGCACCGCAGCCGTGATGTGGTGAAGGTGATGCTGCCGCTGGTGAAGGAGCTGGCGAAAGCGGGTAAAGCCTGATGTTTTAAAGCCTCGTGCGGCCTGATGCCCTCACCCCAACCCTCTCCCACAGGGAGAGGGTGGATATAGGATCACCCTTCGTGCAGCCCGCACTCGCGCTTCAGCCCAAAGAATCGCGTCTCTTCTTCCGCCATTCCCGGCTCCCATTTGCGCGTGGTGTGGGTATCCCCCACCGACAGATAGCCCTGGTCCCACAGCGGATGGTACTTCAGCCCGTGTTTTTGCAGATACTGATAAACGGTGCGGTTATCCCAGTCGATGATCGGCAGCACTTTGAACACGCCGCGTTGAACCGCCAGCACCGGTAGCGTAGCGCGGCTTCCAGACTGCTCGCGGCGCAGACCCGCAAACCAGGTCTGAGCCTTCAGCTCTTTCAGCGCGCGGTTCATCGGCTCGACTTTGTTGATCTCATTGTATTTCTCAATGCCCTCAACGCCCTGCTCCCAGAGCTTGCCGTAGCGCGCCTCCTGCCAGACCGCGCTTTCCGTCGCGCGGTAGACTTTCAGGTTCAGCTTGAGCTTGTCCGTGAGCTCGTCGATAAACTGGTAGGTTTCCGGGAACAGGTAGCCGGTATCGGTGAGGATCACCGGAATGTCCGGGCTGATCTGATTCACCAGATGCAGGCTGACCGCCGCCTGAATACCAAAGCTCGACGACAGCACATAGTCTCCCGGCAGGTTTTCCAGCGCCCACGCCACGCGCCCTTCGGCGTCCAGCTTTTCAAGGTGGGCATTGGTTTCTGCCAGCGCCAGAATGCGTTCGACTTTTGGCAGGTCATTAAGGGCGTTTAGATCGAGTACGGACATAATTACCTCTCGTGGTTACTCCCAGAAATCCCTTGCGGGATCGAGCACCGGGCGAATGATGCCCGCACGCACCGTAAAGTCGCCGAAGCCTTCACCCGCTTCGCGCTCTTTCGCCCAGCGCCCGACAAGCTCGTCGATGGAATCAAGAATTTCCGGCTCGGTGATGTTCTCGCGGAACATACGCGGAATGCGCGTGCCGATTCGGTTACCGCCCAGGTGCAGGTTATAACGCCCTGGCGCTTTCCCCACCAGACCCAGCTCGGCCAGCATCGCGCGGCCGCAGCCGTTCGGGCAGCCGGTGACGCGCATAACAATATGCTCGTCCGGAATACCGTGTTTTTCCAGAATCGCTTCTACCTTGTCAGTAAATGACGGCAGGAAACGCTCCGCTTCGGCCATCGCCAGCGGGCAGGTCGGGAACGACACGCAGGCCATGGAGTTTTCACGCTGCGGCTTCACCGCATCCATTAACCCGTGATCGCGCGCCAGCTTCTCGATCTTCGCCTTCTGGCTCTCCGGCACGCCGGCAATAATGAGATTCTGGTTAGCGGTAATGCGGAACTCGCCTTTATGGATCTTAGCAATTTCCAGCAGACCGGTTTTCAGCGGGCGGCCCGGATAATCAAGAATACGACCGTTTTCAATAAACAGCGTCAGGTGCCATTTATTGTCGATACCTTTCACCCAGCCAATGCGATCGCCGCGACCGGTGAATTCGTAAGGGCGGATCGGCTCAAACTTGATGCCTGCGCGACGCTCCACTTCCGCTTTGAACGTCTCAACGCCCACGCGCTCCAGGGTGTATTTGGTTTTCGCGTTTTTACGGTCGGTACGGTTGCCCCAGTCGCGCTGCGTGGTCACTACCGCTTCCGCCACGGCCAGCGTGTGCTCCAGCGGCAGGAAGCCGAACTCGCTCGCGGTGCGGGCATAGGTTTTCTTGTTACCGTGCTCAATGGAGAGGCCGCCGCCCACCAGCAGGTTAAAGCCAATCAGCTTGCCGTTTTCGGCAATCGCCACGAAGTTCATGTCGTTGGCGTGCAGGTCGATGTCGTTCTGCGGCGGGATCACGACAGTAGTTTTAAACTTACGCGGCAGGTAGGTCTGGCCGAGGATCGGCTCTTCGTCGGTGGTGGCGACTTTTTCCTGATCGAGCCAAATCTCTGCGTAGGCGCGCGTGCGCGGCAGCAGGTGCTCGGAGATCTTCTTCGCCCACTCGTACGCTTCGGCGTGCAGCTCGGACTCATACGGGTTCGAGGTGCAAAGCACATTACGGTTCATGTCGTTGGCGGTTGCCAGCGCGTCCAGCCCGACCGAGTGCAGCATCTGGTGCACCGGCTTGACGTTCTTCTTCAGAATACCGTGGAACTGGAAGGTCTGACGGTTGGTCAAACGGATGCTGCCGTAGATTGTGTTCTCACCGGCAAACTTGTCGATCGCCTGCCACTGTTTGGTGGTAATCACCCCGCCCGGCAGACGGCAGCGCAGCAGCATCGCGTGACGCGGCTCCAGCTTCTGTTCTGCACGCTCGGCGCGGATGTCGCGGTCGTCCTGCTGATACATACCGTGGAAGCGGATCAGCAGGAAGTTGTCGCCTTTGAAACCGCCGGTCAGACCGTCATTCAAATCTTCGGCAATGGTACCGCGCAGGTAGTTGCTCTCTACCTTCATGCGCTCGGCATCAGTCAGTTTGCCTTCGACCACCAGTGGCCCTGGATGTTTTTCGCTCATTAGTAGACATCTCGCTGATAACGGCGCTCAACGCGCAGCTCACTTAAAAATTCATCCGCCGTTTCGGCATCCATACCGCCGAATTCGGCAATCACTTCCAGCAAAGTCTGCTCAACGTCTTTCGCCATACGATTGGCGTCGCCGCAGACATAAATGTGGGCACCGTCATTGATCCAGCGCCACAGCTCTGCGCCCTGTTCGCGCAGTTTGTCTTGTACGTATACTTTTTCTTTCTGGTCGCGGGACCAGGCCAGGTCGATGCGGGTCAGCACGCCTTCTTTCACATAGCGCTGCCACTCAACCTGGTAGAGGAAATCTTCGGTAAAGTGCGGGTTGCCGAAGAAGAGCCAGTTTTTACCCGGCGCTTCATCTGCCGCGCGCTGCTGCATAAAGGCGCGGAACGGCGCAATGCCGGTGCCAGGGCCAATCATGATGACCGGGGTTTCCGGGTTTGCCGGCAGGCGGAAGTTGTCGTTGTGCTCGATAAAGACGCGCACTTCGCCCTCTTCTTCCACGCGATCCGCCAGGAAACTAGATGCCCCACCCGCGCGGGCGCGGCCTTCGATGTCGTAGCGCACCACGCCGACGGTAACATGCACTTCGCTCTCCACTTCGGCCTGTGAAGAGGCGATGGAGTACAGGCGCGGCGTCAGCGGACGCAGCAGGCCAATCAGCGCATCGGCATCCAGCTGAGCCGGAGAGAAACGCACCATATCGACAATTGGCGTCGTCGCGGCGTAATGCTGCAGTTTCGCTTTGTCGCCCACCAGCGGCAGCAAGGATTCGCTGCGCGTTAAGGTGGCGTAATTTTCGACGATATTCGGGGTGTTCACCGTCAGCTCGAAATGCCACTGCAGCGCCTCTGAAAGCGGCTGGGTTTTGCCGTCAACGGTGACAGGCTCGTCACCCTTCAGCCACAGCAGCTCAACCAGCTCTTTTACCAGAGCAGGATCGTTCTGATACCAGACGCCCAGCGCATCGCCCGGCTGATAGCGCAGGCCCGAGTCGCCCAGATCAATTTCGATATGGCGGACATCTTTTTCCGAGTCGCGGCCGGTAATTTTCTGGTTCACCGACAGGCTCGCCGTCAGTGGAGCCTCTTTGGTGTACGGGCTGGTGTGGATATCGTTAACAACACCCGTCGCGGTGAACGCGGCCTGCGCCGACGTCTCTTTCGGCACACGCGCTTTTAACACCTCAACGATACGTGCACGCCATTCGGCGGCGGCGGTCTGGTACTCGACATCCGCGTCAACGCGGTCCAGCAGGCGCTCCGCGCCCAGCTCCGCCAGCCTGCTGTCAAAGTCTTTACCGGACTGGCAGAAGAATTCATACGAGGTATCGCCAAGGCCGAACACGGCAAACGCCGTGCCGTCCAGCTTCGGCGCTTTTTTCGAGAACAGGAACTTATGCAGCGCGACGGCTTCTTCCGCAGGCTCACCTTCCCCCTGCGTTGACGCCACCACCACCAGCAGTTTTTCTGACGCGATTTGTTTGAATTTATAATCCCCGGCGTTGACCAGGTTCACGTTCAGTTTAGCGGCCAGCAGGTCATCACGCAGCGCTTCGGCCACGCGGCGGGCGTTACCCGTCTGCGAGGCGGAAATCAGGGTAATGGCCGGAATTTCAACGGCCGTGGCCGGTGCACCCGCCACGGCGCCAGGCTGCTGATTGAGCATTCCCCAGAAATAACCGGAGACCCAGGCAAGCTGAGTGGGAGAAAAATCAGAGGTGGCAGCCTGAAGGCGCGCCAGCTGCTCCGGGTTCAGGGGAAGCAAATTTGAAGGTGGGGCCTGTGTTGTCATGCGTCGTTATGTTCCAGTAGCCAAGCGGACTTTAAGCGAATAAATCCAAACTGAAGATAAGGTTAACGGCGAGGATAATAACAATTAAAGAAGGGATGGAAATAATAAATAACCAAATGGACTAACCTGTTTTAGTTATCGTTCTTAACAGTAAAAACGATTAATTAAATCTTTGAAATATAATGCGAAAATTAACAAAAAAAGGGCATGTCACGGCTCAGTACCTATTGAGCCGTTTTAGTTAATGCTAAAAATTGTGCTTTCCGGTACTATGCGGCGGTTTTTTCCGCATTACTGAGAGCGATCATGTCCACCACACTGTTTAAAGATTTCACCTTCGAAGCCGCCCACCACCTTCCGCATGTCCCTGAAGGGCATAAATGTGGCCGCCTGCACGGGCACTCGTTTATGGTGCGTCTTGAGATCACCGGTGAAGTCGATCCGCATACCGGTTGGATCATGGATTTTGCCGAGCTGAAGGCCGCGTTTAAGCCGACCTACGATCGTCTGGATCACTACTACCTGAATGAGATCCCGGGCCTTGAAAACCCGACCAGCGAAGTGCTGGCAAAATGGATTTGGGATCAGATGAAGCCGCTGGTACCGCTGCTGAGCGCGGTGATGATCAAAGAGACCTGCACGGCAGGCTGCGTGTATCGCGGGGAGTGATGCTTGCCGGGTGGCGCTGACGCTTGCCCGGCCTACAATAGCCTCGAACCCTGGGCCCGGTAAGCGCTCGCGCCACCGGGCTTTTTTTATGCAATATTCAGATACTTGTGCGTCTGCATCGACAGGCGCCAGTTGCGCGCAATACAGGTTTCAATGCACAGGCGCGTCGCGTCGTCTTTCTGGCTGATCGGCTGTAGCGCAATGACGCGCTGCTTTTCATCCGTCAGCGTGGCCAGCAGTTCATCCAGCGCTTCGATATCACGCACGCGCCCTACCGGGTGCTTGATCTCATCCGCGCGTTCCAGCGCCTGAGACAGCACGTCATACCCGCCGCGCATATTCACCTTTGGCGAGACCGTCACCCAGGTGGTGTGTGAACAGCGCACTTCATGGGTTCCGCTGGTTTCAATCTGGCAGCTGTAGCCGTTCTTTTCGAGCAGCTCGGTCAGCGGCGTCAGATCGTGGATGCAGGGTTCGCCGCCGGTGATCACTACGTGGCGCGCCGTCCAGCCCTGACGACCAATAATGGCCAGCAGATCTTCGGAACTGCCCGCGCCCCACTTATCGCTCTCTTTGGTTTTCGCCAGAATGCTAAACAGCGACACTTCCCGATCTGCGAGCTTATCCCACGTATGTTTGGTATCACACCAGGCACAGCCAACCGGGCATCCCTGTAAACGAATGAAAATAGCGGGAACGCCGGTAAAGTAACCCTCGCCTTGCAGGGTCTGGAACATCTCGTTAATCGGGTACTGCATAGTCATCTCAGTAAAGGGGATAAACAATAAGTATCGCAGATCCCCGCCGGATGGTCATGCTCCATCGGTGCTTTGCGCGCCAATCGCCGCCATAAAACGCTCGGTAATTTGCTGTGGACGGGTGATCGCGCCGCCGACGACGACCGTATGCGCGCCCAGCGCCAGGCATCTGGCCGCGCGTTCAGGCGTATCCACGTTGCCTTCGGCAACCACGGGAACCGCCACGGCGGCCAGCACCGCTTTCAGGAACGCGCAGTCGTTGTCAGGCAATGTATGACCCTCGGTTTCCGCCGTATAGCCGTAAAGCGTGGTGCCGACGCAGTCAAAGCCCAGCGCCTGCGCCGTCACGGCTTCGTCCACGGAGGCGATATCCGCCATCAGCAGCACCGCGGGATAGCGTGAGCGGATGCGCGAGACCAGCGTTTCCAGGGATTCCCCACCGGGACGCTCCCGCGCCGTCGCATCAAGCGCAATGATTTCCGGCGAGACGCTCATGAGCTCATCCACCTCTTTCATCGTGGCGGTGATAAACACCTCGCTTTCCGGGTAATCCCGTTTGATGATGCCGATAACAGGCAAAGAGACCTGCTGCTTAATGGCCTCGATATCTACCACGCTGTTGGCGCGAATGGCAGCGGCCCCGCCCTGCGCCGCCGCCAGCGCCATCCGCGACATAATAAACGGGCTATGCAGCGGCTCATTCTCAAGCGCCTGACAGGAGACGACCAGTTTTCCCTTCAGGGTATCCAGTACAGTTTTCATTACGATAAGATCTCTTCCACTTCGTTTTTGATAATCGTGACGTGCGGGCCATAGATGACCTGAACGCCGTTGCCGCGCACGATAACGCCGCGCGCGCCGGTGGCCTTCAGCGCCGCGTCATTCACTTTGCTGCCGTCCTTCACCGTGACGCGAAGCCGGGTGGCGCAGCAGTCCACCTCTTCCAGATTGTCTTTTCCGCCTAATCCGGCGATCACCGCAGCAGCGCGTTCGTTTTGCGGCAGACTGACTTCGTCAGCCATCGCCTCCTTTTCCCGACCCGGCGTGGCAAATTCAAAGCGGTTAATCAGGTAGCGGAAGGTGAAGTAGTAAAGGAAGAACCACGGCACGCCGACCAGCGGAACGAACATCCAGTTGGTTTTGGCCTCCCCCTGCAAAATGCCGAACAGCACGAAGTCGATAAAACCGCCGGAGAAGGTTTGTCCGATGGTGATATGCAGCATGTGTGCAAGCATGAACGCCAGCCCGTCAAACAGCGCATGAATGACGTAAAGGACCGGCGCAATAAACAGGAATGAGAACTCGATAGGCTCGGTAATCCCGGTCAGGAATGAGGTTAACGCCGCAGAGAGCAGCAGCCCGGCAACGCGCTTTTTGTTCTCCGGTTTTGCCGTGTGGTACATCGCCAGACACGCGCCGAGCAGGCCAAACATCATCGTAATAAAGCGCCCGGACATGAAGCGTGACGTGCCTTCGTAAAACTGCCGCGTACCAGGGTCGGCCAGCTGGGCGAAGAAGATCCGCTGCGTGCCTTCCACGAGGTGTCCGTTGACGATTTCACTGCCGCCGAGCGCGGTGGTCCAGAACGGCAGATAGAAGATGTGGTGCAAACCAAACGGGCCCAGCATGCGTAAAATGAAGCCGTACAGCAGGGTGCCCAGATAACCGGTGGCATCGACCAGCCCGCCGAGACCAAAAATCAGTTTCTGGAAATGTGGCCAAACCACGGTCATGAGCGCGCCGACGAGTATCGCCGCCAGCGAGCTGATGATGGGAACAAAGCGCGAGCCGCCAAAGAACCCGAGGAACTGCGGAAGCGCAATTTTATTAAACCGATGATGGAGCGCGCAGGTCACCAGACCAATCACCACGCCGCCAAACACGCCGGTTTCCAGCGTCTGGATCCCCAGCGTCATGCCCTGCCCCACGGCGCCCGGATTCTCGTGCGCCAGTTTGCCGGTGAGGATCAGCAGCGCGTTGATGGTGGCATTCATCACCAGAAACGCAAGTAGCGCCGCCAGCCCAGCCGTGCCCTTATCGCTTTTCGCCAGCCCGACGGCAACACCAACCGCAAACAGCACCGAGAGGTTCGCAAATACAATTGAACCGGCGCTGCTCATGATGGTGAAAATGGCCTGCAGCCAGCCCACATCTAAAAACGGATAAGCCGCCAGCGTATTGGGATTCGATAACGCGCCGCCTATCCCCAACAGCAGACCCGCCGCCGGCAACACGGCGATAGGCAACATAAAGGATTTCCCAAAGCGCTGCGCTTTTTCAAACCATCCCCCCGAAGAAGCGCCACTGAACATTTGCATCATTTTTTCATCTCCCCACTTAACGATGAAAATTTTTACCATATAAATATTATGTAGTGAAAATTATCATCAAAAACCAGGAAGCCGATCATACTTTTTCAAAATGACTGGCATCTTTCCCCTCCTTTCCGCCACACTAGTCGCAGCGAAACACATTAAGGACGTGGCATGTCGGACCATGAAAATCTGCTGCTGAAGCTCCGCCAGGAGGCTTCCGGATACAGCCCAACGCAACAAAAACTCGGCGAGTTTGTCCTCAGCGATCCTGCCCGGGTGCTCTACCTGACGATCACCGAGCTGGCGCGCGAGAGCCACACCAGCGAGGCCAGCGTCACGCGCCTTTGCCGGACGCTGGGCTGCAAGGGCTATAACGAATTCAAAATGGCGCTTGCGCTGGATATTCAGCAGGGCCAGCCCGCGCGTCAGGCGGGAGATGAGATTGATAACGTCGTGGAGGAGTCGGTACAGGCTTTGCAGGATACCGCCAGGCTCCTCGACCGCGCGCTGCTTGAAAAGGCGGCGCTGGCGCTGCACCAGGCGCAATCCGTGCAGATTTATGGCGTTGCGGCCAGCGCGATCCTCGGGGAGTATCTGCATTACAAGCTGCTGCGGCTGGGCAAACCCGCACAGCTGTTTAGCGATATGCACCGCGCGGCCATGAATGCGACAACGCTTTCGAAAGAGACGCTGGTTGTGGCCATCTCCAGTTCGGGTTCAACGCGGGATTTGCTTCACGTGGTGAAGCTTGCCCGCAAGCGCGGCGTTAAGGTTCTGGCCCTCAGCAATACGCCCCGCAGCCCGCTGGCCTCCCTGAGCGATTTACAGCTGGTTGCAGCCAAGCCTGAGGGACCGCTGAGCGCGGGGGCGCTCAATGCCAAGGTTGGCGTGATGCTGCTGGTTGAACTGCTAACCACGTCCCTTATTGCATTAGACAGCCATTACGGTGACGTCAGCCAGCAAACGGCAAGCGCCACGTTGCCGCTTCTGCTATAGAAAATAAAAAACCCGCCGAAGCGGGTTTTTTCATAAGAATGAAAGTTCAGGCTTATGCCTGGCCTTTGATCTCTTTACGACCGTTGTATGGTGCTTTTTCGCCCAGCGCTTCTTCGATACGAATCAGCTGGTTGTATTTAGCAACACGGTCAGAACGGCTCATAGAACCGGTTTTGATCTGGCCTGCAGCGGTACCCACAGCCAGGTCGGCAATGGTCGCGTCTTCAGTTTCGCCAGAACGGTGAGAGATAACAGCGGTGTAGCCAGCGTCTTTCGCCATTTTGATCGCAGCCAGCGTTTCGGTCAGAGAACCGATCTGGTTGAATTTGATCAGGATGGAGTTAACGATGCCTTTCTCGATGCCTTCTTTCAGGATCTTGGTGTTGGTTACGAACAGATCGTCACCCACCAGCTGGATTTTGTCGCCCAGTACTTTGGTCTGGTATGCGAAGCCAGCCCAGTCAGACTCGTCCAGACCGTCTTCGATAGACACGATTGGGTACTGTTTGGTCAGGTCTTCCAGGAAGTGAGTGAACTCTTCGGAGGTGAACGCTTTGTTGCCTTCGCCAGCCAGAACGTATTTACCGTCTTTGTAGAATTCAGATGCTGCACAGTCCATCGCCAGGGTGATGTCTTTGCCCAGCTCGTAGCCTGCTGCTTTAACTGCTTCAGCGATTACAGCCAGAGCTTCTGCGTTAGAACCCAGGTTTGGCGCATAGCCACCTTCGTCACCCACAGCCGTGTTCATACCTTTGGCTTTCAGAACTTTAGCCAGGTTGTGGAACACTTCAGAACCCATACGTACCGCTTCTTTCAGGGATTTCGCGCCAACTGGCTGAATCATGAATTCCTGAATATCAACGTTGTTGTCTGCGTGCTCACCACCGTTGATGATGTTCATCATTGGTACAGGCATGGAGTATTTGCCTGGGGTGCCGTTCAGTTCAGCGATGTGCTCGAACAGTGGCATACCTTTAGCAGCCGCAGCCGCTTTGGCGTTCGCCAGGGAAACTGCCAGGATTGCGTTCGCACCAAAGTTAGATTTGTTTTCAGTACCGTCCAGATCGATCATGATCTTGTCGATGCCAGCCTGGTCTTTGGCGTCTTTGCCAATGATTGCCTGAGCAATAGGACCGTTTACAGCGCCAACCGCTTTCAGTACGCCTTTACCCAGGAAGCGAGATTTGTCGCCATCGCGCAGTTCCAGCGCTTCGCGGGAACCGGTAGAAGCACCTGATGGAGCAGCAGCCATACCAACGAAACCACCTTCCAGGTGAACTTCGGCTTCAACGGTCGGGTTACCACGGGAGTCGATGATTTCACGACCGATGACTTTAACGATTTTGGACATTAGATTTTCCTCAGTACAAGTTAAACTAAAACTCCAGACAAACAACGCGTACCCAAGGTACGCGTTGCCGTTCTAACTTTTTTTACTTCGCCTGACGCTTCTGGTAGTCGCTGGCGGCCTTCACAAAGCCTGCAAACAGCGGATGCCCGTCACGCGGCGTTGAAGTAAATTCCGGGTGGAATTGGCAGGCCACGAACCACGGATGGTTAGGCACTTCGATGATCTCGACTAACTGATCATCCCCGGAACGGCCCGCAACACGCAGACCCGCAGCTTCAATTTGTTTCAACAACATGTTGTTGACTTCATAGCGGTGACGATGGCGCTCGGTGATGACCGGCTCGCCGTACAGCTTGCGTACCACGCTATCGTCGGACAGCTGGCAGGCCTGTGCGCCAAGACGCATGGTGCCACCCAGATCGCTCTTCTCGGTACGGACTTCGACGTTACCGTCTTCGTCGCGCCATTCCGTAATCAGCGCCACAACAGGGTACTTACAGTCTGGCACAAATTCCGTAGAGTTCGCGTTTTCCATTCCCGCTACGTTGCGCGCAAATTCAATCAGCGCAACCTGCATACCCAGGCAGATACCGAGGTATGGAATATTGTTTTCACGCGCATAGCGTGCAGTGGCGATCTTGCCTTCAACACCACGGTAGCCGAAGCCGCCAGGGATGAGGATAGCATCCAGATCTTTAAGAATTTCAACGCCGCGCGTTTCAACATCCTGCGAGTCAATCAGCTTGATGTTCACAGAGACGCGATTCTTCAGACCACCGTGTTTCAGCGCTTCGATAACTGACTTATAGGCATCCGGCAGTTCGATGTACTTGCCGACCATACCGATAGTCACTTCGCCGCCCGGATTGGCTTCTTCGTAAATCACCTGCTCCCATTCAGACAGGTTAGCTTCCGGACAGTTCAAGCTGAATCGTTTACAAATATAATCGTCCAGACCCTGTGATTTCAACAGGCCCGGGATTTTATAAATGGAATCGACATCTTTCATTGAAATAACGGCTTTTTCAGGCACGTTACAGAACAATGCAATTTTCGCGCGTTCGTTCGCCGGAATCGCGCGATCGGAACGGCAAACCAGGATGTCAGGCTGAATACCGATGGAGAGCAGCTCTTTAACAGAGTGCTGAGTCGGTTTGGTTTTCACTTCACCTGCTGCCGCCATGTAAGGCACCAGCGTCAGGTGCATGAACAGCGCGTGCTCACGACCAATATCTACCGCCAGCTGACGAATCGCTTCGAGGAACGGCAGGGATTCGATATCCCCTACGGTACCGCCGATTTCAACCAGCACAACGTCATGCCCTTCGCCACCGGCAAGGACACGTTCTTTGATGGCGTTAGTGATGTGCGGGATGACCTGCACGGTCGCGCCCAGGTAGTCACCACGGCGCTCTTTACGCAGAACGTCAGAGTAGATACGGCCAGTCGTAAAGTTGTTACGACGGGTCATTTTGGTACGGATGAAACGTTCGTAGTGGCCAAGATCCAGATCGGTTTCAGCGCCGTCTTCAGTAACGAACACTTCCCCGTGTTGGGTTGGGCTCATGGTGCCAGGATCGACGTTGATGTACGGATCCAGTTTCATCATGGTCACATTGAGGCCACGGGCTTCAAGAATGGCTGCGAGGGAGGCTGCGGCAATGCCTTTACCCAGAGAGGATACGACCCCGCCGGTCACAAAAATATAGTTCGTTGTCATGCTGAACCTGAGAAGTTAGGGTGAAACGATGGAATAACCAGGACGGGAAAGTAGTATACCCGAACACGGCGAGCGCCACAAACTTTCATTCTCCGTCTCCATACCAGGCCATGACAAACATAAGGAGTGAGAAAATAGCCCCTTTTGGGTAAATGTTTTTGACGCAAATCAAGCGCTTGTCATTTAAAAAATCACACAAATTGCGCTTGATCGCAAAATTTCGTTAGAGATCAGATTCCTGGCGCTTTACTTCCTGCCAGACTTCTTCCATGGCTTCGAGGTCGATTCCGGTCATTTCCAGGCCGCGCGAGGCCACAATCCGCTCAACTTCGCGAAAGCGTCGTTCGAACTTAATGTTGGCTTTTTGCAGGGCGGTTTCCGCTTTTACACCTAAATGGCGCGAAAGGTTGACGGTAGCGAAAAGCAGGTCGCCCACCTCCTCTTCCAGCTTCGCTTCATCCACCACCGCCTGCTGCGCTTCGTGCATCACTTCGTCAATCTCTTCGTGCACTTTATCCAGCACCGGGCCCAGGGAGTCCCAGTCAAACCCCACGGCAGAGCAGCGTTTCTGGATTTTATGCGCGCGCATCAGCGCGGGCAGGCTCAGCGGAATGTCATCCAGCGCCGAGTGCTGGGATTTTTCCGCCCGCTCGGCGCTTTTGATCTGCTCCCAGCGGGCCAGCACCTCGGCGCTGTTCCCTGCGGTAGCGTCACCGAAAATATGGGGATGGCGGCGCTCAAGCTTGTCGCTGATGGCAGCGCAAATATCGTCAAAGTTAAAGCGCCCTTCTTCCTGCGCCATCTGGGCGTAAAACACGACCTGGAACAGCAGATCGCCCAGCTCGCCGCGCAGGTCGTCAAAATCCTCGCGTGAAATGGCGTCCAGCACCTCGTAGGTCTCTTCAAGGGTGTACGGGGCGATGGTGGCGAAAGTCTGCTCTTTGTCCCACGGGCAGCCGTTTTCCGGGTCGCGCAGGCGTTTCATGATGCCGAGCAGGCGGTCGATTTGAGTCATAGTACTGTCCTGATGAAAAAATGCCGGGTGGCGGCGTTGCCTTACCCGGCCTACGTAAGAGGATGTTTAGCCGCCGTGCAGACGACGCGCGTCAATCACATCCGGCACCTGGTTCAGCTTGCCGAGCACGCGGCCCAGCACCTGCAGGTTGTAGATTTCGATGGTCATATCGATGGTGGCAAGCTGCTCGCGGGTATCGCTGCGGCTGGCGACGCCCAGCACGTTGACCTTCTCATTGGCGAGAATGGTCGTGATGTCGCGCAGCAGGCCGCTGCGGTCGTTGGCAGTGACGCGCACCACCAGCGAGTAGCCGGCGGAATAGCTCTCCCCCCAGACCGCCTCCACGATGCGCTCCGGCGCATGCGACTGCAGCTCGGCAAGCTGGTCGCAGTCGGAACGGTGAATAGAAATCCCGCGTCCCTGGGTGATAAAGCCGACGATATCGTCGCCCGGAATAGGCTGGCAGCAGCGGGCAATGTGGTGCATCAGATTGCCCACGCCTTCCACGACAACGCGGCCGTTATCTTTGCTGCGCTGCTGCGGTACATGGGTTTTCTGCTGCAGCTGCTTCAGCGCTGCCGCATCCTGCTCCGCCGCACTTGGCTTGTTGAACTGCGCCTGCAGGAAATTCACCATCTGATTCAGACGGATATCTCCGCCGCCAATGGCCGCTAGCAGTTCGTCAAGCTCGTTGAAGTTGTAGCGTGGCAGCAGGAATTTCTCCGCCTCTTTCAGGCTGATCCCGACATGCTCCAGCTCGTCATCCAGGATCTGGCGACCGGCAAGGATGTTTTTATCGCGATCCTGCTTGCGGAACCAGGCGTGGATCTTGGAGCGCCCGCGGCTGGTGGTGACATAGCCCAGGTTCGGGTTCAGCCAGTCGCGGCTCGGGTTGGGCTGCTTCTGGGTGATGATCTCAATCTGGTCACCCATCTGCAGCTGGTAGGTGAACGGCACGATTCGTCCGCCGATTTTCGCCCCAATGCAGCGGTGCCCCACATCGCTGTGGATGTGGTAGGCGAAGTCGAGCGGCGTGGATCCTGCCGGCAGGTCAACCACATCTCCTTTCGGGGTAAAGACGTAGACCCGGTCATCAAAGACCTGGCTGCGCACTTCATCGAGCATTTCGCCGGAATCAGCCATCTCTTCCTGCCACGCAATCAGCTTACGCAGCCAGGCGATGCGGTCTTCGTGGCCAGAACGCGCGCCGCCGGACGTACCCTCTTTGTATTTCCAGTGCGCGGCCACGCCCAGCTCGGCGTCTTCGTGCATCTGTTTGGTGCGGATCTGGATCTCAACCGTTTTGCCGCCGGGGCCAAGCACCACGGTATGAATAGACTGGTAGCCGTTCGGTTTCGGGTTCGCCACATAGTCGTCGAACTCGTCTGGCAGGTGGCGGAAGTGAGTATGTACTATCCCCAGCGCGGCGTAACAGTCCTGCAGACGCTCGGCCACAATACGCACGGCGCGCACGTCAAACAGCTCGTCAAAGGCGAGGTGTTTCTTCTGCATTTTGCGCCAGATGCTGTAGATGTGCTTAGGTCGACCGTAGACTTCGGCGCGCACGTTCTCTTCTTTCATTGACTGACGCAGCCCGCTGACAAACTCATCGATGTAGTGTTCACGATCGATACGGCGTTCATGCAGAAGTTTGGCAATGCGCTTGTATTCCGCCGGGTGAAGATAGCGGAAGCAGTAATCTTCCAGCTCCCATTTCAGCTGACCGATACCTAAGCGGTTCGCCAGCGGCGCATAGATATTTGTACATTCCTTGGCGGCAAGGACGCGCTCGTCTTCCGGCGCATCCTTCACTTCGCGCAGGTGCGCAATACGTTCGGCAAGCTTGATGACCACGCAGCGGAAGTCATCCACCATGGCCAGCAGCATTCGCCGGACGTTATCAACCTGTTCTGAGGAGACGGAATCGGTATGGGCAGCTTTAAGCTGGCGGATGGCCGCCATATCGCGCACGCCGTGGATCAGCGCGACGACCGAGGTTCCGACGCTGTCACGCAGCACGTCTTCGCTGACCACGTCAGCATCGGCGAGCGGGAACAGAAGCGCGGCCTGCAGCGTTTCGATATCCATGTTTAGCATGGAGAGAATTTCGACCATTTCGATGCCGCGCCACAACAGCAGCTCGGCGTCAGGATGTCCCTCCGTGGTGCGCAGACAATAGGCCCAGGTTTCGGTTAAGCGTTCACACGACTGCTGGCTGGAAATCCCCAGACTTGCGATCCATTTTTGAGGGTCAAACTCACCAGCTTTATTAAGATGTGCACTTCTTACCGCAACCATCGTCCTCTCCTTTAGGGACCAGGGCCTGTCGAAGTCGACAAGCCAAACAAATTAGATGTGCTCAAACAACGCCATCGATTCCAGATGTCCAGTGTGCGGGAACATGTCCAGCATTGCCAGACGCTGAATCTGGTAACCCGCACTGATTAATGCCTCGCTGTCCCGGGCAAGCGTCGCCGGGTTACAGGAAACATAGACCACACGCTTCGGCGCGAGTTTAATAATATGTGCCATTACGCCCGGAGCACCGGCACGTGCCGGGTCGAGCAAAATTTTATCAAAGCCCTGTTTTGCCCACGGCTGTTGAGTCACATCTTCCTCAAGGTTTTGATGAAAAAATGTCACATTTTGCAAGCCATTCTGTAGGGCGTTTTCCTGTCCTTTGGCGACCAGCGCCTCAACGCCTTCCACACCCACCACGTTTGCCGCTTTCTGCGCCAGGGGCAGCGTGAAATTCCCCATACCGCAGAAGAGATCGAGCACCCGGTCGGTCGGCTGGATATCGAGCCAGTCCAGCGCTTTTTCAATCATCTGCTGATTCACGCCGTCATTGACCTGGATGAAATCCCGCGGGCTGAACGTTAAGCGTAGCCCGTTTGACGCATACCATGGAGCCTCTCCCGTAACCTGCTCAAGTATCTCGCTTTGTGGTGCCAGGAAAAGCGCAAGCTTGTGGGAATGCGAAAAGCGTTCCAGTTTTTCGCGATCTTTTTCGGACAGCGGCGCAGTATGGCGCAGCACCATCAGCGGGCCGTTGTTAGCCAGAACCAGTTCCACGTGCCCGAGATTGCGTACACCTTCGAGCCCGGACAGACACTGGTGCACATCAGGGAGCAACGCCTCAAGTTGGGGCACCAAAACAGGGCACTGCTTTATATCCACGATATCGCTGGCGCTGGCTTTACGAAATCCCATCTCCAGCCGCTCGGTTTTTGGCTGATAACTCAGGCTCAGGCGCGCGCGCCGACGGTAGCCCCAGGGCTGCCCGGCGATAATCTCGTTAACCTCGTGCTTAAGCTGACGCGCCAGCGCGCTGCTTTTACTTTTTTGCTGTAAAACTACGCTGGCATGCTGTTGCTGGCAGCCCCCGCAGACGCCAAAATGGGGGCAGCGAGGCACTTCGCGTTCCGGGCTATCGCTCAGTCGGCGCTTTACCTGGCCGCGCGCGTACTGGCGTTTATCTTCCGTCAGCGTAATTTCTGCTCGTTCTGATGGCAGCAAACCTGTTATAAACAGTGTCTTACCGTTGTGCCGCGCCACCCCCTGACCAAAAGGATCGAGGTCCGTGGCTTCAACAGTTATGATCTGACGCGTCGTCACGCGTCGCTTTGCAGAGTAGAATTGCGCCATCGCTGAGATTTTTCTCACATATAAACATAATTGTCCTAATTGTCCCATAACGGAACGCCATGACCAACTACAGCCTGCGTGCACGCATGATGATTTTGATCCTCGCCCCTACCGTATTGATCGGTTTGCTGCTGAGTATCTTCTTTGTGGTGCATCGCTATAACGATTTGCAGCGACAGCTGGAAGACGCCGGAGCCAGCATTATCGAACCGCTGGCGGTCTCCAGCGAGTACGGGATGAACCTGCAAAACCGGGAATCCATTGGTCAGTTAATTAGCGTCCTGCATCGTCGTCACTCGGACATCGTGCGGGCTATCTCCGTTTATGATGAAAACAACCGTCTGTTTGTTACCTCGAATTTTCACCTTGACCCGACGTCCCTGAAAATTCCTGACGGCACGCCGTTTCCGCGCCGTCTCACCGTATTGCGGCGAGGGGATATTATGATCCTGCGCACGCCAATCATCTCCGAGAGCTATTCTCCTGATGAATCCGCTCAGTCTGAAGCCAAATCCAGCAACAACATGCTGGGATATGTGGCGCTGGAGTTGGATCTCAAGTCAGTCCGGCTGCAGCAGTACAAAGAAATATTTATCTCCGGCGTGATGATGCTCTTCTGTATCGGCATTGCGCTGATTTTCGGCTGGCGACTGATGCGTGATGTGACGGGGCCGATTCGAAACATGGTCAACACCGTTGACCGTATCCGTCGCGGCCAGCTCGACAGCCGCGTGGAAGGGTTTATGTTGGGCGAGCTGGATATGCTGAAAAACGGCATCAACTCAATGGCGATGTCGCTGGCGGCGTATCATGAAGAGATGCAGCACAACGTTGACCAGGCCACCTCCGACCTGCGCGAAACGCTGGAGCAAATGGAGATCCAGAACGTCGAGCTGGATCTGGCAAAAAAACGCGCCCAGGAAGCCGCGCGCATTAAATCAGAATTCCTTGCCAATATGTCACACGAGCTGAGAACCCCGCTGAACGGCGTGATCGGCTTTACCCGTCTGACGCTGAAAAGCGAGCTTAACCCCACCCAGCGCGACCACCTGCATACTATCGAACGTTCGGCCAACAACCTGCTGGCGATCATTAACGACGTGCTGGACTTCTCGAAGCTGGAGGCGGGCAAGCTGATCCTCGAGAGTATTCCGTTCCCGCTGCGCGGCACGCTGGATGAGGTGGTGACGCTGCTTGCGCATTCGTCACACGATAAGGGGCTGGAGCTGACGCTCAATATCAAAAACGATGTGCCGGATAACGTCATTGGTGACCCGCTGCGTCTGCAGCAGGTCATCACCAATCTGGTGGGTAACGCGATCAAGTTTACCGAGAGCGGCAATATCGACATTCTTGTCGAAAAGCGGGCGCTCAGTAATAACAAGGTGCAGATTGAGGTGCAGATCCGCGATACCGGTATCGGCATACCGGAGCGCGATCAGTCGCGTCTTTTCCAGGCATTCCGTCAGGCGGACGCCAGTATTTCCCGCCGCCACGGGGGGACCGGCCTGGGGCTGGTGATCACCCAAAAACTGGTAAAAGAGATGGGCGGCGATATCTCCTTCCACAGCCAGCCTAACCGGGGTTCGACCTTCTGGTTCCATATCAATCTCGATCTCAACCCGAACGTCATGACCGATGGGCCAGCGACCGACTGCCTGAAAGGGATGCGTCTGGCCTACGTTGAGCCAAATGCCGCAGCGGCACAGTGCACGCTGGACGTGTTAAGCACCACGCCGCTGGAGGTTGTCTACAGTCCGACCTTCTCTGCGCTTGCCGTTGAGCACTACGATATCCTGCTGATGGGGATCCCGGTGACCTTTACGGGTGAACTGACCATGCAGCAGGAGCGCCTGGCGAAAGCGGCATCAATGACCGATTACCTGCTGCTGGCCCTGCCTTGCCATGCACAAATTAACGCCGAAGAGCTGAAAAACGACGGGGCCGCCGCCTGCCTGCTCAAACCGCTCACGGCCACACGCCTGCTGCCAGCGCTCACCGAATACTGTCGACTGAGCCAGCACGCGCTGCCGCTCGTCAGCGACGAGCAAAAGCTGCCGATGAGCGTGATGGCGGTGGACGATAACCCGGCAAACCTGAAGCTGATTGGCGTGCTGCTGGAGGATCAGGTTCAGCACGTGGAACTCTGTACCAGCGGTGCGCAGGCGGTGGAACAGGCTAAACAGATGCAGTTCGATTTGATTCTGATGGATATTCAGATGCCGGGTATGGACGGCATTCGCGCCTGCGAGCTTATCCGCCAGCTCCCGCATCAGCAGCAAACGCCGGTTATTGCGGTGACCGCGCACGCCATGGCCGGACAGAAAGAAAAATTGCTGAGTGCCGGTATGAATGATTATCTGGCCAAGCCTATCGACGAAGAGAAACTGCATAGCCTGCTGGTGCGCTACAGACCGGGGCATATTGGCGGGACGTACACGGTTGCAGCAGAATCGGCGGAGATTAGCGTCAACCAGAATGCCACCTTCGACTGGTCGCTGGCGCTGCGCCAGGCGGCTGGGAAAACCGATTTAGCCCGCGACATGCTGCAGATGCTGGTCGCCTTCCTGCCGGAAATCCGTAATAAAGTGGAAGAACAGCTGGTGGGAGAAAACCCTGAAGAACTGCTGGAAGCCATCCACAAGCTGCACGGCAGCTGCGGCTATAGCGGGGTGCCGCGGTTGAAGAACCTTTGTCAGTTGCTGGAGCAACAGTTACGCGCCGGTACGCCAGAATCCGAGCTTGAACCCGAGTTTCTGGAGCTGCTGGATGAAATGGATAACGTGACGCGGGAAGCGATGAAGGTGTTAGGGAGCTGATATAAAAGCCCGGTGGCGCTACGCTTACCGGGCCTACGATTGCGGATGCGGCCTGATGCCCTCACCCACAGGGAGAGGGAGGACTACATTCCCTGCCCCACTTTCAGCGCCGCCGCGATATTTCTTGCGGCCATCCTGACATTCTCGCTGGCATTTTCCAGCGCATCCTCCAGTGAACAGATGGTGTAAATCACGCTAAACACGGCGTCGATACCGTGCTCATGCACCACCCCGACATCTGCCGTCAGGCTGCCCGCAATCCCGATAACCGGTTTGTTAAAGCGTTTTGCGACTTTCGCCACTCCAACGGGCACTTTACCGTGGATTGTCTGACTGTCGATGCGGCCTTCACCGGTGATCACTAAGTCAGCATCGGCGACCTGATCCGCGAGATGCAAGGCATCGGTGACGATCTCAATCCCCTGACGCAGCTGAGCGCCGCAAAAGGCGTATAGCGCGGCCCCCATTCCGCCCGCCGCACCGCCGCCGGACAGGTTCAGAACGTCGATATCCAGATCGCGGGCGATAACCTGCGCATAATGGGCAAGCGCGTTGTCCAGGGTGACAATCATCTCTGGCGTCGCCCCTTTCTGCGGGCCAAACACCGCAGTGGCCCCCTCCTCCCCGGTTAACGGGTTGGTGACATCGCAGGCAACCTCAATCCGGCACGCTTTCAGCCGTTTATCGAGACCGGTAAGGTCAATATGCGCCAGCGTGGCAAGTTCGCCGCCCCCGAGTCCGACAGGCTCCTGAGCGGCATCCAGCAATTTCGCGCCCAGCGCCTGGACCATCCCCGCGCCGCCGTCGTTGGTAGCACTGCCGCCAATGCCGATAATGATATGCTTAACGCCCGCGTCCAGCGCGTGACGGATGAGCTCGCCGGTTCCCCACGAGGTCGTTTTCAGCGGGTTGCGCTGCGAAGGTGGCACAAGCTCCAGACCGCTCGCCGCCGCCATTTCAATAAACGCGCTTTGATCGTCACCGGATAACCCGTAGAACCCTTCGACAGGCTCCCCCAGCGGACCTGTCACCGGGACATGAATGATTCGCCCCTGAGTGGCCGCAACCATCGCCTCAACGGTGCCTTCGCCCCCGTCGGCAACCGGTAATTTTATGTAGTTAGCCGAGGGAAAAATCTCGCGGAAGCCGCGTTCTATCGCTGTCGCTACCTCAAGGGCACTCAAACTTTCCTTATACGAGTCCGGTGCGATAACAATTTTCATAAGCCATCCTTACGCATAGTCATTACGTTAAGCATACACCACGTAAACGACCGCCCATGGGAGCGGTCCCAATGCGTTTATCGTACCATGCACGGACGTTTATTGTCGAATGTCCAGTCCGGGATCAAATACTGCATGGCTATCGCATCGTCGCGCGCGCCCAGACCGTGTTTCAGGTACAGTTCGTGGGCTTTCATCACCTGGTCCATATCCAGCTCAACGCCCAGACCCGGCGTGGTTGGCACCTGCACCATGCCGCCTTTGATTTCAAACGGCTGCTTAGTAAGCCGCTGATTGCCCTCCTGCCAGATCCAGTGAGTATCAATGGCGGTGATCGCGCCCGGCGCGGCAGCGGCAACGTGAGTGAACATTGCCAGCGACACGTCAAAGTGATTGTTGGAGTGCGAGCCCCAGGTCAGGCCGAACTCGTGGCACATCTGCGCCACGCGAACTGAACCCTGCATCGTCCAGAAATGCGGGTCCGCCAGAGGAATATCGACGGACTGAAGGGATAAGGTATGCCCCATCTGGCGCCAGTCGGTGGCGATCATATTGGTTGCCGTTGGCAAGCCGGTGGCGCGGCGAAACTCGGCCATCACCTCGCGCCCGGAGAAGCCCTGCTCGGCCCCACACGGATCTTCCGCGTAGGCCAGCACGCCTTTAAGCTGCTTACCAATTTTAATCGCTTCATCAAGCGACCATGCGCCGTTCGGATCCAGCGTGACGCGCGCCTGCGGGAAACGCTTTGCCAGCGCGGTAATGGCCTCCGCCTCTTCTTCCCCTGCCAGTACGCCGCCCTTCAGTTTGAAGTCGTTGAAGCCATATTTTTCGTAAGCGGCTTCGGCCAGACGCACCACCGCGTCAGGCGTCATCGCTTCATCGTGGCGAACGCGGTACCAGTCGCAGCGCTCATCCGGCTGGCTCTGGTACGGCAGCGGCGTCAGCTTGCGGTTGCCGACAAAGAACAGATAGCCCAGCATTTCCACTTCGGTGCGCTGCTGGCCGTCGCCCAGCAGGGACGCAACGTTCACGCCAAGATGCTGACCGAGCAGATCCAACATTGCCGCCTCAATACCGGTGACCACGTGGATGGTCGTACGCAGGTCGAAGGTTTGCAGCCCGCGCCCGCCCGCATCGCGGTCCGCAAAGGTGCTGCGCACGCTATTGAGAACATTTTTATATTCGCCGAGGGTTTTCCCCACCACCAGCGGAATGGCGTCCTCCAGCGTTTTGCGTATCTTTTCCCCGCCCGGAATTTCGCCCACGCCCGTATGGCCGGAATTGTCTTTGATAATCACGATATTGCGGGTAAAGAACGGCGCATGCGCGCCGCTCAAATTCATCAGCATGCTGTCATGGCCCGCAACCGGAACGATCTGCATGGAAGTGACTACAGGGGTAGAAAATGTGCTCATGGTTCAATCCTTTTATCAGTGACGTCCAAAAACAGGGCGCTTACGGTCAAATGTCCAGCCGGGGATCAGGTACTGCATCGGGCCCGCGTCGTTACGCGCGCCGCCTGGTAACCTCTTATACGCCTCGTGCGCTTTGTGGATCTGATCCCAGTCAAGCTCCACGCCCAGCCCCGGCGCATCCGCTACGGCAATGCTGCCGTTTTTGATCTCCAGCGGATTTTTCGTCAGTCGGGCTTCCCCCTCCTGCCAAATCCAGTGGGTGTCGATGGCGGTCGGGTTACCGGGCGCCGCCGCGCCAACGTGGGTAAACATCGCCAGCGAAATGTCGAAATGGTTGTTGGAGTGACAGCCCCAGGTCAGCCCCCAGTCGTCGCACAGCTGCGCCACGCGCACCGCGCCGGACAGCGTCCAGAAGTGCGGGTCAGCCAGCGGAATATCCACCGAATTGAGCATCACCGCGTGCCCCATTTCGCGCCAGTTGGTCGCGATCATGTTAGTGGCGACCGGCAGCCCGGTAGCGCGGCGGAATTCGGCCATCACTTCCCGACCAGAGAAGCCCTGTTCGGCACCGCAAGGATCTTCTGCGTAGGTCAGTACATCGCCCAGACCTTTACAGAGGGAGATGGCTTCATCCAGTAACCATGCGCCGTTCGGGTCAACGGTGATCCGCGCATCGGGGAAACGCTTTTTCAGCGCGCGGGCAGTTTCAATTTCCTGCTCGCCGGGCAGCACGCCGCCTTTCAGTTTGAAATCCTTAAAGCCGTAGCGGTCCTGCGCGGCTTCCGCCAGGCGAACTACCGCCTCGCCGGAGAGCGCCTCCTGATGGCGGAGGTGGTACCACTCATGGCTGCCCGGCGAACGTTCCAGATAGGGTAGATCGGTTTTATTCCGGTCACCTACGTAGAACAGGTAGCCCAGCACCGTGACCGCATCGCGCTGTTTGCCTGGCCCCAGCAGTTCGCAGACCGGGACATTCAGCGCCTTACCGAGCAAATCGAGCAGAGCGGCTTCCAGCGCGGCAACCGCGTTGACGCGCAGTTCAAACGTCCAGGCACCTTTCCCGAAGGTATCAAAGTCAGCGGACTGGTTACCCTTATGCACCCGCTGAACCACTTTGTTCAGACGGGCCACTTCCTGACCCTCCACCTGTGGAATAGCATCAACCAGCGTCTGGTAAATCACCTCTCCGCCCGGCGCTTCGCCAACGCCGGTATTCCCCGCGCTGTCGGTCAGTACCACGATGTTGCGGGTAAACCAGGCGTTATGCGCGCCGCCAATATTGAGCAGCATGCTGTCCTGTCCGGCCACCGGGATGACCTTCATCTCAGTGACGACAGGGCTTGATTGCGTTGTCATCATCCACGCTCCCCTACAGGTTTAAGTTCGACGCGTTTGATATCGCCGACCAGCACCAGGTAACTCAGCACCGCCACCAGCGCATGCACCCCTACGTAAATCAGCGCACCGTTGAAGGAGCCGGTGGTACCGACGATGTAGCCGATAGCGATTGGCGTAACAATCCCCGAAATATTGCCGAACATGTTGAACAGACCGCCGCTCAGGCCGCTGATCTCTTTTGGCGCGGTATCCGCCATCACCGCCCAGCCCAGCGCACCAATGCCTTTGCCGAAGAAGGCCATCGCCATAAAGCCGATAATCATCCACTCAGCGCTTACGTAGTTACAGAACACCATGGTCATGGAGAGCAGCATCCCGAGTACAATCGGCGTTTTACGCGCGATGTTCAGTGACCCCGTGCGGCGCATCAGCCAGTCGGAAATCACCCCGCCGAGCACTCCCCCCACGAAGCCGCAGATGGCCGGGACCGAGGCGACAAACCCCGCTTTCAGAATCGACATACCGCGCGCCTGTACCAGATAAACCGGGAACCAGGTGATGAAGAAGTAAGTTAAGGCGTTGATGCAATACTGGCCCAGATAGATACCGATCATCATGCGCGAGCCAACGAGCTGTTTGATCTGCGCCCATTTCTGGCTGAACGGGACTTTTGCCTTTGCGGATTTTTGATCCATGTTGATCAGCGCGCCGCCTTCCGCAATATACTCCAGCTCCTTCTTGTTCACCCCCGGGTGTTGATTGGGTTCGTGGATCACCTTCAACCAGATAAAGCTGATGACGATCCCAAGCCCGCCCATGAAGAAGAAGACGTGTGACCAGCCCACCTCATGCGTCAGCCAGCCCATGATTGGTGCGAAGATAACCGTGGCGAAGTATTGTGCGGAGTTGAAAATCGCGACCGCGGTTCCCCTCTCCTGTGCCGGGAACCAGGCGGCCACTATACGGCTGTTGCCGGGGAAGGATGGCGCTTCCGCTAAGCCCACCAGGAAGCGCAGCGTGAAGAGCGCCACGATAATGCCGAAGCCGCTGAAGATATCGACGAAGCCCTGCAGAAGGGTAAAGGCCGACCAGATAAAGATGGACCAGAAATAGACCCGTTTAGAGCCAAAGCGGTCGAGCAGCCAGCCGCCAGGAATTTGGCCGATGACATAGGCCCATGAAAATGCGGAGAAAACATACCCCATACCCACGGGATCGAGCCCGATATCTTTCGCCATTTCAGAACCGGCAATCGACAGCGTGGCGCGGTCACCGTAGTTAAAGGACGTGACGATAAACAGCATCACCACTATCCAGTAGCGAGCGTTAGTGCGCTTCTCAGCGCCGCTCGCCGCGTGGCTTAATGTACTCATTGTTGCACTCCTGAAACATAGCTTTCGCCTGGTTCATTCTGTACAGCACCTGTAGGGTAATCAGAATGAGAGATAAGTGTTCGGCAGTTTTGGTACGGCTGAAGGCCGTTTTATGGTGAAGCGCTGCCTTATTGGGTAACTGACGGGAAAAGTATATGAAGGAGTGGTGCTCTTCCTCACCGTGCATCGACACAACATTGAAGGGAGAGTGAGACGTGGTTTGGGGCATAAGCCCAAAGCAGTGGAAGATGGTTCACGGAATTTAGGTTTTCGTGCGGCTTTGTTGCCGGGTGGCGGCTTCGCCTGACCCGGCCTACAAACGACAAAACTAGTTAAGCAGCGTTGCCCAGTGCTCGACCCACGGGTTTGATTCGCTTTCTGGCTCCGGGTGTTCGCCTGCGTCAATCAGCAGCATCTCGCCGACGCGCTGGGCGCTCTGTTCCTGCAGGAGCGCATCGAACTGCTTGCCGCCGCCGCAGAAGTTGGCGTAAGAGCTGTCGCCCAGGGCAATGATGCCGTAGTGCACGTTCGGCTGATAGCCAAGCTGGTCTTTAATGCCCTGGAACAGCGGCACGATGCTGTCCGGCAGATCGCCCTGCCCGGTGGTGGAGGTCACCACCAGAATGTATTTATCTTGATACTTTTCCCAGTCTGCCAGCTCCGGGTCTTCATAGACCGTGGCTTTATGGCCCTGGCCGGCGAGTATTGCCTCAGCCTCTTCCGCTACCAGCAGCGAGTTGCCGTACATTGTCCCGACAAAAATGCCTACTTCAGCCATGCTTTGCTCCCTTAATTATTGCGCTTGCTGTTCATCCTGAACGTTGCCCGATACAAACTCAACCCTTTCATTTTCGGGGAGTTGTCCCAGCCAGCCAAACTGTGACAGCGCCTGCATCCAGACCTCGTCCAGCCCCGCGCGGATAGTCAGCGGTTCGCCGGTGAACGGGTGCGTCAGGCTTAGCTCGCTGGCGTGCAGCATCAGCCGGTTACAGCCAAAGTGCTCGGCCGCGCTGCGGTTCTGGCGCAGATCGCCGTGCTTGCTGTCGCCGATAATCGGGTGGCGCAGATGTGCAAGATGGCGGCGAAGCTGGTGCTTGCGCCCGGTTTTGGGCAAAAGCTCAACCAGGCTGTAGCGCGTGGTCGGAAACTTGCTGGTCGCCACCGGCATTTCCGTCGTCGCCATGCCGCGATAATCCGTCACCGCAGGCTGCGGGCCTTTGTCATCGCGGGCAAATTTATCGGCGATTTTATCCAGTTCCTCCACCAGCGGATAATCAAGCGTGGCGGAGTCGGTCAGCCAGCCGCGCACGATCGCGTGGTAGCGTTTCTGGATCTGGTGCTGTTCAAACTGCTGCGCCAGCAGGCGCCCGGCCTCGCTGGACAGCCCCATCAGCAGTACGCCGGAGGTTGGCCTGTCGAGACGATGGGCGGTAAAAACATGCTGACCAATCTGGTCGCGAACGGTCTGCATCACCACCACTTTCTCGTCGCGATCCAGCCAGCTGCGGTGCACCAGCCAGCCTGACGGTTTATTCACCGCCACCAGCCACTCGTCCTGATAGAGGATCTCAAGCGTCATGCATCTTCACCGGCAAACAGGGCATCCAGTTTTTCCAGTTCGACCAGCATGACGTCGCGCGCAGGATGCGTCGCTTCGAGCGCCATTTCATAATAGGGAGAGACGGCAAATGCCTGCGGCAGCGGATGGCCACCGTCCAGCAGAGCGTGCATGCGCGGAATTAATACCCATTGCAGCCACTCAAAGGGAGCCAGCTTATCAAGGCAGAATGGCTGGGTACTTGCGAATGCTTCCGGCTGCGGCGCAATTTCCTGCCACAGCTGATGTTGGCGCAAAAGGGCTTCGATGGCGTGCAACTGGGCACGAACGCTATCGTGTTGCGTCATAGTCACCTCAACTGAAAAACTGAACGGCGCGCAGCATAGCATTGCAGAACGCAGAAATAAAAAAAGGGAGCACTGTAAAAACAGTGCTCCCGGTTCGTTCCGCAGCATTCCAGCTACAATTCGTGCTCCCTGCTCATCCGTGACAACTTTTCCTGATGCCCGAAGGCCTGGTCATCCGTCTACCTTTCGCATCCTGCTCACATCATCCTGACGTGATTGTTTCATCCTGAAACGTCCTGGCCATCCTGACCCACCGACCATCCTGACCGGCTCTCGTTCTCCTTCCTGGAGGTGTCCTTTACGCATCCTGCGCGATCCACTTTGCTTCTTCCTGAAGCCTTCCTGCAGCGCCATCCTGACGAGTCCTGAGTAAGAAACGCCATCATCCTGATGTTCGTTTCTCGTGTCGGCTTCCTGTCGACGGAGATAGAATCCGCTATTCCGCTTCGTCTTACAACCCACCCCGTGCGTGCTGTAAGACGTCAGAAATCCCTAAAAACGATGCAGTAAATAAGTAATCCATTGAAAAACAGCGTAATATTAATCTTAATTAAATAAGGTAATACTGAATGATCCAGCGATCTCTCACAAACCTTGTAAGAGATCTCTCACACGCGCCGTAGCATCATGGATTACAGAAGTGGCTCAAGTTGGGTGAGGAAATCCGCAAGAGAGGGGGCGAGAGACTCGCGATTGCGGGTACCGATCGTCTCTTTAACCACTTCACCTGACAGGTTGCAGACGGAGATAACGTCCAGTTCGCTGTCCAGCGTGGCAATAAAAAGCGTCGGAGAAAGCTTAAGGCGCTTTTGCGTGACCAGGTGACCAATCAGGTTTTCCTGTACACGCTGCAGATCGTCTTCGCTCCAGGTCTGCAACAGCGTCAGCGTAATATCGGCAAAGCGCGCAAGCATATCCCCTGCAAACTGCGCGGTATAAAACGCGTGAACCGCTGGTTGTACCACAATGTCCATAGCCCGTTCAACCGCATTTACATTCTGCTCGCCGGAATTCGGCTTCGGCTGCCAGATCACGTAATCGTCAAGCGAAGAGATAATGCACGGCGAGGGTACGCCATATAAATCAGCACTTTGCGGCCACGTCCCCCGCTTTTCATGCCATGCATCGCAGTAGCGGGTCGTGAAGGTCGTCAGGGCATTTGCAGTTTCGATATCCACCGATTTCTCTCTTCTTGTAAGACAGGATAAACTCAGGCCATAAGTGTACCTGTAAAGTGGCTATGAAACATGTCTTACGAAAATCATCAGGCGTTAACCGGCTTAACGCTGGGTAAATCGACCGATTACCGCGACACCTACGATGCAAGCCTTCTGCAGGGCGTGCCCCGCAGCCTGAACCGCGACCCGCTTGGATTACACGCGGACGCGCTGCCGTTTGTCGGCGGCGACATCTGGACGCTGTATGAACTCTCCTGGCTTAACGCGCGCGGGCTGCCGCAGGTCGCCGTAGGCCATGTGGAGCTGGATTACGCCAGCGTTAACCTTGTCGAGTCCAAAAGCTTCAAGCTTTATCTCAACAGTTTTAACCAGACAACATTCAACAGCTGGGAAGAGGTCCAGGCTACGCTGGAGCGGGATTTACGCGCCTGTGCGCAAGGAAACGTTGCCGTATCGCTGTATCGCCTGAATGAACTGGAAGGGCAGCCTATCGCCCACTTTAACGGTGCCTGCATTGACGATCAGGACATTGACGTTGAAAGCTATGAGTTCAGTACCGACTACCTCGAAAACGCGGCAAGCGGAAAGGTGGTTGAAGAGACGCTGGTGAGCCATCTGCTGAAGTCCAACTGTCTGATCACTCACCAGCCTGACTGGGGCTCGGTGCAGATCCAGTATCGCGGGCCAAAAATCGACCGTGAAAAATTGCTGCGCTACCTGGTGTCGTTCCGCCATCACAACGAATTCCACGAGCAGTGTGTGGAGCGCATCTTTAACGACATTATACGTTTCTGCCAGCCAGAAAAGCTGAGCGTTTATGCGCGCTACACCCGCCGTGGTGGACTGGACATCAACCCGTGGCGTACCAACACCGATTTTGTGCCTGCAACGGGCCGTCTGGTGCGTCAATAATATAAATATTTTCACAATATGCGCGGTATCTTCCGCGCTTTAGGTTGTGAAACGTCACGCGCCAGGGCTATTGTAATCAACAGGGAAAGACGATAATCGTCCCGTAAG
Organism: Enterobacter quasimori; assembly: GCF_018597345.1. Classification (NCBI taxonomy): domain Bacteria; kingdom Pseudomonadati; phylum Pseudomonadota; class Gammaproteobacteria; order Enterobacterales; family Enterobacteriaceae; genus Enterobacter; species Enterobacter quasimori. The sequence goes on along the minus strand of NZ_JAHEVU010000003.1, from coordinate 534,227 downwards.
GAGCTCACTTGATTACACATATTAGCCCGCTTGGCTCAATGGATATGTTGTCGCAGCTGGAAGTGGACATGCTTAAACGCACGGCCAGTAGCGATCTCTATCAACTGTTTCGTAACTGTTCACTTGCCGTACTGAACTCCGGAAGCCTGACCGACAACAGTAAAGAGCTGCTGTCTCGCTTCGAAAGCTTTGATATCAACGTGCTGCGCCGCGAGCGTGGCGTGAAGCTTGAAGTCATCAACCCGCCGGAAGACGCCTTTGTCGACGGGCGTATTATTCGCTCTCTGCAGGCCAACCTGTTTGCCGTGCTGCGCGACATTCTGTTCGTTAACGGGCAGATCCACAACGCTGGCCGCTTCCAGCATCTCGACCTGGAAAGCTCGGTCCATATCACCAACCTGGTGTTCTCGATTCTGCGTAACGCCCGTGCCCTGCACGTGGGCGAAGCACCGAACATGGTCGTCTGCTGGGGCGGTCACTCCATTAACGAGACCGAATACCTGTATGCGCGTCGGGTGGGCACCCAGCTTGGCCTGCGCGAGCTGAATATCTGTACCGGCTGTGGTCCGGGCGCGATGGAAGCGCCAATGAAAGGTGCCGCAGTGGGACACGCGCAGCAGCGCTATAAAGAAGGACGTTTTATCGGTATGACCGAGCCGTCCATCATCGCGGCTGAGCCGCCTAACCCGCTGGTTAACGAATTGATTATCATGCCGGATATCGAGAAACGTCTTGAGGCGTTTGTCCGTATCGCTCACGGCATTATCATCTTCCCGGGCGGCGTGGGCACGGCGGAAGAGCTGCTTTATCTTCTGGGTATTCTGATGAACCCGGCCAACAAAGATCAGGTTCTGCCGCTGATCCTGACCGGGCCAAAAGAGAGCGCCGACTACTTCCGCGTTCTGGACGAGTTTATCGTGCACACGCTGGGTGAAGCCGCGCGTCGTCACTATCGCATCATCATCGACGATGCCGCAGAAGTGGCCCGCCAGATGAAGAAAGCGATGCCATTGGTGAAAGAAAACCGTCGCGATACCGGGGATGCGTACAGCTTTAACTGGTCAATCCGCATCGCGCCGGATCTGCAGATCCCGTTTGACCCTTCGCACGAAAATATGGCGAACCTGAAACTCTACCCGGACCAGCCGGTAGAAGTCCTGGCAGCCGATCTGCGCCGCGCCTTCTCCGGCATTGTGGCGGGTAACGTGAAAGAGGTGGGGATCCGCGCCATTGAAGAATTTGGACCGTATAAGATCCACGGTGACCCGGAGATGATGCGTCGCATGGATGACATGCTGCAGGGCTTTGTCGCCCAGCACCGTATGAAGCTGCCGGGCTCGGCCTATATTCCTTGCTACGAAATCATCAAATAAGACTTCAACCTGCGCTTTTAAAGCCGGAGCCTGCCATCAGGATCCGGCTTTTTTATTACTGATGCAATTCATGGACATCATTTATGTTATTTATATCTTTAACCCATACGCAAACGATTACCTTGTTTTCGGAACCGTAAAATATCAGCCTTAATCTAAATTAACTGCCAGAAAATCCTAAAAACCCATTTCTTTACAGCGTAACCCTCCTAACTCGCGGGCCAGCCTTTCAAGCCACATGTCGTTAATGGTAGCCTTCGCGCCCGTAAATTCTCTTTGACGTTTTTTTGACAGATAAATGGTCTAAACATGCCCACATAGAGAGTGGATTATTGCAATTGGGATCAGGATCACTGAAGGATTCATAACGAAAATGTATCTTTCCGCCCGCCAATAGTTACGGGTGAAAATTATTAAAAAACCGTCACTGAACGAATTTCATATTACCGTCAGGCACTTTTTCATCGGATTTGACTAAAAAACCTGACAATTTGCTTCCTCCAGGAGATACAGATGGAAACCACTCAAACCAGCACCGTTGCTTCGATTGATTCCCGAAGTGGTTGGCGCAAAACGGATACCATGTGGATGCTTGGCCTTTACGGCACAGCAATCGGCGCTGGTGTACTGTTCCTTCCTATCAACGCAGGCGTCGGCGGTCTGATCCCGCTGATCATCATGGCTATCATCGCTTTCCCAATGACCTTCTTTGCACACCGCGGCCTGACCCGCTTCGTGCTGTCCGGTAAAAACCCGGGCGAAGACATCACTGAAGTGGTTGAAGAGCACTTTGGCGTCGGCGCAGGTAAACTGATTACCCTGCTCTACTTCTTCGCGATTTACCCAATTCTCCTGGTTTACAGCGTGGCGATCACCAACACCGTTGAAAGCTTCATGACGCACCAGCTGCAGATGACGCCACCACCGCGTGCGATTCTGTCTCTGATCCTGATCGTGGGCATGATGACCATCGTGCGCTTCGGCGAGCAGATGATTGTGAAAGCAATGAGCGTGCTGGTCTTCCCATTCGTCATTGCTCTGATGGTGCTGGCCTGCTACCTGATCCCGCAGTGGAACGGTGCCGCGCTGGAAACTCTCTCCCTGAGCAGCGCATCCGCAACCGGTAACGGCCTGCTGATGACCCTCTGGCTGGCGATTCCGGTGATGGTGTTCTCTTTCAACCACTCTCCGATCATCTCTTCTTTCGCTGTTGCGAAACGTGAAGAGTACGGCAATGGCGCAGAGAAGAAGTGCTCCAGCATCCTGGCACGTGCTCACGTGATGATGGTACTGACCGTGATGTTCTTCGTGTTCAGCTGCGTACTGAGCCTCTCCCCGGGGGATCTGGCGGCAGCGAAAGAGCAGAACATCTCTATTCTGTCTTACCTGGCGAACCACTTTAACGCACCGGTCATTGCGTGGATGGCACCTATCATCGCGATTATCGCTATCACCAAATCCTTCCTGGGCCACTACCTGGGCGCACGTGAAGGCTTCAACGGTATGGTGATTAAATCTCTGCGCGGTAAAGGCAAGAGCATTGAAATCAACAAGCTGAACAAAATCACTGCGCTGTTCATGCTGCTCACCACCTGGGCAGTAGCCACCCTGAACCCAAGCATCCTGGGCATGATTGAAACCCTGGGCGGCCCGGTTATCGCGATGATTCTGTTCCTTATGCCAATGTACGCGATTCAGAAAGTCCCTGCGATGCGTAAATACAGTGGCCATATCAGCAACGTATTCGTTGTGATTATGGGCCTGATTGCCATCTCCGCCATTTTCTACTCGCTGTTCAGCTAATACCTCCTGCGCCGTCCTCGGGCGGCGCACTCCTCCCCTCTGACTGATAGCAATGGACGCATCATGATTAGCGTATTCGATATTTTCAAAATCGGTATTGGTCCTTCCAGCTCTCACACCGTCGGACCAATGAAAGCCGGTAAACAATTCACGGATGACTTGATTGCACGCGGCATCTTGCACGACATCACCCGCGTGGTTGTCGATGTATACGGTTCCCTTTCCCTGACGGGTAAAGGTCACCACACCGATATCGCCATTATCATGGGACTGGCGGGAAACCTGCCGGATACCGTTGATATCGACGCGATCCCTGGCTTCATCCAGGACGTGAACACCCACGGGCGCCTGCTGCTGGCGAACGGCGAGCATGAGGTTGAATTCCCGGTTGACCACTGCATGAATTTCCATGCGGACAACCTGTCGCTGCACGAAAACGGCATGCGCATTACCGCGCTCGCGGGCGACAAAGCGGTATACAGCCAGACGTATTACTCTATCGGCGGCGGTTTTATCGTCGACGAAGACCACTTTGGTCAAACCAACAATTCCGCTGTTGACGTGCCTTATCCGTACAAAAACGCGGCGGATTTGCAGCGTCACTGCCAGGAGACGGGCCTGTCCCTTTCCGGCCTGATGATGAAAAACGAACTGGCGCTGCACAGCAAAGAAGAGCTGGAACAGCACTTTGCAAACGTCTGGGACGTGATGCGCGGCGGTATCGAGCGCGGGATCACCACTGAAGGCGTCCTGCCAGGTAAACTGCGCGTACCGCGCCGTGCGGCAGCGCTGCGCCGTATGCTGGTGAGCACCGACAAAACCACGACTGACCCGATGGCCGTGGTGGACTGGATCAACATGTTCGCGCTGGCGGTAAACGAAGAGAATGCCGCGGGCGGCCGCGTTGTTACCGCACCAACAAACGGTGCGTGCGGTATCGTTCCGGCGGTGCTGGCGTACTACGACAAGTTCATCCGTGAGGTGAACGCGAACTCACTGGCGCGCTACCTGCTGGTCGCCAGTGCGATTGGTTCACTGTACAAAATGAACGCCTCCATTTCCGGTGCGGAAGTGGGCTGTCAGGGTGAAGTCGGCGTGGCGTGCTCCATGGCGGCAGCGGGTCTGGCCGAGCTGCTCGGCGCAAGCCCGGCGCAGGTGTGCATCGCGGCGGAAATCGGTATGGAACATAACCTGGGGCTGACCTGCGACCCGGTCGCCGGACAGGTGCAGGTACCGTGCATCGAACGTAACGCGATTGCCTCCGTGAAGGCGGTGAACGCGGCACGTATGGCGCTGCGCCGCACCAGCGAACCGCGCGTCTGCCTCGATAAGGTTATCGAAACCATGTACGAAACGGGTAAAGATATGAACGCTAAATATCGCGAGACCTCCCGCGGTGGCCTGGCGATGAAGATCGTGACCTGCGATTAAGCCTCTCAGGAAGCCTCGTTTTGCGAGGCTTCTTCCTGTTTTCCCCACCATTCATAGTTTCATGCTGCTGACAGTGTTACCCTTCACGCATTAGATAGAAGGGAGATTATCTGTGGCCGTTCATTTACTTATCGTCGATGCGCTCAACCTGATTCGCCGTATCCATGCGGTGCAGGGGACGCCCTGTAAAGACACCTGCCTGCACGCGCTGGAACAGCTTATCCGCCACAGTGAACCCACCCACGCGGTCGCGGTATTTGATGACGAAGCCCGCAACACGGGCTGGCGACACCAGCGTCTGCCTGACTACAAAGCCGGACGCGCACCGATGCCGGACGATCTTCATGCAGAGTTACCTATGATACGCGCGGCATTTGAACAGCGCGGCGTCCCCTGCTGGGGGGCACAGGGAAATGAAGCCGACGATCTCGCGGCCACTCTGGCCGTAAAGGTGGCGAGCGCCGGGCATCAGGCCACTATCGTTTCCACTGACAAAGGCTACTGCCAGCTGCTCTCGCCGACTGTCCGCATTCGCGACTATTTTCAAAAACGCTGGCTGGACGCGCCATTTATTGCCGGCGAGTTTGGCGTCTCGCCTGAGCAACTGCCGGACTACTGGGGGCTGGCAGGCATCAGCAGCTCTAAGGTTCCGGGTGTTGCCGGTATTGGGCCGAAGAGCGCCGCGCAGCTGCTAACGGATTTTCAAAGTCTGGAAGGGATTTACGCCCGTCTGGATGAGGTACCGGAAAAGTGGCGCAAGAAGCTGGAGGCGCATAAAGAGATGGCGTTTATCTGCCGGGAAATCGCAACGCTACAGACTGATTTACAGCTGGACGGGAATTTACAGCAGTTGCGGTTAGAACATTAAGATCCCCCCTCACCCCGGCCCTCTCCCCAAAGGGGCGAGGGGGAAAAGACCGCACGGAGCAGTCCCCTCTCCCCTGTGGGGAGAGGGTTAGGGTGAGGGGACTATCGCTCGTCGCGACGTCCGCCGACCGCAGCCCACCAGCGACGAATATGCACCGTCACCTCTTCACGGTCGTGATACAGCTGACGCGCCTGGATCTCCACGTTAATCCCGTGCTCGTCCATCTGCTCCTGAATGTAGGCCAGGTTCTGCGATACCTCCTCATAGCGCTTTTTCATCGGCAGCTTGAGGTTGAAAATGGTCTCGCGACACCAGCCGTTTACCAGCCAGGAGGCCATCAGCGCGGCCACTTTCGCCGGTTTCTCAACCATGTCGCACACCATCCATGAGATGTTGTTACGGTTTGGGCGATAGCGGAAGCCGTCTTCACGCAGCCAGGTGACCTGCCCGGTGTCCATCAGGCTTTGCGCCATTGGGCCGTTATCAACGGACGATACCCACATGTTGCGTTTCACCAGCTGATAGGTCCAGCCGCCCGGGCACGCGCCGAGATCGACGGCGTACATGCCGTTCGCCAGACGCTCATCCCACTCATCCGCCGGAATAAAGACGTGGAACGCCTCTTCGAGCTTGAGCGTGGAACGGCTTGGCGCATCGGCCGGGAAGCGCAAACGCGGGATGCCCATAAAGAAAGGAGAGTTGTTGGTGGTGTACGAATAGCCCGTATAGCAGCAGCCCGGTGCGATAAAGAAGATATGCACCACCGGACGCTTCGGCGTTTCGTAGTTCGTCAGCACGCCCGCATCACGCAGCGCCGCGCGCAGCGGAACGGTGAACTTACGGCAGAACTTCATCAGCTCTTTACTTTCGTTGGTATCCGCCACTTCAACGCGCAGATCGCCGCCCTTCTCCACCACGCCCTGAAGCATGCCGACAATCGGCGTGATGCGGTCTTCCGGCGGCAGATCTTTCAGCAGCTCGCCCGCAACAAACATCTGACGCGCGAAGATCAGCGAGCTGAACGGCAGCTCGCGTGCCAGCTTGTCGGCGTCTTCAGGCTGATAGCACTCGAATACCACATAGCCTGCGTTCTCTTTTACGCGGGCAAAACCGAAGACTTCGCGCTTCGCGGCTTTATCCGTAATTTCCGCGGCGCACTCTTTCTCAAACCCCGGGCGACAATATAAAACAACCTTATTCATGAACAACGCCCTTGCGTTTCAGACGGATAGCTCCGATAAACATTAATACCCATCCCGCCAGGAAGCTGACGCCGCCGACAGGAGTAACAAACGCCCACAGGCGCAAATGAGAGAGTGCAAGGCAGTACAGGCTACCGCTGAACAACACGGTACCCAGCGCCATAAACACGCTACTCCAGTAAAACCAGATGCTGATGCGGCGCTGCATTGCCACCGCCAGCCCAAAGATTGCCAGGGTGTGAAACGCCTGATATTCAAGGCCGGTCTGGATCCAGCCCATCTCTACCACCCCTAAAGTTTTGCTTAACACATGCGCGCCAAAAGCACCCAGTGCCACAAAAATAAAGCCACTCACCGCGGCAAAAATCAGCATGAATCGGCTGGTCATGTTTCAGTCCTAAAGTGATGCGTGCACAGCACACAAAAGTTATTGTTCATACCTGAAGCGGAATTTTTCTTGCTCGTTTGCCGCTTTAGACAGGATCCACTGTCGGAAGGCGGCTATTTTACCCAGTTCTGCCTGACTGTCATGACAAACCAGATAAAACGCATTCTTGCTGACCAGAACATCATTAAACGGGCAGACCAGACGGCCGGCCTCAATTTCGGACTGTGCCATCACGTTGTTCGCCAACGCGATGCCCTGCCCGTGAATAGCAGCCTGTAACACCATCGCGCTGTGGCTAAAAATGGGTCCCTGCTGCACATTTATATGGTTAAGACCTAATTGGCGGGTATAAGTTTGCCAGTCACGGCGAGAAGCATCATGCAAAAGCGTATGTTGCGCCAAATCAGCGGGCGTTTTCAGCGCCTTGTCACCTGTCAGCAACAGCGGCGAACAAACAGGCAGCAGATATTCTGCGTATAATTTTTCAACACGCAAGCCCGGCCAGTTGCCGCGACCATAAAAAATGGCGACATCCACATCGTCAGCCAATTTGTCTTCCTGACGATCCACGGCCTGGATTCGAACGTCGATTCCCGGATAAGCTGAGTTAAAGCTTGAGAGTCTTGGCACCAGCCACTGAATGGCAAAACTGGGCAATAAACTGACCGTCAGCGCGCCTTTGGCACTCCTGGCCTGCAGTTTCCGCGTAGCTTCCGTCAGTTGGGAAAAAATCTCTTTAATATCCTGAAAATAGCTCTGACCTTCTTCAGTCAGAAGCAAGGAGCGGTTGCGTCGACGGAACAGCTTAAGCCCCAGAAAATCCTCCAGGGACTTGATTTGATGACTTACTGCGGCCTGAGTCACAAAAAGCTCATCTGCCGCTCGGGTGAAACTCAGGTGACGTGCTGCTGCATCAAAAACACGTAATGCATTTAGAGGTGGCAATCGCTTCGACATGGTTATCTGGCTTAGATGTTAACAAGATTTAACATATAGGAAACAACGTTTAACCTATTAGTTTTTTTTATCTGAGCCATTATAATTTGTCCGTTGAGGAACTACCAGCAAATACCTATAGTGGCGGCACTTCCTGAGCCGGAACGAAAAGTTTTTTTGGAATGCGTGTTCTGAAGGGCTTTTGGCTTACGGTTGTGATGTTGTGTTGTTGTGTTTGCAATTGGTCTGCGATTCAGACCACGGTAGCAACGCTACCAATTTTTCACTTCCTGTACATTTACCCTGTCTGTCCATAGTGATTAATGTAGCACCGCCAATTTGCGGTGCTTTTTTTTCGCCTGCGATCTGTTAATGCTCGATCTCTTTCATCTCTTTCACGTCCGTGCGGTTGATCTGCTGCTTGTTCCCGTTAGCATCTTTGTATGAAATCATCCCGGTATCATTATCGGTAGTCGGTTTCCCTTCCGATACGATAGAACGACCATCGTTGGTGTGCATCACGTAGTTGTTACCGGAACAGGCGCTCAGGGCAAAAGTAAACGCACAGGCAGAAATGATTGCAGCTGTCTTATTCATGATTATTCTCCTTTAGCAATTAATGCTATTCAAACCTCGATTTATAACAGGCTAAAACATCCGCCTAACACTATTTAGCATAACCTGCTTTTTTGGGGTCATCAGGATAAGCAGACAATTCTGATAGATATCAACCTCCTTGCCCTGCCGCTGAAATTGCGCGACGATCGCTATATTGAAATGAGGAATCCCATGAACGCTTTCAGTCCTGCGCAGTTCCGCGCACAGTTTCCGGCGCTGGCCGATGCCGGTATTTACCTTGATAGCGCTGCCACGGCCCTCAAGCCACAGGCGGTCATTGACGCCACGCAGCAGTTCTACAGCCTGAGTGCAGGCAATGTGCATCGCAGCCCGTTCGCTGAGGCTCAGCGTCTTACTGCGCGCTATGAGGCCGCTCGCGATCGGGTCGCACGGCTGATCAATGCCGAAAGCGGGAAAAATATCGTCTGGACGCGCGGCACCACCGAGGCCATCAACATGGTGGCCCAGTGCTACGCACGTCCGCGGCTTCAACCGGGCGATGAAATCATCGTCAGCGAGGCTGAACATCATGCCAACCTGGTGCCGTGGCTGATGGTGGCAGAACAAACGGGCGCGCGCATTGTGAAGCTCCCGCTGGGTGCCGATTTACTGCCGGACGTGGCGCGTTTACCTGAGCTTATCACCCCCCGCAGCCGGATTCTGGCGCTGGGGCAGATGTCTAATGTTACCGGTGGCTGCCCAGATCTGGCTAAAGCCATTGCGATCGCCCATGCCAGCAATATGGTGGTGATGGTCGACGGTGCGCAGGGCGTGGTGCATTTTCCGGCGGATGTGCAAACGCTGGATATCGATTTCTATGCTTTCTCAGGACATAAGCTCTACGGGCCAACCGGGATCGGCGCGCTGTACGGCAAGCCTGAACTGCTGAAACACATGACGCCGTGGCTCGGCGGCGGCAAGATGATCGCCGAAGTGACCTTCGACGGCTTTAAAACTCAGGACGTGCCTTATCGTCTGGAAGCCGGTACGCCGAACGTGGCGGGCGTGATTGGCTTAAGCGCGGCGCTTGAGTGGCTGGAAGAAACGGACGTGGCTCAGGCTGAAAGCTGGAGCCGGGGACTGGCAACGCTTGCGGAAGAAGAGCTTAAAAAACGCCCCGGTTTCCGTTCGTTCCGCGTGCAGGATTCCAGCCTGCTCGCCTTTGATTTTGCAGGCGTGCATCACAGCGATATGGTCACGCTGCTGGCGGAATATGGCATCGCCCTGCGCGCCGGACAGCACTGCGCCCAGCCGCTGCTGACGGCGCTTGGCGTTAGCGGTACGCTACGTGCTTCCTTCGCGCCTTATAACACACAAAGCGATGTTGACGCGCTGGTTGCCGCCGTTGACCGCGCCCTTGAATTACTGGTGGATTAATGACTAGCGCTGCTTTAGCCGGGCATCCGTTCGGCACCGCGATCACCGAAGAGACGTTAAAACAGACCTTCGCCCCGCTTACACAGTGGGAAGATAAATATCGTCAGCTGATCCTGCTGGGTAAACAGCTCCCGGCCCTTTCAGACGATCTCAAAGCGCAGGCGAAAGAGATTGCAGGCTGTGAAAACCGCGTCTGGCTCGGGTATAGCGTCTCCGGCGAGAAACTGCATTTCTTTGGCGACAGCGAAGGCCGTATCGTCAGAGGGCTGCTGGCGGTGCTGTTAACCGCAGTCGAAGGGAAAAGCGCGGCGGAACTGCTGGCACATTCGCCGCTGGCGTTGTTTGATGAGCTTGGGCTGCGCGCGCAGCTCAGCGCCTCGCGCGGTCAGGGGTTGATCGCGCTCAGCGACGCGGTACAGGACGCAGCGCGTCAGGTTCAGGCCTGACGTTCCGCCTTCGCCATCATCTTCTTCAGGGCGTGAGACACCGCCACAAAGCCAAAGGAAGCGGTTACCATGGTGGCCGCGCCAAACCCGGAGGCGCAATCCATTCTCTTTGGCCCTTCCGCCGTGCTTTTCATCGCACATACGGAACCGTCTGCCTGGGGATAAACCAGTGCTTCAGTTGAGAACACGCAGTCGACGCCCAGCTTGCCTTTGCTGTTCTTCACCACGTTGAAGTCGCTTTTCAGGCGTTCACGCAGCTTGGCGGCCAGCGGATCCTGGATCGTTTTTGCCAGATCGGCCACCTGGATCTGCGTCGGATCGATTTGGCCGCCCGCCCCGCCCGTCGTGACCAGCGGCACCTTGTAGCGACGACAGTAGTCGATAAGCGCCGCTTTTGGCCGCACGCTGTCGATGGCGTCAATCACATAGCTGTAGCCTTTGCTCATATACTCCGCGACGTTATCTGCCGTCACAAAGTCGTCGATCACCGTCACGCGGCATTCGGGGTTGATGAGACGAATGCGTTCCGCCATCACCTCAGATTTTGCCAGGCCGACGTTATCGCGCAGGGCGTGGATTTGACGGTTGGTGTTGGTGACGCAAACGTCATCCATGTCAATCAGCGTGATTGCGCCAATACCGGTTCTCGCCAGCGCTTCTGCCGCCCACGACCCCACACCACCAATGCCCACGACGCAGACATGCGCATCCGCAAACAGCTGCAGGGCTTTTTCACCATATAAACGTGCCGTACCGCCAAAACGCTGGCGCCAGGCGTCGCTGATTACCACAGACATAAAACCTCAGATGTAAAAAGGGTGAGGTTTTCCTCACCCTGAACAGTAATCCGTATTGCGCTCAGAATACCACAATCAGCCGCTGAATACGTTTCCGGCACCCGGTGCCGCCTTCAGCACCCACACGCGTCCGTAATGGTTATACCAGCCCGCACGATGGCCTGCGTCAGGGCCAATGCCCTGATAAATATCGAAGTGCTGGCCTTTGATTGCCCCGCCGACGTCCAGCGCCACCATCAGACGCAGCTCATACTGGCCGTTGAACTTGCCGTTATTGTCCAGCAGAGGGACTTCCGCCAGCAGCGTGGTGCCTGCAGGAATGATCGAACGATCCGATGCAACCGATGCGCGGCCAATCAGCGGAACGGCACTCGCCCCTTTCACCGGGGCGAAGTTTTGCGGCTTGAAGAAGACGAACGACGGGTTCTGCTCCAGCAGCTCGCGCACCTCGGCTTCGCTGTGTTTCTCGCCCCACTCGCGGATCGCCTGCATCGACATATCTTCTTTCTTCACTTCGCCGCGGTCGATCAGCACCTTGCCAATACTGCGATAGGCGTGACCGTTTTTGCCGGAATAGCTGAAGAAGTTAAGCGGCGAACCGTCGCCAAAATCAATGTAGCCGCTGCCCTGAACGTCCATGATGAAGTTATCCATCAGCGAATTGCTGTAGGCAAGAACGTAGTTTTCGCTCAGCGCACCGGCGTAGATCTCGGCACGCGACGGCAGACGACCGCGTTTTGGCGGCATACGGTAGATAGGGTACTGGAACTCGCCCTGACGCGTGTGTCGCGCCTGGATAACCGGGGTGTAGTAGCCGGTAAACTGAACGTTACCGTAGTTATCCGCCCCCTCCATCTGCCAGGCGTCGATACCAAACTGGCGCATGTTGCGCGTATCGCCACCGGCTTTCAGCCAGTCCTGGACCGCGTTATACACGCTACTCTGGGTGCCATACAGACGCGGCGACGCGTTGCGGATCTGGTAGACCTGCTCGGAGAAATCACCGGCATTGATCGGTGCGCCGACCGCATCAGGCTGATTAACTAAAGAGAAAGGCTGGGATAACTTCCCGTCTTTATACTGTTGACCGCGATCGGTCGGTTTGGAAGAACAGGCCGCAAGAATCGCTACCATTGCGCCCGTCATCAGATACTTCGCCCAACGTCCTTTCATTATATCTCGTCTTTAAGTTGCCCTTATCCGCGTGATGAAGATAACAAACCGCCAGGGCTAATGAAATGCGATCGCATGCCCTTTGGCAAATTTTGCGCAAAAAATAGTCCAAACAGCGCCATGTCGTTCAATTTGCATACAAAATCATGATAAATGTGAAAAAGGGGTTGCATCACAAACCTATCCGAGTATAGTGCGCATCCACGGACGCGGGGTGGAGCAGCCTGGTAGCTCGTCGGGCTCATAACCCGAAGGTCGTCGGTTCAAATCCGGCCCCCGCAACCAATTAAAATTTGATGAAGTATCTTCTACGACTGTAGAAAGACGGACGCGGGGTGGAGCAGCCTGGTAGCTCGTCGGGCTCATAACCCGAAGGTCGTCGGTTCAAATCCGGCCCCCGCAACCAATCAAATTTGAAGAAGTAAGCTTCTACAAGAGTAGAAAGACGGACGCGGGGTGGAGCAGCCTGGTAGCTCGTCGGGCTCATAACCCGAAGGTCGTCGGTTCAAATCCGGCCCCCGCAACCAATACTTCTAAAACAATAAACACCCTTAAGGGTGTTTTTTTGTATCTGTCGTTTGTGAAATTGCCGGGCGTGAACCCGGCCAAAAGATCTACCCGCGCCGCGCCAGCGTCGCCCCGTCAGAGAAATACGCACGAATCCCTGCCAGAATCGACTCCGCCACTTCCTGCTGGAACTTAGCGGTCTTCAGCTTACGCTCCTCTTCCACGTTACTGATAAACGCGGTTTCTACCAGGATGGACGGAATATCCGGCGCTTTCAGTACCGCAAACCCGGCCTGCTCGACGCTGTTTTTATGCAGCTTATTGATGTTGCCCAGCTTGCCCAGCACTGCTTTACCAAACTTCAGGCTGTCGTTAATGGTCAGCGACTGCACCATATCGAACATAGTGTGGTCGACGTAGCGATCGCCACTTTTGCTCACGCCACCGATCAGGTCAGAGGCGTTCTGGGTGTCCGCAAGGTATCTCGCGGCGGTACTGGTCGCGCCTTTGGTTGAGAGCGCAAACACCGACGAGCCGCTTGGCTGACGGCTGGTAAACGCATCCGCATGGATCGAGACGAACAAATCGGCGCGCTGCTTCTGCGCTTTCGCCACCCGGACCTTCAGCGGAATGAAGACGTCCTCATTACGCGTCATATAGGCGCGCATATTGCCTTCTTTATCGATTAAGGCCTTCAGACGGCGCGCAATTTGCAGCACCACGTCTTTTTCACGCGTGCGATATTTCCCCACCGCGCCGGAGTCTTCGCCACCGTGGCCGGGATCGAGCATGATCACAATCGGACGATCGCGCCCTGCCTTCCCCGGCTGCGGACCGCTTTGCGCAGGGGGCACCTGACGCTGCAAATCGCCCTTGTTGTAATCCTCCAGCAGAGCAAGAAGCGGATCCTGAATATCCGTCGCATTGGCCGGGTAGAGATCCATCACCAGGCGCTCTTTGAACGTCGCGACAGGCGCCAGGGCAAACAGCTGCGGCTTAACGTTCTGCTTCAGTTCAAACACCATGCGCACGGTTTGCGGATCAAACTGCCCGACGCGCGCCGATTTAATAAACGGATCGTCGCCGCGGATCTGCGCCGCCATTCCTTTCAGCACGGAGTTGAGGTTAACGCCTTCGAGATCCACCACCACGCGTTCCGGGTTGCTGAGGGCAAATTGCTTATATTTCAGCACGCGATTGGATTCGACCGTCACGCGCGTATAGGTCGACGACGGCCAGACGCGCACCGCCACCACCTGGCTTGTGGCAGCAAGACCGACCTGACTGACGCTAAGCAACCACATTGCCCCGGCCCCTTTTAACAAACGGCGGCGGCTTATTGCTGAATTGGATCCCGACATGCTTCTCCCGAGCAAGAAAACGAACTGATATACAAAATGTCCAGATTGACCGAAAACTTTAACGAATGACGCATAAACTGTCATCTATAAAAGGGTAAACATTCATACGTTAACGCACGGATTACTTATTCTTTTCTGTGTGTCGCGGAAAATTTAGGCTTGCGCACGCGGCCATAATCGAATAAAAATACATAAATTACGAATAAACATTCATTAAGGGTTGTGCCATGGTGAAGGAACGTAGAACCGAACTGGTCCAGGGATTCCGCCATTCTGTTCCCTATATCAACGCCCATCGGGGGAAAACGTTCGTCATCATGCTCGGCGGCGAAGCCATTGAGCATGAAAATTTTTCCAGTATCGTCAACGATATAGGTCTTCTGCACAGCCTCGGCATCCGCCTGGTTGTTGTGTATGGCGCACGACCGCAGATCGATGCCAATCTGGCTGCTCACCACCACGAGCCGATTTACCACAAGCATACCCGCGTTACGGATGCCAAAACCCTTGAACTGGTGAAGCAGGCTGCGGGTCTGCTGCAGCTGGATATTACCGCTCGCCTGTCCATGAGCCTGAACAACACGCCGCTGCAGGGCGCGCATATCAACGTCGTGAGCGGCAACTTTATCATTGCCCAGCCGCTCGGCGTGGACGACGGCGTGGATTATTGCCACAGCGGTCGTATTCGTCGTATCGATGAAGAGGCTATTCACCGCCAGCTGGACAGCGGTGCCATCGTGCTGATGGGTCCGGTCGCGGTTTCTGTAACGGGCGAAAGTTTTAATCTGACGTCTGAAGAGATTGCCACCCAGCTTGCTATCAAGCTGAAAGCGGAAAAAATGATTGGGTTTTGTTCCTCGCAGGGTGTCGAAAACGATGAAGGGATGATTGTGCCTGAACTATTCCCCAACGAAGCGCAGGCGCGCGTTGAAGCGCTCGAGGAAGCGGGAGATTACCACTCCGGCACCGTGCGCTTTCTGCGCGGCGCAGTGAAAGCCTGCCGCAGCGGCGTGCGCCGTAGCCATCTGATCAGCTATCAGGAAGACGGTGCGCTGCTGCAGGAGCTGTTCTCCCGCGACGGTATCGGTACGCAGATTGTGATGGAGAGCGCCGAGCAGATCCGCCGCGCGACCATCAACGACATTGGCGGCATACTGGAACTGATCCGTCCGCTGGAACAGCAGGGAATTCTGGTTCGCCGCTCACGCGAGCAGCTGGAGATGGAGATCGACAAATTCACCATCATACAGCGCGATAACCTGACCATCGCCTGTGCCGCGCTCTATCCATTCCCGGAGGAGAAGATCGGCGAAATGGCCTGCGTTGCCGTGCATCCTGACTACCGCAGCTCTTCCCGCGGTGAGATGCTGCTGGAGCGTGTAGCAGCTCAGGCGCGCCAGATTGGGCTCAGCAAGCTGTTTGTTCTGACGACCCGAAGCATTCACTGGTTCCAGGAACGCGGCTTTACGCCGGTCGATATTGATTCGCTGCCGGAAAGCAAGAAAGAGATGTACAACTATCAGCGTCGTTCAAAAGTGCTGATGGCTGACCTGGGATAATACAGCGCCCCCACCGTCCGGTGAGGGCGTTTTCTTAGAGGGCCTCGAATATCGCGCTTAAGCCGCTTCGACGCTCCGTTCGCGCGGCAATGGCCTGTACCAGAACGCGTTCATCGGTATAGAGCGACAGCCGCTGGCGCGCGCGGGTAATAGCGGTGTAAATCAGCTCGCGGGTGATGACGGGTGACAGCTGCGTAGGCAGGATCAGCGCCGCATGGTTAAACTCAGAGCCCTGGGATTTGTGTACCGTCATCGCCCACGTCGTATCATGTTCAGGCAGGCGGCTTGGCTGCACGGACTTCACGCTTCCCTCCGGCATCATGAACCAGACGCGCAGCCCCTGACCGCGATCGAGCGCAATTCCGATATCCCCGTTAAACAAGCCCAGCGCGCTGTCATTGCGGGAGATCATTACCGGTCGCCCCTCGTACCAGCGTGAATGCGGCAAACGGCTGATTTTACGCTTCTGCGCCAGCAGCTGTTCCAGCCTGTCGTTCAGCCCACTGACGCCAAACGGCCCCTCCCTCAGCGCGCACAGCAGCTGATATTCACCGAACGCGGCAATGACCTGCTCCGGCGTATTCTGCTGCTGTACACAGGTCAGGAAGTGCTGATATCCCTCCAGCGCGTCATCCAGCATCGCCTGATACTCTTCACTGCTTTGCAGCGATTTTTTCTCGATGTCGGTAAAGGCGCCGTCAAACACCCCGCGCGTGCTGTGCCGATCGCCGCGGTTTACCGCTGCAGCCAACTGGCCGATGCCGGAGTCGCTGCCGAAACGGTAGCTTTTTTGCAGCAGACACAGGCTGTCGCGCAGCGCACCCGCGACCGGGGAGTTATCGGGCTCGAGCGCGCAGCCGGTCAGGCGTGCCAGCTCCTGAGCACGCGCGGTGGTATAGCCAAAACTGGCGTAGGTGCAAATATCCCCTAGCACCGCTCCGGCTTCCACAGAGGCAAGCTGATCGCGATCGCCAAGGAAAATAACCCGCGCGTGCGGCGGCAGGGCATCAATCAGCCGCGACATCATCGTCAGGTCGATCATTGAGGCTTCATCCACCACCAGCACGTCCAGATGCAGCGGGTTGCCGGCATGATATCGCAGCCGCTGACTGCCCGGCTGTGCGCCAAGCAGACGGTGTAAGGTGCTGGCCTCATTGGGGAAAAGTGCAAGCTGCGCCTCGGTGAGCGGCAGTTTTTGCAGCGCGCCGCCTAACGACTCCGTGAGTCGAGCCGCCGCTTTACCGGTAGGTGCGGCCAGCCGGATACGGCATTTCTGCTCGCCAGATAGCTGAATCAGCGCCGCGAGGAGTTTTGCCACCGTGGTGGTTTTCCCCGTGCCCGGGCCGCCAGAAATCACAGAAATCCGCCGCGTTAAGGCCACGGCCGCCGCCACTTTTTGCCAGTCGATGGCTTCGCCCGAGCTAAACAGGCCATCCAGCGTTTGTCGAAGCTGCGCTTCATCACACGGAAGCGGGACATTCGTTTCGCTGAAAAAGCGCGCCACCGTCAGCTCGTTGCGCCACAGGCGGTTAAGGTATAAACGCTCGCCGGTCAGGATCATCGGCGTTTGCGTTCCGGCCCCGCTGACGGCGGGAGATCGGAGTAATACAGCCTGCCAGTCCACCGATTCCCCCAGAAGAACGAAGCAGGACTGCAATACCGCAGGCATTTGTTCATTCAGCGCCAGACGCGAAAGCGGCAGGCAAACGTGACCTTCTCCCGCGTCTTTGCTAAGGAGAGCGGCAGCGAGCATCACCTCCGGCTCTTCGCCCGCCACCATCATGGCGAACTGAACGTCAAGGTGGCGCAGCACGCGTTGCTCCACGGCTTCCAGCAAAAGTTCGTGCATCGTCATGCCATCTCCTCCATGGTTGTGGCAAACAGCTCATCCATCTTTTCTATCAATGCCGCGTCCGGGCGCGTGCTGAAAATGCCGGAGTTGGGATCCGTAGCGTCCACCCCGCGCAGGAAGAGATAAATAACACCGCCAAAATGATCTTCGTAACGGTAATCGGCAATGCGGTGGCGCAGATAGCGATGCAGCGCCAGCGTATAAAGCTGATACTGCAAATCGTAGCGATGCTGCTGCATGGCTGCTGCCATCGCGTCTTGAGTGTAGGCGTCGCTGCTGTCACCCAGCCAGTTCGATTTGTAATCCAGCAGATAGTAACGCCCTTCGTGGCGGAAAATCAGGTCGATAAAACCTTTTAACATCCCCTGAACCTGGCGGAAGTTCAAGGGCGGGCAGCCAGCGGAAAGCGGATCGTACTCACGGATCAACGCATCAAGCGCATCGGCTTTAAGCGGGCTGGCGATAGGGAGATAAAACTCCATTTCCACCTGCTTGTCTTTGGCGGTCAACTGGCTGAGCGAAATCCCCTGCTGCGTGAGCGGTGCCTGCAAAATCGCAGTGACCCAGTCGGTGAGGACGGGCTGCCATTTCTCGTCAAAGCCGCCGCTCTGAAGCATTTTCAGCACCCACTCCGAAGAAACCGGCTGGGTGAAATCCAGTTCTTCAAACAGGCTGTGTAAAAAGGTGCCGGGTGACGCGCCGCGTGGGAACTGATGCGGAGTCAGAGCAGGCTCAGGGAGTATGTCTCCCACTCCGGCGGCATCCACATCCAGCTTCGGCATCAGATCCTGAGCAATGCTCTGCCCGTGCTGCTGTAAACCGGAGTAACTGGTTACGCGCCAGTCGTCAGCGAGAGTGCGCTGGATTTGCCGGGCATTCAGATCGGCAGCAGGCTGCTCCGGCGTCTGCCAGCGGCTGTTATCCGGCGATGAGGGAATATGCAGAGCAATATGGTCACCACACAGCGCCTCGATGCACTGGCGCAGGCCCGCCGCATCTTTTGGCTCTCCAAGCTGAATAAGACGTCCCAGCGCGCTTAAATGGAAATCGGTCTCTCCTGACTTCTCACCCCGGCGACGGAACAGCGGCGCAATACCCAGACTGCAGTGCCAGACCGAGCGAGTCAGCGCCACGTAGAGCAGGCGTAAATCCTCTGCCAGACGTTCAGCCTCTGCCAGCTCAACGCTGGATTCCGCTTTACTGAGATCGAGCACGGCTTCAAATGATTCACGGTCGTGGTAAAAGGCCTGGTCCTGCACGCGATAGTTGGCGATAAACGGGAGCCAGACCAGCGGATACTCAAGACCTTTCGACTTGTGAATGGTGACGATCTGCACCAGATGCTTATCGCTTTCGAGGCGCATCTGCTGACTGGATGAATTGCTGTTCGGATCGGCAATCTGCTGTGACAGCCAGCGCACCAGCGCATGCTCGCTTTCGAGCTGCGCTCCCGCTTCCTGCAACAGCTCGCTGATATGCAGAATATCGGTCAGGCGGCGCTCGCCGCCTGCCGTGGCGAGCATATTCTCCGCAATCTGACGCTTCGCCATCAGCTCGCGCAGCATGGCCATTACGCCGCGTTTTTGCCAGCGTTCCCGGTAGTGGGCAAACTCTTCAACGACATTATCCCAGGCTTCCTCGTCGTTGTTTAGCGCGTCAATATCACGGGCATTCAACCCCATCATTGCGCTGGCCAGGGCGCTGCGAAGCGTGCTTTCACGCTCGGGAGCCAACACGGCTTGCAGCAGCCATAGCATCTCCTGAGCTTCCAGCGTTTCAAAGACGCTGTCGCGATTCGAAAGATAGACTGACGGGATGTTGAGCAAGGTCAGCGCATCGCGGATCAGCGCCGCCTCCTGGCGACTGCGCACCAGCACCGTGATATCGGATGCCTTAACGGGGTTCGCCTGCTCCCCTCGCCATAACACGGCTTCGCCACGCGCTCCGGCACTCAGCCAGTCGCGGATCTGTGCGGCGCAGTGCTGCGCCATCGCACTTTGATAATCCCCAACGCCACAGCCTTCACCATCGAGTAGCCAAAGGTTCATGGCTGGCTGAGTCACGCCATTGAACTCAAAGCGCAACGAGGCATTTTTTTCAGCAAACTTGACCGGCAGGAAAGGAATTTCACGGAACATAAACGCCGCGTCCATCTGCTTAAAGAGCGTGTTGACGCTTTCCACCATACCCGGAGCGGATCGCCAGTTAGTCTCTAAGGTGTAATGGGCTGCAACTTCGCTACGGGCCTTCATGTAGGTAAAAATGTCGGCGCCACGGAAGGCGTAAATCGCCTGCTTCGGGTCACCGATCAACAGCAGCGCAGTGTCTGGCTGCTGACGCCAGATACGGCGGAAAATACGGTACTGCTGGGGGTCCGTATCCTGAAACTCATCGATCATCGCCACCGGAAAACGCGTGCGGATTGCCGCAGCGAGCGCTTCGCCATTTTCACTGCACAGCGCGGCGTCCAGACGGCTTAGCATATCGTCGAAGCCCAGCTCACCCCGACGGCGTTTCTCACGCGCCACGGCTTCACGGATTTCCGTCATGGCGCGGGTAATCATTAAGTCGTTAAGCGTTAACGGCTCAGCCAGTAGACTCTCGATGGCAACAAAAAGAGGATGCTCTGGCACGATGCCATCGGCTTTCGTCCGCTCGGTCAAAAAACGCTGGGAGAACTTTTCCAGAGCATCCGGAAGCTGGTAGCCTCGCGTCTCTTCCTGCGCCCACGCGCTGATCTTGTCGATCCATTTACCCTGATTGCCGCGGTTAAATTTTTTCCTGTCGATACCGGAGTTTTCGAGGATAGAGGCAATTTCATCGACGGACGCATTCCACTTTTGCTTCAAGGTCGCAATTTGCGTGACGATCTTTTCATGGCGTGATGCCAGCGTTTCGTCCGCTGGCGGGGGTGATTTGATGACGGGCGCTTCCCCCTGCAGATAGCGATCGATAGCGCGCAAAAGCTCTTCAGGGCCTTTCCACAACGCATGCACTGCTTCGGCGATGTCACGCTGCAGGGGATAACAGTGGCGGCGCCAGAAATCTGCACAGGCCTGATAGCGAAGCTCAGACTCGTCTTCAATGAGCTGTTGTTCAAACAGCATGCCGGACTCAAAGGCATTCAGGCTCAGCATGCGCTGACAAAAGCCGTGGATGGTAAAAACGGACGCTTCATCCATTTGCCGTTCCGCCAGCAGCAGCCACTGCGCAGCCTGCTGCTTATCGGTAATTTCTTCCAGAAGGCTGGCGTAAAGCGGGTTATCGGTGCTCTGTCGCAGGCAAGCGATGCGCAGTTCGTGAATATTGGCACGAATACGGCCACGCAGCTCGGCGGTAGCCGCTTCGGTGAAGGTCACCACCAGCAGCTCTTCCACGCTTAACGGACGCGGAAAAGCGGCAGTACCGCCAAGCCCTAACAGCAGACGCAGATAGAGCGCGGCGATGGTGTAGGTTTTTCCCGTTCCCGCTGAGGCTTCAATCAATCGTTCGCCCTGTAGAGGTAAACGTAAGGGATCAAGGGACTCAGCGGTATCGGTCATTCTTTCTTACTCCAGGGCATTGATTGCTGCAGTGCAGTGACGCTCTTCCAGATTTCCCAGCCTTTCGGGTTTACGTAATCCGTTTTGCCATTTTGGCTACCGGAAACCTGAGACAGAATGGCGATCCCCTGCGGTTTAATCACCGCCTGATGGAAGAAGTCGGCAACCTTCTGAGGCGTCAGCTGTTTTATTTCGGCCACTACTTTATCACGCGAATCAAACTTCAGATTACCGCGATCAAAATCTTTGCTCAGTTGAGAGGCTTCCTCACCCAGCGTTTGCGGTGCCTGCATCACCTGCGCGATGACCGCCTGCTGGATCTGGGCAAACTCGTCTGGCTTCATGGCGCGCAGTTTTGCTTCCGCCTGCGGGAAGAATGCCTGATAGCGCTGCCAGAGGTAGGCAGGCTGTTTATCACTGCTTTGCAGCAGGAAGCCAAGCCCCCACTGGCGGCCCACGTTCATGGAAAAGGCGAAGACCGCATAGCCAAGCTGCTCTTCAGTACGCAACTGGTTGTAGAACCAGGGCTGGATGATTTGTCCGAGAACCGCACTCTGCGCAGAGCTGGCAAACTCATCATACCCGGTCGGGACAAACACGGCGGCCAGCGCGGAATCGGTGCTGCTACCCGCTTTTTCGAAAATCACATTCTGCTTTTTCTCAACCAGCACGTCCTGGTTACGGCACCATTCGTCACCTTTTGAACCCAGCTGCGTACGGACATTTTGCGCCAGGGTTTTAGCCTGATCTTCGCTCATGTTCCCCACGATCAGGAACTCCGGGCGCGTATTGACCTTCAGCGCGTCACGGTATGCCAGCACATCTTTTAATGAGATAGATGGCAACAGCGCACGGCGCTCTTCACGCTGGAAGTAGGGGATCTGCGACAGCATTTGCGCAGGCATGATCGCCATATCGTAGGCTTTGCCCTTCTCCGCGGAATCCATCATTTGCGCATACCAGGACTTGGCCTGCTCAAGCTGCTCTTGCGTTGGCGTGTAGCTGAAGTAGCCTTCCAGGAGCGCCTGGAACAGCTGCGGCAAGCGCTGAGTATAGCCGTTGGCATTGACCATCAAGCCGTTATTGGCGTTGGTCGAGAAGCTTATCCCCCCGACGGCGGCCTGGTTGCTGAGCTGATCGAGCGCAATACCGGCCAGATAGTCATTGAGCGCAAACATCACCTGATTTTTAGCGCTATCCATCGCTTTCGGGTTACGCAGAACCACGCTGACATCGGCTTTTGGCTCACTTGCGAAGTAGCGGCTTGGGGTATAGACCACGCGCAGCGTTGGCTCATCGACGATAAGCTTCGGATGCGGGTACGCCTTTGTGGTTTTGATCAGCGAAAAATCGTCCGGGATGTAGGGATTCAGCTCCGGCAGTTGCAACGCAATCTCACCGGCTTTTTTCTGCCAGTCCGCAAAAGTTGATTCGCTGATTTTATCGACCTGATAAGGCGCATCCACGAAATAGGCCGTTTTATTATGCGGTTCGTTCGGGCTGATGTACCAGATACGGGCGTTCTGCGGCGTCATCATTGCCAGACGCGCTTTCACCGCATCGGCGTCATACCGATCGGCAATATTGACCGCATCCAGCGTGTGTTCCACCGGCACGCGGATCATAGTATCAGCCAGCCACTCAACGTAATCCATGTCGCGCGTAATGGACGGGTAACGGAAATCGAGATCCAGTACATGTGCCAGTTCGTCAAAGTAGCGTTTGTCGACGCCTTTTTCCCGCAGCAATGAGAGATAGCTAAAGATGGCCGCAACCACCTCGTCGCGGTTAGCCAACCCTTTATCCGTCAGGGTCGCGGAAATGGCCAACACGCCGCTGTTGCCGTTCACGACGGGATCGGAGTCTGCGCGAATACCTTCCACCAGCCCCTGCTTTTGCAGCCAGTCAGAGAGCGTGCCAGGGCTACGGTTACCGATAAGATAGGTAACCAGCTCGTCAGTTTTGCTGCGGAATTGCGCGGTGTTATTATCAATGCGGAATTCCACGCGCAGCACCTTGCGGGGCATGGCGGGGACGTAGTGGATCACGATCCCTTTCTGCGCATCCGTGACAACCGGAACGCTAATCTGTGGGAGATCGATGTTCTTATTTGGCACACGACCAAACGTCTGCGCCGCCATGTTCGCCAGCTGTGGCAACGGCTTGTTGCTGTAGATAACCGCTTTCATCAGGTTAGCGGAATAGTATTTATCGCGAAACGCGTGCAGCGCATCAAGCACCGGGCTACCCGGCTTATCGCTCAGCGTTTCCAGATTGCCGCCCGAAAAACGCGAGCCTGGGTGCGCCGGGTTGATGGTTTCGGCACTCACCTGTGCCATACGCATACCGTCGCGGGTGCGGGCCAGGGTCAGCTCGGCGTTAACGGCGTTGCGTTCACGGTCAGCGTATTTTTTATCCAGAAGCGGCGCAGCAATCGAATCCGCCAGGCGGTCGACAGCCCCTTCCAGCGCATCGTTTTCAACTTCGAGGTAAAACGCGGTGCGGTACGGTGCCGTACTGGCGTTGTGGCTGCCACCGTGCATTTTGAGGAATTCGGACAGGCTATCCGGCTGCGGGTATTTTTTCGATCCCATCAGCGTCATGTGTTCCAGATAGTGTGCCAGCCCCGGATGGGCCTCGGGATCTTCAAGCGACCCGACCGGCACAACTAATGCCGAGAGCGATTTCACCGCCTGCGGATCGGAAACGAGCAGTACGGTCATGCCGTTATCGAGGCGGATAGCCTGATACTGGCGGGTGTCTTTTTCGCTCTTACGGATAGTTTCCTGAACGGGTTGCCAACCGGAATCTGCCTGAGTGAAGGGAGCCCAAAGGGCGACAAACAAAATCAACGCTTTAAACAAGGTGCTGCCTGGCATTACGACCTCTTTATCACGGCTACATCATTAACAAACTGCGTGCTGGACACGCCAACATCTCTTTCTTTGGGTACATCAGTCCGTGATAAGAAGTGCATCATAAATGAACACCTCATGCTGCGCAATTTTTATACAGCGCTCAGGACTGATTAAATTTGAACAGCGGTAACAGGTAGCGCTGTGCCTCTTCAGTGATAATGTCGAAGTATTCTGGCTCAAGCGTTCGCCACAAACGTTGATACCAGACATCTTCCCCTTCGCCACGCACTATCATGTTCCCTTCGTAGGCCTGCACAAATTTGTTCCGCGCTTTCTGCAGTGATGCGTCATCCGTTAACATGGCATCATTCTGCGCGTCATAACAGGCTTTTATCCACGCGCCACCGCTTTCCGGTAGCAGGAGCAGAGGTTTATTCATTCCCCGGCGGTAGCCGTCGATGTAAAGCGACAAATAACACAAAGCCTGCCCGGCATCCATCGGCGGAAAGCGCCATTCGCCCTCTTTGCGTACAAAAATTCGGCTTTCACCCGTATTGCCGCCAGCACTGTAGACAAGATGTTCGAGCCAGAGTTGCAAACCCTGTGAAACGCTGAGCATCGAGGGCCGCCAGCGCAGCAGCCCGTCCGGCTGAACCTGAGTCAGCCAGCCGGTCAAATTGACACCGTTGCAGTCAAGATCGATTTCGATGCTTTTACCGGGTTGTCTGCACTCAATGACGCGTTCAGCAAGTGCCTTCATTTCCTGACACTGCGCCTCCCAGACTATCTCCCCGAACGCACCGTAAGGCAACTGGCCCGCGGCACGGTAGCGACGAAATAGAGTGGCAGCATCTTCCTGTTCTACCAGGGCATTCAGGAGCTGGAGGTTCAGCTTGTAGCGCTCTAACCCATCCAGAATAAAGGGTTCGGCATCAGGAATTTCGCTCTCTTCAGAACGGAAGTTGACATGCAAACGCTGCTGGAAGAACGCGCGCACCGGGTGTGCCCAAAAACGCTGAAGCTGTTCGAAGGTCAACGTTTCCAGGGGGATCTCATCCAGTTCCTGAATGAAATCAGTATGCGCCACCCCTTCTTTCTTCGCTGCCGGGAGCCACTCGCGCGCATAGCTCTGATGTTCATTAGCAACATAGTTCACCGGATCAAAGGGCATACGGCTATGACAGCAGGTGATGTGGGCCTTCACCCGCCGCTCGCTCTCATCACAATTACGCGCTTCGTCTCCCGGCAAATAGTGGCTCTGCCCGATATAGTCCACCAGCTCCTGCACAAGAACCGACGGGAAACGTTCGCTGTTGTCCTGGATCGACCGGCCGATGTAGCTGATATACAGTTTATTCTGCGCTGAAATGAGCGCTTCCAGGAACAGATAACGGTCGTCATCACGGCGGCTGCGGTCGCCCCGCTTCGGTTTAGGGCTCATCAAGTCAAAGCCTAACGGCGGTAGTGCCCGAGGATAAACGCCATCATTCATCCCGAGCAGACACACCACTTTGAACGGGATGGATCGCATCGGCATCAGGGTACAAATATTCACCGGCCCTGCCAGGAAACGCTGGCTGATTCGTTCCTGATCGAGACGCAGGGTCAACTCATCACGCAGAAGCGACAAAGGCACCGCCTCCTGATAGTGCGACTTCACGCCCTCATCAACGATGGCCTGCCACTGCTTTTCAATGAGCGCCATCGCCGCTTCTGTTTCACTGTCAGGCAGGAAGAAATCAGTGAGCATTTCCCGGCAAACCGGCAGCCAGGCGTCCAGCGGGCGCGGCTGCATCAGCTCCCGTCGCCAGCGGTTGAGCTGCATCAGCAGCGAGGCTAAATGCCCGACCAGCTCTGCGATTAACCCGGTGGACTCGTCGTATGGCA
Organism: Enterobacter quasimori; assembly: GCF_018597345.1. Taxonomy (NCBI): domain Bacteria; kingdom Pseudomonadati; phylum Pseudomonadota; class Gammaproteobacteria; order Enterobacterales; family Enterobacteriaceae; genus Enterobacter; species Enterobacter quasimori. Next base: position 508,249 of record NZ_JAHEVU010000003.1, on the reverse strand, counting down.
GAACGTCATTCCATTCACCCTGGCTGCTCTCCATTGCGTACCCGAGCAGCATTCGCGTCAGGCCAAACTGCCAGGTGTGCTGCCCCGTTGGTGGGAGTTCAAACTCCTGCACGTTGTCATCATCGATTCCCCAGCGCACGCCGGATTCGTTAACCCACTGGCGAAGATAGCGTAGCCCCTCTTCATTAATGTTGAAACGGGCAGCCAGAACAGGGACATCCAGCAGCGCCAGCACATCTTCGGAGATAAAACGGCTGTCCGGCAGAGACAGCAGGGAAATAAATGCCTGCAAAGCCGGATGGGACTGACGCGCACGACGGTCAGAAATGGCGTAAGGAAGATATCGCTCCCCCGTCGCGCTGCCAAAAACGGCCTGAATAAAGGGGCTGTAGCTGTCGATGTCTGCCACCATCACCACAATGCCGCGCGGCGTGAGTTCAGGATCGTCCTGCAGCATCGCCAGCAAGCGATCGTGCAGGATTTCCACCTCACGCTGTGGGCTATGGCAGACGTGAAGGGTGATACTGCGATCGTCAGGATCCAGCTTCCGTTTCCTGTCGCTGCGTTCGAACTCTTTCTCCGTCACGCCCATGACGGCCCGGTTTTCCAGATCCAGAATATCTAACTGAATGTTGTGCAGCAGGCTGTCAGCTTCGATTTCGACAAAGGCGTCCACGTCCCCCTCGCCAGATGACGTAATGTCAGAGAGCATGTGAATGTAGTCACGTCCAAGCTTGCCCCATGAGGCTAGCAACGGATTCGGCAGGTTCTGAATACCCTCTTCATCGAAAAGCTGCGCGGCTGTCGAGCTATCCTTGAACAAGGGGACGGAGCGGTCTTCAAAGAGGCGTCGACGCTGCCGCGTGACCAGCCGTGAAAGCCAGCGCGCATCCTGGATATCGCCCCAGTAGTGGCGACAGGGGTTGGTGAACAGAATATGGATATCAATGTGTTTACCAAGCGCTTTTAGCGCATCCAGATAGACCGGCGGCAAAGCTGATATACCGCAGATAAACACGCGTGACGGCAGACGAGCCGGTCGCTCCGACGCATTTTCGAGTATCGAGATAAACCGTTGGTAGAGGTTTGCACGGTGCCACTTTGGCTGACCGAGCGCCTCAGTATGTTCAACCAGCGCTTTCCACAGCGGTGCTTGCCAGACTTGTGCTTCCGGCAAGCCCTCCACCCGTTCACCCGCTTCCCAGGCTGTCAGCCATTCAGGCCGGTACACTAAATACTGGTCGTAGAGATCGGCCGTACGCGACGCCAGCTGGAACAGCTTGCGCTTATCGGTATCGTCATTAAGGTAGTGGCGCAGCATGGCGAACGCATCGCCTGGCAGCATATCGGGCAGCAGGGCCATGAGCTTCCAGCTCATGCTCTGCTTGTTGAAGGCGCTCTGTTCAGGGATGTCGGGCAGTACGCGCACGAACATCTCCCAGATAAAACTCGCGGGAAGCGGGAAATCAATGTTTGCCGCTATGCCAAATTTCCGGGAAAGCGACATTTGCAGCCACTGCGCCATGCCGGTGCTCTGCACCAGCACCATTTCAGGCTCAAAAGGATCGTCAAGCCGCTCGCGCTCAACGATAAATTCCATCAGTGCTTCCAGCACATCCAGACGATTTGAGTGGTAGACCCTTAACATAGACGCTCCCGACTACTGGCTAACCGGGCAATGCAGACGCGTCATCGCGCCGCGTCGCCCCAGAGGAGAAATAAGTGTAACCGTGATGCTGACACATCTGGCGTTCGTTGTCTGCCCCCGACTGGCCTGCCAGCCTTCGGGGAGAATAGGTGTTGAGAGCTGGGCCTGATTCCAGGCATGATGCCAGAGCTGACGATACTGGTTATACAGGGTAAATCGCGCCGCCAGTGCCCGATGATAGCCGGCCAGTGCCGTGACGATGATTACCAGCAGCATCATCGCCAGCAGAACCTCAACCAGGCTAAATCCTTTCTCTCTGTTCACGGCAACTGGCATAGCGCCTTCTCCTTAAGCGGGCAAAAATCACTCCAGCCGTGCGGCAAAAAATGAATCTTCCCGTCGATTATCTCTCCTGCACGCCAGAGCAAAAGGTCATTGTTTCCAGCAATGAGCAAAACACGCGACTCGCTCAGCCGCCGCAAGCATGCTCGCCACGTCGACGCCTTTTTGCATTGAACCTCTGGGGAGACCAGCCAATCCTGAACGCGCCCCCACTCAAGCGCTGATTGCACAGATGCCTGCTGCCGGAGCGAGCGGCTCTCGCCGCCAACGAGTGCGCTAAACGTAGTCAGTTGCTGATTAAATCCCGTGAGGATCAGCGTGCCTAACACCAGTAAAAGCAGTACCAGCGACAGCGAAGACATCCCGCGCTGACGGTTCATAAGTTATACCCCGTGACGCCATAAACAGCCTGGAAGGGCTCACCCTTTTCACCCTGGCGAATGGCGGCCAGCTCGATATTCAACTCAGGCGCGAAACCAGCGTGTTGCACCTTATCCACCCTAAAGTGCTGGATCACCAGCCTGTTCGGATCGGTGAGCTTTTCCCATCCTTTTCCTTCACAGGATGTCGCCCCACGCAGCGTTTCCAGCGCGCCAGACTCAAGACGAAACCCTGTGCTGTCGTTTTCTGATGCTGAGGCATCCCAGATGCCGTTACTGTTTGCATCCCACTGCACAATGACGCAGCTCCCCTGCCTCGCCGTCACCAGGCCTTGCCCTGGACAGTTACCCGCGCAATATCCCGCTCTCTGCAGCTGTTTGCCGAGGGCAAAAAGCCTTTGCCAGACCTCTTCTTCCACCTCCCGCTGACCAGATTGCAGTAATACCGCCCGCTGCAAACCCGGTAAAAAACGCGATGCGCTTATGAGCAAAAGGCTGCTGATAGCCGTGGCAATCAGGATCTCTGTCAGTGAGAAACCGTGCTGGTTCATTGACATTCCCCTCCCTCTGAGGCATTGCACATCCTGATACGCCCTCCATTTGAGACAATAATCAGCCATTCCCCAGCACGGCTGTTCACACGTATCCGCCCTGCCCACGCTGTATCTCTTAATCCATAGAACCCCAATGAGGGTGTTAACTCACTTATGGTGACGTCAGCCCAAAGTGGAATCAGCACAAAGGCACTCTCCTTCACACAGCCTTGTACGACTGAACTCAACAGACAGACGCCAGCCTCATCCCGCTGAAGCGTAATGAGGTGGTCACGATTGTGCCGATTCGCATCGTTGCGAAGAAACACCAGGTAGTCGCGTATCTGTACCGCGGTTTGCCAGAGCCGCTGCTGGCGTTGCCAACTGTCCCAGCCGTATAAACCCGTTGCGCTCAGGATCACGACTAGCGAAATGGCCACCAGGGTTTCGATAAGCGTAAAGCCGTTCTCTTTTTTCATGCCGGGAGTGTGGCGAAAGGCGGGAAAAGCAGCGAGGGGCAAATCAGGTTTTTACGAGCCGTCATCCAGTGAATGTCGACAGTTGCAGGACGTTGCAGCGTCTCTGGAAAACGGCTCGTAAAACAAATCGATAACGAAAAAAACCGGCGCTAAAAAGCACCGGTTGTGTGAGTATCTGCCGTATCAGATAGCGACGGGCGCTTTGATGCCGGGATGCGGGTCGTAACCCTCAATCTCAAAATCATCAAAGCGGTAATCGAAGATCGAGTCTGGTTTACGTTTGATAATCAGCTTCGGCAACGCACGCGGTTCGCGAGTCAGCTGGAGATGCGTCTGCTCCATGTGGTTGCTGTAGAGATGGGTGTCCCCACCCGTCCAGACGAAATCACCCACGTCGAGATCGCACTGCTGCGCCATCATGTGAACTAACAGCGCATAGCTGGCGATGTTAAACGGCAGACCGAGGAACACGTCGCAAGAACGCTGATAAAGCTGGCAGGAGAGCTTGCCATCCGCCACATAGAACTGGAAGAACGCGTGGCAGGGTGCCAGCGCCATTTTGTCCAGTTCACCCACGTTCCAGGCGGAAACGATGATTCGGCGCGAATCCGGGTCGTTTTTCAGCTGGTTCATCACGGTGGTGATCTGGTCAATATGGCGACCGTCAGGCGTTGGCCATGCTCGCCACTGCTTACCGTAAACCGGCCCCAGGTTGCCGTTTTCATCTGCCCATTCGTCCCAGATAGAGACGTTGTTTTCATGCAGATAGGCAACGTTGGTATCGCCTTGCAGGAACCAGAGCAGTTCATGAATGATCGAGCGCAGATGGCAGCGCTTCGTCGTCACCAGAGGGAAGCCTTCTTGCAGATTAAAGCGCATCTGGTGGCCAAAAATGGAGAGCGTACCGGTACCGGTGCGGTCATTTTTCGGCGTGCCCTCATCGAGCACTTTTTTCATCAATTCAAGATACTGTTTCATGGTTCCTCAGGAAATTTGTTGCTGTGGTCGACGATACGCCCAAATCATCATAATGGCACCCGCGACAATCATCGGAATGGAGAGGATCTGCCCCATGCTGATGTACTGCACCCACTCACCGGTGAACTGCGCATCCGGCTGACGGAAGAATTCAACGATGATGCGGAACGCACCGTAGCCGATCAGGAACAGACCGGAGACAGCCCCCATAGGACGCGGCTTGCGGATGAAGAGGTTAAGGATGATAAACAGCACCACACCTTCCAGCGCCAGCTCATAAAGCTGCGACATATGGCGCGGCAGAACGCCGTAGGTATCGAAAATGGATTGCCACTCCGGATGCGATGGCAGCAGCGCGATATCTTCTGCACGAGAGCCAGGGAAGAGCATCGTATACGGCACGCTCGGGTCAACACGGCCCCACAGTTCGCCGTTGATAAAGTTACCCAGACGCCCCGCCCCCAGCCCGAATGGGATCAGTGGAGCAATAAAATCAGCCACCTGGAAGAAGTTGCGTTTGGTGCGTTTGGCGAAGATCACCATCACCAGGATTACACCAATCAGGCCACCGTGGAAGGACATTCCCCCATCCCAGACGCGGAACAGATAGAGCGGATCGTTGAGGAATACCGGGAAGTTATAGAACAGGACATAGCCAATACGCCCGCCCAGGAATACCCCGAGGAAGCCAGCATAAAGCAGGTTCTCAACTTCGTTCTTCGTCCAGCCACTGCCGGGACGGCCCGCGCGACGGCCCGCAAGCCACATCGCAAAAATGAAGCCCACCAGGTACATCAAACCGTACCAGTGCAGCGCGACAGGTCCTACTGAGAAAATAACCGGATCAAATTCCGGAAAATGCAGATAACCACTGTTCATCTGTCACCACAAGATGTTGTTATTCCGCTGAAAGTGGACAGCGGTAGAAATGCGCTTCTGCGTGTCGCAGAGGCTCCAAAGGTGCGAATCATAGCATAAGGCAGGCATGGAGGATGCGCCTGAGATGTAAAAGATGTGTATAGGGTATTGTGCGGCCTGATGCCCTCACCCCAGCCCTCTCCCACGGGGAGAGGAGGAAAGGCTTCAGCGGCCGCCGCGGATTAGGCCACCCATGCCGCGTCGCTCCATAAACGCCGCAACCTGATGCCGTACTTCGGTTGCCATCTGTGCGTCCAGACAGCGTTCCGCCAACTCGCGGGCATCTTCTATATCAATATGACGTAACAGATACTTCACGCGCGCGACAGAACGACCGTTCATGGACAGATGACGGAAGCCCAGGCCAATCAGGATGGCGACGCACATCGAATCGCCCGCCATTTCACCACACAGACGTAAATCAAGACCGTGCTGTTCCGCTTCACGGGCAATCATGGCGAGTGCCCGGAGCATCGCCGGGTGCAGGCTGTCATAGATACTCGCGACGCGCGTGTTATTACGATCAACGGCCAGTATGTACTGCGTTAAATCGTTGGTCCCGACGGAGATAAAATCAACGCGGTTTGCCAGCTGCGGCAGCATAAAGACCATGGACGGCACTTCGAGCATCACGCCAATACGCGGTTTAGGGATCGCATAGCCGATCATCTCTTCCACTTCGCGACCCGCACGTTCGATCAAGCGTTTTGCTTCGTCGATCTCGTCAATACTGGTGACCATCGGCAATAAAATGCTGAGGTTGCCCGTTGCCGCATTGGCTCGCAGCATGGCACGAACCTGGATCAGGAAAATCTCCGGTTGGTCGAGCGTGATGCGGATCCCGCGCCAGCCCAGACACGGGTTTTCTTCACTGATTGGCATGTACGGCAGCTGTTTATCCGCCCCGACGTCCAGCGTGCGCAGCGTGACCGGTTTGTCGTTAAACATCTGCAGCATCCCCTGATACTGCGCCACCTGCTCCTCTTCTGACGGGAAGCCGCTTTGCAGCATGAACGGGATTTCAGTGCGGTATAAGCCGATACCGTCGATGCGGCTGCCGAGCTTCTCTTCGTGCTCGGGGCTTAACCCGGCGTTGAGCATGACTTTGATCCGCTCACCGCTTTTGAGCTGCGCGGGCAGGTTGACGTCATCTTCCGCCAGCTTGCTTAATTCATTCTCTTCACTAATGAGACGCTGGTATTCCTGCAGCAGTACGGGCTCAGGATCGACCAGCAGTTCACCGCGATAACCATCCACCACCAGCGTGCGGCGGTGTAGCACCGAGGGCTGGATATCGGCCCCCATAACGGTTGGAATACCGAGCGCGCGCACCATGATGGCAGCATGGGAGTTGGAGGCACCATCGCGCACCACTACCCCGGCGAGCCTGTCCTGGGGCAGTTCTGCCAGCGTCGTTGCCGAGAGTTCGTCGGCGACCAGCACAAACCGTTTTGGCCAGGCATTCGGGCCCTGAATGGTGTCATCAAGATGGAACAGCAGGCGCTGCCCCAGCGCGCGTAAATCCCCGGCACGCTCCTTCAAATAACCATCGGTCAGAGCCGCAAACTGCTCGGCAAATTTTTCAATGACTTTTTTAACGGCCCATTCGGCCACCGATCCTTTATCCACTTCCGCGAAAAGTTCACGGCGCAGACGCGCATCGGAAAGCAGGTGCGAATAGAGGTCAAAGATCGCCGCCGTCTCTTTTTGTGCCCCCGCAGCAAAGCGTTTGCTGTAGCGGCGAAACTCGTTGGAAGCCTCTTCCAGTGCAGCGGTAAGACGCTCGCGCTCGAGCGCTTCATCAAGCGTCGAGGCCTCGTAAACCTGTTCCATCAGCGGCAACGTGGCGTCCATCCAGCCTTCGGCGATTGCCACACCCGGTGACGCCGGGAGCGCACGAATGCGCGTGTGACGATACTGACCAAACAGGGCAGCAAGCTGAGACTGAGAGAGGATGGCGGCCATCTGCGTGGCGAGCGTCACGAGGAATGACTCTTCGCTTTCATCGTACTGGCGCAGTTCCCGCTGCTGAACAACGAGAACGCCCAGCAGCTGACGACGCTGGATAATCGGCACGCCCAGGAAGGCGCGGAAGCGTTCTTCTTTTACGGAAGGAATATATTTGAAGCTAGGGTGTTTTTGCGCATCAGCAAGGTTAATGGGTTCGGCCAGACGACCGACCAGCCCAACGATACCTTCATCAAAGGCGAGCGTAACGGTGCGGCCTCGTGGTTTTTTCAAACCACGAGTCGCCATCAGGTAATAGCAACGCCGGTCATGGTCGGCCAGATACACCGAACAGACTTCGGTTTCCATCGCCAGACAGATATCAGTCACCAGAATATTCAGCGCCTCGTTCAGGCGAGGCGCACTGGCGACCTTCTCGACTATTTCGCGCAAGCGGGTGAGCATGATTTGCGTAGCTTAACCTCTTTTACGTCGCCAGGCAGGTGCGCTTTGCGGCTTAGGCGGGATCTCCTGAAGCTGCATGACAACACTTGCGAACTCTTTCATCACCCTACGGTAAACATCGCGCTTAAATGACACGACCTGACGAACAGGATACCAATAGCTCACCCAGCGCCAGCCATCAAACTCCGGCGTACTGCTGGTTTGCATATTGATATCTGAATCGTTGCCCACCAACTGCAGAAGAAACCACTTCTGTTTTTGGCCGATACAAACCGGCTTTGTGTCCCAACGCACCAAACGTTTCGGTAACTTGTAACGCAACCAGTTGCGGGTCGAAGCCAGGATGCGAACATCTTTTCGGCTTAAACCGACCTCTTCAAACAGCTCCCGGTACATCGCTTGTTCTGGGGACTCTCCTGGATTGATCCCGCCTTGCGGGAATTGCCAGGAGTGCTGACCATATCGACGGGCCCACATGACCTGACCCAGACGATTACAAATTACTATTCCTACGTTCGGGCGGTAGCCATCGTCATCAATCACCGGACTACCCCAAACTAAACCTTATATATGAATGATTGTTTCACACTACAGGGAGGCGGTAAACCACTCTCTTACAGGCTTGCAACCTAATAACATTTGAATAACTCACAAATATGTGGGGAGTTATAAACAGATAAGGGACCGTAAGGGCAATTTTATTCACCTTTTCTGTGGATATAGTTGTGAAGAAGTATGGAATTACCGATGAACAACCTGAATCGTCGCTAAGAGCCGCTCATACCGCTTATTATTAAAAATATTATTTTTCATAATGTTAGATCATAAATTATTGATACCAGAACTGATAGCGTGACGATCATCACATCATCGATCGTTGTACTGATGAAAGATCGAACAGCGTCGGTTTTATCCACAGATTGTGCCAATAAGTTAGGCACAATTTGTCTGAAAATTCGATTTTCGTCGCACGTCAAGGCTGTAAATTGAAACAGTAGTGTGGGTTATTCCCAGTTATCCCACTTTTCTGTGGATAACAGGGTGTAAGATCCTGTTTATTGTCAGTGACCATCTTTGAACAACCTGTTTTCAGGCGCGGACATAATCATTTTGCAGTAGTAAAAAAAAACCTATAAATCATGCACATGGATTATTCGTACAGAAAGCGGTAGACTCTATCCACAAGGGATAATTTCTTAGTTTATTTTTTAATCAGAAGGTTACCGTAATGCTTCCGCTTGCTCCCTTGCTTACTCCCCCCTCCAGCGAAACCGAGCTGCTGACTCAGGCTCAGCGCCTGGCAGGCTATTCGCTTGGCGATCTGGCGGCAATGGCGGGTCTACCGATCCCCGACGATCTGAAAAGAGACAAGGGCTGGATCGGCATGCTGCTGGAACTGTGGTTAGGTGCCAGCGCGGGCAGTAAGCCAGAACAAGATTTCGCCGCGCTGGGCGTGGAGTTAAAAACGATCCCCATCGACAGGCAAGGAAGACCGCTGGAAACCACGTTTGTCTGCGTGGCGCCGTTGACCGGCAATACCGGCGTAACCTGGGAAACCAGCCACGTACGTCATAAACTGAAACGCGTACTGTGGGTTCCGGTGGAAGGTGAACGGCAGATCCCGCTAGCCGAACGGCGGGTGGGCGCACCGCTGCTCTGGAGCCCTGATGAAGACGAAGAGCAGCAGTTGCGTCTGGACTGGGAAGAGTTAATGGACATGATCGTCCTTGGGCAGGTTGAGCGCATCACCGCCCGTCATGGTGAGGTGTTGCAACTGCGTCCGAAGGCGGCCAACAGCAAGGCCCTGACCGAAGCGATCGGCGCTCATGGCGAGCCGATCCTGACGTTGCCCCGCGGCTTTTATCTCAAAAAGAATTTCACTGGCACGCTGCTCGCGCGCCATTTCTTACTAAAAACGTAGGTTTTTAACGAATTTTGCGAGCTATCAAACATAATCGCCTTGTTTTTAAGATTTTACCCCTTCCTGCTTTCGTCATATCGGGTTATTACTACACTATGATTTAATACAAGCCAGGTGAGGACGATAACGATGAAAAAATGGGCAGTGTTAATTTCTGCAGTCGGATTGGCGTTTGCGGTATCGGGCTGTAGCAGTGATTATGTTATGTCTACAAAAGATGGTCGGATGATCCTGACCGATGGCAAACCCGAAGTCGACGACGATACCGGGCTGGTGAGTTACCGCGACCCGGCAGGGAATAAAATGCAGATTAACCGCGACGAAGTCTCGCAAATTATCGAGCGCTAAACCTGTTAAAGGTCAGTCGCTTGCTGGCCTTTTTGATTTTTCCCTTCCCCTTTTGCTTCCCCTCTGCCATGTTTATATTCCTTTGTCGGGAAGTTCCTGACGCGTCCGTATGTTCAATGAAGGAAGCCGGCTATGCATTATCACCGTATCCCCCATAGCGCTCTGGAGATAAGCCAACTGGGGTTGGGCACGATGACATTTGGTGAACAAAACAGCGAAGCCGATGCCCATGCGCAACTCGATTACGCCGTCAGCCAGGGCATTAACCTGATTGATGTCGCAGAGATGTACCCTGTCCCTCCTCGCCCGGAAACGCAGGGGCTGACTGAAACTTATGTGGGCAACTGGCTGGCAAAACGCGGTAATCGCGAAAAGCTCGTTATCGCCTCAAAAGTCAGCGGCCCCTCGCGTAATAACGATGCCGGGATCCGCCCAAACCAGATCCTCGATCGTAAGAATATTCGCGCCGCGCTGGATGCCAGCCTGAAGCGTCTGCAGACCGACTATCTCGATCTCTACCAGGTACACTGGCCGCAGCGCCCGACTAACTGCTTTGGCAAGCTCGGCTACAGCTGGAACGAGAGCGCGCCCGCCGTTACGCTGCTGGAAACGCTGGAAGCGCTGACAGAGTGCCAGCGCGCGGGGAAAATCCGCTACATCGGCGTGTCTAACGAAACGGCATTTGGCGTGATGCGTTATCTGCACCTTGCCGATAAACACGACCTCCCGCGCATTGTCACCATCCAGAACCCGTACAGCCTGCTGAACCGCAGCTATGAGGTCGGTCTGGCGGAAGTGACGCAGTATGAAGAGGTGGAGCTGCTGGCCTATTCCTGTCTCGGCTTCGGCACGCTAACGGGCAAATACCTGAACGGCGCGAAGCCTGCCGGGGCGCGTAACACGCTCTTCAGCCGCTTTACCCGCTACAGCGGTGAGCAAACGCAGAAAGCCGTTGCGGCCTATGTGGATATCGCGAAGCGTCACGGTCTTGACCCTGCGCAGATGGCGCTGGCCTTCGTGCGGCGTCAGCCGTTTGTTGCCAGCACCCTGCTGGGCGCGACCACTATGGAACAGTTGAAAACCAATATTGAGAGTTTCAATCTGAACCTGAGTGAAGAGGTGTTAGCGGAGATTGAAGCGGTGCATCAGGTTTACACATACCCGGCCCCCTAGCTGAACGCTTTTGCCGGGTGGCGGCTTCGCCTTACCCGGCCTACATTGCTACAGGTACTCAAACGTAGGCCCGGTAAGGCGAAGCCGCCACCGGGCAAAGAGATCAACGCCGACGCTGCCAGATCCATAGTCCCGCAATTGCCAGCGCAAACAGCGCGCCAAACCCGACGCCAATGGCCACCACCGGCACGCCCACTTTGACCGCCAGTGAATAAAGCCCAAGCATCAGCAGCATCGCCACGTTTTCGCCGAGGTTTTGCACGGCAATGGCATTTCCGGCCCCCACGGTCTGCTTTCCGCGCTCCTGCAAAAGCGCATTCAGCGGCACCACAAAGAAACCACCCAGTATACCAATCAGGATAAGCAGCACGTAGGCTGGCAGCAACGCATGCTGGAGCGAGAAGAACAGCACGCCGACACCGATTAAAATCCCTGCTGGCATACAGCGCGCAACGGTCTCAAGCGTGACCAGTTTCGCCGCCGCCCCTGCCCCAACGACAATCCCAACGGCGACCATTGCATTCAGGTAGGTTGGCGTTGCATTGTCGGTGATCCCCAGCGCCATCGGCACCCACAGCACCAGCAGGAAACGTAGCGTGACGCCCGCTCCCCAGAACATGCTGGTTCCCATCAATGAGAAACGCGTTTCACCGTTGCGCCACAGTACGCGGCAGGCGTTAAAGAAGCTGCCGGTCATCGGCCCGAAACGCCAGGACTGACCCGGACGCGCCACCGGCAGTTTTGGAATAAACAGGTTCGCGACAACCGCCCCGCCGTATACCACCGCACAAACGCCCAGAGCCGCCAGCACATGCCAGTCCGCCAGCACACCGCCCGCCACGGACCCGAGCAGAATCGCCGCGATGGTAGAGGACTCCATCAGACCGTTGGCTTTCACCAGCTTATCGCCCGTCGTCAGCTCGCCCAGGATGCCATACTTCGCCGGAGAGTAGGATGCCGCGCCAATCCCTACCAGCGTATAGCCGATAAACGGATTGATACCCAAGCAGATACTTGCCGCGCCCAACAGCTTCAGACCGTTGGCGAACATCATCACCCGACCTTTAGGGAAGCTGTCCGCCACCTGCCCCACAAACGGTGCGAAAATAATGTAAGCACCCACAAACACCATCTGGAGGAACGGCTGGCTCCAGTCGGGGTAAAACTCGGCCTTGAGCAACGCCAGCGTGGCAAACAACAGCGCGTTATCACCGAACGCAGAGAGAAACTGCGCGGCGATAACCGCCATCATGCCCTTCGACCGGAGTGAGTTGTTAGCCTGTGCTGACTCATGCATTTTGCTGTTCCGCCTCTTCCACCATGCCCTTAAGGGTCACGAAATCGGGCTTACCGCTACCCAGCACCGGAAGCTGTTTGAGGTAGCGAATATCACGCGGCACGGCCAGTTCAGGAATACCATGCTCGCGCGCATGCTTAAGCAACGCGTCACGCTTAAGCTCACTGTCCGTGGTGAAGAGCACCAGCGCCTCACCTTTACTCGCATCGCTCTTCACGACCGTGGCGTGCAGTTTGTCAGCGGAGACCGCTGTAGCCAGCATCTCCACCATTTCAAGAGAGACCATTTCGCCCGCAATTTTAGCGAAGCGTTTTGCACGTCCCTGGATCTGCACAAAGCCCTGCTCGTCGAAGCGAACAATATCACCCGTGTCGTACCAGCCGGTCTCAACGTCACCATTGACGTTTTCCGCCGTTGGCGCTTCGAGCACGCCTGGGTTTTCTACGCGAAGATAGCCGTTCATCACGTTGGGTCCTTTCAGCTGCAGACGACCGCCCTCTTCAATCCCCGGTACCGCCAGCAGGCGCGCATCCATTCCCGGCAGAATGCGGCCGACCGTTCCCGGCTTCGCCGCCATCGGCACGTTGATAGAGACCACCGGCGCGCACTCCGTGACGCCGTAGCCTTCCAGAATGCGCAGGCCAAACTTGTCCTGCCAAATCTGCCGCGTGCTGTCGTGCAGTTTTTCCGCACCGGCAACCACATAGCGCACGCGGAAGAAATCATACGGATTGGCGAAGCGCGCATAGTTGCCAAGGAACGTTGACGTGCCGAACAGCACGGTGCAGTTACGGTCATAAACCAGCTCCGGCACAATGCGGTAGTGCAGCGGGCTTGGGTAAAGGAACACTTCGGCACCGGTGAGCAGCGGCGTAAAGAGGCCGACGGTCAGACCGAAAGAGTGGAACAGCGGCAGCGCGGACATAAAGCGATCGTTGGCGGTGAAGTCGGCAATCGTTTTGATCTGCTCAACGTTCGCCAGAATGCTTTTGTGGCTGTGAACAACGCCTTTCGGGTTGCCCTCAGAGCCGGAGGTGAAAAGGATAATCGCATCATCTTCCGGCTGCTGTTTGACCTGCGCCAGGCGAGGCGCGAGCAGGTGAGCAAAAATCCACAGCTTGTCGAGCGTCGTGACGTCCGCTTTCAGATCTTCCAGGAAGACCCAGCGCACCTGGGTAAGCTGCTCCGGCAGGTGCCAGAGCTTGCCTTTGTCCAGGAACTGACGGGAAGTAAAGACGGTATTAATCTGGGCGGCAGTGATGGCGCTGGTGAGACCTTTCACGCCCGCCGTATAGTTCATCATCGCCGGAATACGCCCGCGAGAAACGGCACCAAAGATCACCGCCGCGCTGATCCCGGCGTTAGGCAGCATGAGGCCGATTTTTTCGCCCCGCTTGCTGTACTTCTCCAGAATACGGCCCACGAACAGGGTTTTGGTCAGCAGTTTGCGATAGGTGTCCGGGGTGAAGTTGATGTCTTCAATGCAGTTTTTCTTCGCGCCGTAGCGGTACTGCGCCGACAGCAGAGATTCGTACAACGTCTCGCGCGGACGGACGGCCATGCGCGCTTCCATCATTATCTGATGGAGCATTTCACCGGCGATTTTACGACGATCGCGCGCGCGCGGCGCTTCCGGCATAGGGAGCGTTGTGGGCGGCAGAATATGCAGGGTAATCTTGGGGAACAGGCGCTGCTTCACCAGCCCCTTCAGGCGGCTGAAATGGGTCAGTTCTGCGCCATCAATGCGCAGCGGCACCACGGTGGCCTGTGACTTCGCCGCGACAAAACCGGCTCCGTCATAAATTTTCATCAGCGAGCCGGTCACGGAAATTCTCCCCTCGGGGAAAATGACCACCGGACGCCCCTGCTCAACCAGACGTACCAGATGTTTGATCATCATCGGTTTTGTGGGGTCGAGCGGGACAAAATCAATCAGCGGCGCCAGCCGGCGCATGTACCATTTTTGGCTGATGGAGCTGTAGACCGCAAAGACTGGCCGCACGGGCAAAAACAGCGCCAGCAATATGCCATCAAGAAAAGAAACGTGGTTCGGCGTGATAAGAACACGTTCGCCATAAAGTGCCTGAGCATCGCCCGTGACGCGGAGACGGAAGAGAACACGGAACAGTGTGCGGAAGAACCCAAAAAGCATTTCAACTCCCTTTGCCAGCCAGTATGAAGGGTTGATAGTAAATGGTGGCAGATTACACGAGAAGTGGGGAGGGAGCGACAGCAAAAACGGAGGCAAAAAAAAACCTGCGCATCCGCGCAGGTTGGTGCAAGAGATGAGTACGAAACCGTACTAAGAATTCTCACCAATCAATACCTCTGGGATCTTGATTGTGGCCGTTCACCCGGCGCTTCGCCAGTGAGAAAACGCAAGGGAATGAGCCTAAGTGCAACCAGGTGTGTATATTCTCTTTTGCTGTTACAGGTTGAACTTACAGACAAAAAAAACCTGCGTATAAACGCAGGTTGGTGTAAATCGTGTTAATCAACTGGAGTTGATTTCACCTATCAATACCTCTGGGATCTCGACTCTATCAACCGCGATATTGTCCTTGCTACCGGACAATCGCAACAGCCTGAGGCAAAGTGTAACTAAAGGTTCGGATTGACATTATTTTGACACGTCTGCCCGTGTAACGATTACACGACCAGGGGTGTTCTGCGTCACGTTTGGTGAGGCTGTTGCCCCGCTCCCCTTGAATGCGTGCCGCTTTTCCGTAACACTAGTTAGTGTGTAAACGCTTACCCCTAATAAGAAGGTAATAAATGGCGACAATTAAGGATGTGGCTCGTCTGGCTGGTGTTTCCGTCGCGACCGTCTCCCGCGTGATCAATAACTCTCCTAAAGCCAGTGACGCATCACGCCAGGCCGTGCAGGACGCCATGGAAAACCTGAATTATCACCCCAACGCCAATGCGCGCGCCCTTGCGCAGCAATCAACCGAAACCATCGGGCTGGTCGTGGGCGATGTTTCCGATCCCTTTTTCGGGGCGATGGTAAAAGCGGTTGAGCAGGTTTCTTACCAGACGGGTAATTTTCTGCTGATCGGCAACGGCTATCATAATGAACTTAAAGAGCGCCAGGCCATCGAACAGCTGATTCGTCACCGCTGTGCCGCCCTGGTGGTTCACGCAAAAATGATCCCCGATGCCGAACTCATTCATCTGATGAAGCAGATGCCCGGCATGGTGATCATCAACCGCATCATTCCCGGCTTCGAAAAGCGCTGCGTGGCGCTGGACGACCGCTACGGCGCCTGGCTTGCCACGCGACACCTGATTCAGCAGGGTCATACCCGCATTGGCTACCTGTGCTCTAACCACCCCATTTCCGACGCGGAAGATCGTTTGCAGGGCTATTACGATGCGCTACGTGAAAACGGTCTGCCGTGTAACGACCGGCTGGTGGCGTATGGTGAACCTGATGAAAGCGGTGGCGAGCAGGCCATGACGGAGCTGTTAGGTCGCGGACGAAATTTCACGGCGGTGGCCAGCTATAACGACTCGATGGCCGCAGGGGCAATGGGCGTGTTAAATGACAACGGCATTGAGGTTCCGGCAGAAATTTCGCTGATTGGCTTCGATGACGTGCTGGTCTCACGCTACGTGCGCCCGCGCCTGACGACAGTGCGTTACCCCATTATCACCATGGCGACGCAGGCCGCCGAACTGGCGTTAGCGCTGGCTGAACAGCGCCAGCCGCCGGATATTACGCATTTGTTTAGCCCGACGCTGGTGCGCCGTCATTCCGTTGCGTCTCTTGCAGAAGCGCAGAGCGAATAACGGTAGAGGTGAACCTGCGTATTCGGGTATTCCAGCCCATCGCCAATGTACTGCCAGCCGTAGCGTTCGTAGAAGTCGCGGCAGGCAGACCACAGATGCAGCTCGGTATACCCGGCCCGCGCGGCATACGCAATAACATGCTCCTGAAGCTTCCCCGCGAGTCCTTTTCCTCGCGCCGCCTCATCCACGTACAGCGCCGCCAGCCAGGGATAAAGATCCTGACGCGTGATGAGATCGCAGCGCCATAATCCGACGGTGCCCAGAAGCCGTTCATCCTCAACGGCAATAAACGTCAGCGGCAGCGCGCCGGGCGTCTGGCTGTGCTCAATAATGCTCTGGAAAAATTCGCGCGGCAGCCCGTCGCCGAAGGCCCGCCAAATCCAGTCGATCGCCTGCTCCGCAAACTGCGGCGCGGCGTACAGCGGCAGGATCGTCATACCAGCTTTCCCTGGAACAGGGGAACAGATTCAAACAGATAGCCGTCAAAATCCGGCGCATCTTCATCCGACAGCTCCAGCAGACTCTTTTTCACGTTTTCCAGATGCTGGAACATGGCCTGCCATGCGCCCATGACGTCGCGACGGCGCAGGGCTGCAAGGATGGTCTGCCGGTCGCCCAGCCATTTCAGGCGATACGCGCGGCTGGCGATGTGGACGTTGAACTGCTGCCACAGCGGGCTGCTGTCCATGTGGTGCCAGATGCTCTCGACGGTCGCCAGCAGCATCTGGTTTTGCGTCGCCCCCGCCAGCACCAGGTGGAACATCTTGTTGTTGTCCTGGCTGCGATCGTCCGCGGCGATGGCCCGCTGCTCCTGCTCGATGATGCGGCGCAGGTTATCGATATCGGCGCGCGTCGCCATTTTGGCGGCAAAGGCGGCAATGTTGCTTTCGAGGAGCTGGCGCGCCTGCAAGATCTCAAACGGGCCAACGTCGCTATTGAGGAAGCGTTCCTCCTCGTTTTCATGTTCTTCAGGAATACGCATCACGTAGACGCCGGACCCCTGGCGAATATCCACCGTGCCCTGTAGCTCCAGCATCAGCAGCGCTTCGCGCACGATAGTCCGGCTTACGCCGTAGGTCTCGGCGATGTTGCGCTCCGGCGGCAGGCGCGACCCAACGGGATAATGCCCCTGGATAATTTGCGCCCTTAAATCCTCGCCAATTTCCTGGTACTGTTTTTTTTCCGGCAGGATGACAGCCTTATCCACGTTTTCACCTGTGTTTTCAGTTAAGCGCAGGCCGGGCGTCCTCCCGGCCAGTTTGCGCGCTATTTTATCAGAATGCCTACTTCCATTCATCGTCAACGCTGAGCGTCAGCACGCGCTCATCGCGCAGCTGACGGAACCAGGTGGCCGATTTTTTCGCGCGGCGGGCGCGGCTGTTTTCGAGGTCGATTTCAATTAACCCATAGCGGTTTTTGAAGGCGTTCATCGGCGAGACGTTATCGGTAAAGGCCCAGAGCATATAGCCGCGGCAGTTCGCTCCCTCCTCGCGCGCCAGCAGCGCGTAGTAAAGGTGTTCACTGATAAAGTCGATGCGATAGGCGTCATCAATCGTGCCGTCACGGCTACGGAACTGCGCTTCGTTTTCAACGCCCATCCCGCTCTCCGCCACGAACCAGTCGATATTGCGGTACTCCTTTTTAATCCGCATCGCCATGTCATAGATAATGCGCGGATAGATCTCCCAGCCGCGGGATTTGTTCATCCGCCGCCCCGGCAGCTCGAACGGCTCGTAGTAGTACGCCGGGTGGAACGGCGTCTCCGGATGCCAGGCGCGGGAAGGTGCTTTCACCCGGTGCGGGTAATAGAGGTTGATACCCAGCTCGTCCACGGTGTTGTCGGCAATCAGCGCCAGCTCTTCCTCCGTGTAGTCCCATTCAACCTGATGCTGCTCAAGCAGGGTAAAGAGTTCCTGCGGGTAGCGGCCGTGCACCAGCGGATCGAGGAACACGCGGTTATAAAACAGATCGTAGATCTCCGCCGCCCGCACGTCGTGTGGCGCGCGGGAACGCGGGTAGGTCACTTCCGGATTGAGAATACAGCCGACGGCGCCGTCATACCCCTTTTCCCGGAATAGCTTCACGACCTTCGCCGTCGCCAGCACCTTGTGGTGATTCCACTGCATCCAGGTGGAGGTGTTCTGCTCGTACGGCCAGCGCAGCGCGTCCAGGTAGACGCGGGTTTGCACCACGATCGGCTCGTTGAAGCTAAACCAGCGGGTGACTTTGCCGTGGTAGCGGTCAAACACCTTTTCCGCGTAGCGGACAAACAGTTCAACCACATGCTTCGACGCCCAGCCGCCGTATTTTTCAAGCAGCGCGCCTGGGAGCTCGTAATGCTCCAGGCAGATCATCGGTTCGATGCCCTGACGATGCATCTCATCGAACAGCGCGTCGTAGTACGCGGCGTACTCTTCGTCCACCGTCGCGTTTTCATAGTCGGTCAAAAAACGCGACCAGTTGATGGAGGTCCGGTAGTGCGTCAGCCCCGCCTGCTTCATCAGGGCCACGTCCTCGCGAAAGCGGTTGATAAAATCGGTCGCTACCGCCGGACCGTAGCCGTTATGCCAGACGTGACGATCGTTTTTATACCAGAGATCGATCCACGAATCCTGACCCGGTTTTTTACCGCGCCAGCCCTCGGTTTGCCAGGCCGATGCCGCTGCGCCCAAAATGAAATCCTGCGGTATCGTAATCTGTTTTGTGCTCATCACGTCCTCATACGTTATCGGTGGCTTGCTTCAACGCGGCCTGCTCTGCACGGCGTGAGGCAATTTTCACAAACGGCAGATAGATAATCACCGCCGTCACAATGCAGATAAGCTGGGTGATCACCGCCCCCATCGAGCCTGCGGTAGAGAGCCAGGCGTTAATTAGCGGTGGCGTGGTCCACGGCACCATCACCACGGCTTTGCCGGCAAAACCGGTCACCGTCGCAAAATAACCGATGGAGCCCGTCACCAGCGGGGTAATGATGAACGGAATGGCAAGGATCGGGTTGAGCATGATTGGCATGCCGAAAATCACCGGCTCGTTGATGTTAAACAGGCCAGGTCCGATGGAGAGCTTGGCGATCTCCTTCATCTCCTTGCGTTTGGTGGCAATCATCACCGCGATCAGCAGGCCGATAGTCAGCCCTGAGCCGCCAATGCTCATATACACATCCCAGAACGGCATGGTGATGATGTTCGGCACCTCTTTGCCCTGCTCGAACGCGCTCATGTTGACGGTGATCGCCCCCAGCAGCAGCGGCTCGCGGATCGGCTTGATCATCTGGTTGCCGTGAATGCCGATCACCCAGAACAGCTGGGCGACAAACATCAGCAGCAGAATGCCCGGCAGGCTCTGCACCACGCGCTCCAGAGGCTGCTGCACCACCTGATAAACCGCGTCGTAGAGATACATGCCGGTAAGCTGGTGGAATACAAAGCCAAAGGTGGCAATGGCGGTGGTGGTGATAATGGCCGGGATCAGCGCGGAGAACGACGCCGCCACGTTAGGCGGCACGGTGTCCGGCATTCTGATTTTCAGCCCCTTGCGGTTCTCCAGCCAGCAGTAAACCTCAACCGACAGAATGGCGATAAACATGCCGAGGAACAGGCTGCGGGTATCGGAGAACTGGCGCAGCAGCACGTCTTTCACCACGTGCATTTCGCCGTCCACCAGCATCTCTACGGTGGTCGGCGTGACGCAGATAAAGCAAATCACCGCCAGCAGGCCGGGGAACAGCGATTTAATGCCGTTAATGCGCCCCAGCTCAATACCGATCAGGAACACTGCGCCGATATTAAGGAAGTTCAGCGTGGCGTAATTGAGCGCGCTGGTTATCGGTTTTAGCGCAGCGAGAAATGACAGCGACTCAAAGCTCGCCAGGCCATTTTTCGGATCCAGCACCATGTTGGAAATAAGCACAGAAAATGCCCCAACGATGATGACCGGCATTAAGGTAATAAAGGCAGACTTGATCGCCATGATATAGCGATAGCTGTTGAATTTGGTGGCAAAACTGCCCAGAGCGTCGATCAGTTTTTCCTGTAATGCCATAGGGTAATACCTCAGTAAAAGGGCCTTTATTGAATAAGGTGTACAGCCGGATACTATTGGCATACCAAAAATAGCTTCACGCCCCGATTTGTTCTGTGATTAAGCTCTCAACGCGACGTCCGGTATTCCAGATTATGATTTTTGACTGATTTGGCATACCACTTACCGCCGTTTGTCCTGACCTGATGGATCGTTACCGAAAAGCGTGATCCTGGTGGGCGTTTTGCCCTTCCCGCGTCGCTTATGCGCCGGATGGTCTGTGTTAAACTGCATGCCATTACGGGGAAGCAGGAATTTCGAATGGCAACAATGCTGGATGTCTCACTGCGCGCGGGCGTGTCAAAGGCCACCGTCTCGCGCGTGCTGAACGGCACGGGTCAGGTTAAAGAGAGTACGCGTCAGCAGGTGTTCGCGGCGATGGAAGAGCTGGGCTATCGCCCAAACTTTCTCGCGCGCTCGCTCGCCAACCAGACCAGCAACAGCATTGGTCTGGTGGTCTCCACCTTCGACGGTTTTTACTTCGGCCGCCTGCTGCAGCAGGCCTCCCGACAAACAGAAACGCACGGTAAACAGCTGATCGTGACCGACGGCCACGACGCGCCGGAGCAGGAAGAGCAGGCGGTACAGATGCTGGCGGATCGCCAGTGCGATGCCATCGTGCTGTACACCCGCTACATGAGCGAAAAGGCGATCATCAAGCTGATGAACAGGGTGCAGACCCCGCTGGTGGTGATCAACCGCGAGGTCAGCCAGGCGGCGGATCGCTGCGTCTTTTTCGAACAACAGGATGCGGCATTCAAAGCGGTGGATTACCTGATAAGCCAGGGCCACAGGGAGATCGCCTGCATCACCGTTCCTATCCACACCCCAACCGGAAAAGCGCGTCTGATGGGCTACCGCAAGGCGCTGGAAAAGCACGGTATCCGGCTGGACGAGCGGCGGATTAAATACGGCGATGCGGGAATGACGCGCGGATATGAGCTGTGCAACGAGTTGATTGAGGAAAAGGTACCGTTCAGCGCGCTGTTTGCCTGTAACGATGATATGGCGCTGGGCGCGTCCAAAGCATTACACCAGGCAGGGCTTAAAATCCCGCAGGATATTTCGCTGTTCGGCTTTGATGACGCCCCAAGTGCAAAATGGCTGGAGCCTGCGCTCTCATCGGTGTATCTGCCGATTGATAGCATGATCGTCACGGCGATCGATCAGGCGATCCGGCTGGCAAAAAACCAGCCGGTCGAAGCGATCCCACCGTTTACCGGCACGCTGGTGCTGCGTGACTCGGTAACCACGGGGCCGTATTTTACTCAGACGAGTTCTAACGCCAGCAGTTCCTGAATGGTCTGGCGGCGGCGAATCAGTCGCGCCACGCCGTTATCAAACAGCACTTCCGGCAGCAGCGGGCGGCTGTTGTAGTTTGAGGACATCGACGCGCCGTACGCCCCGGTGTCGTGTAGCACCAGATAGTCACCCGGCTTCACTTCTGGCAGCGCGCGCGTTTCCACTTTGCCGCCCTCCTGCTGGGTAAACACGTCGCCGGATTCGCACAGCGGGCCCGCCACGACGGTTTCTACGCGCGGCGCGTTAATCAGATCGCTACCGTCCGCAGCGAGCGCCGTGATATGGTGATAGCTGCCGTACATAGACGGACGCATCAGATCGTTAAAGCCTGCATCAATCAGCACAAAGTGACGGCTTCCCATCTCTTTCACGCTGCGCACCTGTGCCACCAGCACGCCAGCCTCCGCCACCAGGAAACGCCCCGGTTCGATCTCCAGTTTTACCGGATGGCCCAGATGGGCAGCAATTTTGTCGCGCGCCGCACTCCACAGGCCGTAATAGTGATCGGTATCGATCGCCTCTTCCCCTTCACGGTAAGGAATGGACAACCCGCCGCCTGCGGAGATCGCCTCCAGATCCTGCCCGAAGTCGAGCACCTGGCGCACCATCGCACCGCACACCTGCTCAAGGTGACCATAATCCACGCCTGACCCGATGTGCATATGAATCCCCACCAGCTTCAGGTTATAACGCTGCAAGACGTCAAGCGCGGCGGGCATATCGGCATACCAGATGCCATGCTTGCTGTTTTCGCCGCCGGTATTGGTTTTTTGGCTATGACCGTGGCCAAAACCGGGGTTCACGCGCAGCCAGACGCGGTGGCCGGGAGACACCTTACCCAGCTGTTCCAGCATATCCACAGAACCGGCATTGACCGGGATCTGCAGCTCATGCACGCGCGCAAGCGTAGCGTCGTCGATCACGTCGGCGGTAAAGACGATTGCGTCGCCGTCGGCTTTCGGATCAAACCCGGCCGCCAGCGCGCGCTCAATTTCGCCCAGAGAAACGGAGTCAACCTTTACACCCTGCTCGCGCATCAGGCGCAGAATATGAATATTCGAGCAGGCTTTCTGGGCAAAACGCACCACGTCGAACTGATGCAGCGCGGCGATCTTCTCGCGAACGATCTGCGCGTCGTAGACCCACACCGGGCAGCCGAATTCGGCAGGCAGGCGCAGCAGGTTATCGGCGTTCAAATCAGTATCAGTCTGGTTCAGCGGGCGTGGCATGGTTATCTCCGGGGCATGAATCATTTTTTTATGATTACGCCACAAAATGAAGGGAATAAAAAATATCGTTTTATCCCGACTCTATGCAAAAATGATATGGAACCCTCACCCGCTTTCAGGTGCCCTATGCCCGCCGTTAACCTACGCCACATCGAGATTTTTCACGCCGTGATGACCGCCGGTAATCTCACGGAAGCCGCACAGATGCTGCATACCTCGCAGCCAACGGTCAGCCGTGAGCTGGCGCGTTTTGAAAAGGTGCTGGGGCTTAAGCTGTTTGAACGCGCGCGCGGCAGGCTTCACCCGACGGTGCAGGGATTACGTCTGTTCGAAGAAGTCCAGCGCTCGTGGTACGGGCTGGACAGGATCGTCAGCGCGGCGGAGAGTTTGCGGGAGTTTCGCCAGGGCGAGCTTTCCATCGTCTGCCTGCCCGTCTTTTCCCAGTCGTTTCTGCCGACGCTGCTGCAGCCGTTTCTGGCCCGCTATCCTGAGGTCAATCTCACCATTGTTCCGCAGGAGTCACCGCTGCTTGAAGAGTGGCTTTCCGCCCAGCGCCACGATTTGGGCCTGACGGAAACGCTCGCCACACCCGCAGGCACCGAGCGCACGGAGTTGCTCTCGCTGGATGAAGTTTGCGTCTTACCCGCCGGGCATCGGCTCGCCGGTAAGGCCGTGCTGACGCCTGCAGATTTTCACGGGGAAAACTACATCAGCCTGTCCCAGACCGACAGCTACCGTCAGCTGTTGGATTCGCTGTTTGCCGAACATCAGGTGAAACGGCGGATGGTAGTGGAAACGCACAGCGCGGCGTCAATATGCGCCATGGTGCGCGCGGGCGTGGGCGTAGCGGTCGTCAATCCCCTCACGGCGCTGGACTATGCCGGAAGCGGGATCGTCATCCGCCGGTTTAGCGTGTCCGTTCCCTTCACCGTGAGCCTGATTCGCCCCCTGCATCGTCCGGCTTCGGCGCTGGTGGACGCTTTCACCGGGCATTTGACCGAGCATGCGCGTCAGGTGGCGCTTCGCTTACCTGACCTGCAAAACGCCCTATGACAGCATAAACTCGACGGCATCGGCGGCGTGAATGGCCGCGGTGTCGAACACCGGAATGGCGCTGCGCTCGGCCGGCACCAGCAAACCGATTTCCGTGCAGCCGAAGATCACCCCTTCCGCTCCCTGCTGCGCGAGCCTCTCAATGACGCTGACGTAGTAGGCGCGGGACGTTTCGCTGAAGATGCCGAGACATAGCTCGTCGAAGATGATCTGATTGATGCGCGCCCGGTCAGCCTCGTCCGGGATCAGGCTTTCAATGCCGAATTCACTGCTCAAACGACCGCGATAAAAGTCCTGCTCCATCGTGTAGCGGGTGCCCAGCAGCGCCACGCGCGACATCCCGGATGCGCGAATCGCGCGCCCGGTCGCATCCGCGATATGCAGGAACGGCAGCGAACAGCGGTCTTCGATATGAGACGCCACTTTATGCATGGTGTTGGTACAGAGCAAAATGCCTTCCGCCCCCGCACGTTCCAGCCCCAGCGCCGCCTGCGCCAGGATCTCCCCGGCTTTATCCCACTCGCCGCTGGACTGGCAGGCTTCGATTTCATGGAAATCAACGCTGTGCAGCAGCAGGCTCGCGGAGTGCAGGCCACCCAGACGCTGTTTCACCCCTTCATTAATCAGGCGGTAATAGGGGATGGTCGATTCCCAGCTCATCCCACCCAACAGGCCGATCGTTTTCATGCATCCCTCCTTATGTGTTTATCCCAGTGAAGCAAACTTGTGATCCTGTTTCCACTTCTTTGTCGCGTCATTTCTTTTTATCGCAGGGTGAGATAAGTTAAATGAAACATTGTTTCATTACATAGCGGAGCGGAGAGATGTTTATTTTCCACAAAGAGACCACGCTTGAGGATCTGGGCAACGGCGTGACGCGGCGTATTCTGGCGCACGATGGAAAGATGATGGCGGTGGAGGTCAATTTTGAGCAGGGTGCGATTGGCCCGATGCACAATCACCCGCATGAACAGCTTACCTACGTGCTCTCCGGGGAGTTCGAGTTTACGATAGGCGAAGAAAAGCAGATCGTGACGGCGGGCGATACGCTCTATAAAGCGCCGCACGTGATGCACGGCTGCGTTTGCCTGAAGCCCGGCACCCTGCTGGATACCTTTACGCCGGTGCGCGACGATTTCCTGAAGTAAAAAAAGGCGCTGAATCAGCGCCTTTTTTATATCGTATTTACTCTGCTGCTGGCGTTACGGCCGTAATCGGCTCTGGCAGCGGATTACGCGAGAGCATCGCATCACGCAGCAGCACGCTACCGCAGGCAAACAGGCCGCCCAGGATCCCTGCCAGCAGCACAATCAGGGCTTTGCCCGGACCGTCTTTTTTCACCGGCAGCGACGGTGAAAGCTGATACCTGAAGGGCTCGAGCTTCACGTCTTCCAGGGACAGTTTTTGCAGCTGAGCCAGATAGAATTCCCGGTTCTGGAAATCCGCGTTCAGCTCGGCCACGTCCTTAAGATTCTTTTCAATCTGCAGCTTTTGCGCAATACCGTCAGCACCCAGCGCCACGGAGTAGTCCGGGTCATCTTTTACCGCCTGTCCGTTGCTGTAAACCGGCTTCTTAATGCCTGCCGCGTTCGCCACTTCCAGCGAATAGTTGAGGCGCTGCAGGTTGGTGTTGTGGATATTGGTCAGACGCACGCGATCCAGCTCCAGCTGCTGCTGAACGACTTTCGTTTTCAGCGTGATCTGGTTACGGATATTTTCCATGGTCTCCTGCTCAACAATGCGGGAGATATAGTTGATGTAACCTTCCAGAACCGTCTGCGCGTCTCCCGCCGTTGGGGCGGTAAAGCTCAGCGTCCAGGAGGTGTACGGCGCTTTGTCTGCGTCTTTAGCCTGCGAGTTATCTACGGCTTTCATTTTTTCAGCAATACTCACCACCGCGCGATGCAGCTCCAGCGGATCCACCTCGGTGCCTTCCAGCTGAGACATCACGTACGGAGAGGTTTTCATGTACTCTTCGAGCAGCGACTGCGACTGGAACTTTTTGATGAACAGGTTAAACACGTCTCCGTGGCTCACCTTCGCGTCGACATCCAGCACCTGCAGCGTCACCATCATCTGGCGCAGCGTGTTCCACTGCGTCTGCTCGGCCGGCGTGATCACGGCTTTACTGGTCCATTTTTGCGGGATTAAAAACGCAATAGCCAACCCTACCACGGCAAACGCCAGGACGATCGTGACAATACGTTTTTTGGCTGCCAGAAGTATGTCTAACAACCCCAGAAGATCTATCTCTTTGGTGCTTACCACCGGAGTGGCATAACGGGGAAAATCGAGGTCCGTGTTTTTCTTGAAATCCATCGCTGACATAACCGTTCTTCTTTTAGGGGTGCAGTAAATTTCTGCCTGATTGGTTGCAGTGGTCGGATGATACAAGAAAGTAAGAATAATCTGAACGCCAGATTGATCTATCTGTAGACCGACTATCAGATTTAGTAGGAAGTTTCTAAGCGGTATTGTGCTTATTAATCATTCGGTTTCTTCCCTCTCCTTTCCTTGCCGACGGGTGCGATTGTGTGAAATAGCGCAAAAATGCCACTCTCATCACCTTATTGAAACAGCGTTTCGACGCCGATCACATTTCCATCATTAAGCGAATGACGCAGAAATAAATAGCAATAATATAAAATAAAACGTTGTTTTAGTATTCAAGAACACCGGTTCGTAAGTTTTGAAACTTGACCATGATGCATTCAGGCAAAGCCAATAAAAACCTTATAAAACAGCATGTAAAAAGCAAATACCAACACATCACCTGAGATATTTCCTCTCATGCTGAGCAGGGCAAGCGCGAGATAGTTGTAACAAACCAGATTCCGTTTTAACCATTGATCGCCAGGTAGGTATGTATGAATGAAAACAAGCTGCTGGGGTTAGCGTGGATATCTCCCTACATCATCGGGTTGATACTCTTTACCGCCTTCCCCTTTGTTTCATCGTTTTTCCTCAGTTTTACGGATTACGATTTAATGAGTCCGCCGGTATTTAACGGCATTGAGAACTATCGCTACATGTTTACCGAAGACACGCTCTTCTGGACATCCATGGGCGTAACCTTTGCCTACGTATTTTTGACCATCCCGCTTAAGCTCGCCTTCGCATTAGGGATTGCGTTTGTTCTGAACTTTAAATTACGCGGCATCGGCTTTTTCCGTACTGCCTACTATATTCCGTCCATCCTCGGCAGTTCCGTCGCCATCGCCGTTCTGTGGCGCGCGCTGTTTGCCATTGATGGTCTGCTCAACAGCTTTATCGGCGTGTTTGGTTTCGACCCGGTGAACTGGCTGGGCGAGCCGTCGCTGGCGCTGATGTCCGTTACCCTGCTGCGCGTCTGGCAGTTCGGCTCTGCGATGGTCATCTTCCTGGCCGCGCTGCAAAACGTTCCGCAGTCGCAGTATGAAGCGGCGATGATCGACGGTGCATCCAAATGGCAAATGTTCACAAAAGTGACGGTGCCGCTGATTACGCCGGTGATCTTCTTCAACTTCATTATGCAGACCACCCAGGCGTTCCAGGAATTTACCGGACCGTACGTGATTACCGGCGGCGGGCCAACCTACTCGACCTATCTGTTCTCGCTCTACATCTACGACACCGCGTTCAAATACTTCGATATGGGCTACGGGGCGGCGCTGGCGTGGATCCTGTTCCTGGTGGTGGCCGTCTTTGCCGGTATCGCCTTTAAGTCGTCGAAATACTGGGTGTTCTACTCTGCCGATAAAGGAGGCAAAAATGGCTGATATTCAGGAACTCTCCACGGCAATAAGCGTTGCAGAGCGCGAGGTCGCCCGTACGCTGCGCAGAGAGAAAATCAACGCCAGCATTCGTTACACGATCCTGCTGATTGTCGGCCTGCTGATGCTCTACCCGCTGGTGTGGATGTTCTCGGCCTCGTTCAAACCGAACCACGAGATTTTCACCACCCTGAGCCTGTGGCCTACCCATGCAACCTGGGACGGCTTTGTGAACGGCTGGAAAACCGGGACCGAATACAACTTCGGCCATTACATGCTCAACACCTTTAAGTATGTGATCCCGAAAGTGATCCTGACCATTATCTCGTCCACCATCGTGGCGTACGGTTTTGCCCGCTTCGAGATCCCATGGAAGAAATTCTGGTTCGCCACGCTCATCACCACCATGCTGCTGCCCAGCACCGTGCTGCTGATCCCGCAGTACCTGATGTTCCGCGAAATGGGCATGCTCAACAGCTATATGCCGCTGTACCTGCCGCTGGCCTTCGCCACGCAGGGGTTCTTCGTCTTTATGCTGATCCAGTTCCTGCGCGGTGTGCCGCGCGACATGGAAGAAGCCGCGCAAATTGACGGCTGTAACTCCATCCAGGTGCTGTGGTACGTGGTGGTGCCGATCCTGAAACCGGCCATTATCTCCGTCGCCCTGTTCCAGTTCATGTGGTCGATGAACGACTTTATCGGGCCGCTGATTTACGTCTACAGCGTGGATAAATACCCGATTGCACTGGCGCTGAAAATGTCCATCGACGTGACCGAAGGTGCGCCGTGGAACGAAATTCTGGCAATGGCAAGCATCTCCATTCTGCCATCCATCATTGTCTTCTTCCTGGCACAGCGCTACTTCGTACAGGGCGTCACCAGCAGCGGAATTAAAGGTTAAGAGGGAAATCTCATGGCTGAAGTAATCTTCAACAAACTGGAAAAAGTCTACTCCAACGGCTTCAAAGCGGTACATGCTATCGACCTTTCCATCTCCGAAGGGGAGTTTATGGTGATTGTCGGGCCGTCCGGCTGCGCCAAATCCACCACCCTGCGCATGCTGGCCGGGCTGGAAACCATAAGCGGCGGCGAAGTGCGTATTGGCAATAAGATTGTGAACAACCTCGCGCCGAAGGAGCGCGGCATTGCGATGGTGTTCCAGAACTACGCGCTCTATCCACACATGACGGTGCGCGAGAATCTGGCCTTCGGCCTGAAGCTGAGCAAGCTGCCGAAAGATCAGATTGAGTCTCAGGTGAACGAAGCCGCGAAAATCCTGGAGCTGGAAGAGCTGCTCGACCGCCTGCCGCGCCAGCTTTCCGGCGGCCAGGCACAGCGCGTTGCGGTGGGCCGTGCGATCGTGAAAAAGCCGGACGTGTTCCTGTTCGACGAGCCGTTATCCAACCTCGACGCCAAGCTGCGCGCCTCGATGCGAATCCGTATTTCTGACCTGCACAAACAGCTGAAAGCCTCCGGCAAACCGGCCACCACCGTCTACGTCACCCACGACCAGACCGAAGCGATGACCATGGGCGACCGCATCTGCGTGATGAAGCTCGGCCACATCATGCAGGTGGATACGCCGGATAATCTCTATCACAAGCCGAAGAACATGTTCGTGGCGGGCTTTATCGGCGCGCCTGAAATGAACATTCGTAAAAGCCTGCTGGTGGAAAAAGCGGGGAAGCTGCACATCGCCATCGGCAATGAAACCATGCCGCTGAACGCGGAAAAGCAGGAGAAGGTTTCCGCTTACGCCGGTCAGGAGGTCTTCTACGGCGTGCGCCCGGAGTTCGTGTCCCTCTCTGACGAGCCGTTCCAGGACGGCGGCTGCAGCGGCGAGATGGTGCGCGTCGAGAACATGGGCCACGAATTCTTTGTGTACCTGAAAGTTGCGGACTACGAACTGACCGCCCGAATTCCTTCCGATGAAGCTAAGCCGATGATAGATAAGGGACTTCACCGTAAGGTGTATTTCACGTTTGATATGAACAAGTGTCATATTTTTGACGCAAAAACTGAACAAAACCTCTCTCTCTGATGGAGTGATAAAAATGAAAAAAGTGCTTTTAAGCGCAGCAATCTCCGCGACTCTGGGCCTTACCGCTTTGCCATCGATGGCGCAAGACGTTGATTTACGCATGTCCTGGTGGGGCGGCAACGGCCGTCATCAGGTCACCCTGAAAGCCCTGGAGGAGTTCCACAAGCAGAACCCGGACATCAACGTGAAGGCAGAATACACCGGCTGGGACGGTCACCTCTCCCGTCTGACCACCCAGATTGCGGGCGGTACCGAGCCGGACGTAATGCAGACCAACTGGAACTGGCTGCCGATCTTCTCCAAGACCGGCGACGGCTTCTACGACCTGAATAAGATGAAGGACGTCATCGACTTAACGCAGTTCGATCCGAAAGAGCTGCAGTCCACCACGGTTAACGGCAAGCTGAACGGCATTCCGATTTCCGTGACCGCGCGCGTGTTCTACTTCAACGACGAGACCTGGAAAAAAGCAGGTATTGAATACCCAAAAACCTGGGACGAGCTGATGGCGGCGGGCAAGACGTTCGAGAGCAAGCTCGGCAAGCAGTACTACCCTGTCGTGCTGGAGCATCAGGACACGCTGGCGCTGCTGAACTCGTACATGATCCAGAAGTACAACATCCCTGCAGTGGACGAGAAAACCAAAAAATTCAGCTATTCCAAAGAGCAGTGGGTGGAGTTCTTCCAGACCTACAAAAAGCTGGTGGATAGCCACGTGATGCCGGATACCAAATACTACGCGTCGTTTGGTAAGAGCAATATGTATGAGATGAAGCCGTGGATCCAGGGCGAATGGGGCGGCACCTACATGTGGAACTCGACCATTAACAAGTATTCCGACAACCTGAAGCCACCGGCGAAGCTGGAGCTGGGCAGCTACCCTATGCTGCCAGGTGCCACCGATGCGGGACTGTTCTTCAAACCGGCGCAGATGCTGTCGATTGGTAAATCTACCAAAAACCCGGAAGCGGCGGCGAAGCTGATTAACTTCCTGCTGAACAGCAAAGAGGGAGTGGATACGCTGGGTCTGGAGCGCGGCGTTCCGCTGAGCAAAGCGGCGGTGCAGTTCCTGACCGAAGACGGCACCATCAAGGAGAACGACCCGTCCGTTGCGGGGCTGCGCCTGGCGCAGTCGCTGCCTGCGAAGCTTACCGTGTCGCCTTACTTTGACGACCCGCAGATTGTGGCCCAGTTCGGGACGTCGCTGCAGTATATCGATTACGGTCAGAAAACCGTGGAAGAGACGGCGGCTGACTTCCAGCGTCAGGCAGAGCGTATTTTGAAACGCGCGATGCGGTAAACATAAAGCCGGGTGGCGCTTCGCTTACCCGGCCTACACGGTAAGCGAAGCGCCACCGGGCAATTACATTACACGCCGATGTTCCGCAATTTCTCCCCGGCCATTAGCTTGCGTTCAATATGCTCCAGGGTCACGCCTTTGGTTTCGGGGATCAGCCAGAACGTTACTCCAATAAACGCCACGTTCAGCACCGTATAAAGCCAGAAGGTTCCTGCTGCGCCAATCGCATCCAGCAGCGTCAGGAAGGTTGCACCGATGATCATGTTCGACACCCAGTTGGTGGTAGTGGAACAGGTAATACCAAAATCACGGCACTTCAGCGGCTGAATTTCCGAGCACAGGATCCACACCACCGGCGCGGCGCTCATTGCGTAACCGGCGATACACATCATGGTCATACCGACGGAGAGCCACGACAGCCCGCTTGAGGCCGTGCCGTTATCAAACTGCATCAGGCAGTAGCCGAGGATCAGCGTACCGAGGGCCATCACGCTAAATCCAATCTTCAGCGCCGGTTTACGTCCGGCTTTATCCACGGTGAATACCGCAATAAAGGTCGCGAACATAAAGGTCAGCCCCACCACCAGCGTGGCAATCATCTGCTGTTCGGTCGTCGTGAACCCGGCCATTTTGAAGATGCGCGGCGCGTAATACATGATGATGTTCATCCCGGTGAACTGCTGCATCGCCTGGAGCAGCATGCCGAGGAACACCGCGCGGCGCACGTTGCGGTTGACCTTAAACAGCGCCCAGCCGCCCTGCTTGAGCTTCAGGCTTTCGCGGATTTCGTTCAGCTCTTCACGCGCTTTTTCTGAGGTATCACGCAGCATGCGCAGTACCTCTTCCGCCTCCACGTGACGCCCTTTTTGCGCCAGCCAGCGCGGGCTGTTCGGCAGGAAAATCACCAGCACGATCAGCAGCAGCGCGGGCAGCGCCAGTACGCCCAGCATCGCGCGCCAGTTGCCGCTGTAGCTGAAGTACGTATCGGACAGGAACGCCAGCACGATGCCGAGCGTTACCATCAGCTGGTACATGCTGATCATCTTCCCGCGCACGTTCTCGCTCGCCATTTCGGAGAGGTACAGCGGCGCGGTATAAGACGCAATTCCCACCGCTACGCCCAGCAGCACGCGGGAGAGCAGCAGCACCTCCACGTTCGTGGCAAACGCCGAGCCAATCGAACCCGCGACGAACAGGATCGCTCCGACCATCAGGCTGTATTTGCGCCCGAGGCGAAACGACAGCCAGCCGTTAAACAGCGCCCCTATAGCCGCGCCGAGCATCATGCTGCTCACCACCCACTCCTGCAGGCGGCTACTCAGCGTAAAGTGATCGGTAATAAACGGTA
Source organism: Enterobacter quasimori (assembly GCF_018597345.1). NCBI lineage: Bacteria > Pseudomonadati > Pseudomonadota > Gammaproteobacteria > Enterobacterales > Enterobacteriaceae > Enterobacter > Enterobacter quasimori. Next base: position 475,920 of record NZ_JAHEVU010000003.1, on the reverse strand, counting down.
GCGCCCCGGCAATCACGCCAATATCCAGACCAAACAGCAAACCGGCCACGGCTGCCGCAACAGAGACGAACTGATTCATGCGTCGGGTATCGCGCAACGCGGCGGGCATCAGGGTAGAGTCATTTATAGATGTCATATTTTTCCTGCCTCAACAGCAAAATTCGTTAAGTGAAATTACGAGATAGTGAAGAAAAGTGTCAGGCGGGAATTCGTGAAGATATGGATTATTTCGCTATGGCATCGCGATCTGTGATGGACATTACAATTTCAACTAATGCTGAAATAGCACCGTTTTTTATTAATCACCTAATATTTAAGCAATAAAACTGTGATACGCGTCATTTATGAATTTTCGGTATGGATTTTTCATCTTACGTCATATGGATAATGACAATTTTTAGCTAAAAAAAACCTCCGCCCGGGGGCAGAGGTTCGTCATGCAGGCGGAATTAACGCGCCAGCCAGCCGCCGTCGACGGCCACGGTGTAGCCGTTGATATAGTCAGAAGCCGGGGATGCCAGGAACACAACCGGTCCCATCAGATCGCTCGGCAGACCCCAGCGTCCCGCAGGGATACGCTCCAGGATTGCCGCGCTGCGCTCTTCGTCCGCGCGCAACTGCTGGGTGTTGTTGGTGGCCATATAGCCTGGCGCAATCGCGTTAACGTTGATGTTGTGCTGCGCCCACTCGTTGGCCAGCAGACGGGTCACGCCCATCACCGCACTTTTCGACGCGGTGTAAGACGGTACGCGGATACCGCCCTGGAAGGAGAGCATGGAGGCGATGTTGATGATCTTGCCGCCTTTGCCCTGTGCAATGAAGTGCTTCGCCGCGGCCTGAGACATAAAGAACACGCTCTTAATGTTCAGGTTCATGACGTCGTCCCAGTCGCGCTCGCTGAAGTCGATCGCGTCTTCGCGGCGGATCAAACCCGCGTTGTTCACCAGAATATCGATATGACCGAATTCCGCCACCGCGCGATCCAGTAGCTCAGGGATCGCGTCAATTTTACGCAGGTCGGCGGTCAGGCTCAGGAAACGGCGGCCCAGCGCGGTGACGCGCTCGATAGTTTCGGTAGGCTCAACAATGTTGATACCGACAATGTCGCAGCCCGCTTCCGCCAGACCCAGCGCCATACCCTGCCCCAGCCCGGTATCACAACCGGAAACCACAGCCACTTTACCCTGCAGAGAAAATGCATCCAGAATCATGTTTGTTCCTTAATCGTTCAGCGCCTGTCACCAACAGGCAGGTTTATGCTTCACTGCCTGCGACTAGCGCAGATCCTTAACAGCGACATGGTCCATATCATCAAAGACCTGGTTTTCGCCGACCATTCCCCAGATGAAGGTATAGGCTTTCGTCCCCACGCCTGAGTGAATGGACCAGCTTGGCGAAATCACCGCCTGCTCGTTATGCATCACGATATGGCGGGTTTCCTGAGGCTGTCCCATCATGTGGAATACGCAGGCGTCTTCGTCCATGTTGAAGTAGAAATAGACTTCCATGCGGCGCTCGTGGGTATGGCACGGCATGGTGTTCCACAGGTTGCCCGGCGCGAGCTCGGTCAGCCCCATGCTGAGCTGGCAGGTTTCCAGCACGTCCGGAACGAAGTATTTATTGATGGTGCGGCGGTTGCTGGTGAGGTTATCGCCCAGCGTGACCGGCGCGACGTCCGCTGGCGTCACTTTTTTGGTTGGGTAGGTGGTATGCGCCGGGGCGCAGTTGTAGTAGAACTTCGCTGGCTTACCGCCGTCGATGCTGGCAAAGACCACCTCTTTCGCCCCTTTTCCGACGTACAACGCGTCGCGATGGCCAATCTCATAGCACTGGCCGTCGACGGTAACGGTGCCCGGCCCGCCGATGTTGATCACGCCCAGTTCACGACGCTCGAGGAAATAGCTCACGCCCAGCTGTTTGCCCACTTCTCCCCCCACGGAGACGGTTTTCGCCACGGGCATAATCCCGCCCACAATGATGCGGTCGATGTGGCTGTAGACCATGGTGTACTTGTCGGCTTCAAATACCTGTTCCACCAAAAACTCATTACGCAGTCCCTGCGTATCCAGCGCCTTAGCATGCGCACTGTGGATGCTTTGTCTGATGTCCACGTTGACCTCCAGAAATGATCGTGCCCGAGAGCAAAGATGATTAACGAAACGATGTTCCGTTTTCTTGATGAGCACATAGTATCCGCTGAGATTTGGCTTTTCAATTGCATTTAAAACAACGTTTCACTTTTTCTGCATCTTAATACCGAAAATGATGTTTCGATCACGATAATGTCAGAACATCCCTATCTATCCCGATGATTCTTACGAATTGCGCCACCAGTCACAAATAATGAAACATTGTTTTGATAATTTAACACTCAGTTTTTAACTCAACCTCATCCAAAGGAGTGCATTATGGCTAAAGGTATGCGGGTCAAGCTGAACTATGAGGTCAGCCGCGATCCGGATACAGGCGTGGAAGTCACCCGCCTGACCCCCCCGGAAGTCACCTGTCATCGCAACTACTTTTACCAGAAGTGCTTCTTCAACGACGGCAGCCATCTGCTGTTTGCGGGGGCGTTCGACGGCCACTGGAACTACTACCTGCTGGATCTGAATAAGGCCGAAGCGGTACAGCTGACGGAAGGCGCGGGGGATAACACCTTTGGCGGTTTCCTTTCGCCGGATGACACCGCCTTCTACTATGTGAAGAACGATCGCACCCTGCTGGAAGTGGATTTGCAGACGCTGCAAGAACGCGAAGTGTATCGCGTCTCTGACGACTGGGTCGGTTACGGCACCTGGGTTGCCAACAGCGACTGCACCAAACTGGTGGGTATTGAGATCGCCAAAAGCGACTGGACGCCGCTGAACGACTGGAAGATATTCCACGACTTCTTCCACAAGGGGCCACGCTGCCGCCTGCTGCGCGTGGATCTGAAAACGGGCGCAAGCACCACCATCCATGAAGAGAAGAACTGGCTGGGCCATCCTATTTACCGTCCGTTCGACGACAGCACGGTGGCCTTCTGCCACGAAGGCCCGCACGATCTGGTCGACGCGCGTATGTGGCTGGTCAACGAAGACGGCAGCAACGTGCGTAAGGTGAAAACGCATGCAGAAGGCGAAAGCTGCACGCACGAATTCTGGGTGCCGAACGGATCCGCGCTGGTGTACGTCTCGTATCTGAAGGGTCAGCAGGGTCGCACCATCTCCCGTTTTAACCCGGAAACCGGCGTTAACGAGGAAGTGATGCAGATGCCCGCCTGCTCGCATCTGATGAGTAATTTTGACGGAACGCTGCTGGTAGGCGACGGTTCCGGTACGCCGGTCGACGTGAAGGACACCGGGGGATACACCATCGATAACGACCCGTACCTGTATGCCTTCGACGTCGCGAAAAAAGCCTGGTTCCGTATCGCGCGTCACGACACCTCCTGGGCAACGGTGGCAAACAGCCGCCAGGTCACCCACCCGCACCCATCCTTTACCCCGGATGATAAAGCGGTGCTGTACAGTTCCGATAAAGACGGCAAACCGGCGCTCTATATCGCGAAACTCCCCGAGCAACCTGAAATGTTGCATGCATGATTTGAGTTAGTGTTTCTGTAACTGGCCTTGCCCTCCGTTTCGGAGGGCTTTTTTTTGGTTGGTGGCTGCCTGACTGGAGGGAATGACCAGGCCGGGTAAGCGCTAGCGCCACCCGGCATTTTTTAGCGAAGGAGCTGAATTATCAGAAGGAATACGCCACGCCTAAACGGAAACGGGTCTGGCGCTCGTCGGTATCTTTTACGCCCACGTTGCCCACCTCAACATACGGCGCCCAGTTTTGATCCCATTTATAGGCCAGCTTGGCGTTATATTCGTTAGAATAATCTTTATTATTATTACGAATCATACCCTCGGTACTTTTCGCATAAACATAATTCAGCTCGGTACGCCAGTCCCCCATGACCCAACCCACCCAGGCATCGCCTCGGTTAACTTTGTCATCGTCTTTATTTGAGCTGGACGGATAACGGGTATATTCGTAACGGTAACGTGCCGCCACGTAAAAACCATTATCGAAGCTGTATTGCAGGTGCAGGTTCGGTTTATAAATGGTACGGCTGTCATTACTCTCAATGGTAAATGCAGGCGTCAGCGCAATATTGTCGGTTGCTTTCCAGCGCCAGCTAATTTGGTCTTCATGACCGTTACCCACAACATCGGCAAACGGCTGATCGGCCTTGTCGCCACCGGATTTCCATTTCGCTTCAACGGAGAAGCCGAAGCCGTTAGCAAAGCGATGCGAGACCGCAACGCGGTCTGCGTTCGCGCCGTTATCAATATATTCATGGCGCAGATCGACGGTAACCGCCTGAGCCGCAAAAGACGCACCAATAAGAGAGGCAAGGACCAGAGATTTATTAAACATGAAAAAACCCTCAAATAAAATAGCGTTTCGTTTTTATGGAACTGCAGTTTATTTTTTAATAAACGTTATTTTAGTGATCAGGATCGTAATTATTTGTTTCATTTTTTTTGGCAAAGATGGACGTGATGCCTGTCAACAAAAGGGGATTATTAACCTTAAATTTCGGGGGAGAGATCACAGTAAGACGTTAGCGGGGAGAATAATACAGCGCGTAATTATTGCAGTTTGCGTTGAGATTGAACTGATAATCGTAAAAACGTCACGCTATGTGTAAAAAAAACCTCCCGAGGGGAGGTTTGCTTTTTGAAAGGGAGGGATCACCGCTCAATCGCCAGGGCCACCCCTTGCCCGCCGCCAATACAGAGCGTGGCAATGCCTTTACGGGCGTTACGCTTTTTCATTTCATGCACTAAGGAAACCAGTATACGGCAGCCGGACGCGCCGATAGGATGCCCCAGCGCGATAGCGCCACCGTTGACGTTGACCCGCAGCGGATCCCACTCCAGCATTTTGCCCACCGAGATCGCCTGCGCGGCAAAGGCTTCGTTGACTTCAATCAGATCAACGTCGCTAAGCTGCCAGCCTGCGCGCTCCAGACAGCGCCGGGTCGCATAGACGGGGGCGATCCCCATCAACGCCGGATCCACCCCCACGCTGGCAAAGGCTTTAATACGTGCGAGCACGGGAAGATCCAGCTCCTGCGCTTTGCTTTCGCTCATCATCATCACGGCCGCAGCGCCATCGTTAATGGAAGAGGCATTCCCTGCGGTCACCGACCCCAGCGTTTCAAAGGCCGGGTTGAGCTTCGCCAGCCCTTCTGCGCTGGCATCGGTGCGCGGCTGCTCGTCGGTATCCACCATCACGGCTTCACCGTTCTGACGCCGGGCGCTGACCGGGACGATCTCATCGCGAAACCGTCCGGAATCAATCGCGGCGCGGGCTTTTTGCTGCGAGCTGAGGGCGTAGGCGTCCTGAAGCTCGCGGCTGATGCCATATTCACGCGCCAGATTTTCCGCCGTGACGCCCATATGATAGTCGTTGAACGCATCCCACAGGCCGTCATGCACCAGACTGTCGAGCAGCTGGCTGTTTCCAAGCTGCGCGCCGGTACGGCTGTCGGTCAGAACGTGTGGCGCACGACTCATATTCTCCTGCCCACCGGCAATCACCACATCCGCCTCGCCGCACTGAATGGCCTGCGTGGCAAGATGCAGCGCTTTTAAGCCGGAACCACAGACGTCGTTGATGGTAATGGCGGAAACCGTGTTGGGCAGCCCGCCTTTCAGCGCCGCCTGTCGGGCAGGGTTTTGCCCGGCTCCGGCGGTCAGCACCTGGCCGAGGATAACCTCATCGACTTCATGGGCGGCAATTCCGCTGCGTTCCACCAGCGCTTTCACCACCACGCTACCCAGCTCAACGGCCGAGTGGCGCGCTAATGCCCCCTGAAAACAGCCGATAGCTGTACGCAACGCACCCACTATAACGACATCTTTCATCACGACCTCAGTGTTAAATGACCTGACGATAGTAGAGTATTGTTATCAACAATTATCGCGATTGTTTAAAATTAGTGAGTTAAATCACAAGGATCAGCGCGCGTCCTGCAAATACTGTCGCAGCCAGCTTCCGGCGACGCCAGGGGGAGATCGTTTGTTCCAGAGCAGATCGACACCAATCGCGCGTGGCCAGCCGGGGACATTGAGTTGCACCAGCGATTTCGCCGCCGCAAATTCATCGACCAGCGCACAGGGCAGTACACACCAGCCAAATCCCTGAACCGCCATACTCAAGAGTAACAGGTAATTCGGTGCTGACCAGACCGGCCCCCGGGCAAGGGTGGCTTCGCGTTCGAGATAGGTGCTCAGGCGCAGCTCGCGCCAGCCCTGTAGCTCATCCGCCCTGGTTTCGTGTTGCCCGGCAAGCGGGTGTTCCGCGCTGACGTAAATCGCCATCCGGGTCTGCAGGGGAAGCCGGGTCACGCCGATATCGGTAGGATAACTGCCGCGCGCTTCCGTCAGGCCAATTTGCGCCCTCTCCTTCTGCAGCAGATCGATGACATCCTCTTCTTCGCCAATCAGACATTCGAATTCCGTATGTGGAAAACGCTGGTCGAACTGTTTCATCAGGTTTTCAAGCACGTCCGGGTTGAGCGTATCGGAGAGCACAAACGTCAGCCGCGCCTCGGTCTGCGCGGTTAACGACACCGCCAGTTCGTCCAGCCGCGCGCTGGCGGCCAGGATCGACTGCACATAGCCCAGCACCTGCTCGCCCTGGACGGTTAACACCGGCTGGCGCGCCGAGCGGTCAAACAGATCAAACCCGAGATCGGCTTCCAGGTTGGCTATGGACGTGCTGATCGTGGACTGGCTTTTACGCAGGCGGCGGGCGGCAGCGGAAAAGGAACCTGCGGCCACGGTCTCGACAAACGCGGTGAGGGCTTCAGGGGAATAGCGCATGAACTATCTACTTTATCGATGGATACCATCTTTAATATATCAGCTTTAACGATAAAAATAGGCCACATCGACGCCCATCCTGGCGAATTAATGAGGTCACTATGCAACATCAAGATGCACTCCATCGCAAACTGCCGGAGCGGATCTTCCATGCCGTCTGCTTTGAAGGGATTGCCACGGCGATCCTCGCCCCAACCGCAGCCTGGCTTATGCAGCGTTCCGTGGTAGAAATGGGTGGGTTAACCATTATCCTGGCGACCACGGCGATGCTGTGGAACATTATCTATAACTTTGGCTTTGACCGTTTCTGGCCGGTTCAGCGGGTCAAACGCACGGCGAAAGTGCGCGCGCTACATGCACTGGGGTTCGAATGCGGGTTTATTGTGATTGGCGTGTCCATTGTCGCCGCCGTTCTCGGCGTGACGTTGCTTCAGGCATTCACGCTGGAAATAGGTTTCTTCCTGTTCTTCCTGCCGTACACCATGTTCTATAACTGGGCGTACGATACCCTGCGCGAAAAATTCCTTAAGCGTCGCCAGCAGCGACGCGCCCTGGCTGGATAAACGCCCTCTGGCCGGACGCCCGTTCCGGCCAAACTCCTTCGAAGCAACTGCGCTCTTCACGCATAATTATGGTAAATTGCACGCCATTCTGATGGTTTGATAGTTGAAACGTTGCTCTAATGTCGAAAATTTGGTCAAAAGATGAGACTCTCTGGAGTTTCGCTCTCTATGGCACGGCCGTGGGCGCAGGAACGCTGTTCTTGCCCATTCAGCTGGGCTCCGCAGGCGCCATTGTCCTGTTTATTACCGCCCTCGTGGCCTACCCCTTAACCTACTGGCCGCACAGAGCGCTGGCGCAGTTTATTCTGTCGTCGAAGACAAAAGGTAATGAGGGGATCACCGGCGCCGTTTCCCACTACTACGGCAGAAAGATTGGGAATCTGATCACCACGCTCTATTTCATCGCCTTTTTTGTGGTGGTGCAGATTTATGCCGTGGCTATCACCAACTCGTTAACCGAGCAACTGGCAAAACAGATGGCGGTGGATACCACCGTTCGCGTGCTGGTCAGTTTTGGCGTGGTGCTGGTACTGAATCTGATCTTCCTGATGGGACGGCACATCACCATCAAAGTGATGGGATTCCTGGTGTTTCCGCTGATTGCCTATTTTCTGTTTGTCTCGCTGTACCTGACGGGAAGCTGGCAGCCCTCACTGCTCACCAGCCAGATGGCGTTCGATCGGCATACGTTGCATCAGGTGTGGATCTCGATCCCGGTGATGGTTTTCGCCTTTAGCCATACCCCGATTATCTCGACGTTCGCGGTTGACCGTCGTGAGAAGTTCGGTGATGAGGCCATGGGTAAATGCAAGAAAATCATGAAGGTGGCGTATCTGATTATCTGCCTGAGCGTGCTGTTCTTCGTGTTTAGCTGCCTGCTCTCTATCCCGCCGTCGTACATTGTGTCGGCGAAAGAGCAAGGGGTCACGATCCTGTCAGCGCTGTCGATGATGCCCTCATCGCCTGCATGGTTGGGCATTTCCGGGATTATTGTGGCCATTATCGCGATGTCAAAATCGTTCCTCGGCACCTATTTCGGGGTGATTGAAGGGGCGACAGAGATTGTCAAATCGTCGCTGAATCAGGTGGGGGTCAAAAAGAGCCGCGCCTTTAACCGCGCGATTTCGATTCTTGGCGTATCGTTGATCACCTTCGCGGTCTGCTGCATCAATCCGAACGCCATTTCGATGATTTATGCCATTAGCGGCCCGCTTATCGCGATGATCCTGTTTATTATGCCGACGCTGTCGACGTACCTGCTCCCGTCGCTGAAGCCGTATCGTTCCATCGGCAACCTGCTGACGCTGATCGTCGGCGTGCTGTGCGTGTCGGTGATGTTTGTGGGATAAGCCCCTTTCCTGCCCGGCGCTCAGCCGGGTACAACTTTCTGGATCCTGTTCGCATCTTGCCCTTCCAAAGCCCCTACCATGATTGACTATATATTACCTTTAGGGTAATTTTTCCCCATATATGACTACAAATCGTAGTCATCAGACACACTATCTAAGGGGGTTAATATGACAAAAGCATATGACGAGTTTGACGGTTTTTAAGCTGAACTAACCTCTATGAGGCGGGGATTTTAGCCCCGCCTTTTTCATGGATGAAAGAAATGACATTAGACTCAAATACCCTTCAACTCATCAGCAACGTTCTTGTTTTTATCGGCGTAGTGGTTGCCGTTGGCACTATCATCTACAACGTCCGAACGGCGAAGAAAACGCAGACTGCAAATTTTCTCTTTGAAAGCCGACAGGATCGCCAGTACATAGAATCTTTGCATGTTCTAAAAAAGGTACATCGCTCGGGTAAATCATTTCGCTCTTATGTATTTCCGCCAGAGGGACACATCATCACCGATGATGAGATGGAAGAACGTCGAAAATTTCAATACATACTCAATTTCTATGAACGCGTTGCAGTCAGTATCCGTGAAGGCATCTACAACGAACGAATGATTAAGCGAACATCTTTCACAACCGTGATTGAAACGTATGAAATCGCCGAGCCGTTAATCAAAGCCATCAGGGAGCACATCAATTCAGATACCACTTATCAAGAGTTTGAGTGGCTGGTAAAACGCTGGAAAGTCAGTCCGTTAAAGCAAAATAAATAGAAAGCTGCCTGCAATGGCAGCTTTCATAGAGTTCCTGATGAACGGAACCTTCTCATCATAGAAAATCACGCCCGAATATCGTCATATTCCCGCGTATTATCAAATTCATGTTTGGCAAACGGGCACAGCGGGATAATTTTACGGTTTTCACCGCGCATCTTCTCCACCACTTTCGCCACCAGTTGCTTACCCACGCCCTGCCCTTTCAGGCTCTCGTCCACGTCGGTATGTTCAATGATGCTGAGGTGTTCACCGGTGGGAACAAAGACAATCTCCGCCACCTGGTTCCCGTCTGCATCATTCACGTAAAATTTGTTATGCCCTTCCAGAATATCCATGGTTCCTCGCTTATTTTTGGCGATACTTCAGCGCGCCGCTCGGGCAGGTATCAATCACGCGTATGACGGTCTCAACGTCCACTTCATCCGGCACGATCCACGGTTTACGTTTCAGGTTGAACAGCTTCGCGCTGCCGCGCACGCAGTTTCCTGAATGTTTGCAGATCCCGGTATTGAAGTAGACGTCGATCTTCTCACCGGTGTAGGCCCGGTATCCCGCTTCCAGTAGCTCTTTATCCACGACACAGCCTCTGTTGTTATTATGTAGGTGAATGGGTTATAGCACAGGAAAGCGGGAGGCGGTTAGCGTCGGTAAGCGAGCGATCGTACCAGTCTGTCGCCGAGTTTCTGGATAGCCTGCACCAGCAGCAGCAATACGATGACCGTGCCGGCAATCAGCGTGTTATCGAAGCGTTGATAGCCATAGCGAATGGCCAGGTCTCCCAGCCCGCCGCCGCCGACCACGCCCGCCATGGCGGAAAAGCCGATCAACATCACAATGGTCAGCGTAATTCCCGCCACCAGCGCGGGCAGCGCTTCGGGCAGGAGAACCCGGCTGACAATATGCCAGTGGCTGCCTCCCATCGACTCCACCGCTTCAATGCGTCCCCTATCCACCTCATCCAGCGCGCTTTCAACAATGCGTGCGAAAAAGGGAAAGGCGCCAAGCGTAATGGGTACCACGGCGGCGGTGCTGCCAAGCGTGGTGCCGACAATCCACCGTGTGACCGGGATAAGGGCAATGAGCAAAATAACAAAGGGCAAGGCTCGCCCAATATTGACGAGGCTATTGAGCACGACCGCCACCGCCCGGTTGGGTAAGACGCCGTCTTTACGGGTGATAAACAGCAGCACGCCAACGGGTAATCCAATGGCTACCGTAAAGAGCGTCGCCAGCGCCACCATGTAGAGGGTTTCCAGGGTGGCGTTAATCATCAAGTCCTGAAAGCGATCCCAGTTCACGCTACGCATCTCGCCCCCGTCTCTGACTCATATTTTGCCAGGAAAGCACGATCGGTTTCGCCATCCTGCAGCAGCATTTGCCGCAGCCGCCCTTCCCGACGCGACATAATTTGCGAAAGCGACCCGCTCTCTATGAGCGCCCCCTGCTCCAGCAGGGCCGCAGCATGGCAGATCTGCTTCACGACCGTCATTTCGTGGGTGATCAGCACAATGGTGATGTTGAGCTGCTGTTGAATATCGGCCAGCAGATCGAGAATAGCGCGAGTCGTTTCCGGGTCGAGCGCGCTGGTCGCTTCATCGCACAGCAGGTAGCGAGGCTGCACCGCCAGCGCACGGGCAATACCCACCCTCTGCTTCTGACCACCTGAGAGCTGCGAGGGCCACGCGTGACCAAAATTCCCCAGCCCCACCAGTTCGAGCAGGGCGGCAACCCGCTGCTGGCGCAACGGGCGCGGGACGCCGGCAATCTCCAGCGGCAGATCGATATTGTCGTTGACGGTACGCGAGTGCAGCAGATTGAAGTGCTGGAAGATCATGCCCATCTGCTGACGCTGCTGGCGAAGCTGCGCCACGCCCAGCGTGGCGATGTCCTGGCCGTCGATGAGTACGCGACCCGACGTCGGCTGTTCAAGGCGATTCAGGCAGCGCAGCAGGGTGCTTTTTCCCGCCCCGCTGCGCCCGAGAATGCCAAAAATCGTTCCTTCTTCTATCGACAGCGATATGTCCGTCAAGGCCGGCGCGGTTGCGCCGGGATACTGTTTGCTGATGTGCTCGAGTTTAATCATGCTGTGGCGCCGTAACGGGGATCACCGAGCCGTTGTATTTCTCGCGGATAAAGGCTGCCACCTTCGGGGAGGTTAAGTCTTTCGCGAGTTCGGCAATACGCGGGTCCTTCAGCAATTCAGGCGTGGTGACCAGCAGGTTGGCATAAGGGTTGTTGCTGGCGGATTCCAGCCCTAAAGCGTCTTTCGCCGGAACCAGCCCCGCCTCCAGGGCATAGTTGCCGTTGATCACCGCAGCGTCCACATCGTCTAACGCACGCGGGATTTGCGGCGATTCAATCTCCACAATCTTGATTTTCTTCGGGTTGTCGCTGATGTCAGCGGGCGTCACCAGCGTCGAAGCCGCGTCGCCGCTGGCCTTCAGTTTCAGCACGCCTTTGCTCTGCAACAGCCACAATGAACGGCTGAGGTTGGTGGCGTTATTCGGCACGGCAATGCTTGCCCCTTCCGGTAATTCATCCAGTGATTTTACCTTACGGGAATAGATACCCAGGGGTTCAATATGAACTTCAGCAGCCACGCTGAAGGTTTTTCCCAGCGCCTTCTCCTGATCTTTCAGGTACGGCAGGTGCTGGAAATAGTTGGCATCCACCTCTCCGGAAGCCAGTAACTCATTCGGGTTTATCCCGCCGCTGCTCATCTCGATAATTTTCAGATCGAGTTTAGGATCGATTTTTTTCACATACTCCAGGATTTCCGCATGGGGAATAGGATCGGCGGCGATACGTAACGGTGCGGCATGCAGCGTTTGTGAAACCAGTAAAGCAAGCCCGGCCAGCGTAAAGAATGCAGATTTCATCATCGTCTTATCTCTTATTGTTTATTAAAACTGGGGTTCGCTGTTGAGGTGATCCGCGTAAAAACGGTTTGCCACATCAGGATGTGATCGCAGTCGGCCTTTCAAATAATTCCAGCCCACTTCGCGTAACAGGGGATTGAGCGGATCGCTGGTTGGTCCGTGTGCCAACCGCGCGAGGGAGTCGGGCAGTTGAAAGACAGGCACGACCGCATTCAGCTGTGCGCCGAGGAAGAAAGCGTATGACAGGCGCTCCCGGCCAGCCTGTGGGGAGACGACGCGGTGTACGGTGGCGCGCAAATAACCATTGGTTGCCAGTTCGAGCAGTTCACCGATATTGACCACGAATGCGCCAGGCAGCGGCACCGCGTCCACCCATTCATTCGGCGAGACCTCAACCTGTAAACCGCCCTGCTCGTCCTGCAATAACAACGTCAGGAAACCCGAATCCTTATGCGCGCCAACGCCCTGGCGGGATTCATTTTCACTGCGCCCCGGATAGCGGATCAACTTGATATGCTCGTTGGGATATTCGCCGTACAGGTCATCGAAGGCGTTTCTCGGCAGGGACAGCGCTTCGGCAAAAGCCCGCAGAAGTTCAAGCGCCACGTCGGTCATTTTCTGCTGCCAGAGGGTAATCACGTTTCGCATTTCCGGCAGCGCTTCGGGCCACTGATTGGGTCCCTGCATGCGTTGCCATACCGGGCCATTGCTGCTTTCGATGGCAGAGCGTTCAGCGCCAATATCAAATTGCTCGCGGTAGTCCGGCTGGCTGCGGGTAATTTCCGAACCCGCGCGGTTATAGCCGCGAAAATGCGGTGAATTGACCATCCTGACCTTCAGCTTTTCCTGCTCCGGAAGGGCAAAAAATTCACGCGAGACGCGCTGCACGTCGTCCAGCAACGCCTGAGAAATACCGTGCCCGGTAAGGTAAAAGAAACCCACCTCGCGGGCCGCTTTCCCCAGGTCTTCAAGAAAGGCTTTACGCTGTTGAGGATCGCCCTGCAACCGGGAGAGTTCAATAACAGGTAAGGAGAGATTTTGCGCTGTGCTCATCGTTTTTTTCCAGCTTATGACAATGCGCTCACCTTGCCATTTCGCCACATAGTGCACTACGAAGTTTTCTGTCTATCGATATCAAAAAGCCAGCAATAGGCTTGCAAGAATAAGGGTTAAGTTTTATTTCACTGGTTCTGTCATCAATGACCACTTTTATTTATAAATAACGCTCTCACCTACCCCAAAATAATTACTCACTTATATTTCCCACCTTAAGAACATTCTCATTGCGCACATTGCCGTTTCATTCTCTCACGCACAATTTGTAAACTCATGTAATTCATTTCCGCGGCGGGTTTACGCTAAAAACAACCCACGCCAGGCGGCAAGCACCGAAGAATAAAACCAGTAAGCAACGGATATCCTAACCATTTATAAACCGCAGCCCTGTAAAATAACGAAGCGGTATATTTCACAACGGTAACCACTTCTCTCCAAAATAAAACGAAACTGTAATTTGACTCTTCCAGCATAACGACTAATGTTAATTCCTGAACGACAAATGATACGAATTAAAAAATCGTATCTCCTGACATAAACGCAACAAGAGGGTTGATATATGGCAGAACATCGTGGTGGTTCCGGTAATTTCGCTGAAGACCGTGATAAAGCATCAGAAGCTGGACGTAAAGGCGGCCAGCACAGCGGTGGTAATTTCAAAAACGATCCGCAACGCGCGTCTGAAGCAGGTAAGAAAGGGGGACAGAACAGTCACGGCGGGGGCCGTAAATCTGATAACTCCTGATCTTATTTAAGTCTCTTATAAATAAACCAGAGAGCATGCTGCGGGCCACCAGGCTCGCAGTACCCTTTACTTATTTTAACCGGAGCGTAAATATGAACATGAAAAGTATCGAAGACGTTTTTATTCATCTTCTGTCCGATACCTACAGCGCAGAGAAGCAGCTCACCCGAGCACTCAGTAAGCTTGCACGTGCGGCTTCCAGTGAGAAACTGAGCGCCGCGTTTACGGCTCACCTTGAGGAAACGCAGGGACAGATTGAGCGTATTGACCAAATAATTGAGCAGGAATCCGGCATTAAATTAAAGCGCATGAAATGCGTGGCAATGGAAGGCCTGATTGAAGAGGCCAATGAAGTCATTGAGAGCACAGAGAAAAATGAAGTGCGTGATGCGGCATTAATTGCTGCTGCGCAAAAAGTCGAGCATTATGAAATAGCGAGCTACGGTACCCTGGCGACATTAGCAGAACAGCTGGGCTACAAAAAAGCCGTTAAACTTCTCGCCGAAACGCTGGAAGAAGAGAAAGAAACCGATCTTAAATTAACCGATCTGGCCGTTGGTAATATTAATCAAAAGGCCCAAAAAGGTTAACCCCGGAAATAAATGAGCATCAGCATTTAATTAAACCAAATAACTCACAGGAGTTTATTATGAATCATGTAGAACACTACCATGATTGGCTGCGCGATGCCCATGCGATGGAAAAGCAAGCCGAATCGATGCTGGAATCCATGGCCAGCCGTATTGAAAACTATCCCGATTTACGTGCTCGTATCGAACAACATATTAATGAGACAAAACGCCAAATCACATTGCTGGAAGAAATACTCGACCGCAATGATATTTCACGTTCGGTTTTAAAAGATTCAATGAGCAAAATGGCGGCACTGGGACAGTCCATTGGCGGCATGTTCCCTTCCGATGAGATCCTAAAAGGCTCAATCAGCGGCTACGTTTTCGAGCAGTTTGAAATTGCCTGTTATACCTCCCTGCTGGCAGCCGCCAAAAAAGCGGGTGATACCGCCTCGATACCCGCCATTGAGACCATCCTGGCGGAAGAGCGCGAAATGGCCGACTGGCTGATTCGCCATATTACGCAAACGACGGAACAGTTCCTGCTGCGCTCGGACGCGGACGGCGTTGAAGCGAAAAAATAACTAGAGAGGGAGAGTCTATGTTCCGACACGTAAAACAGCTGCAGTATACGGTTCGCGTGGCCGAACCCAATCCGGGCCTGGCCAATCTGTTACTGGAACAGTTTGGCGGGCCGCAGGGCGAACTTGCCGCCGCCTGTCGTTACTTCACTCAGGGACTGAGCGATGACGATCCTGGCCGCAAAGATATGCTGATGGATATCGCGACCGAGGAGCTGAGCCACCTCGAAATTATCGGCACCCTGGTCGGTATGCTTAACAAAGGGGCCAAAGGTGAACTGGCGGAAGGTGTTGAAAGTGAAGCGGAACTGTATCGGTCAATGACCGAAAACGGCAACGACAGCCACATCACGTCGCTGCTATACGGCGGCGGTACGCCGCTGACCAACTCGGCGGGCGTGCCATGGACTGCAGCCTACATTGACACCATCGGCGAACCCACCGCCGACCTGCGCTCAAACGTGGCGGCGGAAGCCAGAGCCAAGATCATTTATGAACGACTGATCAACGTGACGGACGATCCGGGGGTTAAGGATGCGCTGGCGTTTCTGATGACGCGTGAGGCGGCGCATCAGCTCTCCTTTGAAAAGGCGCTGCAGTCCATCCGCAATAATTTTCCGCCCGGAAAATTGCCGCCAATCGAGGAGTACACCAACAAGTACTACAATATGTCTGAAGGTGGAGAAGTTCGCGGAAGCTGGAACAGCGATAAGCATTTCGACTACGTCGAATCTCCCCAGCCAGCGGTTGACGGAGGAGACGGCAGTGCAAGCGTAACGCTAACGACCGAGCAGGCCACGCTGGTCAAAGCCATGTCTGCACGCACGAAGTCCGATCCAAACGCCGATCCGCTAACCGGCGCCGAGCTTGGCGCAGGGAAGAAAAAACCGTAATCGGTTTTGCCAGGTAGCCTGACGCTGCCTGGCAATTCTCGTTAGCCCTCCGTTCCAGAGGTACGGCCCATGTTCGAACTCGATGCGTTTCATCTGGCCAGAATACAATTCGCCTTTACCGTCTCGTTTCACATCCTTTTTCCCGCCATCACCATCGGGCTTGCCAGCTATCTGGTGGTGCTCGAAGGCATGTGGCTGCGCACCAAAAACGACGTCTGGCGTTCGCTGTACCATTTCTGGCTAAAGATTTTTGCCGTCAACTTTGGCATGGGCGTGGTGTCCGGGCTGGTGATGGCTTACCAGTTCGGGACTAACTGGAGCGGCTTTTCCCAGTTCGCAGGCAGTATCACCGGCCCGCTGCTGACCTATGAGGTGCTCACCGCCTTCTTCCTTGAAGCCGGTTTTTTGGGCGTGATGCTGTTCGGCTGGAACAAGGTCGGCCCTGGCCTGCACTTCTTCGCGACCTGCATGGTGGCGCTGGGTACGTTAATGTCTACCTTCTGGATCCTCGCCTCCAACAGCTGGATGCACACTCCGCAGGGCTTCAGTATTCAGAACGGCCAGGTGATCCCCGAGGACTGGCTGGCAATTATCTTTAACCCCTCCTTCCCGTATCGGCTGATCCACATGTCTATCGCCGCCTTCCTGAGCAGCGCGCTGTTTGTGGGCGCGTCGGGCGCGTGGCACCTGCTGCGCGGCAACGACACGCCCGCCGTGCGCAAAATGTTCTCAATGGCGATGTGGATGGCGCTGCTGGTCGCCCCCATCCAGGCGGTGGTCGGCGATATGCACGGCCTGAACACGCTGGAGCACCAGCCCGCCAAGATTGCCGCCATCGAAGGGCACTGGGAGAACCCGCCGGGCGAAGCCACGCCGCTGCTGCTGTTTGGCGTGCCGGACATGGAGGAAGAGCGCACCAAATACGGGCTGGAGATCCCCGCGCTCGGCAGCCTGATCCTGACGCACAGCCTGGATAAACAGGTTCCCGCCCTGAAGGACTTCCCGAAAGAAGATCGCCCGAACTCCCTGATTGTCTTCTGGTCGTTCCGCGTCATGGTCGGGATGGGGCTGCTGATGATTGCGCTCGGCGCGCTTAGCGTCTGGCTGCGCTATCGACGCCGGCTGTACCACTCGCGCCCGTTCCACTGGTTTGCCCTCTGCATGGGCCCCGCGGGACTGCTCGCGCTGCTGGCCGGCTGGGTGACCACCGAAGTGGGCCGCCAGCCGTGGGTGGTTTACGGCTACCTGCGCACCATCGACGCGGTGTCGCTGCACAGCACGCTGCAGATGAGCATCAGCCTGCTGGCCTTTATCGTGGTCTACTGTTCGGTGTTTGGCGTGGGCTATGTCTATCTCGTCCGGCTGATTAAGAAAGGGCCGCAGCCTGTTGGCACGCTAACCTCTAACACCTCGGGCACCCCTGCCCGTCCGCTGTCTGCCGCTGAATCGGTTCCTGAAGAGGAGAGAAGCTGATGGGCGTTGATATATCGGTTATCTGGTTTGCAATCATCGTCTTCGCCACGCTGATGTACATCATCATGGACGGCTTCGATCTCGGGATTGGGATGCTCTTCACCTTTGTGGGTGATGCCAAAGAACGCGACGTGATGGTAAACAGCGTGGCCCCGGTCTGGGACGGAAATGAAACCTGGCTGGTGCTGGGCGGTGCGGGGCTGTTTGGTGCGTTTCCGCTGGCCTATGCGGTGATCATTGATGCGCTGACCATTCCGCTTACCGCCATGCTGATTGGCCTCATCTTTCGCGGCGTGGCGTTCGAATTTCGCTTCAAGGCGACGCCGTCGCACCGCAAATTCTGGGACTACTCTTTTGCGGGCGGATCGCTGCTCGCCACCTTCAGCCAGGGGATTGTCGTCGGGGCGATGATCAACGGCTTCGATGTGGAAGGACGTCGTTTTGTCGGCTCATCGCTGGACTGGCTGACGCCGTTCAACCTGTTCTGCGGGCTGGGGCTGATCGTCGCTTATACCCTGCTGGCGACGACCTGGCTCATCATGAAAAGCGAGGGCGCGCTGCAAACCCGCATGCGCGAGTTGACCCGCCACGTCCTGCTGGCGCTGATGGTGGTCATCGCGGTGGTCAGCATCTGGACGCCCCTTGGCTGGCAGTACGTGGCCGACCGCTGGTTTACGTTGCCGAATTTCTTCTGGTTCCTGCCGGTTCCCCTTCTGGTGGCGGTGTTTAGCCTGTGGATCTGGCGGCTGACCCGCAATCCGAACAGCCATGCCCGCCCGTTCCTGCTGACGCTAGGGTTGATCTTTCTCGGCTTTAGCGGGCTGGGCATCAGCCTGTGGCCGCACATTATTCCGCCGCGTATTACCCTGTGGGAGGCCGCCGCGCCGCCTGCCAGCCAGCTATTTATGCTGGTCGGGACGCTGCTGATTATTCCGGTGATTCTGGTGTACACCGCCTGGAGCTACTACGTCTTCCGGGGCAAAGTGTCTGATACGGAAGGCTATCACTGAGGTGCGCTATGGCAGGCTGGCATACACGAGCCATTATTTATCAGATTGATACCGCCCTGTTTTACGACCTGAACGGCGATGGCTGCGGGGACATCGCCGGAATTGGGGCCAAGCTGCGCTACATCCGCCGGATGGGAGCGACGGTTATCTGGATCACCCCGTTTTATCTGACGCCGTTTCTCGATGAGGGCTACGACGTCAGCGACCACCTGCAGGTCGATCCGCGGTTCGGAAAACTGAAGGATATCATCGCCTTTATCGAGCAGGCCCGCGAGCTGGGCATGCAGGTCATCATTGAGCTGCTTATCCAGCACACCTCGGACGCGCATCCATGGTTTCAACAGGCCCGCCGTAACCCGCAGTCCCCCTTTCGCGACTATTACCTGTGGTCCGATAACGACGATGACGACACGCCGCCCATGTTTCCCGGCGTGGAGAAAAGCATCTGGTCCTGGGACGAGGAAGCCGGACAATACTACCGGCATATGTTCTATCGCCACGAGCCGGATCTGAATCTGGCCTCGCCTGCGGTGCTCAAAGAGATCGACAACATCATCCGCTTCTGGCTCAAGCTCGGCGTGTCGGGCTTTCGCCTGGATGCGGCGTCTCATCTGACAAAACAGGCCGGACGTGGGGATGAGAAAAAGGGGCTGTGGATCCTCGAGCATATGCGTCAGCTGATTGAACAACACAACCCGGATGCGATCCTGCTCGGGGAAGTGGACGTGGAGGTCGAAGAATATAAAGACTACTTTGGTGATAACGATCGCCTGAATCTGGTGCTGAACTTCTGGCTCAACAAGTATTTCTACGTCAGCCTGGCCGAGAAAAGCGCCCGCCCGCTGCGCAAGGCGGTGAAGAAAATGATCGTGCCGCCGGATTCCTGCTGCTTCGCCAACTGGCTGCGCAATCATGACGAGCTGGATCTGGAGGGGATCGGCAGAAAAGAGAAGCAGACGGTTCTTGATACCTTCGCCCCGGACGACAATATGAACGTGTATCAGCGCGGCATTCGCCGTCGTCTGGCGCCGATGCTGAATGGCGATCGGAAACGGCTGGCGTTCTGCCACGCGGTGCTGTTCTCTCTGCCGGGCGTACCGGTGATGCGCTACGGGGATGAAATCGGCATGGGTGACGATCTGGAGCTGGAAGAGCGTTACGCCGTCCGCACCCCCATGCAGTGGGCGGGCTCGCAGGGCGGGGGTTTTTCGGATGCCGACCCCGACGCCTTTATTGCTCCTGTCATCGATCGCGGCCCTTTTCGCTATCAAAAAATCAACGTGGCGGATTCCCTTCTGCACCGCAACTCGCTTCTGCATCGCATCATTGATATTGCCAATACCCGTTCAGAGTTCCCAGAAATTGGCATGGCACCGTTTCGACTCATCAACATCGACAACGATGCCGTCCTGGGGCTCTGTTATGAAACCGACGAGCGCAGCATTCTGATCTTCGTGAACTTCAGCGACAAGGCGGTTCAGCTCACCGCGAAAGGGATCCGGCACGCCACCTGGACCGCCTGTCTGGCAGACAAACGCTACGAGGATGCGCTCCTGCCCGGTAAAACGGTGGAGCTCAATATCGGCGGATACGGCTACCGCTGGTTCTGGACCAACCGCACCGCGCTGCGCTGACTATTTTTTCCGGGTCGCCAGCAGGCGAGCCATCACCAGCCCCGCGACCGCGAGCGAACCGAGCACCACTTTCCCCGGCATGCCGGAGGAGAAGGTCGTGGCACGATCCTTCGCTTCGGCAGAAAAGCGTCCATGGATTTTGTGCAGATCGTTGACCGGCTGATCCAGATAGTCCCGGCGGTCTTCGGCGTTCAGCTTATCGGTCATCTGCCCTTCCCACGCCTTTTTTACCATCAGCCTGTCAAGAAAACCGGGGAAGAGAAACTGCCCGACAATCGACTGAACGGTACTGCTGCCTACCCACAGTTCACGCACCGGTTTCTGCACGACCTTAAAAATGGCGCTGGCCGCCACGTCGGGCTGGAAGACGGGCGGAACGGGGCGCATCGCCCAGGCAAATTTGTTTCTCGCCCAGTCGAACTGCGGCGTATTGAGACCCGGCATTTGCACCATTGAAAGCTGAACCCGGCTGTTTTCGTGCATCAGTTCGGTACGCACGGCGTCGGTGAATCCGCGGATCGCCGCTTTTGCGCCGCAGTAGGCCGACTGCAGGGGGATGGAGCGATAGGCCAGCGCGGAGCCTACCTGAACGATCGTCCCGCGATCGCGGGGCACCATCAGCTCCAGCGCGGCGCGGGTGCCGTTCACGTAGCCCAGATAGGTGACCTCCGTAACGCGGCGAAATTCATCGGGCGTCATCGTGCGAAACGGTGCCAGCACGGCACCCATTGCGTTATTAACCCACACATCGATAGCGCCCAGGCGGTACTCAATCTCGTTGGCGGCATCGACGACGGCCTGGCTGTCCGCCACGTCGGCCTGCACGGCATACGCATTGACGCCAAAACGGCGTAGCTCCTCTTGCGTCGAGTGCAGGCTCTCTTCCTCGCGGGCGATAATACCCACATCGTAACCCGCTTTTGCAAAGTGCAGCGCCGTCGCTTTCCCCACGCCCGCCGTACCGCCGGTAATGACAATTACAGCCATACAACCTCCGCCATTATTTCAAGCCTGATAGCTTCTCGATCAGTTCAGATAAGGCATAACGAACCGCTTTTTCCACCACATCCTGGCATTCACCGGAAAAGTGCACGGTGCTCGTTTCCGTTAGCGCGCCTAAAT
The DNA here is from genome assembly GCF_018597345.1 of Enterobacter quasimori. Taxonomy (NCBI): domain Bacteria; kingdom Pseudomonadati; phylum Pseudomonadota; class Gammaproteobacteria; order Enterobacterales; family Enterobacteriaceae; genus Enterobacter; species Enterobacter quasimori. The sequence continues at coordinate 454,407 of NZ_JAHEVU010000003.1, read as the reverse complement.
TCCAGGCAAAGCAGACGGTTCCGGCTGCCGTACCGTCATCCCCGCCTTCCGGGCCCGCATATCCGCTGATAGCGATACTGATATCGGCCTGCGCAATATCGCGAATTTTCGCTGCCATTTCGGTGACCGTTTGTTCACTGACGGCGGTGAAGCGCGTGAGGGTTTCATGACGAACGCCCAGGATCCTCTCTTTCGCCTCATCGCTGAACACCACCATCCCGACATCATAGAATTCTGACGTGTTCTCCTCAGCGCAGAGCGCAACCGCCAGATTGCCGCCCGTGCAGGATTCCGCCGTGGTCAAACGCAGCCCTGCATCCGTGAGTTTTGTCGCCAGCTTTTTCGTTAACTCCCCGACGGTTTCATTTTTATCATGCTCCAGATTATGCATACCGGTGCCTCTTAATTTTCAAAAGGAATGATAGAAATATGACCATTCCTTTCCAGAATAGCGTATTTAATTTCTTTAAACTCCGTCACGCCGTTATTTTGACGCGCTGAAACCAGAATATCATCGCAAGAAACATCGACTTTCTTAAGCTTATCCATGAGTGGAATCCCGTTTTCCACTAATATTACGGGCGTACCGTCCAGAATATTTTCAACGGGAGAGAAATATTTTTTCAGTAAGCCAAATATAATGTCTACCACCACCAGCGTGGTGATGGTAATCATCGCACCGGTGACCGAAAAATCTTGTCCCAACAGCGCCTGTTGCGTTGCTTCACTGATTATGAGCAGCAGGATCAGGTCGAAACTGGTCATTTGCAGCAGCGCGCGCCGTCCAGCCACCTTGAATACCACGACCAGAAAAAGATAAATGGCCAGGGCTCGAAAGACCATATCCATATTCGCCTCCTAAGGGTAAATGAACTGCCAGAAGCGAATCTCCGGCTCGTTGTTTACACGAATTGCATTTGCCCATTTCCCCGCCTTCGACGGCGTCAGAAATAGCCTGACGGTGAATTTTTCATTATATTTTAGGTTGTTATAGACGAAAAAAAGCGTATCTCCCCGGCTGTACATGCTGTCAGGCTGCGGCCAGATGCTGCCCGGCTCATAGACATCACCGCTCTCGCTCGCCATGCTGATGACGTATTCCCCCTGGGTTTTTACCGGGAAGGCGAGCTGCAGCGGAAACTCTGTTTCCCGGCGACCAAAACGCTCATAGTTGAGAGTGAGCGTTTTTGCCGAATTCATTTTTTCAGTATCACTGACCGCCCCGCTCGAAAACAGACCGGCAATTGCCGCGATAATAATAGCCAGCAACAGGATAAAACCGACCTGCCGAAATGCATACTCGAACGTCAGCAAACGATAACTTTCATTTATCCCGGGCAGCTTTTCATTTTTACGATTCATCGTCGCCATCACCGTTCCGCTTATTTGTCGAAATTTATGATTTCTATAAGCAAATGCTTTTAGGACTTATCACATTTGCCACATAAAGGAATAGCAACAATACTTAATAAGTCAAGACAGCCAAAATGAAGGATATCGGATGAAATTATCAGTCATTTCAGCCTTATTTATATTACTGGTTCCCGCCGCCTGGGCAGATAATAACGGCGGGTTACAAAAAGGCGAAGCGCCACCCCCGCCTCATGCGCTGGACGACGGTTATCGGGGCACTGATGACGCCCGGATTATGACCATTACTCAGGCAAAAGGAATGCATGATGGCGCAACCATCTCACTGCGCGGAAACCTGATTGACGGAAGCGGCGACAAATATGTTTTCCAGGATAAAACGGGAAAAATAGACGTCATTATCCCTAAAGCGGTGTTTGACGACAGAACCGTCAAACCCGATCAGATGATCGGTATTAACGGCTCACTGGATAAGAAATCATCACCTCCTGTCGTACGCGTCGATCATCTGCAGAAATAAATTCAGCGAAGCGTTAACGCTGTCACTATCCATCAAATCTCACCCCTTGGCCTGTAAGGAGTCAGCAATGAGTGATACCACACAACGTACCAACGCTTTCCCAAAACCGCCGTTCCCCGAGCAGCCGCAAACGCCGCCGGGTCTGGCGTCCAGGATGCAGCCCGTGCCCGATCACGGGGAAAAGAGCTATAAAGGGCATGGCCGACTGGCCGGTAAGAAGGCCCTGATCACCGGCGGTGATTCGGGTATTGGCCGCGCCGTGGCGATTGCCTATGCCCGCGAAGGTGCCGACGTCGCCATTAACTATCTGCCCGAAGAGGAGCAGGACGCCGCTGAGGTGATTGCGCTGATCGAAGCCGAGGGACGGAAAGCCGTCGCGCTTCCCGGCGACGTGCGTGACGAGACCTTTTGCCAGAACCTGGTGGAAGAGGCGGTAGCAAAACTTGGCGGGCTGGATATCCTGGTCAATAACGCCGGTCGCCAGCAGTATCGCGAAACGCTGGAAGAACTCACTACCGAAGATTTTGACGCCACCTTCAAAACCAACGTCTACGCGCCCTTCTGGATCACTAAAGCGGCGCTGCGTCACCTGAAAGCGCCTGCGTCGATCATCAATACCTCCTCCGTGCAGGCGGTACAGCCGAGCGCCGTGCTGCTCGATTACGCGCAGACGAAAGCCTGTCTGGCAGTATTTACCAAGGCCTTAGCGAAACAGCTGGGACCTAAAGGGATACGCGTCAACGCCGTTGCGCCGGGGCCTTACTGGACGGTTCTTCAGTCGAGCGGCGGGCAGCCGATGGAGAAAGTGAAGCACTTTGGCGAGAGTTCCCCGCTGGGACGTCCGGGTCAGCCCGTTGAAATCGCGCCGCTGTACGTGACGTTAGCCTCTGACGAATGTTCGTTTACCTCCGGGCAAGTGTGGTGCTCGGACGGGGGCGACGGGACGCTCTAAAAATAAAAAGGCTGCGTGAGCAGCCTTTTTTTCGTCTACGGCGTGACGATGTTGAACCAGAAATCAAAGCTATCCATATAGCTCAGCAGCTCATCAAGCTTCGCCTGATTGCCTGTCACCGTCACATCCCCCTTCTCCTGCGCCTGTTTCAGCGTGGTCTCCTTGAGGATGATTTTGTTCAGCGTATCGCGGCTGAGTGTGATTGAGGCATCCGCCGCTTTTGCGACCGTATTCGCGCTGTGATTCAGCACGCCGTTCTCAAGCTCCAGCTTGTACTGACCGCCATCTTTACCCAGGTCAACGTTGAATACCGCTTTTGCATTCGCCGCTCTCATGCCATTGATGTGCACCCCGAGGAAGTCAAAGAACATCTCCGGAGACATGGCGCGAACCGTATCCGGGCTGGCGGTGTTCGGCGTCGGCAATTTCTGTACGCCGTTACGAAGTTCCTGCGCGCCGGTCAGATAAAAGTTACGCCACGGGCCCGACTCCGCCTGATACCCCAGCTGTTCGAGCGCGTCCGCTTCCAGATTACGCGCCGCTTTGTTTGATGGATCGGCAAACACAACCTTGCTTACCACCTGCGCGACCCAGCGGTAGTCCCCCTGCGCATAATCGGCTTTGGCTTTTTCAAGGATGGCGCTGGCGCCGCCCATATAGTGAACATATTTTTTCGCGGCATCGACGGGCGGGAGTTCGTCGAGCGTTGCCGGATTACCGTTGAACCAGCCGAGGTAAAACACATAGGTCGCTTTCACGTCATGGCTTACCGAGCCGTAATAGCCGCGGCCCGACCAGGATTTGGCTAACCCGTCCGGCAGCGCAAAATTGGCCGCGATTTCATCACGCGTCAGCCCTTTGTTCGCCAGTCTCAGCGTCTGGTCATTGATATACCGGTACATATCGCGCTGGCTTTTCATCAACTTCACCACGTTGTCGTTGCCCCACGTCGGCCAGTGGTGCTGCGCCATGATGATTTCAGCCTTATCACCCCAACGCTCAATGGCGCTGTTGATGTATTTCGACCATGCCAGCGGGTCGCGGATCTTCGCCCCGCGTAATGAGTAGGTGTTATGCAGCGTGTGGGTTACATCTTCCGCCGCTTCAATCATCTTCTTCTCTTCAACGTACCACAGCATTTCAGACGGCGCTTCTGACCCCGGCGCCATCATAAAGTCATACGTCAGACCGTCGATAACCTCTTTCTGACCATCTTCGGTGATGTAATGAGTCGGCTCGATCAGCGTCACCGTCCCGGCAGACGTGGTCGTCCCGAGACCCGCGCCAACCTGGCCTTTTGCGTCCGGCTTCAGCAGGTTGCCGTACATGTAGCTGGCCCGGCGGCTCATCGCATTCCCGGCCATGATGTTCTCGGAGACCGCTTCTTTCATAAAGCCTGCCGGGGCATAGACTTTCACTTTGCCCGATTTCACATCGGCTTCGTCAACCACGCCGCGCACGCCGCCATAGTGGTCAACGTGGCTATGGGTATAAATCACCGCCACCACCGGACGTTTACCGCGGTTTTTATAATAGAGATCCATCCCCACTTTGGCGGTTTCGGCAGAGACCAGCGGATCGATAACCGTGATCCCCTCTTTGCCTTCCATGATGGTCATGTTTGACAGGTCGAGGTTACGGATCTGGTAAACGCCGTCTGTCACTTCGAATAGGCCGCTGATATTAATCAGCTGCGCCTGACGCCACAGGCTTGGGTTTACCGTATCCGGTGCTTTTTGCCCTTCTTTGATAAAAGCGTATTGCTGCGGGTTCCAGATAACATTACCCTTTTCACCCTTAATAACATCCTGTGGCAGCGGAGCAATAAAGCCTTTATGAGCGTTGCTGAAATCGGTTTTATCAAAAAATGGCAGCTGGCCATACAGCGCATCATTATTTGCTTTGGTATGGGTGGTAGCTTCTTTTGCCGTTGACTGCGCCATGGCAGGAGCGGCCACCAGCGAGGTGGATAACAGACCGGCAACGGTCATTGCGTTAACAAGAATTTTCAGTTTCATAAATCCCCTACACGTCATCATTACGTTCGGATATGTGTTTAGGAAATAAGGTTACCAGCCAATTATTTATTTCCCCATTCAAATAACGTTTAAAAATAAACAAACTTAACCTGTTGTCGTCATTGCCTGGCAGGATAATGTTCACTCCATTTATTCACTCCAGGATAACCAATGAAGATAACGCCATTTTATATCGTTATATTTAGCCTGAGCACCTTAACCGCCTGTCGCTCTGCTCCCCCCGATAAAGTCGAACAGATTAACCATTTGCAGGTTCCTTTAATATTACCTGGCGAGAAACCATCCTCTGTGCAAACATCGCATATTGCGTCGCTCTACCAGGAGAATAAACAGCAAATTGATTCATTAACACGCAGCCTCAAATCTCAGTATCTTCGGGATGCCACGGCAAAAGATATTTTTAAAGAAGACAGTGCCGTCCAACCCGTCTACGCCTCCCTCACCAGGCTGGAGCAGTTAGACATGATAAATCAGCAATACCTGAAAGATAAAAATGAGGCTGGCCTGAGAAATATCAATCTTGTCCTTAAGCCCTTAATTACGGGTTAAACGATAAAAGCCCGACTACACGGTAGCCGGGCTTTTTATCATCGAGAAGAATACAGGGATTAATCGTGCTGACCAAAGCGGTAGGTCAACCCAGCCGTAACGGAGCTGATATCGCTGCTGACGCCAATCTGGTTGGCATTGCCCACGTTGCTGACCCACTGGTACTCCAGGCGGCCGGCCCAGTTTTTATTGAATGCGTATTCCGTACCAACTGCCGCAAGCGGGCGTACACCGGTCTCAAAACGATTGTGACCACTTACATCAGATTCAGCACGGTAGCCCATCGCACCCGCACGGCCATAGATATCCCAATTGTTCGTCACGGCATAGCTGGCTTTTAAAGACATCTGCAGGCCCTGAGCTTTCATTTGACCGCCCGCGCTATGCTGGCCTTTTATCTGCATATTTCCCAGATAATCATAACCGCCTTCAACCGCAAGCCATGGCGTAATTTGGTAACCCGTATAGATACCGCCACCGACATTATCGTGGTCGATATCGAAATGGTTAGCGCTGTTATTACTCTCGAGTGCTTTAGAGCCAGTGTTGGTGTCAAAATAATGTGACCAGCCAAATTTCGCCCCGCTATACCAGGTGCCTGCATCTGCGGCGGCAAAAGCGGTCGTGGCGGTACATGCATTTACCAGAATTAAAGCTACCAATGTCTTTTTCATACGTATCCTGTTTGCTTCGTCAAAATTTATTTCGGTGAGCAAACAGTAAACAAAAACGAGAATGTCGTTAATTCGTTTTTAATTTAATTTTAAACTTACATTAAAACGACTCCGGTAAATTTCTGATTTCAAGGAGATACCCACCTCTTTTGAACGAGATATATTCACCTTGCTTAAGGGCCGATAATACGTTGAGAATACTGCTGCGCGACAACAGCGTGCGGTCCTGGATATATTCGAGGATCGTCGTGCGCATTCGTGCTTCCTCAGGTAACAAAATCATCTCCAGGAGATGGTTGCGAATAACGGAATAAGTCCGTTGCTGCAGGACCTGCGCATCCCGATAAATTAGATAGGCAGTATGATAGGAGAGAAGTGCGGCCACCTCTTCCCACACGCCCTGCTCGCGGAACAGTTCCGCCGCACGTTCGGCATCCACCCGTAAAAGCGTCGACTCGGTTTCCACTCGCAGAATATGCCCCTGCGTCGGCTGGATCATTTCTGCAATACCGAAGAGATGGGGTTCGTAAACCGTGACCAGCAGCAGGCCGTCGGACGCGCGCAGCAGGGACAACCCGCCCTCTAAAAAGAGATACATTTGCTGCCGACCTTTATGTTTCCACGTCACGCGTTTGCGCGGCACCACTTTCATTTTCTCCGCTATCGGCTCAAGGATCGCGGTCAGTCGTTCAATCGATTGTTCAGGACGAACGGGCGGTAAAATATGCATGGCACAACCTTATAACATCGGGTAACTGCCAGTATAGACCATATAATTTAAGCGGCTACCGTACACAATACCGGAAGGTATAACAGCAGAAACCGCCACAGTAAAAAGAAAACGTGTTTATTTTTAAATATTCCGGCACGGCATAAATGCCTTTTATGTTAATGATGCTTATATAAATAGTTAACATGATGTTTTATTTCCATGCAACCCCACATGCAAACTCTGTCAAATGACGATTTTGACGATATTTTTAAATAGCCATTCCTCTCTCCCTGCCACTGCGCCAACACAATCAAGCAGCATATAAATCTATACATAAACTTAAAACTGAGTATTTAAGTTTAAAAAACTCATTTAAACGATATTTACGTTTACCAAAACAACCAGAAATGGTCTTATATTCCAACCAAAGGCAAGAAGTGCGGTACGTTGTTCTGCAACACATCGCTCAACCGCCTGGGAGACAAAAATGATGATGAAAACGGGAAACAAAAGCATGTTCAATAAAACAGTTATCGCAGTCGCTATGATGTTTTCGGGCGCGGCAATGGCAGCGGAAAGCACCGGCGTTGCGGGTGGCACAATCACCTTCAATGGTTCTGTATCCGATACAACCTGTGACGTGACCACCAACAATGGTTCCGATTTTACGGTGAACCTGGCGCCTATCTCACTGACAGATATGGGTACCACTACTGGCGTTGTCAGTGCCAACAATAAAGACTTCACCATGAGTCTGAAAAATTGCACTGCTGCCGACACCGCAACCAAAACGCTGAAAATCACCTTCTCAAGCAGCAACCTGTCTGATGACGGTAAATACCTGAAGAACTACAGCGAAAGCGGCGCTGAAGGGGTCGGTATTACCCTGACGAAGGATGGCACCACCGCCGTTCCGTTCGACACCGCGTTCAACACCGGTCTGACTTCTGATGATGTTTCCGGTGCCGACGGCGTTACGCTGACCATGCACGCGAATTACTACAACTTCGGTGGTTCTGCCGTGACGACCGGTAAAGTCGTTACCGACGCAACTTACTCCTTTAGCTACGATTAATAGCCCAACCGGGGAGCAATCCCCGGTTATTAATGACCATGAAAAAACATATTTTCTTTCTCTTCGTTGCGTTCGCTTCACACGCGGCTCAGGCCAGCGTGGTAATAAACCAGACGCGCGTGATTTATTCCAGCGAAGCAAAATTCGTTACCGTGCAATTAGTGAATGAGAGCGATAAAACTCACCTGGTACAGTCCTGGCTTGATCAAGGTGACGCTTCAGCTGCCCCGGAAAAGATTAAAGTTCCCTTTTCCGTCATGCCGCCGGTCGTCAAAATGGATGGCCACAGTGGTCAAACGCTGAAAATCGCCGCGACCAATACCTCCTCTCTGCCTTCAGACAGAGAAAGCGTATTTTGGTTAAACGTGCTGGATGTTCCGCCAACGCCGGAAGGCAGCAACGATAATTATCTCCAGGTGGCGATTCGCAATCGCATTAAACTGTTTTATCGCCCCGCCTCGTTGCAGGAACTGGACAGTAAAATTGTCGAAAAGATCACCATCTCCACCTCAGGAAGTCAAACCTGTCTCAAAAACAGTTCCCCTTACTATTTAACCATTCCACAGGTTGTGACCTGGCAGGGTGGAAAATTGAAGCAGAATCGAGACGATAATTTGCTGAGCGATACCGCTTTTATTCCGCCTTACGGTTGCGCGCTGATTCCCAACAAAATCCAGGCCGGTTCTCAGTATCGTATTACATGGCTTGATGATTACGGCGCCAAAAGATTCAGCACCCTTCACTGATTATTTTTATGGCTATGCCTGGTTCAATTCTGATGAAGAACAGATCCCTGTTTCGTAAAAGCCTGTTGGTTCACTCCGTCAGCCTCGCCTTATGTTCCTTTGGGGCGAGCGGTGAGACATTTAATAGCAGCCTGCTGGTCGGTAATTCAGCCGATATGGACTGGAGCAATTCAAAACTGGTCATGACACCGGGCACGTACGATCTCGACGTATATGTGAATAACGCCTGGCGCGGGAAATTCGACATGACGATTGCCAATGACGATAAAGGGACGGTGCTTGTTCTGAAAGATGATGTGCCACTACTGGGCATTCGCGATCTCGACGATCTCGTCGCGAATAAATCAAACGGGCAAATCGACATCAGTACCCTGCTACACGGCGGAAAAAGCACGCTGGCGCCAGGAGAATTGCGTCTGGATTTAGAAGTACCTCAGGCCTTTGTGGTGACCGAAAAACAGAACTGGGTGGCCCCACAAAAATGGGACCAGGGGATTAATGGGGTATTTACCAACTACAACCTCAACTATTACAACTTTTATGGCCTGCGTGAAGGGTATACCAACAGCGATAATATTTATTTATCGCTAAATAGCGGCTTGAATATGTCTGGCTGGCATCTCCTCGATAACTCGACGTGGATGCGCTACAGCAATATGGGTAAAGGGTATTGGATTAACACCACACGCTATCTTGAAAAACCGATTGTCGGTATTGAGGCATTAATGCGCGTGGGGCGTACCTACACCACGTCCGATTATTTTGACACGATTCGTTTTCGCGGCCTGACGCTGAATAAAAGCCGTCAAATGCTGCCGGACAGCGAACGCGTGTATATGCCGGTCATCAGCGGAATTGCCACCAGTTCGGCCGTGGTCAGCATTTACCAGGATGGACACATCATCCATCAGATTACCGTCCCTGCCGGGCCCTTTGCGATCCGCGATTTAATGCCCACCGGCTCGCGTGGGGATCTCTCTGTTGAGGTAAAGAACAGCGGCGGAACGATAGAGCGCTTTGCGGTTCCCTTTTCGTCTATCCCGGACATGCTGCGTCCCGGCACCAGCGACTACCAGTTTAACGTCGGTGAGGTGGACATGCGCGGCATCAATGACCACAGCCAGTTTGCACAGTTCAGCTACTCTCGCGGAATGAATAACTACGTAACCGCCACCGCCGGGAGTATCTGGAGCGCGGACTATTTCTCCTTTCTGCTCGGCGGTGCTCTTTCTGTTCCCTATGCGGGATCGCTATCAGCGTCGCTTGAACAAGCGCAGTATCGCTTGCCGGGCGATAATCGACGCCGGGGAGAAAAATATGCACTCTCATGGAGTAAATCCTTCCCGACGCAAACTAACCTGACGCTGGCGTCGTATTACTATCGCACGCAGGATTACGCATCGTTTAACGATTATGTGTTGGCGAAGTCCAATATTCAGGATTATGGCGGCACCGGCACGTCAACCATCAACAGCAAGCAGGCGTTTAGCGCCAACCTCAACCAGCCGCTGGGCGATGGGTTTGGTCGACTTTCCCTGACGGCGTACTGGCGCGATTACTGGCGCGGCCAAAAGACCAGCCGCCAGTATAATCTGACCTGGAGCAACGCGTATAACAGCGTGAATTATGCGGTATCACTGCGCCGCTCTGAAGTCACTCAGTCGTACTACAACTATGAAACAGATTACGAAGGTGATGTTGTTACGTCGCTGCGCACCCGTGGGAAGACGGAAAATAATCTTTATTTCTCCGTCAATGTTCCGATGTCACTCTTCGGCAGTCCCGGAAGCGTTGCTTCGCATGCGACGGTTCAGCAGGGGAAATACGCTTCATCAGATATAAGCATGAGCGGCAGCGCCCAGGATGTCGATTACAGCCTTATGCTGGCGCATGACAGTGAGGGTAATTCCCGCTCCGCCGATATCTATACCAACTGGAAAAACAGCGTCACCAGCCTGAACAGCGGGCTGACGCTTTCGCGCGAGTATCGTCAGGCCAGCCTCGGCGCAAGCGGCAATATTCTCGCGTGGCGCGGTGGGGTCATCACCTCACCAAACAATGGCCGAAACTTTGTCATTCTTGAGGCCCCTGGCGTCGAAAACGCCGTGGTCAATGGGGATACCTCTACGCGCACGAATCGCAACGGTATTGCCCTTATCGCCAGCGCAACGCCTTACCGGCTGAATAACTTCCATCTGGAACAGGATGGTTCAAAAAGCAGCGACGTCGATTTACAGGGGAATTTACTTAATATTGCCCCTTACGAAGGCAGCATAACGTACCTGAAGTACAAGACCGATACGCGCAAGGTTTATACCTTCGACGTGCTGGACAGCGAGGGCAATCAACTCCCCTTCGGCGCATTGGTTTCCGATAGCCATCATCAGGAACTGGGTTACGTCGCCCAGGGGAGCCAAATCTTTGTGAAGTCTGACGCACAGCCAGAGGCAATTCGCATTAATACCAGTAAAGGCAAAATCAAAAAATCCTGTGTTATTACGCAGCCGACAGAGCATGCCGTCAATATCTGCCGGTAACCGACCACGAGTATGAAATCGATCATGAGCAAATCTTTATTATTCATCTTTGCCGTATTCAGCCTGATAACGATCCCTGGCTTTTCAGCCCAGGCGGCACCACAGGCCCGAGGCGTGACGGGGGATACCTGCCGTAATAGCGGCATTATATTTAAAAGCGTGGCGGAAGCGGATAAATCGCTTAATTTATCGTCTGCATTTATCACCTCCACGGTGGTTGAAAAGACATATACCACCAGCTGGTCGGGGAGTATGACTTGTACCTATGGCAACGTGGGTATTGGGGGAGTATTTCAGGATCACCTCTACTATTTCACTGGGTTTAATAACAACCCGGTGTATTTGAATTTTAACAGTGCTGATGGTGAAAACAGTTACTGGATTAAAGTGACCTCTGAAATAACCGGCAGCAGTAAAGTCACTGTGAGCGGTATTGTGGGGATACACTCGCTCTCCTACCAGACGCAATATACCTTGCGAGCAGAGTTACTTTCATCCGCGCCTGTTGGGGTATCGACCTATACCAAAACCACCACCAGCGGTGCGCTGAGCGTCATTCCTGCCGTGATGAGTGGTACCGGCTCGGGATCCGACTCGCCCCTGCTCTCCTCTAAAACGTATGCGACCAGGGCATGGAATAACATGATGTCAGATACCGCGCGCAAAAGCTGGGATACCGATTATTTCCTCGCGTACGAGAAAATGACCATTCAATTCGAGCCGAAAGAAACCACCTGCAATATGACGCGTGACATGACGGTAAAACTTCCGCCTGCACCGCTGAAAGAACTTAAAACGTACGGCAGAACGAATGGGGCGGATTTCACCATTCCCATCAAATGCGGAAACCTTGCCGGCGTAAAAACATCTACGCGGAATATTAAGGCCTGGCTTTCCAGCAATGATGTGATCACTACGGATGGCAGTTCGCAAACGATGGTAAATGATGAAACAACCGCGGGCGGGGTCGGTATTGCTATTCGTAGTCGATCTTTTATGGGGGATTTCGAAGAGGTCAAACTCTCCAGCAGCACAAGCATGGGAAATGCCACTCAGATCCTTGATATTGTTAAGGACGATGACATTCAGGATACGCAATACATTCTTCTGCATGCTTACTACAGAGTGTATGACGCCTCGGCCTTATCGACCGGCACGGTGGTCGCAACCGCACAAATCATGTTCGGCTATGACTAATTCACTTACGTAGATAATGACTTTCTTTTTTAAGACCTCTGCCAATTAAACGCCATGAAAATATCTGTACAAACCGTGCTTAACTTATTACATAACATTATTCATCCGGTCTCTGCCGATCTGGTTAATCATTTACAACGCACGGCCATCATCACCTGGTATTTAAGCCAGCGCATCGGGCTGGATAAAACCGGGATCGGCAACGCTTTTCTGGCTGGCATGCTGCACGACATTGGTACGCTGAGTAAAGACCGCGAACACCTTTCTCCCGGCAGCGAGGGGTTTCTTGATGGGCATGAACAGCTGGCGGGTTCAATGACGGCGGGGATCCGTTTCCTGCAGCCCGTCACGCCGATCCTTGAAAACCATCATACCGCATGGTCTTCCTCGGGCTCGGACGATCTTCCTGTGGTACATCATTTGGTTAATATGGCGGATACCTTTGAGCTCTATTTACGCGGGATTGACGGGGATTTTATTACCCGACGCGAAAGGGTCATTTCGGATTTCTTTGCCCAACCCATTCAGTGGCCCGCCCCTCTGGAGCAGGCGCTACGCGAATCTGCCCGTCAGGATGGCTTTTGGTTTCGCCTCGGCAATCCTTCGCTTTCCCAGGTGTTGAACGCCATCAGCCCGCTGCACGACCACATGCTCGACCATCATGATTTTCTCGAAGTGTGCCAGCTCATCTCAAAAATCGTCGATAAGTACAGCAGCTTTACGCGCACCCACAGTGCCAGCGTAGCGCATGTTGCGGCCCGCCTGGCTGAACTCTACGGTTATGATGTCGATATGCAAGAAAAAATCTGTATTGCAGGCTATCTGCATGATATCGGAAAGCTTTTTACGCCGCTCCATATCCTGGAAAAGCATGGCAAGCTTGAATCCTTTGAGTACGCCACGATGAAGCAGCACAGCTACAAAACGCTGGTGATGTTGCATCCTATCTCTGAACTGGGGGATATTATCCGTTGGGCCGCCAACCATCACGAGCGGCTGGATGGCAGTGGATATCCGTTCAGGTTAGGCGCCGCCTCACTTGATATTCCGTCTCGCATCCTTGCGGTGGCGGATGTGTTTACTGCCATGACGGAAAACCGTCCTTACAGACAAGGGATGGAGAGCGCTAAGGCGATGGCTATACTCCACGAAGAAGCAAGAAATTACAGACTGGACAGGGACATCGTAACATTGCTGGACCATAATATTGGCAGTGTAAAAGCGCTTGTCGCGATGTGTTAACGCCCAAAGAACAGCTAATGAAATATTTGATTGCCAGCAAAGTTATTTACGATACAGAGAGCGGGGAATTCACTCTTCCCGGGGCAGAGCGCCTTGAGGCTCAAAAACTGACGAATACGGCCAACCGTATTCTGTCGCTGCTTATTGCTTCGCCGGGAACAGTGCTTGAACGTCAATATCTGCTGGAACATGTTTGGGAATCCGCAGGGCATACCGGGTCTAGCTCTTCGCTCAACCAATATATTAGTATTTTACGCAAGACGTTAACCTCACTGACCGATATTGAAGAGTCGATCATCGTTGTCCCAAAAGTCGGGTTTTACTTTTCCGCCGATATTGACGTACAGCTTCTGGATGAGCCCTGTGCGCCAGCGCCCGGGAATGATAACGTTGCGGCAAAGAAGAAAATACCGTCGTTGCCGCTTAAATACAGCATCCCAGCGCTTCTTATTTTGGCGCTGATTGCGGCCAATTTATGGGTCTGGAGTCAGCCAAAAGCCAATGAACGCTATTCCAGAGTCAATGAGATAGGCAAGCTCGAAAAATGTACCCTCACCACCTATGAACATCTTTCTGCCGATGAACGGCAGCGGTTACATGAGGTATTGCTGTCGGCACAGCCGCAGCTTGCAGAAAAATGTGCAAACCATTTAGCACTGTTAACGGTAAACGTTCAGCCCAGCGTGTTCTATGGCAGCAGCGGACGCATTTTTTACTCTTTTTGTCCTTTAGATTCTGAAAACGAAACGCTAGCGTACTGTGAAAATCACTACGCCTTTAACTGGAAAATGAAATGAAGATTGCGCTAACGCTTTCTGCGACTGTCCTGATCCTGACAGGTGCGCTTATCTGGGGAATGGTTAACCGCACCTCGGCGTATATCGACGATCGGTGCTTTGCCAATTTTACCTATACCGATAACACAAATGAAAAGGCATTCAATTTCAAAGGAAACATATTCTTTGAATTTTCAAAGAACAAAACCGGACAATTTAATTTATCCGGTGACGTTTCCTATCAGGGTCAAAACTACACGTTCTCGCGCTATGTAAAGTTTAACTATGTCAATATTAAAAATAATGCCTACAGAATAAAAATCATTTCGCACGAAACCATGGCGCATGACAATGTCCCGGCAGCCATCTCGCCTCTTGCCATTAAGATATTATTTCTTGCCGGCGAATATTCTATGTACCTGCACAAGCATGATAATAACTTTATTACGATTGGAAATTCACTTTCACCGTTGATGAATTGCGTTATACAGTCCTGACGTTTTGGTAAGAACCCGTTTTTATGAAAAAGAATAATTGTGTCAGCTGTGCAAAATGTGGCTTTGCTGAGGTATGCCAGTCGTATCTTTTCGACCATCAGGAACCCATGTTTATTAAAGATTTCGCGCGTAAAAAACGTATTGCTAAAAATGAATTTATCTACCAGCACGGAACGACAGTAAAAGCATTGTATGCGCTCAGGCGTGGGGTGGCGAAGATTTATGATGCTCAGCAAACGCTTCAGGGAATTGTCTTCCCCGGTCAGGTTATCGGGGCAGAGGAGCTCTTTAGCGAGCATTATCAGTACAGCGTGCAGGCGGCCACCGAGGTAGAAATTTGTGAGTTACAAAATACCCATTTCTATCACCTGAGCCAGATAACCAGCAGCTTCACCCATTTTATCATTGCTATCCTCTCCCGCTCCGCGAGGGAAAAACAGCAGTTTATCAGCGTGCTGGTGAATCATGACGGCGTGCAAAAAGTGCGTGGATTTATTCAACTTATGGTGGATATCAACAGGGAGTATGGCTTCGAGCATAACATTCTTGAACTGCCGCTCAGCAAAAAAGAGCTGGCGCAGCTGCTTGGCATTTCTCAATCAACCCTGTCTCGCGCATTCGATACGCTGGAGGCGCAGCGTAAACTGTCGATCAATAAAAAAGAGATTGTCGTGCTTGATGGACCGGATGATGAAGCAGGGACTGGAGCGGGCGAAGGGAATCGAACCCTCGTATAGAGCTTGGGAAGCTCTCGTTCTACCATTGAACTACGCCCGCTTTGAGGTGCGTAAGGCATTATAGACCTTACGCTTTTTCATACAAGTGTCAGCATCACCAAGTGGCGATTAAATAACCACTTAGCACTTCGGTTTGCTGCCCTGCGCCGGGAGATAACGCTGCGGATCGATGGCCGTCGCCTTATAGCGGATCTGGAAATGCAGCTTCACCGAGTCCGTCCCGGTATTGCCCATGGTGGCTATCTTCTGCCCCGCCTTCACGTTTTGTCCGTTATTGACCAGCATCGTGTCGTTATGCGCATAAGCGGTGATGTAATCTTCGCCGTGCTTAATCATGATCAGATTCCCGTATCCACGCAGCTGGTTGCCGACGTAGACCACCTTACCGGCGCCGGAGGCATAGACCGGCGTGCCGCGCGCAGCAGCAATATCAATGCCTTTGTTACCGCCCTCAGAAAGTGAATAAGGCACCACAACTTTACCGCTGGCGGGCCAAATCCAGCAGCGCTGCCCGACCGGCGGCCAGGAAGACTTCGGCACCTGATAAGACGGCGTCACTTTGGCCGTTTTGCCTTTTGAGGAGGTTTTTTTGGCTGAAGAGGAACCGCCATTGACCTTCAGTTTCTGCCCCACCTCAATGGTGTAGGGAGGAGAGATGTTATTCAGACGCGCGAGATCCTTGACGCTGGTTCCCGTTGCACGTGAAATGCGATACAGGGTATCCCCGCGCTTAACGGTATAGACCGCACCGGAATAGCTGCCCATATCCGACGATTTGCTTCCCGAGCATCCCGCCAGAAGTAGCGTCAGCGTAAGGAAAACAGCAGCAGTGATGGGGTTTCTCGTCAGGCTTCCTGCAAACAAAACAGATCCTCGGTCAGCGTAAATGGCGCACTATGATAGCAGCCAAAACGAACAGGGGTCATGCCCTTTTCCGCTCCAGGTGCCAAACCGTTCGTATAAGAATGCCGTATAATGATCCGGCTGATGGTGCTGAACCACTCGGCATTCTGGCACTGGAGCATCAATGAGTATTCAAGAACACGTTATTTTGGTAAATGACCAGGGAAAGGTGATTGGCACTCAGGAAAAATATGCCGCGCACACCTCGCACACCCCGCTGCATCTGGCGTTCTCTTCCTGGCTTTTTAATGCCCGCGGCGAATGTCTGATTACCCGACGCGCCTTAACCAAAAAAGCCTGGCCCGGCGTCTGGACCAACTCGGTCTGCGGCCACCCGCAGTCCGGCGAAGAGACAGCCCAGGCGATAATCCGCCGCTGCCGCTTTGAAGTGGGCGCTGAACTGGCCGATATCACCGCCGTCGCCCCTGAATTTCGCTATCGGGAAACTGACCCGTCCGGGATCGTGGAAAACGAAATTTGCCCGGTATTTGCCGCTCGCATCACCAATGACGTGACGATAAACGAAGATGAAGTGATGGACTATCAGTGGGTTGAGCTGGACGCGTTATTCCGCGCGCTGGACGCGACGCCCTGGGCCTTTAGCCCGTGGATGGTCATGGAAGCAACAACCGCACGCGAAAAACTCAAAGCCTTCGCGGCGCAATAAAAAAAGCCCCTTTCGGGGCTTTTTTTACATCTCAACGTCTTATTTCACCGGGCGCATCGCCGGGAACAGGATCACGTCACGGATGGTGTGGCTGTTGGTGAACAGCATTACCATACGGTCGATACCAATCCCCAGACCCGCCGTTGGCGGCAGGCCGTGCTCCAGCGCGGTCACGTAGTCTTCGTCGAAGAACATCGCTTCGTCGTCGCCTGCCGCTTTCGCGTCAACCTGGTCCTGGAAACGCTGCGCCTGATCTTCGGCATCGTTCAGCTCGCTGAAGCCGTTGCCGATTTCGCGGCCACCGATGAAGAATTCGAAGCGATCGGTGATTTCCGGGTTCACGTCATTACGACGCGCCAGCGGAGAAACTTCTGCCGGGTATTCGGTGATGAAGGTCGGCTGAATCAGGTGCGCTTCGGCCACTTCTTCGAAGATCTCGGTCACGATACGGCCCAGACCCCAGCTCTTCTCAACCTTGATACCGATGCTTTCTGCAATCGCTTTTGCAGAATCGAAGTTATCCAGATCGGCCATCTCGGTTTCCGGACGGTATTTCTTGATCGCTTCGCGCATGGTCAGCTTGACGAACGGTTTGCCAAAGTCGAAGACTTCTTCACCGTAAGGCACTTCGGTGGTGCCCAGAATGTCCTGTGCCAGGGTGCGGAACAGGGATTCGGTCAGTTCGATCAGATCTTTGTAATCTGCGTACGCCATGTAGAGTTCCATCATGGTGAACTCTGGGTTATGGCGCACGGAGATGCCTTCGTTACGGAAGTTACGGTTGATTTCGAACACGCGGTCGAAGCCACCGACCACCAGACGCTTCAGGTACAGTTCCGGCGCGATACGCAGGTACATGTCCAGGTCCAGGGCGTTGTGATGGGTGATGAACGGACGCGCGGACGCGCCGCCTGGGATCACCTGCATCATCGGGGTTTCCACTTCCATAAAGTCGCGGTTGACCATGAACTGGCGGATGCCGGCCATGATCTGAGAGCGAATTTTGAAGGTCTTGCGGGATTCATCGTTAGAGATGAGGTCCAGATAACGCTGACGGTAGCGCGCTTCCTGATCCTGCAGGCCGTGGAATTTGTCCGGCAGCGGGCGCAGGGCTTTGGTCAGCAGACGCAGCTCGGTGCAGTGGATAGAAAGTTCACCGGTCTTGGTTTTGAACAGCTTACCTTTCGCACCCAGGATATCGCCAAGGTCCCACTTCTTGAACTGCTCGTTGTAGATGCCTTCCGGCAGGTCGTCACGGGAAACGTACAGCTGAATACGGCCGCCAACGTCCTGCAGCGTCACGAAGGACGCTTTACCCATGATACGACGGGTCATCATACGGCCAGCCACAGACACTTCAACGTTCAGCGCTTCCAGCTCTTCGTTCTCTTTACCGTCGAAGTCTGCGTGCAGTTGGTCTGAGGTGTGGTCACGACGAAAATCGTTCGGGAACGGCACACCCTGCTCGCGCAGCGCTGCCAGCTTCTCGCGGCGGGTTTTCAGTTCGTTATTAAGATCGACTACCGCGTCAGCGCCCTGTGCTTGTTGTTCAGACATGTTGGTTCCTCATAACCCTGCTTTCAAACTTGCTTCGATAAATTGGTCCAGGCTGCCGTCCAGCACCGCCTGCGTGTTGCGGGTTTCAACCCCGGTACGCAGGTCTTTGATGCGGGAGTCATCAAGGACGTAAGAACGGATCTGGCTGCCCCAGCCGATGTCGGACTTGTTGTCTTCCATCGCCTGTTTCTCAGCATTTTTCTTCTGCATTTCCAGTTCATAAAGCTTCGCTTTCATCTGCTTCATGGCCTGGTCTTTGTTCTTGTGCTGGGAACGGTCGTTCTGGCACTGCGTTACCAGCCCGGTAGGAATGTGGGTAATACGCACCGCCGATTCCGTACGGTTAACGTGCTGGCCGCCCGCGCCGGATGCGCGATAAACGTCGATACGCAGGTCCGCCGGGTTAATGTCGATATCGATATCTTCGTCAACTTCCGGGTAGACAAACGCGGAGCTGAAGGAGGTGTGGCGACGGCCGCCGGAGTCGAACGGGCTCTTACGCACCAGGCGGTGAACGCCGGTTTCGGTACGCAGCCAGCCGTAGGCGTAATCACCGATGATTTTGATGGTCACGGATTTAATACCCGCCACTTCACCTTCAGACTCTTCGATAATTTCGGTTTTGAAACCGCGCGCTTCAGCCCAACGCAGGTACATACGCGTCAGCATGCTGGCCCAGTCCTGCGCTTCCGTACCGCCAGAACCCGCCTGAATATCGAGGTAGCAGTCGGCGCTGTCGTATTCGCCGGAGAACATACGACGGAATTCGAGCTGTGCCAGCTTCTCTTCCAGAACGTCGAGTTCTGCCACGGCTTCGTTAAAGGTTTCTTCGTCGTCGGCTTCTACAGCCAGTTCCAACAGACCAGAGACATCTTCCAGCCCCTGAGACATGTGGTCCAGGGTATCGACAATCGCTTCGAGAGAGGAACGCTCTTTACCCAGCGCCTGCGCACGTTCAGGTTCGTTCCAGACGTCGGGCTGTTCCAGCTCGGCGTTTACTTCTTCAAGACGCTCTTTCTTGGCATCGTAGTCAAAGATACCCCCTAAGAACGTCAGAGCGCTCCGTGAGGTCCTGAATGCGGTTTTTTACCGGATTAATTTCAAACATGGTCTGTTTTCTTTTATGGGCTTGTCAAAATGCGGTGATAAGAGCGGGATTGTACCGAATCCACGCCCTTTTTTGTAGCTTTACTGACGCTAAATTGGCCAGATATTGTCGATGATGATCTGAAGGGAGCGGTTGCCGCGAAACTCGTTAATATCAAGCTTATAGGCCAGCTCAACCTCGCGCACGCCGTTGTCCGGCCAAATGGAGGTGTCAACGTTGAAGGCGATGCCGTCCAGCAGCGGGCCACCACCGGCTGGCTCAACCATCACCTTCAGATGACGTTCGCCGACGATGCGCTGTTGCAGCAGGCGGAAACGGCCATCGAACAGCGGTTCCGGGAACATCTGCCCCCACGGCCCCGCGTCACGCAGCATCTGGGCCACCTCCATGGTCATTTCAGCCGGTGAAAGCTCGCCGTCAGAGACCACTTCGCCCTGTAGCAGCGCAGGGTCAATCCAGTCTGTCACCAGCTCGCCAAACAGCCGCTGAAACTCGTCGAACTTCGCCTCTTCCAGCGACAGGCCTGCCGCCATCGCGTGACCGCCAAACTTGATCATCAGACCCGGATAAAGCGTATCCAGGCGCTCCAGCGCGTCGCGCATGTGCAGCCCCTGAATTGAACGACCGGATCCTTTCAGCGTGCCGTCGCCCGCGGGGGCGAACGCGATCACCGGCCGGTGGAAGCGCTCTTTGATGCGCGACGCCAGAATGCCGACCACGCCCTGATGCCACTCGGGATGGTACATCGCCAGGCCGCCCGGCAGCGTATCGCCGCTGCGTTCCAGCTTTTCGCACAGGGTCAGCGCCTCGGCCTGCATCCCCTGCTCGATCTCTTTACGGGTCTGGTTCAGGGCGTCCAGCTCGTTCGCCAGCACGCGCGCCTCGCCGATGTTGTCGCACAGCAGCAGCGCGACGCCGACGGACATATCGTCCAGCCTTCCGGCGGCGTTCAGGCGTGGCCCGAGGGCAAAACCTAAATCGCTGGCAGCAAGCTTGAGCGGATCGCGGTTTGAAATCTCCAGCAGCGCCTTAATCCCCGGACGGCACTTGCCCGCCCGGATGCGGCTTAAGCCCTGCCAGGTCAAAATACGGTTGTTGGTATCGAGCGGCACCACGTCTGCCACGGTACCCAGCGCCACCAGGTCGAGGTACTCCGCCAGGTTCGGCACGGCAATCCCGCGCGACTCAAACCAGCCCTTATCGCGCAGCAGCGTACGCAGCGCCAGCATCAGATAAAACGCCACGCCGACACCGGCCAGGGATTTCGACGGGAAATCGCAGTCGCGCAGGTTGGGGTTAATGATGGCTTCGGCGGCTGGCAGCGTTTCCCCCGGCAGGTGGTGATCGGTAACCAGCACCGGGATCCCCAGCGCATGCGCATGATCGACACCCGCATGGGAGGAGATCCCGTTATCCACGGTCAGGATCATCTGCGCACCGCGCGCGTGAGCCTGATCGACCACTTCCGGGCTAAGACCGTAGCCGTCCTCAAAGCGGTTTGGCACCAGATAGGTGACGTTATCGCAGCCCAGCGCGCGCAGGCTGAGCACGCTCAGTGCGGTACTGGTTGCGCCGTCGGCATCGAAATCGCCCACCACCACAATCCGCGTCCCTTCCCGGAACGCGTTGTAGAGCATTTCAGTGGCCTTTTCGACGCCGCTTAGCTGCTGCCAGGGCAGCATACCTTTGACGCTACGCTCAAGATCGTCCGCCTTTCGCACACCGCGGCTGGCATAGAGCCGCTTCAGCAGCGGCGAAAGATCGTCAGGTAAATCAGCCGTGTCAGCCGCTTCGCGGCGGCGCAGTTTTATCGGAGCTTTCACGCGGATTATTTACCCGCAGTCTGTTTCTGGTGCGCGTCGAGGAACTCTTTCATCTCTTTTGGTCCCTGATAGCCCGGCACCACGTAGCCGTTGCTCAGCACGATGGCTGGCGTACCGGTCACGCCAAACTGCACGCCCAGCGCATAGTGATTTGCGATATCAATGTCGCAGGAAGCGGGCTTAACGCCTTTGCCGTTCATGGCATCATCAAAGGCCTTGTTGCGGTCTTTCGCACACCAGATAGCCTTCATGTCCTGCTCTGGCTGGCTCTGCACGCCTGCGCGCGGGAAGGCCAGGTAACGCACGGTAATACCCAGCGCGTTGTAGTCTTTCATCTCTTCATGCAGCTTGTGGCAGTAGCCGCAGGTGATGTCGGTGAAGACGGTAATCACGTGTTTTTCCTGCGCCGCTTTATAAACGATCATCTCTTTTTCAAGCGCATTCAGGTTTTTCATCAGCAGCTGGTTGGTCACGTTGACCGGCTGTGCGCCGCTCACGTCATACATCGGCCCCTGAATGATGTGCTTTCCGTCTTCGGTCACGTACAGCACACCGCTGTTGGTTAAGACGGTTTTCATTCCCGCAACGGGCGCGGGCTGAATGTCGCTGCTGGTGACGCCCAGTTTCGTCAGAGACTGTTTGATGGCGGCGTCGTCAGCATGAGCAAAACCGGTAAATGAGGCTGCCAGCAAGGTGAACAGCGCAAAAGACTTTTTCATAATTAATCCTGTAACAATTCGTCGGCACTCACGCGCGTGGGTGGTGCTGTTGGTGTAGCTGCCGCAGGCGTTCCGTCGCGACATGGGTATAAATTTGCGTCGTTGAGAGATCGCTGTGTCCCAACAGCATCTGCACCACGCGCAAATCAGCGCCGTGGTTGAGCAGATGCGTCGCGAAGGCATGACGCAAAACGTGCGGCGACAGCTTTTCACTGTCAATGCCTGCCAGTGTGGCGTAATGCTTGATGCGATGCCAGAAGGTTTGTCGCGTCATCTGCTGCGCGCGCTGGCTGGGGAACAGCACATCGATAGAAACGCCATTCAGAAGCCACGGTCTCCCGTGCTCCAGATACGTCTCCAGCCAGTACACCGCCTCTTCACCCAGCGGGACGAGCCGTTCTTTGTTCCCTTTACCTATCACGCGAACCACGCCCTGACGCAGGCTGATATCGCTCATCGTCAGGCCAACCAGTTCCGAAACGCGCAAACCGGTAGCATACAATAGTTCAAGCATCGCTTTATCGCGTAACTCCAGCGGCAGGTCAACAGCGGGTGATTGTAATAATCTCTCAACTTGCGCTTCGCTGAGATCTTTCGGCAGCCGCTGCGGAAGTTTAGGCGATGCCAGCAGCGCACTGGGATCGTCCGCCCGGATCTTCTCACGGTAGAGATGCTGGAACAGACGACGCATTGCGCTAAGCAGGCGTGCGGAGCTGGTGGCCTTGTAGCCACCGTCCATCCGCTCACCCAGCAGCGCCTGCAGGTCATCGCGTTGGACACGCTCAAGCGTCAGTTCCCGGTGTGCCAGCCATTCCACCAGCATGGTGAGATCGCGCCGATAGGCACTGAGCGTGTTTTCGGCCAGGTTTTTTTCCAGCCACAGCGCGTCGAGAAACTGTTCGATGAGTGCGAGATCCTTTTCCACATCAACCTCTTTGATTCTGCAATCCGGGCATTATGCCTGATTGCCATCGGTTTCTGGTACACTACGCGCAAAGTCAGAGTAAGAATTGAGAACGTTACGCGATGAATATTGGTCTTTTCTATGGTTCCAGCACCTGCTATACCGAAATGGCAGCGGAAAAAATTCGCGACATCATCGGCCCGGAGCTGGTGACGTTGCATAACCTGAAAGATGACGCCGTCGCGCTGA
The DNA here is from genome assembly GCF_018597345.1 of Enterobacter quasimori. NCBI lineage: Bacteria > Pseudomonadati > Pseudomonadota > Gammaproteobacteria > Enterobacterales > Enterobacteriaceae > Enterobacter > Enterobacter quasimori. The sequence continues at coordinate 430,853 of NZ_JAHEVU010000003.1, read as the reverse complement.
TGGAACAGTACGACGTGCTGATCCTCGGCATCCCGACCTGGGACTTTGGCGAGATACAGGAAGACTGGGAAGCCATCTGGGATCAGCTCGATTCGCTCAACCTCGACGGTAAAATCATTGCGATGTACGGCATGGGCGACCAGCTAGGCTACGGCGAGTGGTTCCTGGATGCGCTCGGCATGCTGCACGATAAACTGGCACCGAAAGGCGCGACGTTTATCGGCTACTGGCCAACAGAAGGCTATGAGTTCACCAGCAAAAAACCGATCATCGCGGATGGCCAGCTGTTTGTCGGGCTCGCCCTGGATGAAACCAACCAGTACGACCTCAGCGACGAACGCCTGGAAAACTGGTGCGAACAGATTCTGGGTGAAATGGCCGAGAAGTTCAGCTAACGCGAACTTAGTCCTGCGTCGGTTGTTGCAACATCATCCGGCGCAGATCTCGCCACTCCGCAGCATCCATACTGTCGGCAGCCAGCCACAGGTGCTGGCGACGACCACCTTCAGGCTGGCGCAGTCTCAGCATCATGCCAACGCTAAGCATCCACGGCGTACCGACGATCTCCCACTCTTTCCCCTGCCAGCGCAGACGGGAATCCATCAGCAGTTTGATTTCACCCTGACGGGCGTTGATCCGGCGCTGGCTGCGCACGCTATCAAAAACCACAAACGACAGCAGCAATAACCACAGAGGCGTATAGCTTAGCGGCCACGGCATCAGTAAAACAAAGGCCGCAACCAGGCCGTGGAGCAGTAATGACATCCACTGCGAGCGCCATGAGACGCGAAGATCAGATTGCCACAGGACCACGTTCCCGATTCCGTGTTTGAATTAATTGCACCATCCGTTGCAACTCGGTGTCGGCGGGTTTGCCGTGATTCATCAGCCAGTTGAATAAATCCGGATCGTCAGACTCAAGAAGGCGAACAAACAGACGCTTATCGTCATCGCTTAAGCTGTCATACTCATATTCAAAGAACGGCATGATGGAGATATCAAGTTCGCGCATGCCGCGACGGCACGCCCAGTGAATACGGGCCTTGTTGTTAATATCCATGTTCTGTTTCCTGCATTACGTTTGGCACAGTCGGTATCCCGTTAGGTGTTCATTATTTCTTTCCGGGACCAGTTGCTAGTGTAACGTGTTTTTGGCCGTTTCTTTACTGGAATATTGCAATCACCGAGCCGGATTCCAGAATAACCCCTCTAAAGACAGCGGATTACATTATTTTGCGTGACGCTACGCATAACCGCACTATGGCACGAATGGCGTGCTGAAAGCGCTTGCAATGGCTGTAGTCTCTTTTACCATTAGGCATTATCAAAGCGTTAAGCAATTCAGGATATCACTATGGCATTTACTCCATTTACTCCTCGCCAGCCCGCCGCCTCTGCGCGTCTGCCGCTGACGCTGATGACACTTGATGACTGGGCGCTGGCGACGCTTACCGGCCCCGACGCCGAAAAATACCTGCAGGGACAGGTGACGGCTGACGTTGCGCAGTTGACTGAACACCAGCACCTCCTGGCGGCACACTGCGATCCAAAAGGTAAAATGTGGAGCAACCTGCGTCTGTTCCGCCGTCAGGATGGGTTTGCCTTAATTGAACGCCGCAGCCTGCGTGATGCCCAGCTGACCGAACTGAAAAAATATGCGGTGTTTTCCAAAGTCACCATCGCGCCGGACGACGAGCATGTTTTGCTGGGTGTGGCGGGTTTCCAGGCGCGTGCAGCGCTCAAAAATCTCTTCAGCGAACTGCCGGATGCGGAAAAACAGGTGGTCAGCGAAGGTGAGACCTCTATTTTGTGGTTTGAGCATCCTGCCGAGCGTTTCCTGCTGGTGACGGATGTTGCCACCGCTGAGCGCGTGACCGACGCTCTGCGGGGTGAAGCGCAGTTAAATAACAGCCAACAGTGGCTGGCGCTGAACATTGAAGCGGGTTTGCCCGTCATTGACGCGGTGAACAGCGCGCAGTTTATTCCGCAGGCGACAAACATCCAGGCGTTGGGTGGCATCAGCTTTAAGAAAGGCTGTTATACCGGTCAGGAGATGGTGGCCCGTGCAAAATTCCGCGGTGCCAACAAACGCGCCCTGTGGACACTGGCGGGTCGCGCCAGCCGCGTTCCGGAAGCAGGTGAAGACCTCGAGTTGAAAATGGGTGAAAACTGGCGCCGTACCGGCACGGTACTCGCCGCCGTTCAGCTGGATGATGGTCGTCTGCTGGTGCAGGTCGTCATGAATAACGATATGGAAGCCGACAGCGTATTCCGCGTGCGCGACGATGCCAATACGTTGAGCATTGAACCGCTGCCGTATTCACTGGATGAGTGATGCTGTATCGCCCGGTGGCGCTGCGCTTACCGGGCCTACTGATCCCGTAGGTCGGGTAAGGCGAAGCCGCCACCCGACAACAAACTAAACCTGCCCCACATACAAATAAATCGCCAGGAAATGGCACACGCTGCCGCCCAGCACGAAGCCGTGCCAGATAGCGTGGTTATACGGAATGCGCTTGCAGACGTAGAAAATCACGCCCAGCGAGTAGACCACGCCGCCCACCGCCAGAAGCGTTACGCCCCCAACCGCCAGCTTAATCGCCAGTTGATATACCACAATCAACGACAGCCAGCCCATCGTCAGATAGGTCACCAGCGACAGCACCTTAAAACGGTGTGCGATGGTCAGCTTAAACAGGATCCCCAGCAGCGCCAGGCTCCAGATAACAATCATCAGGCCACGCGACAGCGGCGAGTTTAATCCCACCAGCAAAAACGGCGTGTAGGTGCCTGCGATAAGAAGATAGATAGCGCAGTGGTCAAATTTTTTGAGCCAGATTTTAGCCCGTTGATGGGGAATAGCGTGATACAGCGTCGAGGCCAGGAAGAGCAGGATCATACTCCCGCCATACAAGCTATAGCTGGTAATAGCCATCGCGCTGGCGTTGGTGTCCACCGCCTGCACCAGCAGTAATACTAAACCGACAATCCCAAAAACCAGGCCTATGCCGTGGCTTATGCTGTTGGCTACTTCCTCAGCCAGCGAATATCCCTGTGCGATTAATGGTCTGCTTACCATACTTAACTCCGGGAAAACAAAAGATGATTATTCATCGCCTGACTATGCTAACTGAGAATGATTCCAGTGAACACCTGTTAGCCAAAATAATTTCAATCACTAAAAATAACAATATAAATCAAACACATATACAAATAACTCACCTAACATTTGTTCACATTTAAAATTAGTTATTAAGAATCATGGGCATAAAATTGAGTTATGCCGTCTGACGGCATGTTATGATGAGAACATGCTGTCTGAATGAGAGTTTTGCTACCGTGAGTATGTTCACCCATTCCGCCGTTGCCAGTCTCAATAACCTTGAGATGATGGTCTACAACTACGTCATTAAGAACCGTGACAAAGTGATGTACATGACCATCCGCGAACTGGCGGACGCGGCTGGCGTCTCCACCACCACTATCCTGCGCTTTTGCCGCAAGCTGAACTGCGACGGCTACTCTGAATTCCGCGTGCGCTTTAAGCTCTATTTAGAGCAAAATGAACCCCAGCAGGCCAATTTTGGTGCCAGTGAAATTATCAGCTTCTTTAAAAGCGTCAACAATGAAGAGTTTGATGCGTTGTTAGATGACGCAGTAGATATTATTTTATCTTCGGAACGCATTATATTTGTCGGTGCGGGCACATCCGGTTCACTGGCAAAATATGGCGCGCGCTTTTTTTCAAATATCGGTAAATTCAGCAACCATATCGACGATCCTTATTTCCCGGTCACCAATGATATGGCAAAAAATGCGCTGGCTATCGTGCTCTCCGTCTCGGGTGAAACCGAGGAGATCCTGCGCTTTGCCAGCCAGTTCAGCCTGCACCATTGCAAGGTGCTCTCTATCACCAGTCACGAACACTCACGTCTGGCAAAGCTGGCGGACTTTAACCTCTCCTGGCATGTGCCTCAAACGCGTATTGCAGGCGTGTACGATATTACCACCCAAATTCCCGTCATCTATATTCTGGAATCGCTTGGGCGTAAGCTGGCGAAGAAATTAGCAGAATAAAACACCCTGTTTTTTTGATGTAACAAATCACATTACGCACAAATTGTTATATCGTGACATTTAATTTCGCTTTGCTAGACTCGATTTCAATGAGTCCTGAATTGAGAAATAGCAAAGATGAAAAAACTGACCTTACCGAAAGATTTTTTATGGGGCGGCGCGGTTGCGGCACACCAGGTTGAAGGCGGCTGGAATAAAGGCGGCAAAGGGCCAAGTATTTGCGACGTCCTGACCGGCGGTGCGCACGGCGTACCGCGTGAAATCACTCAGGAGGTGGTGCCGGGTAAATACTACCCAAACCACGACGCGGTAGATTTCCACGGCCACTACAAAGAAGACATCAAGCTGTTTGCCGAAATGGGCTTCAAGTGCTTCCGCACCTCCATCGCCTGGACACGTATTTTCCCGAAGGGTGATGAAACGCAGCCAAACGAAGAGGGACTGAAGTTCTACGACGACATGTTCGACGAGCTGCTGAAGTACAACATCGAGCCGGTCATCACCCTCTCCCACTTCGAAATGCCGCTGCACCTGGTGCAGGAGTACGGCGGCTGGACCAACCGCAAAGTGGTCGATTTCTTTGTGCGCTTCTCTGAAGTCGTGTTTGAGCGCTACAAAAATAAGGTCAAATACTGGATGACCTTCAACGAAATTAACAACCAGCGTAACTGGCGTGCCCCGCTGTTCGGCTACTGCTGCTCCGGCGTGGTCTATACCGAACACGACAACCCGGAAGAGACCATGTACCAGGTGCTGCACCACCAGTTTGTGGCCAGTGCCCTGGCGGTGAAAGCTGCCCGTCGCATTAACCCGGAGATGAAAGTCGGCTGCATGCTGGCGATGGTGGCTCTCTATCCGTTCTCCTGCAAACCAGAAGACGTGATGTTCGCCCAGGAATCCATGCGCGAGCGCTACGTCTTTACCGACGTTCAGCTGCGCGGCTATTACCCGTCCTACGTGCTGAACGAATGGGAGCGCCGCGGCTTCTCCATCAAAATGGAAGCGGGGGACGAACAGATCCTGCGCGATGGGACATGCGACTACCTGGGCTTCAGCTATTACATGACCAACGCGGTCAAAGCGGAAGGCGGCACCGGCGATGCGATTTCCGGCTTCGAGGGCAGCGTGCCGAATCCGCACGTGAAGGCGTCCGACTGGGGCTGGCAGATTGACCCGGTCGGCCTGCGTTATTCCCTGTGTGAATTGTACGAGCGCTATCAGAAACCGCTGTTTATCGTGGAGAACGGTTTCGGCGCCTACGACAAAGTGGAAGAAGACGGCAGCATCAACGACGACTACCGCATCGACTACCTGCGCGCCCACGTGGAAGAGATGATGAAGGCCGTGACGTACGACGGCGTGGATCTGATGGGCTACACCCCGTGGGGCTGCATCGACTGCGTCTCCTTCACCACCGGTCAGTACAGCAAGCGCTATGGCTTTATCTACGTGAACAAGCACGACGACGGCACCGGCGACATGTCCCGTTCCCGTAAGAAGAGCTTTGACTGGTATAAAACCGTGATTGCCAGCAACGGCGAAACCCTGTGATATCTCCCCCTCTCCCCCGCTGGAGAGGGTATCTCTTTTTTCCAGACACTTCTTTACAGCTTAAGCGTTGCCAAAAAGCCTGTGCCCTATAAGATAAGCCTCGTGAATATGTGAGGCGAAGATGATCAAACGACAACGCAACGCTACCCTGCTTGTTGCCCTGGCCTGTCTGGTGGTGCTGATATGCACCGCCCAGCGGATGGCCGGGATGCACGCGCTTGTCATGAACGTCACCGCCGCAAGCCAGTCTGTCCAGCAGGGGCAGGAGAGCATCGACGCCCCGGTGACGCCCTGTGAACTCAGCGCGAAATCGCTAATGGCCGTTCCGCCAATACTGTTTGAAGGTGCTCTCTTTGCCGTCACCCTGCTTCTTGCGCTGCTGGCCGCTAATCCGCCACGCCGCGAGCGTCTGTGGCCTCCCCGCGTTATCTCCCCGCCCCGATTACGGGTACATCTAAAACTCTGCGTCTTCCGTGAATGAGCATTCGCCTGACACATCAGGTTAATTCATCATTTACGGAGAAAAATTTATGTTTACTGTATTCAGGCGACTGCTGGTCTGCCTGCTTTGGCTATGGCTGCCCCTCAGCCAGGCCGCCGACAGCGGCTGGCTACGTGCCGCCGATAATCAGCACGCCAGCGTCAGGCTGCGCGCGCAGCCTGACAATAATGGCGATACCCGCCTGCTTCTGGATGTCGCCCTTGAAAAAGGGTGGAAAACCTACTGGCGCTCGCCGGGAGAAGGGGGCGTTGCCCCAGCCATTCGCTGGCAACAACCGGTTGATGCCACCTGGCGCTGGCCTACGCCCGAACGTTTCGACGTTGCAGGCATCACCACGCAGGGTTATCACGGCGACGTAAGTTTTCCCATTACGGTGCGTGGCGAGTCGCCAAAAACCCTGAGCGGCGTGCTGACGCTGTCTACCTGCAGCAACGTCTGTATTCTCACCGACTACCCGTTCTCACTGGATCTGACGACCAGCACGGGCGGCGACTTTGATTACGATTACAGTCGGGCGATGGGCACGCTGCCGCTCAGCAGCGGATTGACGTCAGCGCTCAGCGCCAGCTACGCCTCCGGCAAGCTGACCGTAACGGCACAACGTGACGCTGGCTGGCAGCAGCCCGCGCTGTTTATCGACAGCATGGACGATGTTGATTTCGGCAAGCCAGCCTTTTCCGTGCGCAGCGGGTCGCTTGTCGCCACCATACCGGTGACGGACAGCTGGGGCGACGCAGCACCTGACATCAGCGGCAAAACGCTGTCGGTTGTTCTCGCGGATAGCGGCCAGGCGCAGGCGTCCAGTCTGAGTATCGGGAAAGGCACCCTCACGCCAGCGTTCTCGTTAGGCTGGGTCCTGCTGATGGCGCTGGCTGGCGGCCTGATCCTCAACGTCATGCCCTGCGTACTGCCCGTATTGGCCATGAAGCTCGGCACGCTGATGCAAACCGAACGCCAGGCGCGCGGCCAGATACGCAGGCAGTTTATTGCCTCAGTAGGCGGGATCGTGATTTCGTTCCTCGCGCTGGCACTAATGATGACGGTGCTGCGCTTAGGTAACCAGGCGCTCGGCTGGGGGATCCAGTTCCAGAACCCGTGGTTTCTCGCTGCAATGGCGCTGGTGATGGTGCTGTTCAGCGCCAGCCTGCTGGGGTTATTTGAGATCCGCCTCCCCTCCTCTGCCAGCACCTTCCTCGCCACGCGCGGCGGCAACGGGCTCGCGGGCCATTTCTGGCAAGGCGCGTTTGCCACCCTGCTGGCAACGCCCTGCACCGCGCCGTTCCTGGGGACTGCCGTGTCGGTAGCGCTGGCGGCACCGCTCCCGCTGCTGTGGGGCATCTTCTTTGCGATGGGTGTCGGCATGAGCCTTCCCTGGCTGCTGGTGGCGGCCTGGCCGGGGCTGGCACAGAGGCTGCCGCGTCCGGGGCGCTGGATGAACGTGGTGCGAGTGGTATTGGGATTAATGATGCTCGGCTCGTCCCTGTGGCTGCTGAGCCTGCTGGTGGTGCATATCGGCACGCTGCCCGTCCTCACGCTGGGTGTGATGCTGCTCCTTATCCTGCTGCTGGTTACCGCCTGGCGCTATAGCTGGCAAACCGCGCTGCGTGCCGGTGCCTTTGCTCTGGTCGTTGCCGCCGCTGCGGCGTTTATTACCGCTCCCGGCGGGGAGAATGGCCGTCGCGATCGGGTGAACTGGCAGCCGCTGAGTGAAGAGGCGATAGCCCGCGCGCTGGCTGACAACAAGCGGGTGTTTGTTGACGTAACCGCCGACTGGTGTGTGACCTGTAAAGCCAATAAATACAACGTCCTGCTGCGCGACGACGTGCAGGATGCGCTTTCCGCACCGGATATTGTCGCCCTGCGCGGAGACTGGAGCCGACCTTCCACCAGCATTAGTCAGTTCTTAACCACGCGCGGCAGCGCCGCCGTGCCGTTTAACCAGATTTACGGACCGGGATTACCGCAGGGACACGTGCTGCCTGCGCTATTAAGCCGCGACGCGGTGCTTACCACCCTGTCCGATGCGAAAGGAAAATAACATGAGAGCCTTTATTGCCTTGCTTCTGCTGTCTTTATCGACGTTCAGCGTCGCCGCGCCGTCGGATGACGCGTCCAGTGACCAGTTGGCTAAACTGCTGTTCAACGACCCCAACAGTCCGCGTACCGGCGCGAAAGCGCCAAAGCTGATTATTGTCTCTTTCACTGACTACAACTGCCCTTACTGCAAGCAGTTCGACCCCATGCTGGAGAAAATCGTGCATGACAACCCGGACGTGCAGCTCATCGTTAAGCTGTTACCGTTCAAGGGCCAAAGCTCGGTGAATGCGGCAAAAGCGGCGCTTTCGGTATGGCAGCAACAGCCTGATAAATTCTGGGCGCTGCACCAGCGGTTGATGATGAAAAAAGGGTATCACGACGATGCCAGCATCGCGGCGGCGCAGACAAAAACCGGGACGGACGGCATTAAGACGGAGGATAAAACGATGGAATCTCTGAAAATGAATCTGATCCTGTCGCAGGTGCTGAATATTCAGGGCACACCGGCGACCATCATAGGCGATCAGATGGTCGCGGGCGCCATTCCCTATGACGATCTGGAGGCGCTGGTGAAAGAACAGCTGGCGCAAGCCCGTGGCCAGTAAGCTCCCGCGCCTGGTGCGCGAACTGGCAATGTGGCTGCTGATCGGCGTTGCCGTGAGCCTGGCGGTAGATTATTTCCGCCAGCCCGCGCTGCCGCAGAATTTCGCCTCAGCCACGCTGCAAACGCTCGACGGTAAACCCGTCGACCTTATCGCCATGAGTGAGGAACGTCCGCTGCTGGTGTACGTCTGGGCAACCTGGTGTGGCGTATGCCGCTACACCACGCCATCCGTAGCGGCACTTGCCGCAGACGGCGGCAACGTGATGTCGGTTGCACTGCGCTCAGGTGATAACGCCACGCTGGAAAGATGGCTGGCGAAGAAGAAAATGACGCTGCCGACGGTCAACGACGCCAGCGGAAGCCTGTCTCGCCAGTGGGACGTGCAGGTCACGCCCACGCTGGTGGTGATCTCTCGCGGAGAGGTGAAGTCGATCACCACCGGCTGGACCAGCAGCTGGGGCATGCGGCTGCGGCTGTGGCTGGCGTCGTAGCTGTTACTTTCCGCCCGCCAGCTCCAGGAAGCTGCCGGTCACGTAGGAGGCTTTGTCGCTCAGCAGCCAGGTAATGGCCTGAGCGACTTCCTCCGGCTGGCCGCCGCGCTGCATGGGCAGCATGGATTTCACCCGATCCACGCGCCCCGGCTCGCCGCCGGAGGCGTGGATATCGGTATAGATAAGCCCAGGGCGTACGCAGTTAACGCGAATGCCCTGCGCTGCCACCTCCAGAGATAATCCCGTCGTCAGCGAGTCCACCGCCCCTTTGGATGCAGCGTAATCCACATATTCCCCCGGCGCGCCCAGGCGGGAAGCTGCGGAAGAGACGTTCACTATCGCGCCCCCTTTACCACCATGCTTGAGCGACATACGCTTTACCGCCTCGCGGCAGCAGAGAAAATAGCCCGTGACGTTGGTGGCCAGCACGCGGTTAATGCGCTCGGCTGAGAGGCTTTCGATGGTCGATTGTTCGAACAGAATACCCGCGTTGTTCACCAGCGCCGTCAGCGGCTCGCCTTCACGATCGATACTGTCAAACATCGCCATAACCTGCGCTTCATCGCTGATATCCGCGCGCACGGCAAAGGCTTTACCGCCTGCCTCAACAATCTGATTGATCGCGTCCGTCGCGGCCTTGATGTTATGGTGAAAATTCACCGCCACGGTGTAGCCTTCGCGTGCCAGCTGCAGCGCAGTAGCTTTACCGATGCCCCGGCTCGCGCCGGTGACGAGTGCAATTGCCATTCGCTTCTCCCAATAAAAAAGCCGGGTGGCGGCTTCGCCTTACCCGGCCTACGTTACTCCATCTGCACGATTACTGGTATTCGCTCATCGGCACGCAGGAGCAGAACAGGTTACGGTCGCCGTAGACGTCATCGAGACGCTTCACGGTCGGCCAGTATTTGTTTGCCACGCCTGCCGGGAAGACCGCCAGCTCGCGGGAATAACCGTGGCTCCACTCTGCGACCATCTCGTGCTGGGTGTGCGGGGCGTTAACCAGCGGGTTATCTTCCAGCGTCCACTCGCCGTCCTGCACGCGGTCGATCTCCATGCGGATGGCCAGCATCGCGTCGATAAAGCGGTCCAGCTCGGCTTTGCTTTCAGATTCCGTTGGCTCCACCATCAGCGTGCCCGCAACCGGGAACGACATGGTTGGCGCGTGGAAGCCGTAGTCGATCAGGCGCTTGGCGATATCCAGCTCGCTGATGCCGGTCTGCTCTTTCAGCGGACGAATATCGAGGATGCACTCGTGCGCCACGCGGCCGTCGCGACCGGTATAGAGCACCGGGAAGGCGGACTTCAGGCGCGTCGCAATGTAGTTGGCGTTCAGGATCGCCACCTGGCTCGCCTGCTTCAGCCCTTCCGCGCCCATCATGCGGATGTACATCCAGCTGATTGGCAGGATAGAGGCGCTGCCGAACGGTGCCGCTGAGACCGCGCCCTGACGGGTCAGCATGCCTTCAATCTGCACCACGCTGTGGCCCGGCACAAACGGCGCCAGGTGCGCTTTCACGCCGATAGGCCCCATGCCCGGGCCGCCACCGCCGTGCGGAATGCAGAAGGTTTTGTGCAGGTTCAGGTGCGACACGTCCGCGCCGATAAAGCCCGGAGAGGTAATGCCCACCTGAGCGTTCATGTTCGCGCCGTCGAGGTAAACCTGACCGCCGAACTGGTGCACGACTTCGCACACTTCACGGATGGTCTCTTCGTACACGCCGTGGGTGGACGGATAGGTCACCATGATGCAGGAGAGCTTGTCGCCCGCCAGCTCGGCTTTCGCACGCAGGTCGGCCAGATCGATGTTGCCGTTCTTATCGCACGCCACCACCACCACTTCCATGCCCGCCATCTGGGCAGAGGCCGGGTTGGTGCCGTGGGCGGAGCTTGGGATCAGGCAGATATCGCGGTGACCTTCGTTGCGGCTTTCATGATAGTGACGGATCGCCAGCAGGCCCGCGTACTCGCCCTGCGCGCCGGAGTTCGGCTGCATGCAGAGCGCATCATAACCGGTCAGCTTCACCAGCCAGTCGGAAAGCTGGTTGATCATCACGTGATAACCTTCCGCCTGCTCTGGCGGGCAGAACGGGTGCAGCTCGGAGAATTCAGGCCAGGTGATCGGGATCATCTCTGCCGCGGCGTTCAGCTTCATGGTGCAGGAGCCCAGCGGGATCATCGCCTGGTTCAGCGCCAGATCCTTGCGCTCCAGAGAGTGCATGTAACGCATCATCTCGGTTTCGCTGTGATAGCGATTAAAGACCGGATGCGTCAGGATCGCGTCGTTACGCAGCATGCTGTCCTGAATGGAGCGGCTGTCGAGCGCAACTTCTTTGTCGAGCGCATCAACGTCCAGACCGTGCGCGTCACCCAGCAGCACGCTGAACAGGTTCAGGATATCGTCGCGGGTGGTGCTTTCATCCAGCGTAATGCCGACGGCGTTGTGGATGTCGCTGCGCAGGTTGATCTTTGCCGCGTCCGCGCGGGTCAGCACGGCCGCTTTGTCCGCCACGTCCACGCACAGGGTATCGAAGTAGTGAGCGTGGCGCAGCTTAAGGCCTTTTTGCTGCAGGCCGCAGGCCAGAATATCGGTCAGGCGGTGAATGCGGCTGGCAATGCGCTTCAGGCCAGCCGGGCCGTGGAACACGGCGTACAGGCTGGCGATGTTTGCCAGCAGCACCTGCGAGGTACAGATGTTGGAGTTCGCTTTCTCGCGGCGGATATGCTGCTCGCGGGTCTGCATCGCCATGCGCAGCGCGGTGTTACCGGCAGCATCTTTGGAGACGCCGATAATACGGCCAGGCATGGAGCGTTTGAATTCATCTTTCGCGCCGAAGAACGCCGCGTGCGGGCCGCCGTAGCCCATCGGTACGCCGAAGCGTTGTGCGGAGCCGAATACGATATCTGCGCCCTGTTTACCCGGCGCCGTCAGCAGCACCAGCGCCATAAAATCGGCGGCAACACTGACAACCACTTTGCGGGATTTCAGCTCGGCAATCAGCGCGCCGTAGTCGTGAACTTCACCGGTGGTGCCCACCTGCTGCAGCAGCACGCCGAAGACGTCCTGATGATCCAGCACTTTGTCGGCGTCGTCGACGATGACGTCAAAGCCGAAGGTCTCTGCGCGAGTACGCACCACGTCCAGCGTCTGCGGATGCACGTCCGCCGCGACGAAGAAGCGGTTGGCATTTTTCAGCTTGCTCACGCGTTTTGCCATCGCCATCGCTTCAGCGGCGGCGGTGGCTTCATCCAGCAGAGAAGCAGAGGCGATATCCATACCGGTCAGATCCAGCGTCACCTGCTGGAAGTTCAGCAGCGCTTCCAGGCGGCCCTGGGAGACTTCTGGCTGATACGGGGTGTAAGCGGTGTACCAGCCCGGGTTTTCCAGCATGTTGCGCAGGATAACCGGCGGCAACTGCACGTTGGTGTAGCCCATGCCAATGTAAGACTTATAGCGCTTGTTCAGGCCGGCAATAGCCTTCAGCTCCGCCAGCGCGGCGAATTCCGTGGTGGCTTCCCCCACCTGAGGCGGCGTGGCAAGCTGGATGTCTTTGGGCACAATCTGGCCGATCAGTGCGTTTAATGAATCCGCGCCAACTGTCTTCAGCATCTCCTGCTGTTGCTGAGCATCCGGCCCAATGTGACGTTCAATGAAGGCGCCACGGTTTTCAAGCTGGCTTAAAGTCTGTGTCATGAGCGATGGTTCCTGAAACGTGCAGTGAATCGTAGTTATCTGTAACGCTGTTGCCCGGTGGCGCTAACGCTTACCGGGCCTACGTTGAGCTGTAGGCCGGATAAGCGCAGCGCCATCCGGCACAACGTTATTCGTCTTCCAGTAGTGCTTCGTACGCGGTCGCATCCAGCAGCGCGGCAACCTGAGATTCGTCGCTGGCTTTGATCTTGAAGATCCAGCCGCCTTCATAAGGCTCGCTGTTCACCAGCTCTGGCGAATCGCTCAGCGCGTCGTTGACGGCAACGATTTCGCCGCTCACAGGGGCGTAGATGTCAGAGGCCGCTTTTACGGACTCCGCCACGGCGCAGTCGTCGCCCGCGCTCACGGTCGTGCCCACGTCAGGCAGGTCAACAAACACCATGTCGCCCAGCAGCTCCTGCGCGTGCTCGGTGATCCCTACGGTGTAAGTGCCGTCCGCCTCTTTGCGCAGCCACTCGTGTTCTTTGCTGTATTTCAGTTCTGCTGGCACATTGCTCATTGAAGTTCTCCTGATAAAAATGATTAGGCGACCGGCTTACCGGCGCGAACAAAAATCGGTTTGGTCACGTTGACCGGCATTTCGCGGTTGCGGATTTGCACCACCGCCGTTTCGCCAATGCCCGCCGGCACGCGTGCCAGTGCAATACTGTAGCCCAGCGTCGGTGAGAAGGTTCCGCTGGTGATCACGCCTTCGCGATGATTGCCGTCGGCATCGGTAAAGCGCACCGGCAGCTCGCCGCGCAGCACGCCCTTCTCGGTCATCACCAGGCCCACCAGCTGTTCGGTGCCCTTCTCGCGCTGCATCTCCAGCGCTTCACGGCCAATAAAGTTGCGGTCAGCCGGTTCCCACGCGATGGTCCAGCCCATGTTGGCGGCCAGCGGAGAGACGCCTTCATCCATCTCCTGACCGTAAAGGTTCATGCCCGCTTCCAGACGCAACGTATCGCGCGCGCCCAGACCCGCAGGCTTCACGCCCGCTTCCACCAGCGCACGCCAGAAATCAGCGGCCTTCTCGTTTGGCATCGCAATTTCGTAGCCCGCTTCACCGGTGTAGCCGGTGGTGGCAATAAACAGATCGCCCGCCTGCACGCCAAAGAACGGCTTCATGCCAGCGGTGGCGTTGCGCTGCTCGTCGTTAAACAGAGAGGCGGATTTCGCCTGCGCGTTTGGTCCCTGCACGGCGATCAGTGACAGATCGTCACGGACGGTGATGTCGATGGCATAAGGTTCGGCGTGTTGGGTGATCCAGGAGAGGTCTTTTTCGCGGGTGGCGGAGTTTACAACGAGGCGGAAGAAATCTTCAGTGAAGTAATAGACGATAAGGTCATCAATCACGCCGCCCGAGGCATTCAGCATGCCGGTATAGAGCGCTTTACCCGGCGTCTTCAGTTTGGCGACGTCGTTTGCCAGCAGATAACGCAAAAACTCCCGGGTGCGGCTACCGCGCAGATCGACAATTGTCATATGGGACACGTCGAACATACCGGCATCGGTGCGCACCGCGTGGTGCTCATCAATCTGCGAGCCGTAGTGCAGCGGCATCATCCAGCCGTGGAAGTCCACCATGCGGGCGCCGCATAACACGTGTTGTTCGTACAAAGGAGTCTGTTGAGCCATCTTGTCCTCGTTGAAAAATTCACCGTGAAACCCGGTATCGGCCCCGCGTTCGGGCACCGACGCAAACGTTCTCTTTTACCTGAACTTACCACCGAAACCGGCGGTTAACCATAAGGCAAAATGGGTCATCACATTAGCTTATGACCAAAAATCGCTAAAAAGCCTACAGAGTTATTCACTGGAAAAATGCGATTAACCCCGCACAAAATTAACAATGATCTAACAGGATTTAGCACATGGTGATATTTCGTGCGGAAAATCGGGCCGAATTTCCGTAACGAGAAAAATGCGACATTAGATTATCTAATGCGAAAAATGACGTGAAATTAGAATATTTCAAACGAGGGAATTTCCCCGGCGCAGAGGCCGGGAAAATAAAGTGTGACGGGGATCTAAGTTAGCGCAGCCAGTCAGGGAGATCGTTAAGACCCATCGCCTGACGGAGAAGTTGAGGTTTGACGCCAGGAAGCGTATCGGCCAGTTTAAGACCGATATCGCGCAGCAGTTTTTTCGCCGGATTTGCCCCGGCAAACAGCTCGCGGAAGCCCTGCATGCCCGCCAGCATCATCGCCGCACTGTGCTTGCGGCTGCGCTCGTAGCGACGCAGATAGAGATGCTGGCCGATGTCTTTTCCTTCGCGATGCAGGCGACGCAGCTCCTCGACCAGCTCCGCCGCGTCCATAAAGCCAAGATTAACGCCCTGCCCGGCCAGCGGATGAATGGTATGCGCCGCATCCCCCACCAGCGCCAGACGGTGCGCCGCAAACTGACGCGCGTAGCGGCCGGTTAACGGGAACACCTGACGCTCGCTTTCAAGCGTGCACAGGCCAAGGCGGTTATCAAAGGCCACGCACAGCGCCTGGTTAAAGGCCTCCGGCGTCGCCTCATGCATCTGCCGGGCTTTGTCCGGCACCAGGGACCAGACGATCGAGCACAGGTGCGGATCGGCAAGCGGCAGGAACGCCAGTATGCCGTCGTTGTGGAAAATCTGGCGCGCCACGCCGCCGTGCGGCTCTTCGGTGCGGATCGTTGCCACCATCGCATGATGGCGGTAGTCCCAGAAGGTTAGCGGGATATCGGCTTTGTTGCGCAGCCAGGAGTTCGCACCATCGGCACCGACCACCAGACGCGCGGTCAGCATGTCGCCGCTTTGTAAGGTAATAAACGCCTCGTTTTCACCCCATGCCACCTGCTGGATCTGCGCGGGCGCAACCAGCGTCACGTCGCTGCACTGCTGCGCTTTCTGCCACAGCGCGTGGTGGATCACCGCGTTTTCGATGATGTGACCCAGATGGCTATAGCCCATGCTTTCATCGTCAAAGGCTATATGACCAAAGCTGTCTTTATCCCACACTTCCATGCCGTGATAGCAGCTGGCGCGCTGCGCCACGATATCTGCCCAGACGCCAAGGTGCGTCAGCAATTTCTCGCTGGCGGCATTGATCGCCGAGACGCGGAGTTCCGGCGGGGCATCCTGCGCGACGGGCTGCGGCGCTTTTTGCTCCAGCACGGCCACGCGAAGGCCGCTGCCCTGTAAACCGCAGGCCAGCGCCAGCCCGACCATACCGCCGCCAACAATGGCGACATCAACATTTTGCACGGTGATAACTCCTTAACGCGCGACCCAACCCAGGGTCCGCTGCGCCAGCACGTCACGTGCCGGAATGAACAGTTCCATCGCCATCAGCCCGAGGTTGCGGCCCGCAACCAGCGGTGCCCAGCGATTGGCGAACAGGTGTACTAAACCATCTGTAACGCCGATTGTCGCCTCTTTATCGGCCTGACGTCGCTTCTGGTAATGGCTAAGTACCGAATAAGCGCCACAATCTTTTTGCTCGCCCCATGCCAGCGCCAGCGATTCCGCCAGGCTCATGACATCACGCAGCCCAAGGTTAAATCCTTGTCCGGCAATCGGATGTAATGTCTGCGCGGCGTTGCCGACCAGCGCCACGCGGTGAGATACAGACTGCGATGCGGTGGTTAACGACAGCGGATAGACTGCACGTTTCCCCGCATGGGTAATACGCCCGAGTCGCCAGCCGAAGGCTTTCTGCAGCTCGGTACAAAAACGTTCGTCGGACCAGGCCCGAACCTCTTCAGCTTTATCCTGCGGATGACACCAGACAAGCGAACAGCGCCCGTCCGACATCGGCAGCATCGCCAGCGGGCCGTGCTGCGTGAAGCGCTCAAACGCCCGGCCGTTGTGCTCTGCTGCGGTCGCGACGTTCGCAATGACCGCGACCTGCCCGTAAGGCTGCTGCCGCCACGCTACGCCGCACTGCGTGCCGAGCGCCGAACGCGAGCCGTCCGCCGCCACCAGAAGCTGACCGTCGAGAACGGTGCCATTATCGAGCGCTACGCTCACCGCGTCTTCGCTGCGGCTAAAACTGGCGACGCGCGCCGGACAGTGTAGCGTGACGCCCGGCGCATCCTGAAGCAGACGGAACAGACGCAGGCCAACGTCGTGGAGTTCAACGACCTGACCCAGCGCGTCGATACGGTAATCATGGGCATCCAGCGTTACAAACCCGGCATGGCCGCGATCGCTCACGTGCACGGTATTAATCGCCGTGGCGCAATCGGCGATCGCCTGCCAGATGCCAATGCGGGATAGCTGCTGGCAGGTCCCCTGCGCCAGGGCAATGGCGCGGGAATCAAAACCCGGATGATGCTTTGCCTGCGGCGCGACGGCTTCAACCAGATGTACCGGGAGCTGGCCCTTCGTCAAATGCGAAATGGCTAACGCCAGCGTGGCGCCGGTCATCCCGCCGCCCACGATGATCACACTCATGCGCGTACCGCTGCCATCAGCGCCTCAATATCATCGGCGTTCTTCACGACGGTTGCGGTCAGGTTTTCATTGCCGTTTTCGGTAATCACGATGTCGTCTTCGATGCGAATGCCGATCCCGCGGTATTGTTCCGGCACGTCAGCATCCGGCGCGATGTACAGTCCCGGCTCAACGGTTAACACCATGCCTGGCTCCAGCACGCGTGAACGATCGGGACCGTATGCGCCCACATCATGCACGTCCAGACCCAGCCAGTGGCTCAGGCCGTGCATAAAGTACGGACGGTGGGCATTCTCGGTAATCAGCGTGTCGACGTCGCCCTTCAGAATGCCGAGTTTTACCAGACCGGTAATCATGATCCGCACCACTTCACCGGTGACATCCTGAATGGAGGTTCCCGGACGATATAACCTGAGCGCCGTTTCCAGGGATTCGAGCACGATGTCGTAAATCTCGCGCTGAGCAGGCGAGAATTTACCGTTCACCGGGAAGGTTCGGGTGATGTCGCCTGCGTAGCCCAGATACTCACACCCGGCGTCAATCAGCACCAGATCGCCATCGCGCAGCGCGCTTTCGTTTTCGGTATAGTGCAGAATGCAGCCGTTTTCCCCGCCGCCAACGATGGTGTTGTAGGAGGGATAACGCGCGCCGTGGCGGTTAAATTCGTGGTGAATTTCGCCCTCAAGCTGATATTCGAACATGCCGGGACGGCACTTTTCCATGGCGCGAGTGTGGGCCAGGGCGCTGATTTCGCCCGCGCGGCGCAGCACGCTGAGCTCTTCCTCAGACTTAAACAGGCGCATCTCATGCACGACCGGGCGCCAGTCTGTGAGCGTGGCGGGAGCAGACAGGTTATGGCGCGAACCTTTACGCAGCTTATCCAGCGCGGTGAAGACAATCTCATCCGCATACGCATATTCGCCCTGGGCGTGATACAGCACGTCCAGACCGTTGAGCAGTTGGTAAAGCTGCTGGTTGATTTCGCTAAAGGCCAGCGCGCGGTCAACGCCCAGCTTCGCCGGGGCGGCCTCTTGCCCTAAGCGGCGGCCAAACCATATTTCGGCCGTCAGATCGCGCACGCGGTTGAAAATCACGCTGTGGTTGTGGGTGTCATTGCTCTTGATCAGCACCAGTACCGCTTCCGGCTCGTTAAACCCGGTGAAGTACCAAAAATCGCTGTTCTGGCGATAGGGGTATTCGCTGTCGGCACTGCGCGTCACTTCGGGCGCGGCAAAAATCAGGGCAGCGCTTCCCGGCTGCATGCTGGCTAACAGCGCCTGACGACGGCGCAAATACTCTTGATTCGAGATAACCATGACACCCTCCTGTGCGTTATTTTTCTTAATGTAAGGTTGGCTTGCGGACTTCCGGCGCGGTCGGCTGTGAACGCGTAAAGGTGTCGTGGCACAGCAGCGCCGCCACGCGCACGTACTCGATGATCTCTTCGAGGGACATTTCCAGCTCTTCCTGGTCTTCGTCCTCATCGTAGCCGAGCTGTGCAATATTACGCAGGTCGTCGATCGCTTCACCCGCTTCGCCGGTCACTTTATCGAGCTTCGGCTGAGACACCCCCAGGCCCAGCAGATAATGGTTTACCCAACCCGCGAGCGCATCAGCGCGATCGAAGACGCTGACGTCGTCCCCTTCAGGCAGATAAAGCTGAAAAAGGAAGCCATCGTCTTCCAGCGAATCGCTGGTCGTCGCGTGCATTTTACGCAGCGCTTCTGCCAGTTCGTGACCAAACGCCAGCCCTTCGTTCGTGAGGTCGTGGATCAGCGGCTGCCAGGAGCTGTCGCTGTTTCCGCCGCACAGCATGCCACTGATCAGACCGTGCATTTCGGCTGGGGTTAAACCCACTCCCTGCTGGTTCAGTAACTGGTTTAAATCCTTGTAACCAGGCATTTCGTTCTGTATAGACATGCGCATTCGTCATCATTGGGGGGATATTCATGATATGCTACCACTTTGGACCCTGGTGATACCAGAAAAGGGCTTGTATCTTCACATCAGGGTAGCTATAGTGTCGCCCCTTCGCAGCCCCCGGGGCAGTAAGCGAAGGCAGCGCAGTCAATCAGCAGGAAGGTGGCATGTCTGCACAACCCGTCGATCTCCAGATTTTTGGTCGTTCACTGCGAGTGAATTGTCCACCTGAACAAAGGGATGCTTTGAATCAGGCTGCGGACGATTTGAATCAGCGGTTGCAAGATCTAAAAGAACGCACTAGAGTCACAAATACTGAGCAGCTGGTTTTCATCGCCGCGTTGAACATCAGCTATGAACTGACTCAGGAAAAAGCGAAGACCCGCGACTACGCGGCAAGCATGGAGCAGCGCATTAAAATGCTCCAGCAGACCATTGAACAGGCATTGCTTGATCAAGGTCGCAATCCCGAAAGACCGGGACCAAAGTTTGAATAACACTTCTCAGTTGACTATGGTAGAGTAACTGTGAAGACAAAATTTCTCTGAGATGTTCGCAAGCGGGCCAGTCCCCTGAGCCGATATTTCATACCACAAGAATGTGGCGCTCCATGGTTGGTGAGCATGCTCGGTCCGTCCGAGAAGCCTTAAAACTATGACGACACATTCACCTTGAACCAAGGGTTCAAGGGTTACAGCCTGCGGCGGCATCTCGGAGATTCCCTCTCTTTTCTTCTACCGACTACCATGACTCAATTCCCTGAAGTTTCTGCTTCACGCCAGGATATCCGTCAGCTCATTCGTCAGCGCCGCCGTGCGTTAACCCCCGATCAGCAAGCGCATTTTGCCCAGCAGGCCGCCGCCCGTATGATGGCGTATCCCCCCGTCGTGATGGCGCACACCGTTGCGCTGTTCCTGTCGTTTGATGGTGAGCTGGATACCCAGCCGCTGATAGAACAGCTCTGGCGAGCCGGGAAGAAGGTGTATCTGCCGGTGCTGCATCCGTTTAGCGACGGTAATCTGCTGTTTCTGCACTACCACCCGCACAGCGAGCTGGTGGTGAATCGCCTGAAAATCACCGAGCCGAAACTCGACGTGCGCGACGTGCTCCCGCTGTCACAGCTGGATGTGCTGATTACGCCGCTGGTGGCGTTTGATGAGCAGGGACAGCGCCTGGGAATGGGCGGTGGTTTTTACGACAGAACGCTGCAAAACTGGCAGCAGTATGGGTTGCAGCCGGTGGGCTACGCGCATGATTGCCAGGGCGTGGAGGCGTTGCCGGTGGAGAAATGGGATGTGCCGTTGCCGGCGGTGGTGACGCCCAGTAAAACCTGGACCTGGTAGAATAAAGCCGGGTGGCGGCTACGCCTTACCCGGCCTACATAAATCCTCGAACATTGTAGGTCGGGTAAGCGTAAGCGCCACCCGACACACAAACCGTACATACGTTGTAGGTCGGGTAAGGCGCAGCCGCCACCCGACACCACAAACCGCACAATTAGTACAGCAGACGCGCGCGAATCGTCCCCGGAATGGCCTTCATGCTCAGCAGCGCTTTCTCGGCCACATCGTCATCCGCTTCGATATCAATAACCACGTAGCCCATCTGCGAGTTCGTCTGCAGATACTGCGCGGCGATGTTGACGCCCTGCTCGGCAAAGATCTGGTTGATGGCGGTCAGCACGCCTGGACGGTTTTCGTGGATGTGCAGCAGACGACGACCGCCGTGCAGCGGCAGAGACACTTCCGGGAAGTTCACGGCAGAGAGCGTAGACCCGTTGTCGGAGTATTTGCTCAGCTTACCCGCGACTTCCAGACCGATATTCTCCTGCGCTTCCTGGGTAGAACCGCCAATGTGTGGCGTCAGGATCACATTGTCGAACTCGCACAGCGGAGAGGTGAACGGATCGCTGTTGGTGGCAGGCTCCGTCGGGAACACGTCGATGGCCGCGCCCGCCAGGTGCTTACGCTTCAGCGCATCCGCCAGTGCCGGGATATCGACAACCGTGCCGCGCGCGGCGTTAATCAAGAGTGAACCTGGCTTCATCAGCGCCAGCTCTTCTGCACCCATCATGTTTTTGGTGGACGCGTTTTCCGGCACGTGCAGGCTCACCACGTCACTCATGTTCAGCAGGTCAGACAGGTGCTGAACCTGGGTGGCATTGCCCAGCGGCAGCTTGCTTTCGATATCGTAAAAATAGACATGCATACCGAGAGATTCCGCCAGAATCCCCAGCTGGGTTCCGATGTGGCCATAGCCGATGATACCCAGTTTTTTTCCACGAGCTTCGTAGGAGCCCGCAGCCAGTTTGTTCCAGACGCCGCGGTGCGCTTTGGCGTTAGCCTCCGGAATGCCGCGGAGCAGCAGCAGCAGTTCGCCAATAACCAGCTCCGCCACGGAACGGGTGTTGGAGAACGGGGCGTTGAAGACAGGAATACCGCGTTTCGCGGCAGCATTCAGGTCAACCTGGTTGGTACCGATGCAGAAGCAGCCGATAGCCACCAGCTTTTCCGCCGCAGCAATAACGTCTTCAGTCAGGTGAGTACGGGATCGCAGGCCAATGAAGTGGGCATCACGGATGGACGCTTTCAGCTCTTCGGTATCGAGCGCGCCTTTGTGAAATTCGATGTTGGTGTAACCTGCCGCACGAAGGCTATCGATTGCTTTTTGATGCACGCCCTCGACCAGCAGGAATTTAATCTTGTCTTTCTCCAGTGATACCTTTGCCATTTACCCGACCCTGTTTTTGTCTGAACTGATGTTGTGCTGGATATGAATCCGCTGTAGCCAACATATCAAAAAAAACTATTGCAGCAATATGAACGTTTGCGTCGGCACGCTGAAGAAAAGTCATCCAGGGCAAAATGTCAGAGGAAAATGCTATGGAAAATTACAAACGTGGCAGGATCGGCAAAGGAGGCTCAAAAACGTGATACAAGTCACCGAATTTAGCTTTTCAAAAATTTTTTAGCGGGGGGAAGGCTCCCCCCATCAGATCATTTTACGATGGTTTTCACGCCGTCAGCCGTGCCGATCAGCGCCACATCCGCGCCACGGTTAGCGAATAACCCTACTGTCACTACGCCCGGAATACCGTTGATGGCATTTTCCAGCGCAATCGCGTCGAGAATTTCCAGACCGTGAACGTCGAGGATCACGTTACCGTTGTCGGTCACTACGCCCTGACGATATTCCGGACGACCGCCCAGCTTCACCAGCTGACGGGCAACCGCGCTACGCGCCATCGGGATCACTTCGACCGGCAGCGGGAAATTGCCCAGAATGTCGACCTGCTTGGAGGCGTCTGCGATGCAGATAAACTTGTCCGCAACGGAGGCGATGATTTTTTCACGCGTCAGCGCCGCGCCGCCGCCCTTGATCATCTGCATATGGCCGTTGATCTCATCCGCGCCATCAACGTAAATCCCCAGACGATCCACTTCGTTGAGGTCGAAAACGGTAATGCCGAGGCTTTTCAGCTTTTCCGTGGAAGCATCGGAGCTGGAAACCGCGCCCTCGATCTGCCCCTTCATCGTGCCCAGCGCATCGATAAAGTGTGCCGCCGTTGACCCCGTACCAACACCGACAATGGTACCCGGCTGTACGTACTGGAGAGCGGCCCATCCTACTGCTTTTTTCAGTTCATCCTGCGTCATGATCGTTTTGCCTGTGGTGTGAAAACTCAGGCCGCATTATAGAACACGTCGGATGGATTTCGTCTGCCACGAAGGGAAAATTGTGTCATAGTGCAGATTAAGCAAAATTAAGGAGTAAGCCAGAGCAATGAAACGTCCGGACTACAGAACACTACAGGCACTTGATGCGGTTATTCGTGAACGCGGTTTTGAGCGCGCGGCGCAGAAGCTGTGCATCACCCAGTCCGCCGTATCACAGCGTATCAAACAGCTTGAAAACATGTTCGGGCAACCCCTGCTGGTGCGTACCGTTCCGCCGCGTCCAACGGAGCAAGGGCAAAAGCTTCTCGCGCTGCTGCGTCAGGTTGAACTGCTGGAAGACGAGTGGCTGGGTGATGAACAAACGGGTTCCACGCCGCTGCTGCTGTCGCTGGCGGTGAACGCCGACAGTCTGGCAACCTGGCTGCTGCCTGCCCTTGCGCCAGTCCTGGCCGACTCCCCTATTCGACTGAATTTACAGGTAGAAGATGAAACCCGTACTCAGGAGCGTCTGCGTCGTGGTGAAGTGGTTGGAGCGGTCAGTATCCAGCCTCAGGCGCTGCCAAGCTGTCTTGTCGATCAGCTGGGCGCGCTGGATTATCTGTTTGTCGGTTCAAAAGCCTTTGCCGAGCGCTACTTCCCGAACGGCGTCACCCGCGCCGCGCTGCTGAAAGCCCCTGCCGTGGCGTTCGACCATCTGGACGATATGCATCAGGCCTTCCTGCAGCAAAACTTCGACCTCCCGCCGGGCAGCGTGCCGTGCCATATCGTGAACTCGTCCGAAGCCTTTGTGCAGCTTGCGCGTCAGGGCACCACCTGCTGCATGATCCCGCACCTGCAGATTGAGAGAGAATTGAAAAGCGGTGAGCTGATTGACCTGACGCCGGGGCTGTATCAGCGTAGGATGCTTTACTGGCACCGCTTTGCGCCGGAAAGCCGTATGATGCGCAACGTCACCGACGCGCTGCTGGCGTACGGGCACAAGGTGTTGAGACAGGATTAAAAAATAAGCCGGGTGGCGGCTTCGCCTTACCCGGCCTACAGATTACTGAGCCGGTTTCGGCTGTGCTGCAACGGGCTCCAGCTGGAACACCACATCCACCTGATCGTCGAACTGAATGGTTGGCTGCTCGTAAGTTTCCTGAGCGGACACCGGGGCTGCATCAGCCTTCATCATCCGTACCATCGGGCTTGGCTGGTAGTTAGAGACGTGATAACGCACGCTGTAAACCGGGCCGAGCTTGCTCTTAAAGCCAGAAGCCAGCTGCTCCGCCTGATGGATTGCATCATCAATCGCGGCTTTACGCGCTTCGTCTTTGTATTTCTCTGGTTGCGCAACGCCCAGTGAGACGGAACGAATTTCATTCAGCCCCGCTTTTAACGCGCCATCAAGCAGCGAGTTCAGCTTATCAAGCTGACGCACGGTCACTTCCACGGTGCGTACGGCACGGTAGCCTTTGAGAATGCTTTTCCCGTTCTGGTAGTCGTAATCCGGTTGGGTACGCAGGTTAGCGGAACTGATATCCTTTTTACCTACGCCATTCTGCTCGAGGAAAGAGAGATATTGCGCAACACGATCGTCAGCCTGCTTTTTAGCGGAAGCAGCATCTTTCGCGGCCACGTTCACTTCAATTGCCAGGGTTGCAATATCCGGTACCGCGTCCACGCTTGCGGTGCCTGAAGTGACGATGTGCGGGCCATTTGGCAATTCATTTGCCTGCACCGACACCGCACCTAAACTCACTAATGCCGCCAGGGCCATCACTTTGAACTTCACTGTCATTCCTCCATGTTGCGAAGAGTGCCCCAACATCAGGGCGCATGCCAGCAAGCTTAGCGGGTCTTGTACAGATGTCCATAAGACAAACGCTTAGTTGAACAATCCCTGCACATGATGAATGCCCTCTTTTGCCAGCTGGAAAGCAATAAACCACATCACCAGCCCCACCAGAGTATTAATGATGCGCTGGGCTTTGGCCGTACGCAGACGGGGTGCAAGCCACGCCGCAAGAATGGCGAGACCGAAGAACCAGAGGAAGGAGGCGCTGACCGTACCGAGTGCAAACCAGCGTTTCGGCTCAACGTCCAGCTGTCCGCCCAGGCTGCCCAGCACCACGAAAGTATCCAGATAAACATGCGGGTTCAGCCAGGTGACCGCCAGCATGGTGACGATAATCTTCCAGCGGCCCTGCTTCATGACCTCCGCGCTCGCCAGTTCGAGGTTGCTGCTCATCGCCGTTTTCAGCGCGCCGAATCCGTACCACAGCAGAAACGCCACGCCGCCCCAGGTGACCAGCGCCAGCAGCCAGGGAGACTGCATCAGCAATGCGCTGCCGCCAAAAATTCCGGCACAGATCAGCAGTAAATCGCTTACCGCGCACAGCAGGGCAATCATCAAATGATACTGGCGGCGGATGCCCTGGTTCATCACGAACGCATTTTGCGGGCCGAGCGGAAGGATCATGGCCGCACCTAAGGCAAGCCCTTGAAAATAATAAGATAGCATGACGATTTTCTCGCAGTGTTGTTCTGGAAGCCGACTATACTGCGCGAATTACATTAGAGGAAATTGATAATATTAATTGGGTATTAGCATGGCTAATAAAATAAAAGCCCGGTGGCGCTAGCGCTTACCGGGCCTACGGGAGACGTTATTCGGCTTCTTTTACTTTTTTGACGTTTACGTCCATCTGCGGGTACGGGAAGCTGATGCCGTTGGCGTCAAACTCGCGCTTAATGCGCTCCAGCACGTCCCAGTAGACGTTTTGCAGATCGCTGCTTTTGCTCCAGATACGCACCACGAAGTTAATGGATGACGCGCCCAGCTCGTTGAGGCGAACCGTCTGCTCTTTATCTTTCAGAATACGATCGTCTGAAGTAATGATATTGCTAATCAGCGATTTGACCTGATCGATGTCGGAGTCATAGGCCACGCTAATAATCAGCTCATTACGACGCACCGGTTCACGGGAGAAGTTAATGATGTTGCCCGCGATGATTTTCCCGTTCGGTACCACCACGATACGGCCATCGACGGTACGCAAGGTGGTTGAGAAAATCTGCACCTGCAGCACGGTTCCGGCAATGCCGCCAAGGTCAACGTATTCACCCGAGCGGAACGGACGGAAGGTGACCAGCAGAACGCCTGCCGCCAGGTTTGAAAGTGAGCCCTGCAGTGCCAGACCAATAGCCAGACCAGCCGCACCGAGCACGGCGATGACGGATGCTGTCTGCACGCCCACGCGACCCAGCGCCGCAATCAGCGTAAAGGCGATAATGCCATAACGCACCAGTGCGGAGAGGAAGTCAGCCACCGTGGCGTCAATGTGACGGGCCAGCATGACGCGGTTAACCGCGTTAGATACGATACGCGCCACGATCATCCCGACGATGATGATGGCAATCGCCGCGACGATGTTCACGGCATAGCTCAGCAGCAGCGCCTGGTTACGCACCAGCCAGTTACCGGCGTGATTGATGCTGTCTACAACATCGAGTTGTTCCATTTATTCTTCCTTTTGTTAAACCAAAACACAAAATCCATCCCCCATGGAGACAGGCAGGTCCGTAAAGGGTAAACAAAAAGCGCAAGTATTGCCAAACAGATCACAAAAACCGGTCCGGCAGGGTATTGAAAAAGCATAAAAAAAGGCCCGCATTTGCGGGCCTTCTGATGCTGTTAGCAGCTCAAATTACAGAACGTCGATCGCGTTCAGTTCTTTGAATGCCTGCTCCAGACGGGTCACCATGGACGTCTGGGCAGCGCGCAGCCATACGCGTGGATCGTAGTATTTCTTGTTCGGCTGGTCTTCGCCTTTCGGGTTGCCCAGCTGGCCCTGCAGGTAAGCTTCGTTCGCTTTGTAGTACTGCAGAATACCGTCCCATGTTGCCCACTGGGTGTCGGTATCGATGTTCATTTTCACTACGCCGTAGCTTACGGAGTCTTTGATTTCCTGAGCAGAAGAACCGGAACCGCCGTGGAAGACGAAGTTCAGGCTGTTGTGCGGCAGGTTGTGTTTCTTGGAAACGTATTCCTGAGAATCACGCAGGATGGTTGGGGTCAGAACCACGTTACCTGGTTTGTAAACGCCGTGTACGTTACCGAAGGACGCTGCAATGGTGAAGCGTGGGCTGATTTTGCTCAGCTCGGTGTAAGCGTAATCAACGTCTTCTGGCTGGGTGTACAGTGCAGAAGCGTCCATGTGGCTGTTGTCCACGCCGTCTTCTTCACCGCCGGTGCAACCCAGTTCGATTTCCAGGGTCATGTCCATTTTGGCCATGCGCGCCAGGTATTTGGAGCAGATTTCGATGTTTTCGTGCAGTGACTCTTCAGACAGGTCGATCATGTGAGAAGAGAACAGTGGCTTACCGGTTGCCGCGAAGTGTTTTTCACCCGCGTCCAGCAGACCGTCGATCCACGGCAGCAGTTTCTTCGCGCAGTGGTCAGTGTGCAGGATAACTGGAACACCGTAGTGTTCAGCCATCTGGTGTACGTGGTGCGCACCAGAGATAGCACCCAGGATTGCAGCACCCTGAGGAATGTCAGTTTTCACGCCTTTACCTGCGATGAACGCAGCGCCGCCGTTAGAGAACTGAACGATAACTGGAGCTTTAACTTTAGCAGCAGTTTCCAGTACGGCGTTGATGGAGTCGGTACCCACGCAGTTAACTGCTGGCAGAGCGAAGTTGTTTTCTTTAGCTACCTGGAACACTTTCTGTACGTCATCACCAGTGATAACGCCAGGTTTTACGAAATCAAAAATTTTAGACATGTTGCTTAGTCCTGTATCTTCGGCCGTTAGAAAAGGTGCGTGCTCTTATAAGCGCGCTGAAAATTGGGCAGGTTTCCCTGCCCTTGAATGGCTTACTTCTTAGCGCGCTCTTCGAGCATTGCTACTGCTGGCAGTACTTTGCCTTCCACGAATTCGAGGAATGCGCCGCCACCAGTGGAGATGTAGGAGATCTTGTCAGCGATACCGAACAGGTCGATTGCTGCCAGGGTGTCACCACCGCCTGCGATAGAGAACGCTTCGCTGTCTGCGATTGCGTTAGCAACGGTCTCGGTACCTTTGCGGAAGTTCGGGAATTCGAACACGCCAACAGGACCGTTCCACAGGATAGTTTTTGCGTTTTTCAGGATTTCAGCCAGTTTCTGTGCAGAAACGTCGCCCAGGTCCAGAATCTGCTCTTCATCTTTGATGTCGTTAACAGATTTCAGGGTCGCGGTTGCGGTTTCGGAGAACTCGGTCGCGACGCGAACGTCAGTTGGAACAGGGATATCACAGGTAGTCAGCAGGCGTTTGGCTTCGTCAACCAGGTCCGCTTCGTACAGGGATTTACCGACGTTGTGGCCTTGAGCAGCAACGAAGGTGTTCGCGATACCACCGCCAACGATCAGCTGGTCAGCGATTTTAGACAGGGAATCCAGAACGGTCAGTTTGGTAGAAACTTTAGAACCACCCACGATAGCGACCATTGGGCGAGCAGGTTCTTTCAGTGCTTTACCCAGCGCTTCCAGTTCATCAGCCAGCAGAGGACCGGCACAGGCTACGTCTGCGAATTTACCGATACCGTGAGTAGACGCCTGAGCACGGTGAGCCGTACCAAATGCATCCATCACAAATACGTCGCACAGTGCAGCGTATTTTTTAGACAGTGCTTCGTCGTCTTTCTTTTCGCCTTTGTTGAAGCGAACGTTCTCCAGAACAACCAGTTCACCGGCTGCAACGTCAACGCCGTCCAGATAATCTTTCACCAGGCGAACCGGGCTGGACAGTTTGTCTTTCAGGTAATTAACAACCGGCAGCAGAGAGAACTCTTCGTTGTACTCGCCTTCAGTTGGACGACCCAGGTGGGAAGTGACCATCACTTTAGCGCCCTGCTTCAGAGCCAGTTCGATGGTTGGCAGAGATGCACGGATACGCGCGTCGCTGGTCACTTTGCCATCTTTAACCGGTACGTTCAGATCGGCACGGATGAAAACGCGTTTACCAGCCAGATCCAGATCGGTCATCTTAATTACAGACATGGTGAATCCTCTCGTTGATTCTTAAAGTTTTGCAGACGCACGATGCGTCTTACCTGAAACCTTGAGCGGCCATTGCTAACGTGGTGTCGAGCATTCGGTTAGCAAAGCCCCATTCGTTATCACACCAAACCAGCGTCTTGATAAGGTGCGCCCCACTGACGCGCGTTTGCGTGCCATCGACGATGGCGCTGTGCGGGTCGTGGTTAAAATCTACTGAGACCAACGGTAATTCCGTATAGTCAACTATACCATGAAATGCACCCTGTGCCGCTTTTTGCAGCAACAGATTGACTTCGCAGGCTTTTACCGGTTTTTTCACCGTCACGCTGAGATCGATTGCGGTGACGTTAATCGTCGGAACGCGCACGGCAATCGCTTCGAAACGGTCGTTAAACTGCGGGAAAATTCGGGTGATCCCCGCCGCCAGTTTCGTATCCACCGGGATGATTGACTGGCTCGCTGCGCGAGTGCGTCGTAAATCCGGATGGTAGGCATCGATAACCTGCTGATCGTGCATGGCGGAGTGAATCGTGGTCACGGTGCCGGATTCAATGCCATACGCATCGTCTAACAGTTTGATGACCGGAATAATGCAGTTGGTGGTACAGGAGGCGTTGGAAACAATGCGGTGTTCGGTCAGCAGCTCATGCTGGTTGACGCCAAACACAACGGTCGCGTCGAGGTCATTACTGCCGGGGTGAGAAAACAGGACTTTTTTTGCACCTGCGGCCAGATGCGCTTCGCCATGTTCGCGGCTGCCGTAAACGCCGGTACAGTCAAGCACGATATCCACACCAAGTTCACGCCACGGTAGCCCTGCGATGCTGCTCTCATGCAGTACGCGGATGGCATCGTCGCCGACAAACAGACGATCTCTTTCCTGGCGAACATCCCAGGCAAAGCGTCCGTGGCTGGTGTCATATTTCAACAAATGCGCCATGCCCGCAGCATCCGCCAGTTCGTTGATTGCTACCACGGTTATTTCCGCACGACGCCCGGATTCATATAAAGCACGAACCACGTTGCGCCCGATGCGACCGAAGCCATTAATCGCTACGCGTACGGTCATAGATCTCCTGCAAAGCAATCCCTGAGTTTGAGGTGGCTGAAAGAGTAATCCAGCGACGCCCGAAGGGGAATCCTTGCTGTCACAAACTGCGATTGATTGGTCAATTGTCGAACATTTAATCGACTGAAACGCTTCAGCAAGAATAAGCGAATTGAGGAATAAAAGGAATGTCTGTCCAGATGAATAAGCGAGCTATATGACTTGCATCACATTTTTGATGGAATAGTGCCGACAAAAAAGCCGGGTAACGCGCTAGCGCTTACCCGGCCTACTTTCGTGCCATTTGTAGGCCCGGTAAGCGTCAGCGCCACCGGGCAAAACGGCAATTACAGCAGTTCTTTCGCCTTAGCGACAACGTTCTCAACGGTGAAGCCAAACTCTTCGAACAGCAGCTCTGCCGGAGCAGATTCACCGAAGGTGGTCATACCGACGATGGCACCGTTCAGGCCCACGTATTTGAACCAGTAGTCAGCGATACCCGCCTCCACTGCCACGCGAGCGGAAACCGCTTTAGGCAGCACGGATTCACGGTAAGCGGCATCCTGCTTGTCGAACGCGTCGGTAGACGGCATGGAGACCACGCGCGCCTTCACGCCTTCGGCAGTCAGTTTTTCCCACGCTGCAACAGCCAGTTCAACTTCAGAACCGGTGGCGATGAAGATCAGCTCTGGCTGGCCCGCGCTATCTTTCAGCACGTAACCACCGCGAGCGATGTTCGCCAGCTGCTCAGGCGTACGCTCCTGCTGTGCCAGGTTCTGACGGGAGAGGATCAGCGCGGTTGGACCGTCCTGACGCTCAACGCCGTATTTCCACGCCACCGCGGATTCAACCTGGTCACATGGACGCCATGTGCTCATGTTCGGGGTCACGCGCAGGGAAGCGACCTGCTCTACCGGCTGGTGAGTTGGGCCATCTTCGCCCAGACCGATGGAGTCGTGGGTGTAGACCATCACCTGACGCTGTTTCATCAGCGCGGCCATACGCACGGCGTTACGTGCATATTCAACGAACATCAGGAAGGTAGAGGTGTACGGCAGGAAACCACCGTGCAGCGAGATACCGTTGGCGATCGCGGTCATACCGAATTCACGTACACCGTAATGGATGTAGTTACCGGCAGTATCTTCGTTGATTGGCTTAGAACCGGACCACAGGGTCAGGTTAGATGGTGCCAGGTCAGCGGAGCCGCCGAGGAATTCAGGCAGCAGAGGACCAAACGCTTCAATCGCATTCTGAGACGCTTTACGGCTCGCGATTTTAGACGGGTTCGCCTGCAGCTTAGCGATGAACTCGTTGGCTTTCGCGTCGAAGTCAGACGGCATGTCACCTTTCATACGACGGGTGAATTCAGCCGCTTCCTGTGGGAAGGCTTTCGCATAAGCCGCGAACTTCTCGTTCCACGCCGCTTC
This sequence comes from Enterobacter quasimori, assembly GCF_018597345.1. Taxonomy (NCBI): domain Bacteria; kingdom Pseudomonadati; phylum Pseudomonadota; class Gammaproteobacteria; order Enterobacterales; family Enterobacteriaceae; genus Enterobacter; species Enterobacter quasimori. Next base: position 399,374 of record NZ_JAHEVU010000003.1, on the reverse strand, counting down.
TTTCGCCTGGCCCACTTCTTTTGCATCCCACTGAGCGTAGATCTCAGATGGGATTTCGAATGCAGGGTGTTTCCAGCCCAGCGCTTCGCGGGTCAGTGCGATTTCCGCGTCGCCCAGCGGCGCGCCGTGGGAGTCGTGCGTACCCGCTTTGTTCGGCGAACCGAAGCCGATGATGGTTTTGCACATCAGCAGGGACGGTTTGTCCGTCACAGCGCGCGCTTCTTCTACTGCACGTTTAATCGAGTCAGCATCGTGGCCATCAACGCCACGCACAACGTGCCAGCCGTAGGCTTCGAAACGTGCTGCGGTGTCGTCAGTGAACCAGCCTTCAACGTGACCGTCGATGGAGATACCGTTGTCGTCATAGAACGCAACCAGTTTGCCCAGCTTCAGGGTACCTGCCAGGGAGCACACTTCGTGAGAAATGCCTTCCATCATGCAGCCGTCGCCCATGAACGCGTAGGTGAAGTGGTCAACGATGTCGTGACCAGGACGGTTGAACTGCGCCGCCAGCGTCTTCTCCGCAATCGCCATACCGACTGCGTTAGCAATACCCTGACCCAGCGGGCCGGTGGTGGTTTCGACGCCCGCGGTGTAACCCACTTCCGGGTGACCTGGCGTTTTGGAGTGCAGCTGACGGAAGTTTTTCAGCTCTTCGATTGGCAGATCGTAGCCGGTGAGGTGCAGCAGGCTATAGATCAGCATAGAGCCGTGGCCGTTGGACAGCACGAAGCGGTCGCGGTCAGCCCATGACGGGTTCTGCGGGTTGTGGTTCAGGAAGTCACGCCACAGGACTTCGGCGATATCAGCCATACCCATAGGAGCCCCTGGGTGGCCAGATTTGGCTTTCTGTACTGCATCCATGCTCAGCGCACGAATAGCATTAGCAAGCTCTTTACGTGAGGACATTTTAACTCCAGATCGGACTGTTAAAGGCCATGCCCTTGACGACAGCGCGTTTTGGGCTACGCCGGAAAAAAGTGCCAACAATGTAACCCAAGCCGCATGCCATGTACATGGACCATTCTTTTGCTCGTTAAGAAATCTCTGGATCATGCTCGCATGTTGCGCAATCTCCTCGCCCGCCCCTGTCGATATTCCTTATACTTAGCCCGACACCGGCTTCGCTGACGGTGCACTTTTCGGATTTTATTCAGATTAACGAGTACGGAAGCAACCTCATGAAAATGCGTGCAATAGTGCTGGCCCTGGGTACGACGCTCCTGCTGAGCGGCTGTCAGAATATGGATTCTAACGGTCTGATGACCTCAGGCGCGGAAGCCTTTCAGGCCTATTCCCTGAGCGACGCGCAGGTAAAAGCGCTGAGCGATCAGGCGTGTAAGGATATGGACGGAAAAGCCACGCTTGCCCCGGCTAACAGTACCTACACGCAGCGTCTGAATAAGATTGCATCCGCGCTGGGCGACAACATCAACGGCCAGCCGGTGAACTACAAGGTTTACATGGCGAAAGACGTGAACGCCTTCGCCATGGCGAACGGCTGCATTCGCGTCTATAGCGGGCTGATGGACATGATGACCGACAACGAAGTGGAAGCGGTTATCGGCCACGAAATGGGCCACGTTGCGCTCGGCCACGTGAAGAAAGGGATGCAGGTTGCGTTAGGCACCAACGCCGTTCGTGCGGCGGCGGCCTCAGCGGGCGGTATCGTTGGCAGCCTGTCGCAGTCACAGCTTGGCGACGTCGGTGAAAAGCTGGTTAACTCCCAGTTCTCCCAGCGTCAGGAGTCCGAAGCGGACGACTACTCCTACGATCTGTTGCGCAAACGCGGCATTAATCCATCAGGTTTAGCCACCAGCTTCGAAAAACTGGCCAAGCTGGAGGCGGGTCGCCAAAGCTCGATGTTTGACGATCACCCGGCCTCGGAAGAACGCGCACAACATATTCGCGACCGTATGGCCGCAGACGGAATTAAATAATTTTACCGGGAGGCATATTTGCCTCCCTTTTATTTCGCATGAATTGCTAATTTAAAAGCACATATCGGTAACTCGCCAGCAAGCCCCGCCACATCTGCATTTAGCCCCTGAAACGTCTGGTCACATATTTATTGCAATCGTTAATATTTCCGGTAATTATCAACCACGCAATCATTCAAATTAATATATCCAGACAGAGACGTTCCCTCCGTGAAAAAAGAATTATCATTAGTTGCGTTAAGTTTATTCGCCGCATTACCTGCCGCAGCAAGCCAGCAATCCGACAGCCAGGGTTTTATTGACGACAGCCATCTGGATCTGTTTTTACGTAATGCCTATATCAGCCGCGATTACCATCAGGGCCAGCAGGATAAAGCCGAATGGGGCCAGGGCATCATTGCCACCTTTGCATCCGGCTATACCGAAGGGCCGGTGGGCTTCGGCGTGGACGGTATCGCCCAGTATGGCGTGCGTCTGGACGGTGGCCGCGGCAAGAGCGGCGCGGGCGGCATCGACTTCTTTAAGCAGGAAGACGACGGCCGGGCAAAATCCGATCTGGCAAAGTTTGGCGCCACGGCCAAAATGCGCATCTCCAATACCGTGCTGAGCTACGGGAACCAGCGTCCTGAGCTGCCAATCATTACATCCGACAGCTCCCGCCTGCTGTTTGAAAGCTACACCGGCACCCTGCTGACCTCGAAAGAGATCGACGGTCTGGAAGTGAACGCCGGTTACTTCACCGACGAGCAGCGTAAAAGCGATGACCGCCACGACAGCGGGCTGAAGAGCCTCTCCTTCGGCGGCGCAAGCTACCGGTTCAACGACCAGTTCAGCGGCGCGCTGTACGCCTCTCATAATGAAGAGGTGATGAATAAGCAGTATCTCGGCATGAACTTCAAACAGCCGTTCAGCACCGGACAGCAGCTGGTGCTTGATTTCAACGGCTACAATTCGCGACTGGATCAGCGCTACGCGGACAGCCTCGACACGGGCCGCAGCAACACCATCTGGAGCCTGGCGGCGAGCTACATCTGGGATATTCATACCTTCAAGGTGGCGTACCAGCAGAGCAGCGGCAGCACCGGCTACAACTACGGCGGCTATCGCGACCAGGGCGGCGTGGGGGACGGCGGCAACACCATCTGGCTGGCGAACTCCTACTGGTCTGATTTCAACGGTGAAGACGAGCGCTCATGGCAGGCCTCTTACGGTCTGGACTTCGGCGGCCTCGGCCTGCCGGGCCTGAGCTGGACCACCGCTTACGTGCGTGGCGACAACATTAAAACGTCTGAAACCAGCAACGGCAAAGAGCACGAGTGGTTTAACCAGATCCAGTACAAGGTACAGGATGGCCCGGCAAAAGACCTGACGCTGCGCCTGCGCTACTCCGTACTGCGCGTCTCCAGCAACGCCAGCGATTACAATGTGGGCGGGGATGAGATCCGCGCTTACGTGGAATACCCGTTTAACGTGTTCTGATGAAAAAAGCCGGGTGGCGGCTTCGCCTTACCCGGCCTACAGTTTTCTCCCTCTCTCTGTGGGAGAGGGTTGGGGTGAGGGGAAACAGCTAGTAAAGCGTCTTCTGCGGCGGCCCGGCAAACTTCAGCGCGCCAATCTGCCCCATTAGCACTTCCACCACCGACGGCCCCGGCATCGCCAGCGCCTCCGTCATCACCTCATCAAAGTCCTCTGCCCGCTCGACGCTCCACGCCTGCAGGCCAATTGCCTGTGCCAGCAGGGTGAAGTCCGGGGTATGCAGCTCGTTGTAATACTGCCGCCCGCCGAAATACTTATCCTGAATACCGCGCATCACGCCGTAGCCGCCGTCGTTCATGATCAACAGCGTCACGTTGGCTTTTTCCTGCGCCAGCGTCGCCAGCTCGCCTAAATTCAGGCTCAGGCCGCCGTCGCCCACCAGCCCCACCACCTTGCGCTGCGGGTTAGCAATCGCGGTGCCGATCGCCATCGGCAGCCCCATGCCAATCGCCCCGGCCAGAGAGTGAATGTTCATCAGAGGTCCGTTGGCGCGGAACAGTCGGCTCCCCCACAGGCTGCCGGACACGGTGATATCGCGCACCAGCAGGCCATCCTTCGGCAGCGCCTTCTCGATAGCGTCGTTGAGCTTCGTGTAGGCGCCGCACTGCTCGCGCAGCCCCTGCTCGGCTTGCTCAACCGCCTGCTGCACCTGCGTATCCCACTGTGCGTTGCCCCACTCGCGGCCCTGAATTTTGTCTGCAAGCGCGCCAAGCAACGCGGAACAGTCGGCGACCAGCGTGTTGTCCATCAGGTAGTTACGGCTTGCCGCCGCCGGGTCGATATCAATCTGCACGCGCGGATGCGGCAGCTCAAGCGTCCAGGAACGGGTTTCGTTGCTGCGCAGGCGTGAACCAGCGACCAGCGTAAAATCGCACTGCGCGATAAGCGCCTCCACCGACGGCGAGTTGTGGAACGCCCGCAGGCTGGCACGATGGCTGTCCGGCAGCACGCCGCGCGCGTGGGTGCTGGAGATCACCGTCACGCCCGCATCCGCCAGCGTTTTCACCGCGTCAGCGCTTCCCAGCGCCCCGCCACCCAGCCACAACAGCGGCTGTTTTGCCAGCTTAAGCTGCGTCCACAGCGCATCAACCGTCATGGGATCGACGGCTGGAACCGAAGCCGGTTTCACCGGTTTCGTCACCAGCGACAGCGGAATTTTCGCACCCTGAATATCAATCGGGATTTCCACAGAGACCGGCCCGCACGGCGGCGTCTGCGCCTCCTGAATGGCTTTATGCAGAATGGCCATCGCCTGGTTAGCGTTGCTGATGCGGTACGCCCGCTTTGAGCTGGCCTTCAGGAAGGTCAACTGGTCGCGGGTTTCGTGGATAAACCCGGTGTCGGCATCCAGCCAGGCTTTCTCTACCTGCCCGGTTAAATGCAGCAGCGGCGTGCAGGCGTTCATCGCTTCCACCAGCGCACCTACGGCGTTACCCGCGCCCGCGCCGGTGCTCGTCAGCGCCACGCCGAGGCCGGAAAAGCGCCCGTGGGCGTCGGCCATGGTGACGGATCCCGCCTCGCCGCGCGCGGGCACGAAGCGGATATTGCCCCGCTGCCCAACCGCATCCGCGATCGGCAGGTTGTGAATGGAGATGACGCCGTAAATGGCCTCAACCTGATACTGCTCCAGCGTTCTGGCGATGGCGTCGCCGACGGTTATCATTTCGCTCATTGCTCACCCTTTCTCAGTCGCACCAGTGGTTGACGCTATTACCCGTCGCCAGATAAATGCTCTTTTGCTGCATCCAGGCTTTTAGCCCCTGAATACCCTTTTCGCGGCCCAGACCGCTCTCTTTAAAGCCCCCGAACGGGGTCGAAATGGCAAAAACTTTGTAGGTATTGATCCACACGGTTCCCGCTTCCAGCTGGTCGCTTAACCGCAGGGCACGCCCGGTATCGCGCGTCCAGATCCCCGCAGCCAGGCCATAAACCGAGTCGTTCGCTTCGCGAATAAGCGCCGCTTCATCGCGAAACGGCATCGCCACCAGCACCGGGCCGAAGATTTCTTCCTGACACGCGCGGGCGCTGTTGCTCAGCCCCTCGATAATCGTGGGCAGGAAGAAGCTGCCGTTTGCCAGAGCAGGATCCGCCGGGATCTCCCCGCCACACAGCACGCGGCCCCCCTCGCGCTTCGCCTGCTCAACGTACGCCTGCACGCTCTGACGATGCCCGTCGCCGATCAGCGGCCCCACGTGGACGCCGTCGGTAAACGGGTGCCCGACGCGCAGCCCGCGAGTTAACTCCAGCAGCCGCGCCATCAGCGGCGCGTAAATGCTCTCGTGAATGAACAGCCGCGATCCGGCAATGCACGCCTGCCCCGCCGAACTGAAAATGCCGTAGCAGATCCCGCGCGCGGCCTGCTCGAGGTCGGCATCTTCCAGCACGATGGTCGGGGACTTCCCGCCCAGCTCCAGCGAGACCGGGATCAGCTTTTCCGCCGCCACGTGCGCCAGATGACGGCCCGTGGTGGTGCCGCCGGTAAAGGAAATTTTGCGCACGCGAGGATGACGCGCCAGCGCATCGCCAATCACCGAGCCTTTGCCCGGCAGGACGCTCAGCAGCCCGGCGGGCAGCCCGGCCTGTTCAAAAATCCGCGCCAGCTCCAGCGCCATCAGAGGCGTGGCTTCTGCGGGCTTGAGGATCGCCGCGTTACCCGCGGCAATGGCAGGCGCGACCTTCTGCATCTCGCTGGCAATCGGCGAGTTCCACGGCGTGATGGCGGCCACCACGCCGAGCGGCTCATAGCGGCTCAGCGTCAGTAGATCCGGCTGGCGCGGCGTGGGAAGCTCGCCCTCCAGCAGCTCGCAGGCGGCGGCAAAATAGCGCGCCGTTCCCGCCGCGCTCATTACCAGCCCGCGCGCTTCCGCCAGCGGCTTGCCGTTATCGCGGCTCTGCATCTGCGCCAGTTCATCCACGCGGGACTCAATCAGATCGGCAACCTTATGCAGGATCTTTGCGCGAACGTGCGGCAGGCAACCGCGCCACGCGGGATCGCGCCAGGCGCGATCTCCGGCCTCAATCGCCTCCTGCAGATCGTCGAGACTTGCCGCGTTCAGCGTAGCGTTAATGGACCCGTCAGCCGGGAAGTGGCTCTGCATCGGGCTGCCGCCGCCGCGCCGCCACTGGCCGCCGATAAAAATCTTCAGATCGTCCATCGTCACTCCTCAGCTCAGGGCCAGTTCACGGCAGGCGCGCACCGCGCTCAGTGCCGCCAGGGTGGAGGTTTTAGGATTAGAAGCCAGCGGCAGCCCGCTCAGCTCAAGATGGAACTCGCCGAACAATCCTTCCACGTGCAGCGTGTGGGTATTGCGTTTCGTTAACGGGTCGACCATCAGCTGCACGCGGGTGTCATCCATCCCGACGCCGCCGAGCGCCACGGTTGCCGCCACGTTGGCGTTGGCGGGGAACAGGCGCGCCGCATCGCGGGCGCTGCCCTCGAAGAAGACCTTTGCTTCAGAAACAGAATTGAGATCGATAAGCTGCTCGGCGTAGCTGCCGCGCCAGCTGGCCGGGCTTTTGCGCGACCGGTAGGTCACGCGTTCAAGCCCGCCCTCTTTCGCCGCCGCCAGCCCGTCGATACCGGCAACCGCACCGGAGAGCAGCGTCAGTTTGCCTCCCGCCGCAAGCAGCCGCTGCTCCAGCACGCTGTCCGCCAGCGCACCGGTGGAGATCACCGCCAGATGCCAGCCGCGTCTTAAAATCGCTTCGCCATACTGCGCCACCGCCTGCTGGCTGGCGCACTCCAGCACCAGATCGGGCCTATGCGCGCACTCCGTCGGGGAGGTCAGCGCCACCACATCCTCGCCAAGCTGCGCGCGGATCGCTGCATGGTGAGACTCGCGCGCCACAATCCAGCCGATAGCGACGCCCGCAGGCAGGCGCTCAATCACCGCCTGCGCCATGGCGCCAAACCCAATTAACATTACCTTTTTCATGATGCGTCCTTACAGATGGCGGCAGAAGCCGCCGGAAACGTCCAGCGCGGCGCCGGTGGTAAACGAGGCCAGCGGCGAGGCGAGAAACAGCAGCGCCTGCGCGGGCTCCTGCGGCTTGCCGAGGCGCGCCATCGGAATGCCTCTTTTGCGCGCGATCTCCGCCGTCCATGCCAGCCAGCTCTGGCTTTTGTCCGTCCGGTTCTCAAAGCGGCGCTGCCACTGGCCGGATTCCACCATGCCGAGCAGAATGGAATTGACGCGGATGCCTTTGCCCACCAGCTCTTTCGAGAGCGTAAGCGTCATGTTCAGCAGCGCGGCGCGGGCGGCGGAGGTGGCGATCATGTGCTCCTCCGGCTGCAGCGCCAGCAGGGAGTTCACGCAGGTGATGGAGGCGATGTCGGACTGCTCCAGCAGCGGCTGAAACGCCTGCACCGGGTTGATCACCCCGAATAGCTTCAGCTCGGCCTCGTGCAGCCACGCCTCACGCGGGGTGTCGTGGAAGTGCGCCACGTAGCCCTGCCCGGCGTTGTTAATCAGCATATCCGCCCCGCCAAAGCGAGCCTGCACCGCGTCCGCGAAGGCCTGAATCTCGTCGGCGTTCAGCACGTCGCAGCGATAAGAGAAAATCTCCCCGTTGGGGTATTCGTTTTGCAGCGCCGCGTGGGCGCTGGCGAGCCGGTCCGGATCGCGGCCGCAGAAGGCGACCCTTGCCCCCTCGCCCAGCAGCAGGCGCAGCGTTTCAAAGCCAATGCCGGACGAACCGCCGGTAACGACCGCCACGCGGCCGTCAATGTGTGCATTCATCGCGCACCTCTTCGTTAATGCGTAAAAGCTGTTGGTTAAAAAACGCGTCGTTGTCGAGATAGCTGGCGTGTCCGGCCTGCGGGATCGCGATAAACGGCATGCCGTAGCGCAGCGCCAGCCCCTGCACCAGCTCCGGCTGGGTGATGGCATCCTGCTCGCCGCACCAGACTTCAAAATTGCCCGGGAAGCGCTTAAGCCAGCCGTGAATGTCGTCGTGCACCAGCATCCACGCGGCCGCGAGGTAGCCTTCCGGGCGCAGCGTGCGCATGCCCGCCGCCACGGTGGCAACATCTTCCTCTCGCGCGCCGGGGCGCAGCAGTTTCACGGCGCGGGTCTGGGCGAGGATCTCACCGCCCAATGCCATCTGCTGTTCGCGGCTGCGCCAGACCTGCACGCGCTGCGCCGGTGCGGCATTGCCGTAGCCCTGCGCGGCGTCCGCCAGCACCAGATGGATGACGCGATCCGGGAACTTCGCCGCAAAGGCGCTGGCGACCAGTGCGCCGAGCGAATGGCCGACCAGCACCGCCTGCCAGACGCCCGCGCGGTCAAGCATCGCCGCCAGCGCGTCGGCGTAATCCCCCGCGTTTGCCCGCTCAACCGCCAGCATCGGGCTTTCGCCATAGCCGGGCATGTCCCACGCCAGCACGCGAAAGCCGTCCAGCGCCATCTGCTTGTGCCAGGAGGCCGCGCCGGAGCTGATACCGTGCAGCAGCATCAGCGGGATGCCGCTTCCCTGTTCACGAAAACCCGTCATCATGCCCCCTTAGTTCCGCTTCACTTTGGACAGCGGATGATCGGCGGGGTAGGTTGGGATTTCCGGCCTGTTGGTCCCCAGCATGACGCACATCAGCGCCTCTTCTTCCCCATGGTTAAACAGCCCGCGGTAGATGCCCGGCGGGACGGAGATCAGGTCGCGCTCGCGCAGCACGGTTTCGGTGTAGTTCTCACCGTCCTGGATCATCAGCGTGATCTGGCCTTTAAGCATGAAGAACACCTCTTCCACGTCATCGTGCAGGTGCAGCGGCCCTTCGCACTTCGACGGCAGCACCATGGTGGAGAAGGTAAAATGGTCCGCCTGCACGGTGTTGGTGTCGTTCGCGACGCCCGTTGCCCCGGTGCCGATATAGCGCATCTGCGCCCGGCGGTATTTCGGATCAAAATCGGCCTGGAACTTCAGCGCGTTCCAGTCGTACTTGCGGCCTTCGAAGCGCGCAATGCGCGACTCGACCCACTCTTCCATCGTCAGGTGGTCAGGTTTGATGCCTGTTGTGTTGGTTACGGTTGAATCAGTCATGACACTCTCCTCAGTAACGTCTCAGCAGCGGCAGTAACAGGACGCAGCCCACCGCCGCCATCACCGCCAGAAAAATCAGCCCGGAATCCATGCTGTGGGTGAAGGCGATTAACACCCCCATCACCGCTGGCGACAGCGCGCCCGCAAAGTTTCCCAGCCCGTTGAAAATGCCGCCCGCCGTGGCGCTCACCCGCGGATGGGTGGCCTTCGCCAGCAGGGCGAAAATGTTGGGTGCGCCGGTGCCCCACATAAAGGTGCTGAAGCTCATCGCCGCGATGATGGCCAGCGGGGTGTCGAGGTGCATCACCGCCGCCAGGCCTACCGCCGCTCCCGCCATCGAGATAAAGCAGGCCGCCGCGCGCTTATCGACCCGGTCCGACAGCCACGCGCCAATGACCTCGCCCGCCAGCATGGCGATGAACGGCATCGACGACAGCCAGCCCGCGTGCTCCAGGTGAATGCCTTTGCCCTTAATCAGGTAGCCCGGCAGCCAGCCGTTGATGCCCCACAGGTAGGTCAGGAAAGCGATATTAAAGATGCAGATGATCCAGAAGTGCGGGCTGACAAACAGCTCGCGGCGCGCGGCGCGGCGCTCGTCCTGCGACGCCTGCGAGGTGCCGGGCTTCGTATCCAGACGGATCCCGCGCAGCCCGATGCGCACGAAAATCAGCACCGGTACGGTGAGCATCGCCATCACGAAGAAGGTGCTCTGCCAGCCGAAGGCGTTCAGCAGCCAGAGGGAGAGCGGGAAGCCAATCGCCGCGCCCACCGGCGTGCCCAGCAGCCACAGCATGGTGGCGCGCGCCTGAAGATGCTGCGGGAAGTTGTGGCGCACGATGGCGAAGGCCAGCGGGAACAGCGGCCCTTCCGCCACGCCCAGCAGAATGCGCAGGACGATCATCAGCGTGTAGTTATGGGTAAAGCCCATCGCCACCATCAGCACGCACCACACCGCCATCATGCCCGTGAGCAGGCGCAGCGGCGCAATTTTGTCGCCTAAACCGCTTAAAAACACCGATGAGAAGCCATAGCTCAGCAGGAAAGCGCTCATCAAAATGCCGAGACGCGTGGTGTCGAAATCAATGCCCATCGCCTGCTGGAAATGGGTATCCGAAAAGAGCGCCGCGATGCTGATTTTGTCGAAAAACGCCAGCAGCACGCAGGCCAGCAGCGACAGCGGGATGGCCCAGCGCACCGCTTTTTCAGGCGTACGGGTTCCCTCACCGCTTGCCTCAACGGGCGCGGTGTTAGTCTCTAGTGTGGTCATCTCTCCCCCTACGGGTGCGGGTTAGCTATCGCAATGACATCAGTGAAAAGGTCGGGTCGGTGAGCGGCACGTCGGACAGATCCCGCCCCGCCGCCATCCAGCGCTTCGCCAGCTTGACGGTGCGCGCGTCGTTGAACGCCACCAGCTGCGTCAGCCGCCCGTTGTCGTCCAGCGAGAAGTACAGCGCCTCTTCACGCACAACCGTTCTGCTGCCCGGCTGCGGAATGCCGAGGATCTGAATGTTGTGCTGGTATTGATCCGACCACAGCCACGGCGCGTCGTCGTAGCCCGGCGCATCGGGGTTGAGCATCGCCTTCGCCGTCGCCACCGCCTGATTCTGGGCGAAGGCCCAGGACTGAATGCACAGGCCGTAGTGATGATGCTGCGCCACATCGCCGGCGGCGAAGATGAACGGATCCGACGTTCGCCCCTGGGCATCCACGACGATCCCGCGCCCGGTTTTCAGCCCCGCGTCGCGGGCCAGCTCCTGATTGAGATCGACGCCGATCCCCACCACCACCGCATCAAAGGTTTCACGCTGGCCGTCGCAGTGGATAACCGGCAGGCCGTTATCGTCCTCCAGCTCCAGCGCGCCGCAGCCGGTTCGGATATCCACGCCCTGCTCGCGGTGAAGGGCCTCTAAGCGCTGCGATACCTCGCCGCTCACCGAGCGCATGCAGAGCGCGGGCTGCTGCTCGAACAGGGTGACTGCCACGCCGCGTTTGCGCGCGGACGCGGCAATTTCCAGGCCGATCCAACCGCCGCCGACGATCGCCAGGGTTTGGCTTTCCGCCAGCCGACCTTTCAGGCGCTGCGCGTCCTGCCAGTGGCGCAGGGTATAGACCTGCGGATGCGCAGCCCACGCCTCACCCGGCACGCGCGCCCGCCCTCCGGTAGCAATTAAAAGGATGTTGTAACTAAGAAGCTCGCCGTTGCTTAAACGCACCGTTTTCGCCTCGCGGTCGATCTGCTCCGCACGCAGCGGACGGTGCCAGGTCAGGTTAAGCTTCCGCTGCGCTTCGTCGGAAAACAGGCGCGGAAGCGCCGCGTCCGGCTCCAGCAGAGAGGCTTTCGACAGCGGCGGACGCTCGTAGAAATCCCACTCTTCTTCCGCCACCACGCAAATCTCGCCGTCGAAGCCCTCGTCGCGCAGGGTTTTCGCCGCCCAGCCGCCCGCCTGGCCGCCGCCGATAATGACAATGCGCGACGTCATACCGCCTCCGGCTTTTTCTGCTGGCGGCGCGTGTCGTGGTCGATCCCGCCTTCCACCGCCCATTCGGTAAAGGAGACCAGCGAGTGCTCCAGCTCGCGCGGCTGCCAGTTCTCGGTCAGGTAGTCGTCGTTGGTGTAATACTCGAACGCCCCGCCGGTCGGGCTGTTGACGTACCAGAAGTACGCCGACGACACCGGATGGCGGCCCGGCCCGATAAAGGTGCTCCAGTCATTTTTATTCATCGCGATACCGCCGCCGATCACCTCGTGAATGTCGCGCACGGTGAAGGCCACGTGGTTCAGCCCGCGCCTGCGGTTCGGCAGCTGCAGCAGGAACAGGTTGTGATGACCGCCGCGCGCGCCGCAGCGCAGGAACACGGCGCGGTTGATGTAGCGGTCAGAGACCTGGAAGCCGAGCACCTCGCGGTAGAATTTTTCCACCGCGGCCAGCTCCTCCACGAAGAACACCACGTGCCCCACGTTGATGGGCTGGGCGCGATCGTAAACCGGGCTGGGCGTGTCGATCCGGCGGGCGTCGCCCCACTGGTTGATCGGCTCAACGTTCAGCTCCACGTCGGTCTGCTGGCTAACCTGCACGCGCAGCGTCATGCCGTTCGGGTCGAGGCACTCCAGCGCGTCGCCCACCTCGCGAAAGCCGGGCTGCTGCGCCAGCTTCGGGCGCAGCGCGTTAAGATCTGACTGACTCGCAACCGCCCAGGTCATGCGGCGAAGGGTGTTGCCCACCTCAAACGCGGGCGGCAGCTCGGGGCTGTCGATGGGATTAAGCTCCACACGCGCGCCGCTTAGGGTGGTAAAACGCTGGCCGCTGGCATCGCCCGTCAGGCCAAAATCACGCATAAATTTGGCGCAGTGCGTCAGGTCTTCCACGCCAAATTCCAGCTTTTCAATTCCGGTTACACTCATCGTTCGTTGCCTCATCTGGCCCAAATTGGGCGTAAAACATGCCCGACGCGGTCAAGCGCCTGACGTTAACTCACTGATTTAACTGGCCTGTGACAGGTATCCTAAGAAGCCAGAAATTTTATCCGCCGCGAGGCGAACCTCGTTTTGCAGGCGCTCGCGGTCGGACTGCGGGATCTCTTCCGACGGCACCAGAATGCTGATCACCGCCGCCACGCGTCCGCTTCGGTCATACACCGGGTAGACGATGGAGGAGATGCCGTGGCGGAAGAAGGATTCGCCGATAACGTACCCGCGGGCTTTGTCCTGCTGCACCATCTGCCACAGGGCTTCGCGGTCGTGAAGCTGTCCCGGCGCGTTGCCCGGCAGGCGCTCGTGCGGAAACAGCTGTTCAAACTCGGCGCGGGAAATATCGGTCAGCAGCATGCGGCCGAGCGAGGTGCAGTGCACCGGAAGACGGGTGCCAATGCTGACCTGATTGATACGCGACCCGGCGGCGCTGACGCGGGCGATGTAGATAATGTCGCGCCCATCGCGGATCGCCAGATGGCTGCTGCACTGGCTCACGTCGCGCAGCTGCTCGATAACCGGCTGGCCAACCTGGGCCACGTCCAGCGAGGCGATGTACTCAAAGCCGAGACGCAGCACGTTCATGCCCAGCGAGAAGGTATTGGTGCGTGCGTTGCGCTCCAGAAAGCCCATAAACTCCAGCGTCTGTACCACGCGGTAGGCGGTGGCCTTCGGCATATCCACCAGCCGGTGCAGCTCGGCAAAGGTCAGTTCGCGATGCTGCTCGCCAAAGGCCAACAGCAGCTGTAAACCGCGCTCCAGCCCCGGCACCAGATACTTCACTTCCCGATCGTTTGCCATCATCGCCCTACCTCAATTAAAGACAAAACCGCCGTTGACCGGGATCAGCTGTCCGGTGATGAACCGCGACAGATCGCTTAACAGCCAGACCACGCTGCCGGTGACATCCTCCGGCTGCTGCGCCCCTGTTAATGCGCGACCGTTTTCGTAAAGCTGATGCCGCTCGGCCGGCACATATTCGGTTGCCTCGACGCGGGTTAAACCCGGGGCGATGGCGTTGATTCGAATGCGCTTTTCGCCAAGCTCGCGCGCCATTGAGCGGGTCATGGCAATCACCGCGCCCTTGCTGGCGACGTAGGCCATCAGGCGCGGCGCGCCCCACAGCGCGGTGTCGGACGCCACGTTCACAATGCCCGCCCCTTCGCGCAGCAGCGGCACGGCGGCGCGCGTCACCAGCCAGGTACCTTTGACGTTCACGCTCATCACGCGGTCCCACAGGTCCGGATCGTAATCGAGCATGTTTTTGCCGCCCACGCCCGTTGCCATCGCCGCGTTGTTGACCAGGCCGTCAATCTGCCCCTGCACGCCAATGGCGCTAAAGACCTGCTCGATGGAATGCGGATCGGCCAGATCGATAACGTGCGCTTCGATCGCATAGCCCTGTTCGCTCAGCCGATGTGCGCTTTCGGCCAGCTCGCCTTTGAGAATGTCGCACATCACTACGTTTGCACCCTGCTCCGCGCAGGCTTTGGCAAAGTGGTAGCCCAGCCCGCGCGCGGCACCGGTAACGACGATGCGCTTTCCGCTCAGCAGCCCGTTCATCAGGCGGCTCCCTGCTGTGCTTCGCGTGCTGCCAGCTGATCTTTCGCGGCTTTTTGCATCATGCGGCGCAGGCGGGAGAGGCCGACGTCGTGCTGGTAGAGGTATTCATGGTCGCGGGCGTTTGGCGCCATGCTTTCCAGCACCACGCGGTCCTGCTCCAGCACTTCCCAGTGCAGCTTCTCCAGACGGTTACGGTACATGAAGCGCCACATGTCGCGCTGCCAGCCCTGCACGCGGCGGATGCGCCAGAAGAAGACGCGGCAGTTGTCGTTATCTTCCGGCACCACCATGCCGACGATAAAGAAGTGGCCACCCGGTCCGAAGCGTTTCTTGTACGGAATGGAGAGGCGCATCCAGCAGGTGCCGCTGTTACCCAGCTCAACCCAGTCGAAGTTGACGCCGCTCTGCCCTTTCTTCTCAAAGATGAAGCCGGTTTTGGTCGGCTGGAGCACCATGTCGGCCTTGCGATCCCCTTCCGCCATTGAGTGCGACGATGAATGCAGATAGGTGCCGTGCATCGGGTCCATCACGTTTTCCAGCGCGTACTGGTAGTTGCACTTCCACGCGGCGGTGCAGAGGAAGTTGCTGAAGTTCTCCGTATCGGCAAGTTCATCCGGGAAGGTCAGCGCGTCCGGCTGCTGGTCAGCGGTAACGCCAAACCACAGGAAGATGGCGCCGTGCGCCTCCTGTACGTTGTAGCTGCGCACGCACTGCTGGCCGACCAGCGGGCATTTATCCACGGCGGGCACATCTTTTACCTCGCCGTTGCCCGCCACCTCCACGCCGTGATACCAGCAGGCAATGCGGTCGCCGAGGTTCCAGCCCATCGACAGGCGCGCGCCGCGGTGCGGGCAGCGGTCTTCCAGCGCCTGCACCTGGCCGTCTTTGTTGCGCCAGACCACAATCTGCTCGCCCAGGCGGGTGATGCCCACAGGAGCAGACTGCACTTCCCAGCTTGCCAGTACCGGATACCAGAGGCCGCGCAGGCCTTTATCGAGATAGTTTTGTTCGGTCGTCGTCATCGCATTGCCCTCAGTAGCCGTTAACCTGTAAGAATGCCTGGAAGCTGGCGTCGCTCCACGGCTCGCCCTGCTGGTCGTGCATGCGCACCGCGTTCAGCCCGTTCACCAGTTCCGGTAGGGTTTCAACGCCCTGTTCGAAGAGATCTTCCAGCGTGGCAATCAGGTTCACCTCCCAGCTTTCCGGCTCGCGGCTGCGGGTTTGCCAGATCAGGTTGGTGTAGTCACCCGGCTTATGGATCGCGCCGTTGCCGCCCTCTGCAGGCGGGGTAAACTGGCGGCTTTCCGGCAGCGCCGGGTTGTAGTTCAGGGTGTTGCTCATGCCACGGTCTCCTCGACGAAGGTAATCTGAATTTGGTTTTCAAAGACCCGAACCGGGTAGCGGTTCAGATTGCGACCACCGGGGCCGTGCAGGCACTGGCCAGTTTTGACGTCAAACACCGCCTCATGCAGAGGGCATTCCACTTTGCCGTCCTCCACAAATCCCTGGCTCAGCAGGGCATAAGCGTGCGGGCATACGTCTTCCAGTGCGTAATATTCACCGTCAATCAAATAAACGCCGATCTCTTTACCGTCGACGTTGCCGCTAAAAGGGAAATCTTCCTGTACTTGTTCTGCGTCACATACGCCTATCCAGCTCATCACGATCCTCCAGGCTTTTGTTTCATATATGAAACTCTGTTTCTTATTTAATACGGTCAATATAAAACCGATGAATGTTTCGTCAAGCGTCAATGTGACAATTTTGTTAATCAAACAGGTATTAATTAACTAAGTGTGCAAAGGATCACGAAAAAATGCAGCGATATGAAATTTTCATTATTGTGGCGTGATAAATACGATTTATTAATGCCCTCGATATTTCAATAAAAGATATTGACTTCTTTTCTTTTTGTTCCTTAAAAATAAAGTAGCGTCACATCTTTAGTGTTTCATCTGTGAAACAAAAAATTATTTATCATTAATAAACAATGAGTTTCACCAGTGAACCATTTTAGATCCGTGACAATCACTTTGATAAAAATATAAATAAATGAAAACGTAAGGCGGGCATGATGACGGCAAGATGGCAAGGTACAATTGCACTGTTATTACTGATTATTATTTCCTACGTCGACCGGGTTAATATCTCGGTAATGATTTTAAATCCTGAATTTGCCGAACATTTTCAGCTAAATGAAAACAGAATGTTACAGGGAATGCTTATGACCTGCTTTCTGCTGGGTTATGGTTTTTCGGCTTTATTATTAACGCCAGTTATCGAAAGCAAACTCCATTACCGTCAGGGATTATTAAGCAGCATTGCGATTTGGGCCGCGGTCTGCGCAATTTCTCCGCTGCTGGGTTCGCTAATGGGCATGCTTATCGCCCGCGTGATTTTGGGCGTTGCCGAAGGACCGCTCTTTTCGCTGAAGACGCGCTTTATCAACGATAACTTTAGCGCGGAAGAGATCGGCAAACCCAACGCCGTCACCGCGCTGGGCGTCTCGCTCGGGCTGGCCGTGGGCTTTCCGCTGGTCACCTGGCTGATGGCGCATCTGGGCTGGGCCGGGTCGTTTTACGCGCTGGCGGTGATGAATCTGGTGTTGGGCGGCGGGCTCATCTGGCGTTTTCTGCCCGCGCCACACAGCCCGGTGAAGATGAAAAAACCGGGGTTTGTTCGCACCTTCACGCTGGCCTGGCAGACGCCGCTGCTGGGCTGGATCCTGCTGGTTGAAATCGCCACGCTGAGCTATCTGTGGGGCAGCAGCGCGTGGCTGCCCGCATGGCTGCGTGACGAGCACCACTTCTCGCTGCACGCGACGGGCATGCTTGCGGCGGTCCCCTTCCTGCTGAGCCTGGGGTCAAAGTTTCTGGGCGGCGTGCTGCTCGACAAAATGCGGCCGGAACAGGCGCCGGTACTGTTTGTGGTGGGCGGTACGTTGACGGCACTCTCCGTAGTCGCGCTGATGCTCAGCCATCAACCCGCATGGCTGGCGCTGTTTATGCTGTCTGCCAACGTGTTCTGGGGACTTCAGGGAGCGGCTATTCCTGCGGTAATCCAGCATCACGCCGCCCGGGATGCCGTGGGCAGCGCGTACGGCATTATTAATGGGATAGGCAATATCTGCGCGGCGTTTATTCCGCTACTGATGGGGATGGTGATGAAATCGGTGGGGTCGGTCAGCTCTGGCTTTTCGGTGCTGGTCGTCTCACAAGTGATTACCCTGCTCGCCGGAGGAATGCTGCTGCTGCGCATGCGTCGCGCAGCAGCAGTGAGCGCGTAAGGCTTATTCGCCTTTTTTCGCCGCCTGGATGTAGAGCATTTCCAGCGCCAGGGTCGCCGCGGCCAGCGCGGTGATCTCGGACTGGTCATAGGCCGGAGCCACTTCTACCACGTCCATCCCGACGATGTTCAGATCCTTCAGGCCGCGCACCAGCTTGATCGCGCGGTCTGAGGTCAGGCCGCCGATAACAGGCGTACCGGTGCCCGGCGCAAAAGCCGGATCCAGGCAGTCGATATCGAAAGTCAGGTACACAGGCATATCGCCGACGATCTGCTTAACCTGCGCCAGAATATCGTCCACGCCGCGATCGTTGACCTGGCCCGCATCCAGCACGGTGAAGCCGTTGTCTTTGTCGAACTCGGTGCGGATACCGATCTGCACCGAGTGGTTAGGATCGATCAGGCCTTCGTTCGGCGCGGTGTAGAACATGGTGCCGTGGTCGAACTCGCAGCCGTTCGCGTAGGTGTCGGTATGCGCATCGAAGTGCACCAGCGCCATTTTACCGAAGTGCTTGGCGTGAGCGCGCAGCAGCGGCAGGGTCACGAAGTGGTCACCGCCGAAGGAGAGCATGCGCTTGCCGGCCGCCAGCAGCTTCTCGGCGTGGGCCTGCAGCTTTTCGCTCATCTCACGCGCGTCGCCGAAGGCGTACACCAGGTCACCGCAGTCCACCACGTTCAGGCGCTCGCGCATGTCGAAGTTCCACGGGAAGCGGTTGTGCTCCCAGGCCAGGTTGGTAGAAACCTGACGGATAGCTGCCGGGCCGTGACGACCGCCCGCGCGACCGGACGTTGCCATGTCGAACGGTACGCCGGTGATCACCCAGTCAGCGTCGCTGTCGTACGGCTGGAAGTTCATTGGAAGGCGTAAAAAACCAAACGCGTTAGATACCAGAGAGTTATCGTACTGATGACCTAAAGTGCTCATGTCCTGACCTCTTTTAACGTCGATACATTAAAAACAGATGAAAAAAAATCCCCTCCGCGTCGTTAAACCCGACGAGGAAGGGATTGATTCGTAAATCGCTAATTGGGGCAAATTATCGCCGGTAATGCGTACGGGTTCAAGTGAGTATAGCATTCTGCCGGATGACGGCTCCGCCTTATCCGGCCTACATACGTAGGCCCGGTAAGCGCAGCGCCACCGGGCATCAGCGGCACAGCAGCCTGCTGCCCTCACCCCGCCCCTCTCCCACAGGGAGAGGGAGGTTAACCTACTCGTCTTCCAGGTAGGTGTACCCGTACAGACCCGCTTCAAACTCTTCCAGGAACTGCTGCTGGAGCGCATCGTCCAGACCGGTGTTTTTCACCTGGTCGCGGAACTGGGTGAGCAGTTTTTTCGGATCCAGCTGAACGTATTCCAGCATGTCCGCGACGGTGTCCCCTTCGTCAGACAGCTCGACTTCCACGTTGCCGTCAGGGAAGACGAACACGTCAACCGCTTCGGTATCACCGAACAGGTTGTGCATGTTGCCGAGGATCTCCTGATACGCGCCAACCATAAAGAAGCCCAGCATCGGCGGGTTCTCCGGGTCGTACTCCGGCATTGGCATCGTCGTTGCGATACCGTCGCCGTCAACGTAGTGGTCGATAGCGCCATCTGAATCACAGGTGATGTCCAGCAGCACCGCACGACGTTCCGGGGCGTGGTTCAGCCCTTCCAGCGGCAGAACCGGGAACAGCTGGTCGATACCCCAGGCATCCGGCATCGACTGGAACAGCGAGAAGTTGACGTACATTTTGTCCGCCATACGTTCCTGCAGCTCGTCGATAATCGGACGGTGTGCGCGGTTGCTCGGGTCGAGTTGCTTCTGCACTTCATGGCACATGTTCAGATAGAGCTGCTCTGCCCACGCGCGCTCCTGCAGGCTAAAGGTGCCGGAGGAATAGCCCACGTGAATATCGTGCAGGTCCATCTGGCTGTCGTGCAGCCATTCGCGCAGGGAACGGCGCGTGCCCGGCTCGTGCATCTCCTGCCAGGTTTCCCACATGCTTTGCAGGGAACGCGGGGCATCTTCTGCCGGAGGCGTCGCGTCGGTGATTTCGCTACGCTCAACACCGATGATGTTAGAGACCAGCACCGTATGGTGCGCGGTAACCGCGCGGCCAGATTCGGTGATCACCGTCGGATGCGGTAGGCCGTTCTCTTCACAGGCATCGCCAATCGCCCAGATAATATTGTTGGCGTATTCGTTCAGGCCGTAGTTCACGGAGCAGTCGGACTGCGAGCGGGTACCTTCGTAATCCACGCCCAGGCCGCCGCCCACGTCGAAGCACTGAATGTTCACGCCAAGCTTGTGCAGCTCAACGTAGAAGCGCGCCGATTCACGCACGCCGGTGGCGATGTCGCGAATATTGGCCATCTGTGAGCCGAGGTGGAAGTGCAGCAGCTGAATGCTGTCGAGACGACCGCGCTCGCGCAGAATTTCCACCAGCTGCAGCACCTGGTTCGCCGCGAGGCCGAACTTGGATTTTTCACCGCCGGAGGACTGCCATTTACCGGACCCCTGCGACGCCAGACGCGCGCGCACGCCAAGGCGTGGGATGACGTTCAGACGCTCAGCCTCTTCCAGCACGATAGCGATTTCGGTCATCTTCTCGATAACCAGATAGACCTTGTGGCCCATCTTCTCGCCAATCAGCGCCAGACGAATGTATTCACGGTCTTTATAGCCGTTACAGACGATCACCGAACGGGTCATGCCCGCGTGCGCCAGAACCGCCATCAGTTCCGCTTTGGAGCCGGCTTCCAGGCCCAGCGGTTCACCGGAGTGGATCAGGGATTCAATCACGCGGCGGTGCTGGTTTACCTTGATCGGGTAAACCAGGAAGTAGTCGCCTTTATAGCCGTAGGATTCCCGCGCGCGTTTGAACGCGGCGTTAATAGAACGCAGGCGATGTTGCAGGATCTGCGGGAAGCAGAACAGTGCAGGCAAACGCTGGCCCTGTGCTTCGCGGGCTTTCACCAGTTTGGCGAGATCGACGCGCGCTTCAGGGACGTCCGGGTCCGGGCAGACGCTGATGTGGCCCAGTTCGTTGACGTCGTAATAGTTATTGCCCCACCAGGCAATATTGTAAGTGCGCAGCATCTTGCTGGCTTCCTGGGAGCTCATCGCAACCTCCTGCATAGAACGTAGTACACCCTGTTCGCCCGCTGACGAAGGCGAAAAAGAAGACATGTCGTCAGACATAGCGAACCTCAACTCTTTGTATTAAGTGTAAAACAGTTGACTACTATCGCAGCGTTATACGGCGATAACAACCCATAAACGGCTCCGTTTCCCAGCAGAGTATGCTGAAATCCAGACCGTGCGACCGGTTTCTTATTCATATCATTGTAAAACACGTATCCGAACTCTGTATGACAAGGTTCGGCGAAACCACGAGAAAACTCTTGTATTAACAAGAGCGCCCTTGTTCAGCTGTCACAGAGCGTAACCGGCCCTGGGATCCTGAGAAGCGCCGAGATGGGTATAACATCGGCAGGTTTGCAGACTAGAAATGCGGGTTGCGGGAATCAATTGCGCGCCAGAACGGCTGCGCTGAATTAGCGGAAAACGATGGTTCATTATCTCGTATCACCTCCACGGCCGCCTCTGCTGAAACGGACCACAAGCCAAAGCTAAATGTTCACTGCTTAACCCGGCTGGAAGTGGCGACACGATGAGGTCATCGAGCGCTTTTTTGTATGAGCCGCGTGCCGCGTTTTATACCGAGAAGGTGGGGAAAATGCAAAACAAAAATGCGCGGGTTGCCAGTGGCGTCAGGAAATATTTCCAGCTTTGTTTTCAACGCAGTGAGAGGTAAGTCAAAAAAAACTGGAAATCGGGTGAAGAAGTGACCTAAAATGGACGTCCAGATGTTAATCCATCTATACTGATTAACACTCAGACTGCCAGTGTCAAAAACCTGCAGGCCTTGGTAGAATACTCTCCTTTGGCTATTCCACACAGCAGTTCGAGCTAACCAAATTCCTCTTAGGTGAAATAAAACATGGCAAAACACCTGTTTACGTCCGAGTCCGTATCAGAAGGACATCCTGATAAAATTGCTGACCAAATCTCCGATGCGGTGCTGGATGCGATCCTTGCCCAGGATCCTAAAGCGCGCGTAGCCTGTGAAACCTATGTCAAAACCGGCATGGTTCTGGTCGGCGGTGAGATCACCACCAGCGCATGGGTTGATATCGAAGAGATCACCCGTAACACGGTGCGTGAGATCGGCTATGTACATTCTGATATGGGCTTTGATGCCAACTCCTGCGCGGTACTGAGCGCCATCGGCAAACAGTCCCCGGACATCAACCAGGGCGTGGACCGTGCCGATCCGCTGGAGCAGGGCGCGGGCGACCAGGGCCTGATGTTCGGCTACGCTACCAACGAAACCGACGTGCTGATGCCAGCACCGGTTACCTACGCACACCGTCTGGTGCAGCGTCAGGCTGAAGTGCGTAAAAACGGCACCCTGCCGTGGCTGCGTCCGGATGCGAAAAGCCAGGTCACCTTCCAGTATGACGACGGTAAAATCGTCGGTATTGATGCGGTCGTTCTGTCCACTCAGCATTCTGAAGATATCGATCAGAAATCGCTGCAGGAAGCCGTGATGGAAGAGATCATCAAGCCGGTTCTGCCAACCGAATGGCTGAGCTCTGCGACCAAATTCTTCATCAACCCAACCGGACGCTTCGTTATCGGCGGCCCAATGGGCGACTGCGGCCTGACCGGTCGTAAAATCATCGTGGATACCTACGGCGGCATGGCGCGTCACGGCGGCGGTGCGTTCTCCGGTAAAGACCCGTCTAAAGTTGACCGTTCTGCTGCGTACGCTGCACGTTATGTTGCGAAAAACATCGTTGCTGCTGGCCTGGCTGACCGCTGTGAGATTCAGGTTTCCTACGCAATCGGCGTGGCTGAACCGACCTCCATCATGGTGGAAACTTTCGGTACTGAGAAAGTGCCTTCAGAACAGCTGACCCTGCTGGTGCGCGAGTTCTTTGACCTGCGCCCATACGGCCTGATTCAGATGCTGGATCTGCTGCACCCAATCTACAAAGAAACCGCCGCTTACGGTCACTTTGGTCGCGAACATTTCCCATGGGAAAAAACCGACAAAGCCGCCCTGCTGCGTGAAGCTGCCGGTCTGAAGTAATCGACTGACATCGCTTTTAAAAGGCCAGCCTTCGGGCTGGCCTTTTGCATTTGTGCGATAATCATTGCCCGGCGGCGCTTCGCTTGCACGGGCCTACGGGTTTTGCGGTATTTGTAGGCCGGGTAAGGCGCAGCCGCCACCCGGCGTTATTTGGAACCGATTACACCACAGCGGATATCTGCCGCTTTCAGAATAATCTCTTTGCTTGATCGCCTTTCTTCTGCTGTTACATTTCATTTCAGTTAAGTCTGAAATTCAAACAAACGCGATGCGCATCACCTCATTTACCTCTATATTTTCAAAGCGTTAATTATTTTTACGGTTTCACATTAGTGTAACCGATTACACCAATGTGATTTGTCTCACATATTTTTACGGGTCACTCACCTACCCTTAACATCGACAAAACTGATAAATCAAATGGAGGGCATAATGCCTGACAATTATAAACAGGGGCGTACGTCCAACAAGGCGATGACATTCTTCGTCTGCTTCCTCGCCGCCCTGGCAGGATTACTTTTTGGCCTGGATATCGGCGTGATTGCCGGCGCACTTCCCTTCATCGCAGACGAGTTCCAGATTACCGCGCATACCCAGGAATGGGTGGTCAGCTCCATGATGTTTGGTGCGGCAGTCGGTGCCGTTGGCAGCGGCTGGCTCTCCTTCAAGCTCGGGCGCAAAAAGAGCCTGATGATCGGCGCGATCCTGTTCGTTGCCGGTTCACTCTTCTCTGCAGCTGCCCCTAACGTTGAAGTGCTCATTCTTTCCCGCGTTTTACTGGGCCTGGCTGTCGGCGTCGCTTCCTATACCGCACCGCTGTATCTTTCCGAAATCGCGCCGGAGAAAATCCGCGGCAGCATGATTTCCATGTACCAGCTGATGATCACCATCGGTATTCTGGGTGCTTATCTTTCCGATACCGCGTTCAGCTACAGCGGCGCATGGCGCTGGATGCTCGGCGTGATCATCATCCCGGCCATCCTGCTGCTGATTGGCGTCTTCTTCCTGCCGGACAGCCCGCGCTGGTTTGCCGCAAAACGCCGCTTCGTTGATGCTGAACGCGTGCTGCTTCGCCTGCGCGATACCAGCGCTGAGGCGAAAAACGAGCTGGAAGAAATCCGCGAAAGCCTGAAGGTGAAACAGTCCGGCTGGGCGCTGTTTAAAGAGAACAGCAACTTCCGCCGCGCGGTGTTCCTTGGCGTGCTTCTGCAGGTGATGCAACAGTTCACCGGGATGAACGTCATCATGTACTACGCGCCAAAAATCTTCGAGCTGGCGGGGTATACCAACACGACCGAGCAGATGTGGGGCACCGTTATTGTCGGCCTGACCAACGTGCTGGCGACCTTTATTGCCATTGGGCTGGTAGACCGCTGGGGGCGTAAGCCTACCCTGACGCTGGGCTTCCTGGTGATGGCCGTCGGCATGGGCGTGCTGGGCACCATGATGCACGTGGGCATTCACTCTCCAACCGCCCAGTACTTCGCGGTAGCAATGCTGCTGATGTTTATCGTCGGGTTTGCGATGAGCGCCGGTCCGCTGATTTGGGTGCTGTGCTCGGAGATCCAGCCGCTGAAAGGGCGTGATTTTGGTATCACCTGCTCTACCGCGACTAACTGGATTGCCAATATGATCGTCGGCGCAACGTTCCTGACCATGCTCAATACCCTGGGCAATGCCAACACCTTCTGGGTCTACGCCGGTCTGAACCTGTTCTTTATTGTTCTCACTATCTGGCTGGTTCCGGAAACCAAGCACGTTTCACTGGAACACATTGAACGTAACCTGATGAAAGGTCGTCCGCTGCGCGAAATCGGCGCACACGACTAATTCTCTGGCGGGAGGTGCCTCTTGCACCTCCCCGCTTCGCGCTTTATGCTCTGCCCCTATGAAAGCTCCCCGTCTCCCCATCGCCATTCAGCAAGCCGTTATGCGCAGCCTGCGGGAAAAACTCGCCCAGGCCAACCTGAAGCTCGGCCGCAACTATCCTGAACCGAAGCTGGTATATCAGCAGCGTGGCACCGCAGCAGGCACCGCCTGGCTGGAATCGTATGAGATCCGCCTGAACCCGGTGCTGATGATGGAAAACCAGCAGGCGTTTATTGAGGAAGTGGTGCCGCACGAGCTGGCGCATCTTCTGGTATGGAAGCACTTTGGCCGCGTCGCGCCGCACGGGAAAGAGTGGAAGTGGATGATGGAAGCCGTGCTCGGCGTTCCGGCTCGCCGCACGCATCAGTTCGAACTGGAATCAGTGCGCCGCAATACCTTTTCCTACCGCTGCCGGTGCCAGCAGCACCAGCTCACCGTCCGCCGTCACAACCGCGTGGTGCGCGGCGAGGCAACCTACCGCTGCGTAAAATGCGGCGAACCGCTGGTCGCCGAATAATTATCTGAACTTTCAGGAACTTTCCTGATCTGACTGATTGCATACGGGAACAACATTCGTTACGTTGCGGGCTCGTTTTGACACGGAGTGTAAGATGTCCCGTAATGTTTCTCTCGCGGTTGCCCTGCTTGCAACGGCGCTCTCCGGCCATGCTCTGGCCGACGGTATCAACAGTTTCTCACAGGCCAAAGCCGCAGGCGTGAAGGTGAACGCCGACGTGCCGGGCGATTTCTACTGCGGCTGTAAAATTAACTGGCAGGGTAAAAAAGGGGTCGTTGACCTTGATTCCTGCGGCTATAAGGTGCGTAAAAACGAAAACCGCGCCAGCCGCATCGAATGGGAACATGTCGTTCCGGCGTGGCAGTTTGGCCACCAGCGCCAGTGCTGGCAGGATGGCGGGCGTAAAAACTGTTCCAAAGATCCGGTTTATCGCCAGATGGAAAGCGATATGCACAACCTGCAACCTGCGGTTGGCGAAGTGAACGGTGACCGCGGCAACTTTATGTATAGCCAGTGGAACGGTGGCGAAGGCCAGTACGGTCAGTGCGGCATGAAGGTGGATTTCAAAGAGAAAGTCGCCGAGCCCCCTGCCCGCGCGCGCGGCAGCATCGCCCGTACCTACTTCTATATGCGTGACCGTTATAACCTCAACCTTTCACGCCAGCAGACGCAGCTGTTCAATGCCTGGAACAAGCAATACCCGGTGACCGAGTGGGAATGCCAGCGCGACGAGCGCATCGCCAACGTCCAGGGGAATCACAACCCTTACGTCCAGCGGGCTTGCCAGGCGCAAAAGAGCTAACCTACACTACGGCAATTCGCTTATATCGCATGACACATGGAATTTCTGACTATGCGCATTCCCCGCATTTACCATCCTGAACTGATTACCGCAGGCCGCGAAATCGCCCTGTCTGATGACGCCGCCAACCACGTGGGCCGCGTGCTGCGCATGGGGGCAGGTCAGGCAATACAGCTGTTCGACGGCTCGAACCAGGTTTTCGACGCGGAAATCACGCGGTCTGATAAAAAAAGCGTGCACGTTAACGTGCTGCGTGGCGAAGTGGATGACCGGGAATCGCCGCTGCACATTCATCTGGGCCAGGTGATGTCGCGCGGTGAGAAAATGGAATTCACCATTCAGAAATCCATTGAACTGGGTGTAAGCCTCATTACGCCACTTTTTTCTGAACGCTGTGGCGTTAAACTGGATGCGGAACGTCTGAACAAAAAGATCCAGCAGTGGCAGAAAATTGCCATTGCGGCGTGCGAACAGAGTGGCCGCAACCGTATTCCGGAGATCCGCCCGGCGATGGACCTGGAAGGCTGGTGTGCAGAAGAGGACAGCGGGCTGAAGCTCAATCTCCATCCGCGCGCCAGCGCCAGCATCAATACGCTGCCATTGCCCGTCGAGCGCGTACGTCTGTTGATTGGCCCCGAAGGCGGCCTGTCGGCGGACGAAATTGCGATGACGGCACGTTACCAGTTTACTGATATTCTGTTGGGACCTCGCGTTCTGCGCACTGAGACAACGGCACTCACGGCCATTACCGCGCTACAGGTACGGTTTGGCGATCTGGGTTGAAGTAATAACGGAGAAGAACATGATCAAGCTCGGCATCGTGATGGACCCCATCGCAAACATTAACATCAAGAAAGATTCCAGCTTCGCCATGCTGCTGGAAGCGCAGCGTCGCGGCTATGAACTCCACTATATGGAGATGAACGATCTTTACCTGATCAACGGTGAAGCCCGCGCGCGCACCCGCATCGTTAACGTCGAGCAGAACTACGACAAATGGTACGAATTCGGCACCGAGCAGGACATTGCCCTGGCCGACCTTAACGTGATCCTGATGCGTAAAGATCCGCCGTTCGACACCGAATACATCTACAGCACCTACATTCTTGAGCGTGCAGAAGAGAAAGGGACGCTGATCGTCAACAAGCCGCAGAGCCTGCGCGACTGTAACGAGAAGCTCTACACCGCCTGGTTCTCTGACCTGACGCCGGAAACCCTGGTGACCCGCAGCAAGGCGCAGCTGAAAGCGTTCTGGCAGAAGCACGGCGATATCATCATGAAGCCGCTGGACGGCATGGGCGGCGCGTCGATTTTCCGCGTGAAAGAGGGCGACCCGAACATTGGCGTGATTGCCGAAACCCTCACCGAGCTCGGTACGCGTTACTGCATGGCGCAGAACTACATTCCGGCGATCAAAGACGGCGATAAGCGCGTGCTGGTCGTAGATGGCGAACCTGTACCTTACTGCCTGGCGCGTATTCCTCAGGGTGGCGAAACCCGCGGTAATCTGGCCGCCGGTGGTCGCGGTGAACCCCGTCCGCTGACCGAGAGCGACTGGGAAATTGCCCGCCGCGTCGGCCCGACGCTGAAGGCCAAAGGCCTGATCTTCGTTGGGCTGGATATCATCGGCGATCGCCTGACCGAAGTGAACGTCACCAGCCCGACCTGCATCCGTGAAATCGAAGCGGAGTTCCCGATCTCGATCACCGGAATGCTGATGGACGCTATCGAAAAACGTTTACAGAAATAATCTGTGACAGCGCCCAGGTTTATCCCCATACTGGGCGCTGTCGCTTTTTAAACCAGGAAACAGTACCTCTGACAATGAATTTACAGCATCACTTTCTTATTGCCATGCCTGCTCTCCAGGATCCGATTTTCCGCCGCGCCGTGGTTTATATTTGCGAATACAACGAAGACGGTGCGATGGGGATTATCATCAACAAGCCGCTGGAAAACCTGCAGGTTGAAGGAATTCTGGACAAGCTGAAAATCACCGCTGAAGCGCGTCTCCCGGAGATCCGTCTCGATAAACCGGTGATGCTGGGTGGCCCGCTCGCGGAAGATCGTGGTTTTATCCTGCATACGCCGCCGATCTTCTCTTCCAGTATTCGTATCTCCGACAACACCGTTGTCACGACCTCTCGCGACGTGCTTGAAACGCTGGGCACTGCCGAGCAACCTTCCGAAGTGCTTGTCGCGCTGGGCTACTCCTCGTGGGAGAAAGGCCAGCTTGAACAAGAGATACTGGATAACGCGTGGCTGACCGCACCTGCCGATATGAACATCCTGTTTAAAACGCCTATCGCCGATCGCTGGCGTGACGCGGCGAAACTGATTGGCATCGATATTCTGACCATGCCAGGCGTAGCGGGGCACGCGTAATGAGCGGAACGCTTCTGGCCTTCGATTTTGGTACCAAAAGCATCGGCGTCGCCGTTGGTCAGCGCATCACAGGCACGGCGCGCCCTTTGACGGCACTCAAGGCCAACGACGGCACGCCGGACTGGAACCTCATCGAGCGCCTGCTCAAAGAGTGGCAGCCGGACGACGTGATTGTGGGCTTGCCGCTGAACATGGACGGCACCGAACAGCCGCTCACCGCCCGCGCGCGTAAGTTCGCCAACAAAATTCATGGCCGCTTTGGCGTGTCGGTAAAGCTCCACGATGAACGTCTGAGTACCGTCGAAGCGCGCGCAGGCCTGTTTGAGCACGGGGGTTTCCGGGCGCTGAACAAAGGCAGCGTCGACTCCGCCTCAGCCGTCATCATTCTCGAAAGCTATTTCGAACAAGGTTACTGAGCGCCGGGGCCTACAGCCGCCCCTGCGCCCGCCTTTCCGCGAGACTCTGCTCAAAGTTCTGCATTCCCGCCTGCTGACCGGTTTGTATGATGCCGGGTAATTGCCACGTTTTCCCTTCGCGGATGAGATTCGCCGCCGCCGAGGTGTTCACCAGCAGTTCATAAAGCGCCACGCGTCCGCCCTGCACGTCCTGGAGCAGTTTTTGCGCCAGTACAGCGCGAAGGCTACCTGCCAGCTGGTTACGCACCGGATCTTTCTCCTGCGCCGGGAAGGTATCCACCAGCCGTTCAATCGCCTGCGAAGCGCCGCGCGTATGCAGCGTCGCCAGCACCAGGTGCCCAGTTTCGGCCGCCGTCAGCGCCAGGCGGATAGTCTCGCTATCGCGCAGTTCCCCCAGCAGAATAACGTCCGGATCTTCACGCAGCGCACTGCGCAGCGCCTCGGCAAAGGAGAGACTGTACTGACCCATCTCCCGCTGCTGTATCAGGCAGCGTTCACTCTGGTACATAAACTCCACCGGATCTTCGAGCGTCAGTATGTGGCCGTCAGTGTGATGGTTGAGAAAATCCACCATCGCCGCAAGCGTCGTGGATTTTCCGCTACCGGTCGCACCCGTCACCAGAATCAACCCGCTTTCGCTGGAGAGCAGTTCCGGGATAGCCCTGGGCACACCCAGTGCAGAAAGCTGCGGGCACGCGAGCGGCAACAGGCGCAAGGCGATCGACACCCCCTTCATATGCGTAAACGCACTGCCGCGAAGACGCTGATTGCCTGTGAGCGTGACGGCAAAGTCTACCTGTCCGTTTGCCCACCACGCGCCCTGCTGTTCATCGTTGAGCCAGGTTTTTAACAGCGCCTCAACGTCCGGGGCCGGAAACGGGGCCGGTTCAAGGCGGCCTAATCTGCGCCAGCGCGGCGGTGAATCACTGCACAGGTGTAGATCGGAGACGTTATGCTTTACACTAAGGGCCACAATTTCTTCCACATCCATAGACTACTCCTCGGAAAATGAACGACATTGCGCATAACCTGGCACAGGTCCGGGACAAAATCTCAGCCGCTGCAACGCGTTGCGGCCGTGCTTCAGAAGAAATTACCCTGCTTGCAGTCAGCAAAACTAAGCCTGCGAGCGCCATCGCAGAAGCGATAGCGGCAGGCCACCGGGCGTTTGGCGAAAACTACGTGCAGGAAGGCGTGGATAAAATTCGCACCTTCCAGGAGCAGGGGAATTCGGATCTGCAGTGGCACTTTATCGGCCCGCTGCAGTCGAACAAAAGCCGTCTGGTGGCAGAGCATTTTGACTGGTGCCATACCGTTGACCGACTGCGCATTGCTACCCGTCTGAACGACCAGCGGCCCGCAGAGATGCCCGCGCTTAACGTGCTGATTCAAATCAATATCAGCGACGAAAACAGCAAGTCCGGCATTGCGCTGAGCGAGCTGGATGCACTGGCAGAAGAAATCGCCGCCCTGCCGCGTTTAACCCTGCGCGGGCTGATGGCCATTCCGGCGCCTGAGTCAAGTTATGAAAGGCAGTTTGCCGTGGCACAGCAAATGGCTGTAGCATTTGAGGCGCTTAAAGCGCGCTATGAAACGGTAGACACGCTTTCGCTGGGCATGTCGGATGATATGGAAGCCGCCATCGCGGCAGGCAGCACTATGGTGCGCATCGGCACGGCAATTTTCGGTGCGCGCGACTACTCAAAATAATAAGGAAACCTGAGGAACGCCATGAAGACGTTGACTTTCCTGCTCTCAACGGTGCTTGAGCTGTATACGATGGCGCTTTTACTGCGCGTCTGGATGCAGTGGGCCCGCTGTGATTTTTACAATCCGTTTTCCCAGTTTGTCGTGAAAATCACGCAACCTGTTGTCGGGCCGCTGCGCCGTATTATTCCGGCGATGGGTCCCATCGACAGTTCGTCTCTGCTGGTGGCGTTTATTTTGAGCGTTATCAAAGCGATCGTGCTGTTTATGGTCATCACTTTCCAGCCGATTATCTGGATTGCTGCGGTCCTGATTCTGGTCAAAACCGTCGGGTTGCTGATCTTCTGGGTGCTGCTGGTGATGGCGATAATGAGCTGGGTAAGCCAGGGCCGTAGTCCGGTTGAATATGCGCTGATCCAACTGGCCGAACCGCTGCTGCGTCCTATTCGCAACCTGCTGCCTTCGATGGGCGGTATTGATTTCTCGCCGATGATCCTGGTACTGCTGCTGTATGTGGTCAACATGGGTATCGCCGAGCTGTTACAGTCCACGGGCAACATGCTGCTGCCGGGGCTGTGGATGGCGCTATGAGTGCCGTAAGCACCTGCGCTGACGGGCTGGTTTTGCGGCTGTATATTCAGCCGAAAGCCAGCCGTGACAGTATTGTTGGGCTTCATGGCGACGAGTTGAAAGTCGCCATCACCGCCCCGCCGGTTGACGGCCAGGCGAACGCGCATCTGACCAAATATCTGGCAAAACAGTTTCGCGTCGCCAAAAGCCAGGTCATCATTGAAAAAGGTGAACTTGGGCGGCATAAACAGGTAAAAATCCTCAATCCGCAAGTAATCCCGACGGAAGTCGCGGCTCTGACAGAACAGGACTAAACCATGCAGAAAGTTGTTCTCGCGACCGGTAACGCCGGTAAAGTGCGCGAGCTGGCCTCGCTATTAAATGATTTTGGGCTGAACGTGGTCGCCCAGACCGAGCTTGGCGTCGAGTCCGCCGAAGAGACGGGCCTGACGTTTATCGAAAACGCGATCCTGAAAGCGCGCCACGCCGCGCAGATTACGGGCCTGCCCGCGATTGCCGACGACTCAGGCCTGGCCGTGGATTTTCTCGGCGGTGCGCCGGGGATTTACTCTGCACGCTATTCCGGCGTAGACGCTACCGACCAGCAGAATCTCGAAAAGCTGCTTGTCGCCCTGAAGGACGTACCGGACGAACAGCGCACCGCGCAGTTCCACTGCGTGCTGGTTTATCTGCGTCATGCGGAAGACCCGACGCCTATCGTCTGCCACGGCAGCTGGCCGGGGGTGATTACCCGTGAAGCAGCGGGCAACGGCGGCTTTGGCTACGACCCGATCTTCTTTGTCCCGACCGAGGGCAAAACCGCCGCGGAACTGACCCGCGAAGAGAAAAGCGCGATATCCCACCGTGGACGCGCGCTGAAACTGTTACTGGAAGCACTGCGTAATGGCTAATTTGCCGCCTCTGAGTCTGTATATTCACATCCCGTGGTGCGTGCAGAAATGCCCGTACTGCGATTTCAACTCGCACGCGCTGAAGGGCGAAGTGCCGCACGATGACTACGTTGCGCATCTGCTGGCCGACCTGGACGCCGATGTCGCTTACGCACAGGGACGTGAAGTTAAGACCATTTTCATTGGCGGCGGTACGCCGAGCCTGCTGTCCGGCCCGGCGATGCAGACGCTGCTGGACGGCGTGCGCGCGCGTCTGAACCTGGCAGCGGATGCTGAAATTACGATGGAAGCCAACCCCGGCACCGTTGAGGCCGACCGTTTTGTCGACTATCAGCGTGCGGGCGTAAACCGCATCTCCATCGGCGTGCAGAGCTTTAGCGAGCCGAAACTGAAACGTCTGGGCCGCATTCACGGCCCGGAAGAGGCGAAGCGCGCGGCGAACCTGGCGACCGGGCTTAATCTTCGCAGCTTTAACCTGGATTTGATGCACGGCCTGCCGGATCAGTCGCTGGAAGAGGCGCTGGACGACCTGCGCCAGGCGATCGAACTGAACCCGCCGCATCTGTCGTGGTATCAGCTCACCATCGAGCCCAACACCCTGTTTGGCTCGCGCCCGCCGGTGCTGCCGGATGACGACGCGCTGTGGGATATCTTCGAGCAGGGCCACAGGCTTCTGACCGCTGCGGGCTATCAGCAGTATGAAACCTCCGCCTACGCGAAGCCGGGCTATCAATGTCAGCACAACCTGAACTACTGGCGCTTTGGCGACTATCTGGGGATTGGCTGCGGCGCGCACGGCAAGGTGACCTTCCCGGACGGGCGCATACTGCGCACCGCTAAGACCCGACACCCGCGTGGATATATGGAAGGCCGCTATCTGGAGCGTCAGCACGACGTCGAGGCGGCGGATAAGCCGTTTGAGTTCTTCATGAACCGCTTCCGTCTGCTGGAAGCCGCGCCGCGCGCGGAGTTTGCGCTGTACACCGGGCTGCCGGAATCGGTGATTCGCCCGCAGATCGACGAGGCGCTGGCCCAGGGGTATCTGACCGAGTGTGATGCGTTCTGGCAGATCACCGAGCACGGCAAATTGTTCTTAAACTCCCTTCTTGAGCTGTTCCTCACCGAAGATTCCTGAAGGCTGATTCAGGATTTTGCATCCCGTTCTGCCGGCTGAGGGAAAGGCTGGCAGAGTGTGGGGATGGAAATTATTCGTTCATACGCAAAGCAGCTCAGACGCGAGCTCACACAGGAAGAAAGACGGCTGTGGTATTTATTACGCAGCCGTCGCTTCGAAAATTATAAATTTCGTCGACAGCATCCGGTAGGTAACTACGTACTGGATTTCGCCTGCTGCGAAGCACGTCTGGCCGTTGAGCTGGATGGCGGGCAACATGATGAAAAGCAGGAATACGATCGTCAAAGAACGTGCTGGCTTAACAAGAAAGGTTGGCATGTCATTCGATTTTGGAATAACGAACTCTGGGATAACGAAGAGGCGGTGTTAGAAAAGATCCTTGAGACACTACAAATGCTGCAACCCTCACCCCGGCCCTCTCCCTGAAAGGGAGAGGGAGCAAACCATCCCCTCGCCCCTTTGGGGAGAGGGTTAGGGTGAGGGGTGAAATTAATTACTTCAGCGTCCCCACCAGCGCCTTGCGGCTATCCTCCAGCGACACCACGCGTTTACACACGTCTTTGCCAAACTGCTGGAAATCATCTTCCTGGTTTTTCCACTCGTTCTGAATCGAGGTCTGCAAGCCGCCAAGGCTACCCAGCACGCCCTGCAGCGGGTTACCGCCGCCTTTCAGCACGGCTTTCGCCCCCATCTCGTTGATGCTGTCCTGCAGGATGCCGCCCATCGCCTGATTCACCAGCTGCTGCCCGTCAGCACGGACCTGATCAATCGCCTTGTAGTGGAACGTCAGACCATCGGTACGATTCTCGATAATCCGGTTCATCTGTTCTTTAAGCTGCTTGTCCAGCTTGGTCAGACGGGTGCGCATATTGCTGCTCTCACCCACCTCTTTGGTGATGATCTTATCCAGCGCGACGCGGCTTTTCTCAACGCGGGTCAGCGCGCCGTCGTTAATCCACGGCAGTGCGGTACGCAGCTCGGCCTGGTAATCCTTCGCCTGCTCGCGCTGGGCGGCAGTCAGGTTTTGCGGCTTGCCGTTAAACGTTACGCTGCCATCCGGCGTAATCACCAGATTGCCGTTCTCGCCTTTGACCTGCACGGTTTGCGGGCTTAATACCACGTCGTCACGCGGGGTGACGCTACATTTATACTCCGCATGGGCGGTGGATCCGATTGCCAGTAAAGCAACCGCCAGCAACGTTTTACGCATCTTTGACACTCCCTCAGACAAAATGGGCCAGCTAATGCTGGCCCTGTACTTGCTTTATTAGTCCCACCAAACGTCGAAAAGTTCGCTGATGCGGACATCTTCCAGTTTGTGGTCTTCAAGCCATTTGCGTACCAGCGCCTGATGTTCTTCGGTGCATTTACCGACTTCCTGGGTGCAGATCAGACCTTCCCACGCCAGATAGCCGCTACCGTCGAAGGCCAGCTTGTTTGGCTCGATCACATCATTGATGAACGCGTCAACGTCCTGATCGATCTGCTCAACGCTGGTGCCTTCCGGGAAACGCCAGGCAACAGAGAAGCCCACTTCCTGGAATTCTTCGATGTGCATCTTTTTACGCAGACGACGGCTACGATTCTTTGCCATTATTTCACCCTCTCGAACATTAAGTCCCATACACCGTGACCAAGACGATGGCCACGCTGTTCAAATTTTGTCACCGGACGTGAATCCGGGCGCGGTACATAGTCGTTGCTTTCAGACTGGTTTTTATAGCCGTCCAGCGAGGACATTACTTCCAGCATATGTTCCGCATAAGGTTCCCAGTCGGTCGCCATGTGGAAGACGCCGCCCAGTTTTAACTTACTTTTCAGCAGCTCGGCAAACGGTGCCTGAACGATACGGCGTTTATTATGACGCGCTTTGTGCCACGGGTCAGGGAAAAAGAGCTGAACCATGTTCAAAGAATTGTCAGGAATCATTTTGTGCAGCACTTCCACCGCGTCGTGACACATGACGCGCAGGTTCTCAACGCCCTCTTCATGGGCCGTTGCCAGGCATGCACCGACGCCCGGCGAGTGCACTTCGATACCGAGGAAGTTCTGCTCCGGGCGGGCTTTTGCCATGGTCACCAGCGAGGTGCCCATCCCAAAACCGATCTCCAGCGTCACAGGTGCTTCTCGGCCAAACAGTTCGGCGAAGTCGACAGGCTGTTCAGTGAACTCAACGCCCATCACCGGCCAGTAGTTATCCAGCGCGTGTTGCTGCCCTTTTGTCAGGCGGCCCTGACGGCGGACAAAGCTGCGAATACGGCGCAGCGGGCGACCGTTTTCATCAAATTCCGGTGAAATGACGTCGTTTTTCATAAAAGAGTTGTCTGCTTGTGAGAGTGTTTGGGAAACGGGCATTATCCAAAGTTAAGGCTTCTATGCAAGCATGGGAAAGATCCGGTTTACAGCAGATTGACGCTGTGCTGCAATCTGCGTCCCTGATTATGCGAATCGATGACCATGCAAGCCTCTCAATTTTCAGCCCAGGTGCTGGACTGGTACGACAACTACGGGCGTAAAACCCTGCCCTGGCAAATTGAAAAAACGCCTTACAAAGTATGGCTCTCCGAGGTGATGTTGCAACAAACGCAGGTCGCCACGGTCATTCCTTACTTCGAGCGTTTTATGGCGCGCTTCCCGACGGTCACCGATCTGGCAAACGCGCCATTAGACGAAGTGCTGCACCTGTGGACAGGCCTGGGCTATTACGCCCGCGCGCGTAATCTTCACAAGGCCGCGCAGCAGGTCGCGACGCGCCACAACGGGAAATTCCCGGAAACCTTCGATGAGGTGGCCGATCTCCCCGGCGTCGGGCGCTCCACCGCAGGCGCGATTCTTTCCCTTTCATTAGGCAAGCATTTCCCGATCCTCGACGGCAACGTAAAGCGCGTGCTGGCACGCTGCTACGCCGTCGACGGCTGGCCGGGCAAGAAGGATGTTGAAAAACGTCTTTGGGAAATCAGTGAAGCGGTCACCCCGGCCAACGGCGTCGAGCGCTTCAACCAGGCGATGATGGATCTCGGCGCGATGGTCTGCACGCGCTCAAAACCAAAATGCGAACTCTGCCCGGTGAATACTCTCTGCGTGGCGTATGCCAACCATTCGTGGGCGCAGTATCCCGGCAAGAAACCCAAACAGACGCTGCCGGAGCGCACCGGCTATATGCTGCTGATGCAGCACGGCGATGAGGTGTTCCTTGCCCAGCGTCCGCCGAGCGGCCTGTGGGGCGGTCTATACTGCTTCCCACAGTTTGAAGATGAAGATTTGCTGCGTGAATGGCTTAAACAGCGCGGGATAGCTGCCGATAACCTGACGCAGCTAACCGCGTTTCGCCATACCTTCAGCCATTTCCATCTGGATATTGTGCCGATGTGGCTTCCCGTGTCCTCCTTCGCCTCGTGCATGGATGAAGGCACCGCTCTCTGGTATAACTTAGCGCAACCGCCTTCAGTCGGGCTGGCGGCTCCCGTGGAGCGCCTGTTACAACAATTACGTGCCGGTGCAATGGTTTAGCATCGGTCAAAAAAGAGGAATGAGTATGGCCAGAACGATTTTTTGTACTTTCCTGCAGCGTGACGCTGAAGGCCAGGATTTCCAGCTTTATCCGGGCGAGCTGGGTAAACGCATCTACAATGAAATCTCCAAAGAAGCCTGGGGACAGTGGCAGAAAAAGCAGACCATGCTGATCAACGAGAAAAAACTCAGCATGATGAACCCGGAGCACCGCAAGCTTCTGGAGCAGGAGATGGTGAGCTTCCTGTTCGAAGGTAAAGACGTACACATCGAAGGCTATACGCCGCCGGAAAAATAATATCGAGCGGCTGTTGCCGGGTGGCGCTGCGCTTACCCGGCCTACAAAACCGTAGGCCCGTGCAAGCGTAGCGCCGCCGGGCAACAGCAACGACTAAGCAAACACAACACGCACTCCCGGAATGATGAAAAAACTTTTAGCGCTAGCTCTTGTTGCGCCGTTGCTTGTCTCGTGTTCTTCCAAAAAAGGCGATGATTACAACGAAGCCTGGGTTAAGGACACCAACGGTTTTGACATTTTGATGGGGCAGTTTGCCCATAACATCGAAAACATATGGGGATTTAACGAAGTTCTTATCGCCGGACCTAAGGACTACGTTAAGTACACCGACGCCTATCAGACCCGAAGCCACATCAACTTTGATGACGGTACGATCACGGTTGAAACCATCGCAGGCACTGACCCTGCAGCGCGCCTGCGTCAGGCGATTATCAAAACCCTGCTGATGGGTGACGATCCTGGCTCTATCGATCTCTACTCCGATGCCGACGATATCACCATCTCGAAAGAGCCGTTCCTGTACGGTCAGGTCGTCGATCAGACCGGTCAGCCGATCCGCTGGGAAGGTCGCGCGACGAAATTTGCCGACTACCTGCTGCAAACGCGCCTGAAAAGCCGCTCTAACGGCCTGAAGATCATCTACAGCATCACCATCAACCTGGTGCCGAACCACCTCGACAAGCGTGCGCATAAGTACCTGGGCATGGTGCGTCAGGCGTCGCGTAAGTACGGCGTGGATGAGTCGCTGATCCTGGCGATAATGCAGACCGAATCCTCGTTTAACCCGTACGCGGTAAGCCGTTCCGATGCCCTGGGGCTAATGCAGGTGGTACAGCACAGCGCCGGGAAAGACGTGTTCCGTTCGCAGGGTAAATCCGGCACGCCGAGCCGCAGCTATCTGTTCGATCCGCAGAGCAACATCGATACCGGCACCGCCTATCTGGCGATGCTGAATAATGTGTACCTGGGCGGAATTGATAACCCAACGTCGCGCCGCTATGCGGTGATCACGGCCTATAATGGCGGTGCGGGCAGCGTGCTGCGC
Organism: Enterobacter quasimori; assembly: GCF_018597345.1. Classification (NCBI taxonomy): domain Bacteria; kingdom Pseudomonadati; phylum Pseudomonadota; class Gammaproteobacteria; order Enterobacterales; family Enterobacteriaceae; genus Enterobacter; species Enterobacter quasimori. The sequence goes on along the minus strand of NZ_JAHEVU010000003.1, from coordinate 361,238 downwards.
GTCTTCTCCAGCGATAAGGTGCAGGCCGCGAACATCATCAACAGCATGGCGCCGGGGGATGTCTACTCAACCCTCACCACCCGCCACCCGTCTGCGGAATCCCGCCGCTATCTGTATAAGGTGAATACGGCGCAGAAGAATTATCGTCGCCGCTAAAAAACTACCCCTCACCCTGCCCTCTCCCAGAGGGAGAGGGTATTCAAGTTCCCTCTCCCCGTGGGAGAGGGTTAGGGCATCAGGCCGCACTCACCCCATCCATACGAAAATGTTATTTGCATCACAATCCAAACTGCAAATTAATGTGGATTGCATTTTTTTGCGGGAGGTAACAAAACATATCGTTGCCAACTGATAGAATTGCATCAAATAACAACCCTGAATGTTCCCAAAACAACATATCTCCCGCTCACTTGTGAGGAAAGTAACATGAACCTTAAGCTGCAGCTTAAAATCTTGTCGTTTCTGCAGTTCTGCCTGTGGGGTAGCTGGCTGACTACACTCGGCTCCTATATGTTTGTGACGCTCAAGTTCGACGGTGCGTCAATCGGTGCCGTATACAGCTCGCTCGGTATTGCGGCTGTCTTCATGCCAACGCTGCTCGGTATCGTGGCGGATAAATGGTTAAGTGCGAAATGGCTGTACATGCTTTGCCACCTGGTGGGTGCGGGGACGCTGTTTATGGCGGCCGAAGTGACCACGCCGGGGGCGATGTTCATGGTGATCCTGCTTAACTCGCTGGCCTATATGCCAACGCTTGGCCTGATCAACACCATCTCCTACCACCGCATCAAATCTGCGGGCATGGACATCGTGACCGACTTCCCGCCTATCCGCATCTGGGGCACCATCGGCTTTATCATGGCGATGTGGGGCGTGAGCTTCGCGGGCTTCGAGCTGAGCCATATGCAGCTCTATATCGGTGCCGCGCTCTCCGTAGTGCTGGCCCTGTTCACCCTGACGCTGCCGCACATCCCGGTGTCTAACCAGCAGAAAAACCAGAGCTGGAGCGCCATGCTCGGCCTGGACGCGTTCGCGCTGTTCAAAAACAGACGCATGGCGATCTTCTTTATCTTCTCCATGCTGCTGGGCGCAGAGCTGCAGATCACCAACATGTTCGGCAACACCTTCCTGCACAGTTTCGATAACAACCCGCTGTTTGCCGGAAGCTTTATCGTCGAGCACGCGTCGGTGATGATGTCCATCTCACAGATCTCTGAGACGCTGTTCATCCTGACCATCCCGTTCTTCCTGAGCCGCTACGGCATCAAAAACGTCATGTTGATCAGTATCGCCGCGTGGATGCTGCGCTTCGGCCTGTTCGCCTACGGTGACCCGAGCGCGTTCGGCACCGTGCTGCTGGTGCTGTCGATGATCGTTTACGGCTGCGCCTTCGACTTCTTCAACATCTCCGGTTCGGTGTTCGTGGAAAAAGAGGTGAAGCCTGAAATCCGCGCCAGCGCGCAGGGCATGTTCCTGATGATGACCAACGGCTTCGGCTGTATTCTGGGCGGCGTGGTGAGCGGTAAAGTGGTTGAGATGTACACCACCAACGGCATCACCGACTGGCAGCCCGTGTGGCTGATCTTCGCCGGGTACTCGCTGGTGCTGTTCTTCGCGTTTATCGCGCTGTTCAAGTACAAGCACGTGCGCGAACCGCACGGTGCGCAGCCGATCGCGCATTGATTGTTGTGCCCGGTGGCGCTGCGCTTACCGGGCCTACAAAACCAGACCGTAGGCCGGGTAAGCGTTAGCGCCACCCGGCTATTTTATTGCAGAGAGCACCCACCCCACCGACAGCAAATCCGCGCTGCCGCCCGGGCTCAGATTGCGTTCAATCAATGCCTTATCCATCTTTAGCAACGCCTCGCGGTCCCAGCCGTTAGCCAGCAGTTCCCGCGCGTAGCCCTGAACGTAGCGCAGCCCTTCCATGCCGCCGCGCGACACGATATTGCTGTCCTGATTAACCGCCATCAGGCGCAACAGCAGGCCGTGAAGCGACTGTCCGTTCCACGAATCCAAAGCCTTACGCACCGTCGCGAAGCCGCTTTCCGCCTCGCCGCGCGCGCCGGTTAAGCCGTACTGCTGAAACTGCCGCTCGCCCGCCGTCGCCCGTCCGCTGCGTGCGGCCAGCTCCCGCGACACCAGCCCGCGGCAGATGTTACTCACCTCACAGCAGAGGCTGTCTGCGGAGATATTTTTCACACGCCCGGCGGCGAAGCACAGTAAACCCAGGGCAAAAATCCCGCCCTTGTGCGTGTTCACTCCATTCGTCGCGACGTACATCGCCTGCTCGCAGGCTATCCCCATCGGGCGAATAATCCTTAACTGTTCGGCAGCAGGTTTATCCGCATGCGCGCTACCCAGCTCGGCAAAGCGCGAAAACCATGGCGTAATGGCCGCAATGCTGCGGACGAACAGCGCGTGGTCCATGTCGCGATGGGAACCGTTATTGAGCGTGTCCACCAGCCCCGGCTTGGGCGTCAGCTCCAGCTCCTGCCACAGCGCCGCTTCGGCAAGCGCGGGCACGTCAACCGGGCGCGGTTTAGTCGCGAGCAAACCAGTCATCGATCGTCTTCTCCACGCGGGAAACCACCTGCTCAACGGGATGCTTTCGCGAACGGGAACAGGCGTGAGCGGGCTCGTCGCAGATCAGGCAGCGTCTGAGATTCGCCCCCAGCGACTGACGCCCGACGTGGCCGTGCTGAGGGCAGATCACGTCCAGATCCCACAGCCTGCCGAGCGGGTGCGTCTGCTCCAGATCCGCACAGTGCGCTTTGATTTCCGCCGCCGGATGGGACACGCACCAGATAGCTTCTGGCCCGGTCGGGAGCCACAGCACCTGGCGGTCCAGCACCTGCCAGCGGTTCTCCCACAGCAGCTGGTCGCACATCTGCAGCGCCACGCCCATGGTATTGCGATAGCGCAGGCTGTCTTTAATTTCTCCCGGCGTAACCAGCGTGAGGGAAATCACCGGCTGTTGATAGTGCTCAAGCATGTCAGCCTGACGCGCCGCGCGGCGATCTTTCGCCGCCAGCAGTTCGTCCAGGCTGACACCCGCCCGCACGGGTGTCGCTGAAATCATACTGACTCCTTCACCTGTCGAACGGTGTCGATCACGCTGCCGTCGCGATAGCGGATCACCCCGACGATTTTGTCGGTAAATTCAATCGGTTTTGGTACGCCGGTCAGGGAAATTGCCCGCTCGTAAAGCGCGCTGATATCCACAACGTTGAGCCCGGCTTCCAGCAGCCGCTCGCGGATCTCCGGACGCGCCGGATTGACCGCAATGCCGTGGTCGGTGACCAGCACGTCAATGCTTTCGCCCGGCGTGAGGCGCGTGGTGACGCGCTTCACGACCGTCGGAATACGGCTGCGCAGCAGCGGCGCGACCACGATGGTCAGGTTCGCCGCGGCGGCCACGTCGCAGTGCCCGCCGGACGCGCCGCGCATCACGCCGTCGGAGCCGGTGATGACGTTGACGTTGAAATCGACGTCGATTTCCAGCGCGCTGAGGATCACCACGTCGAGCTGGTCGCAGCTTGCCGCCTTGCTGCCGGGGTTGGCGTAAACGTTGGTGGAGATCTCCACGTGGTTCGGGTTGCACGCCAGCGAGGCCGCCGCCTGACCGTCAAAGCACTGCGTATCGAGCAGCTTTTCTATCAGCCCCTTCTCGTGCAGATCCACCAGGCTGCCGGTGATGCCGCCGAGCGCAAAGCGCGCCTTCACGCCGCTGCGCTCCATCTTCTCTTCCATAAAGCGGGTGCAGGCCGTGGCCGCCGCGCCGGAGCCGGTCTGCATCGAGAAGCCCGGTTTGAAGTAGCCGGAGTGTTCAATGACGTCCGCGGCATAGCGGGCGATCATCAGCTCGCGCGGATTACTGGTGACGCGCGCCGCGCCGACGCTGATTTTCGCCGGGTCGCCCACGCTTTCAACCTGCACGATGTAGTCCACCTGGTCCTGCACCAGGCTGGCGGGCATATTGGGGAACGGCACCAGCTCTTCAGTCAACAGCACCACCTTGCGGGCAAAGTGGGCGTCCACCATGGCGTAGCCCAGCGAGCCGCAGCAGGATTTACCGTGCGTCCCGTTGGCATTGCCAAACTCATCGCTGCACGGCACGCCGAGAAACGCCACGTCGATATTCAGCTCGCCGTCCTGGAGCAGCTTCACGCGCCCGCCGTGGGAGTGAATTTGCACCGGCTCCTCCATCAGCCCGTGGGAGATGGCGTCCGCCAGCCTGCCGCGCATCCCCGAGGTGTAAATCCGGGTGATGACGCCGCTTTCAATATGCTCGATCAGCGCATCGTTGCAGGTCATCAGCGAGCTGGAGGCCAGCGTCAGGTTTTTAAAACCCATCCGCGCCAGCAGCGCCACGACGGTGTTGATCACCCGGTCGCCTTCGCGAAACGCATGGTGGAAGGAGATGGTCATCCCGTCCTGCAGGCCGCAGCGCTTAACCGCCTCTTCAACAGAGGCGCAGAGCTTGCGGCTGTGCTTCGCGTCGCTGTCCGCCAGCCACGGCGTGGCGCTGTGGGCGGTATCGAAGGGTTTTAAGTCCCGCAGATGGGGGAAATTCACGTGAAGAAGTTCTGTCTGATTCATCATCTCATCCTTACCGACGCACGCCGGAGGCTGCCGCGCGCTCCAGCACCACCTGCGCGTGGTTAATAATCGGTGCATCCACCATTTTGCCGTTGAGCGACACCACGCCCAGGCCGTTACGCTCGCCCTCTTCTGCCGCCTCAATCACCCTTCTGGCGTGATCCACCTCTTCCTGCGTCGGGGCGTAAGCGTTGTGCAGCAGGTCAATCTGACGCGGGTTAATCAGCGATTTGCCGTTGAAGCCCATCTTGCGGATCAGATCGACCTCGCGCAGGAAACCGGCCTCGTCGTTAACGTCCGACCACACCACGTCGAAGGCGTCGATACCGGCAGCGCGGGCGGCGTGCAGCACGGCGCAGCGGGCGTAGAACAGCTCGGTGCCGTCGCCGCGCTCGGTCTGCATGTCCATCACGTAGTCAAAGGCGGCCAGCGCGATGCCGATGAGGCGCGGGGAGCTGCGGGCAATCGCCACGGCGTTGATGACGCCAACGGCCGATTCAATCGCCGCCATCACGCGGGTGGATCCGACCTCGCGGCCGCACGCCTGCTCGATGCGCTCGAGGTGGCCTTCCAGCTCGTAGATATCGTCCGGCGTGTCGGTTTTCGGCAGACGAATCACGTCCACGCCGGCCCGCACGGCGGCTTCCAGATCCAGCAGGCCAAACGGCGTGCTGAGCGGGTTAATGCGCACCACGGTTTCGATATCCTGATACATCGGGTGCTGCAGCGCGTGGAACACCAGCATGCGCGCCGTATCCTTCTCGCGCAGGGCAACGGCGTCCTCAAGGTCAAACATGATGGAGTCGGGACGGTAGATAAAGGCGGTGGAGAGCATGGCGGCGTTGGCGCCCGGCAGGAACAGCATGCTGCGGCGGAGTTTGCTCATTTCAGCGCCCCCCAGTTGATGGCCTGTTCATCGGCGGCACGCATCAGCGCGCTCTGCAGGCGGGCGCGGATCACACAGTCCAGCGCCCCTTTGTCTTCAATAATGATTAATCCCTGGTGCACGTTCATGGCGCGCAATGTGTCGTTGACCACCTGGCGGATCTGCTCGCCAAACTGCTTAATCACTTCACTGTGGATGACAATCTCCAGCTCGCCGTGAGCGGGAGCGATTTTCACCATCAGGTCGCTGGACTCCTGCGTTCCGGCCAGCGCCTCCCTTACAATTTTCATGATAAATTCCTGGTAGTTAAGCGACTTCGGCACTCGCACGGTAATGCGTTTCGAGATGCGCGAAGGTGGAGTCCGGGACAATCTCCCGGATCCGGGAAAACTGCTGTGTCTTCAGTAAGCGGCGCACTTCCGAGGCCGAAATGGCGTTGCCGGTGGCCTTGATGCGCGGCATTTCCACCACGTCGATATGCGAGGCCAGCAGGTCGTGCAGCGTCTGGTTGTACTGGCGGGTGATATCGCAGAACGGCTCCGAGCCGATGAAGCGGTGCGTGATGCCGAGCGCCGGGGCGATAAAGTCCCGGAAGATCAGCACGTCGATCTCGCTCCACGCCTGCTGCACTTTGCCGGTCTCCTTAAGGAAGTAGGCCGGGAAGGTGGCGCGGGAGATGATGTACTGTGAGCCTTCATGCACCACCACGTTGGGCAGATGCGCCACGCCCGCGCGCACCATCTCGAGGCGCGCGCTGAACGGGAAGAACGACGCGTCTTCACGCACCACGAACAGGTGCAGGGCGTCGCACTGCGCCGCCGCCTGCTCCACCAGATGGCGGTGGCCGAGGGTGAACGGATTAGCGTTCATCACTATCGCGCCAATGTTCTCCCCGCACCTGCGCTTCGCGCGCAGGGAACGGCAGTAGCGCTCGATCCCCTGCGGGGTGTTCTCCATCAGCACGGCGTTGTTCCCGCTCTGGGCAATCGGCCAGAAGCCGCTGCGGGCAAAGCGCTCCCGGTTGCACGGACGGGTGCAAAGGAAGAGGTGAAAATGGCCGCGCTCCAGCGCCGCATGTTCCACCTCTGCCAGCAGCCGCGCGCTGAGGTTCTCGCCGCGAAGCTGCTCGTTGACCGCCACGCACTTGATGACGTTGGCGGCAAGCCCTGCGCAACCCACCAGCTGCGGGCCGGACCAGGCTTCGACGAACAGCGTGATGTCGTTGTCCAGGCCAAGGCCGCTGTCTGCCAGCAGGTAACGGATCTGGCTTAAGCGTTCCGGGTGTTTCGCCACCAGCGTGTGGCGAAAATCGATGGGTTGACTGTTCATGCCGCCTTTCTCAGTGTGCCGCTGCAAGCCCGACGGCTGGCGCTTCCATAATCACGTTGCTCAGGTGACCGATATGTTCGATCTCCACCTCAATGCGATCGCCCTCTTTCATAAACAGCGGCGGGTTACGCTTTTTACCCACCCCGCCCGGGGATCCGGTGATGATCACGTCGCCCGGACTGAGGCGGGTAAAGGTGCTGATGTACTCGATCAGCTCCGCAACCTTGTGGATCATGCTGCTGGTGTTGTCTTCCTGCACCATGCGGCCGTTCAGCCAGGTGCGTATTGCCAGCTGATGCGGATCCGGGATTTCGTCCGCTGTCGCCATCCACGGGCCAAACGCGCCGGTCTGACGCCAGTTTTTACCGGCGGTAAACCAGGTGTGCTGCCAGTCGCGGGCGGAGCCGTCCATGTAGCAGCTGTAGCCCGCCACGTGGCGCAGGGCGTCATCGCGGCTGATGTTCTCCCCGCCTTTGCCGATGATCACCGCCAGCTCGCCTTCATAGTCAAATTCGCTGGAGTGGCGCGGCTTCAGCACCGGCTCGTTGTGGCCGGTCTGTGAATCCGGGAAGCGGACAAACAGCGTCGGGGCCGGGTTATGCTGGTCAAACTCCTTGCGCTTGTCGGCGTAGTTCATGCCCACGCAGAGGATTTTTTCCGGCTGCACGATCACCGGTAAGAAGGTGATGGCGCTCAGCGGCACGTCCACGGCGTCGTTCAGGAAACGGGTGGCCTGCGCCAGCCCGTTGCCCTGCAGCAGCGCCTTGAGGTCGCCGTAGCGGTCGCCGAGACGGCGGCCTAAATCAATCACGCCGTCGGCCTGGACGATGCCGTAGCTGCGTTTTCCCTGGTATAAAAAGCTTGCGAGTTTCATTGTTCTTTCCTGAAAACTTAAACGAGGAAGTTGCCCAGAATCAGCAGTGAGATGGAGACGTTAATCGCCCCGCCGATACGGGTAGCAATCTGGGCGAACGGCATCAGGCTCATGCGATTGCCTGCGGTCAGGATTGCCACGTCGCCGGTACCGCCCTGGCCGCTCTGGCAGCAGGAGACGATGGCGACATCAATCGGGTGCATGCCAATCTTTTTGCCGACGAAGAAGCCGGTCGCCACCAGTGCGGAAACGGTGCTGACGATCACCAGCAGGTTGCTGACGGTGAATGCCGCCACCAGTTCATGCCACGGGGTGATGGCCACGCCGACGGCAAACAGGATGGGGTAGGTCACGGAGGTCTGGAAGAATTTGTACACCACCTGCGAGCCTTCCAGCAGACGCGGAGAGGCACCGTTGCAGAGCTTCACCAGCACCGCCATAAACAGCATGCCAACCGGAGCAGGCAAGCCAATCAGCTTGTGTCCCAGCATGCCCAGCATGTAGAGCAGCACCGCCAGCAGCGCGCCGGAGGCGATAGTGGTGACGTCCGCTTTGCCGGAAAACGCAGGCTGAGAGACGGTGGCATCGGCATTCGCGCGGTTCGGCATCAGCTGGCCTTCACCGGTCAGGTGCGGGTAGCGTTTACCGAGCTGGTTCAGGCAGCCGGAGATAATGATTGCCGTCAGACCGCCGAGCATCACCATCGGCAGCACGCGGCCGAGCGCCACGCCCTGGTCCATGTGCAGCAGGGTGGCATAGCCGATGGAAAGCGGAATTGCCCCTTCCCCGACGCCGCCCGCCATAATCGGCAGAATGATAAAGAAGAAGATCTGGAACGGTTCCAGACCCAGCGCCAGGCCAACGCCCATCCCCACCAGCATGCCGACGATTTCGCCGCACAGCATCGGGAAGAAGATGCGCAGGAAGCCCTGAATCAGCACCGTGCGGTTCATGCTCATGATGCTGCCGACGATAATGCAGCAGATATAGAGGTAGAGAATGTTGGTGGATTTGTAGAATTTGGTGGTGGACTCGACCACCACGTCCGGCAGCAGGCCGTAATAGACCAGCGCGGAAGGGATAAAGGTGGCGCAAATCGCCGCCGCGCCGAGCTTGCCGACAATCGGCAGGCGTTTGCCAAACTCGCCGCAGGCAAAGCCGAAGAAGGCCAGCGTCGCCACCATGACCACGATATCGCTCGGCAGTTTTCCGCCCAGGCAATCAATGGCAATCAGCGCGCCCGCCAGAACGAACAGCGGCAGAGGAATAATCCCGATTTTCCAGGTATCCATAATATGCCACCAGCGCTCTTTGAGCGAAGGTCGCTGAATTTCAATCGGGTCGTGGGTAACAGAGAAAGAATCGTCAGTTGTGCTCATAATAAGCCCCTTGGTTATTTTGTGCGTTCAGCTTAGAGTCACAAAGGCTTACTTTATGTGAGGAATGGCATATTAAAAGCGAAGTTTTAATGGCAGCTATGGTTTTAATGGTTTCTTTTATTTAATGTGATTTACACCTTATTTATTGCCGTGGTTTTTATGGTTTCTTTTCTTAAATGAACAAATAAATAACATTTATTAATTTAGCCTTAAGACGCCTGGCGTTTCGGATAAACCTTTTAGAGGTGCTGCTGTGCAAGGGATCACAAGTTTTCTGCAAAGCAGGCGTCACCACGAGAAAAGATGATATATTAGCCTGCCTTGTTGATACCCGGCGTGATAGTTATGAAAGTGTCATTTCAGATCAAGCTGTTTATTTCGCTGGTCGCTTTTTTCTCAGTACTGTTTGCGCTACTGGGTGGATATTATTACGTCGACGTTGGAAGACAGCTTTATCAGGAAATGAGCGCGCGTGCAAAAATACAGGCCGAAGAAATTGCGCTTATTCCTACTTTGCGAAAAGAAGTCGAACAGAAAGATATCAACGGCATCCGCGACTTTATGCTGAAAATAGCGGCCCACAGCGACGCCAGTTTTATTGTGATTGGCGATAATAAAGGGCTGCACCTGTTTCACTCGGTGTTTGCTGACCGGGTGGGCAAAACGCTGGTCGGCGGCGATAACGACGAGGTTCTGCAGGGTAAAAGCACGACCACTATCCGCAAGGGCGGATTAGGTATTTCACTTCGCAGTAAAGCGCCGATTTTTAACGATGCGGGGCACGTCGTGGGGATTGTCTCGGTGGGCTATCTCACCAGCTATCTGGATACCATCACCGTCAATAAAGTGGTTAACATTCTGATCGCCGCCGTGCTGCTGCTGATCGCCCTGTTTATCTTCTCCTGGTTTTTCACCCGCAGTATTAAGAAGCAGATCTTCTCGCTGGAGCCACGCGAAATTGGCCTGCTGGTACGCCAGCAGAAGGCGATGATGGAATCCATCTATGAAGGGGTCATCGCTATCGATGACGATCTGCGCATCGAAGTGATCAACCAGGCAGCACGCAAGTTATTGGGCTTAAGCCAGCCCGCCCGCGAGCTGCGTGGACAACTGATTAGCCAGGTGATCGATCCCGTTCCGTTCTTCAATACGCACACCATGCTGGCGAAAGACACCCATGACGAAATCTGCCGCTTTAACGATCTTACGGTCATTGCCAGTCGGGTAAGGATCATGCTGGAGAATTCGCTGCAGGGCTGGGTGATTACCTTCCGCGATCGCAATGAGATCGACACGCTCAGCGCCCAGCTCAGCCAGGTTAAACGCTACGTTGATAACCTGCGCATCATGCGTCACGAGCAGCTCAACCGGATGACCACCCTTTCCGGCCTGCTGCACATGGGCCGCTATGAAGAGGCGATTGGCTATATTCAGGCACAGTCGGAACACGCACAGGAGCTGCTGGACTTTATCTCGTCGCGCTTTAGCTCTCCGACGCTGTGTGGCCTGCTGTTAGGCAAAGCCGCGCGTGCGCGGGAGAAAGGCGTCGAGCTAAGTTTCGACCCCGCCTGCCGGATGGATAAACCCTTCCTGCCGCTGCTTGAATCGGAACTCATTTCGATTATCGGGAACCTGCTGGATAACGCTATTGAAGCGACGCAGCGCGCACCGCTTCCGCATGCGCCGGTTGAAATGCTGATAAAACTGAGCGAGCAGGAACTCATCATTGAAGTCGCCGACCAGGGTATTGGCATCAAACCGGAGATCCGTGAACAAATATTTGAACGCGGGATTACCACCAAAACGCGCGGCGATCACGGTATTGGCCTGTATCTGATTGAAAGCTACGTCACGCAGGCGGGCGGCGCTATCGAAGTTGCGGATAACGCGCCGCGCGGTGCCATTTTCTCACTGTTTATTCCCGCCATGGGAGCTGCCCGGCGTCCCGCACAAGAACTGGAAGATAATGATTATGCAACATGAACTTATCGACGTACTGATTGTTGAAGACGAGAACGAACTGGCGCAACTGCACGCGGAGCTGATCGGTAAACACCCGCGCTTGAGGCTGGTCGGGATTGCCTCTTCACTGGCTGACGCGCAGACGCAGCTTGAGAGCAAGCAGCCTCAGCTGATGCTGCTGGATAACTACCTGCCGGACGGCAAGGGCATCACGCTTATCAGCAACCCAATGCTGGCCCGCGCCAACTGCTCGGTGATTTTCATCACCGCCGCCAGTGACATGGACACCTGCAGCCAGGCCATCCGCAACGGCGCGTTTGACTACATCCTCAAACCGGTGTCCTGGAAGCGGCTCAGCCAGTCGCTGGAGCGCTTTGTGCAGTTTGCCGAGCAGCAGCGGGTCTGGAAGATAGTCGACCAGCAGAACGTGGATTCCCTCTATCAATTGCAGGCAAAAAATTACCGTCAGGACAACGGCAGCAAGGGCATCGAAGAGAACACGCTGGCGCTGGTACAAACACTTTTTAACGCCAAAGCAACGCACTGCTTTTCCGTGGATGAAGTGGTGAGCGAAACGGGTTTGAGTAAAACCACTACCCGGCGCTATCTGGAACACTGCGTGGAAGCGGGATTTCTCAGCGTGGAGATGCTGTACGGCAAGATTGGGCATCCGAGGAGGATGTACAAGCGTAGTGCGGTTTAACTCCCCTCACCCCGCCCCTCTCCCCAAAGGGGCGAGGGTGAAAAGACGGCTCCGTGCAATCCCCTCTCCCCTTTGGGGAGAGGGTTAGGGTGAGGGGGTCTACTTTAATACATACCCATACAGCCGCTTAATCCCGTTCGTATCCTTCTCGCTGTAAACGCCCTGCAGTTCCGGCGAGAAGCCCGGCAGCAGGTTGATCCCCTCCTCCAGCGCCAGGAAGTAACGCTGGACCGCCCCGCCCCAGACTTCACCCGGCACCACGCAAAGCACGCCAGGCGGATACGGCAGCGCGCCCTCAGCGGCAATGCGCCCTTCGGCGTCACGAATACGCACCAGCTCCACGTTCCCGCGAATGTACTCCTGGTTGGCATCCTGCGGATTCACCACGACGTCGGGGAAGCTTTCCCGGCGGAACATCGCCTTCTGCAAATCCTTCACGTCAAAGCTGACGTAGAGATCGTGCATCTCCTGGCACAGCTGGCGGATCGTGTAATCACGGTAGCGAACGGGATATTTCTGATAGATGGTCGGCAGCACGTCCGCCAGCGGCGTATCGTCTTCAATATGCTGTTCAAACTGGCCCAGCATCGCCACCAGCTGCGCCAGCTTCTCGCTGCTCTCGGCAGGCGTCAGCAGGAACAGGATCGAGTTGAGATCGCACTTCTCCGGCACGATGCCGTTTTCGCGCAGGTAGTGCGCCAGAATCGTCGCCGGGATACCAAACGCGGTGTAGTTACCGGTTTCCGCATCGATACCCGGCGTGGTCAGCAGCAGCTTGCACGGGTCAACAAAATACTGCTCGCGGGCGTAGCCGTCAAACCCGTGCCAGTTCGCGCCCGGCTCAAAGCTGAAGAAGCGACGCTCGCTGGCAATGGCGTGCGTCGGATGATCCTGCCACGGCCGCCCCGCCACCACCGGTGGGATAAAGGGTTTGATCATATGGCAGTTGGCAATGATTGCCTTACGCGCTTCAATGCCCAGCTCGACGCACTCCGCCCACAGCCTGCGACCGCTTTCACCTTCGTGGATCTTGGCGTTCACGTCCAGCGCCGCGAACAGCGGATAAAACGGGCTGGTTGAGGCATGCAGCATAAAGGCATTGTTCAGCCGCTTGTGCGGGCAGAAACGTGCCTGACCGCGAATGTGGTTATCCTTTTTATGGATCTGCGACGTTTGTGAGAACCCGGCCTGCTGCTTATGCACCGACTGGGTCACGAAAATCCCCGGATCGTTCTCGTTCAGTTCCAGCAACAGCGGGGACGTTTCCGCCATCATCGGGATAAACTGCTCGTAGCCCACCCAGGCAGAATCAAAGAGGATGTAGTCGCAAAGGTGGCCGATCTTGTCGATCACCTGACGGGCGTTGTAGATCGTCCCGTCGTAGGTGCCAAGCTGAATGATCGCCAGGCGGAACGGACGCGCCTCGTCGGCTTTCTCCGGGGCCGCCTCGCGGATCAGATTCCGCAGATACGCATCGTCAAAACAGTGGTCGTCAATCCCGCCAATAAAGCCAAACGGGTTACGTGCGGCCTCAAGGTAAATCGGCGTGGCGCCCGCCTGGATCAGCGCCCCGTGGTGGTTAGATTTATGGTTGTTACGGTCGAACAGCACCAGATCGCCACGGGTGAGCAGCGCGTTGGTCACTACCTTGTTGGCCGCCGACGTGCCGTTCAGCACGAAGTAGGTTTTGTCCGCGTTGAACACTTTTGCCGCGAATTTTTGTGCGTGCTTGGCGGAACCTTCGTGGATCAGCAGATCGCCCAGCTTCACATCGGCATTGCACATGTCGGCGCGGAATACGTTCTCACCAAAGAAATCATAGAACTGCCGCCCTGCCGGATGTTTTTTGAAAAAGGCGCCGTGCTGGTGGCCCGGACAGGCGAAGGTGCTGTTGCCCATCTCCACATACTGACTCAGGGTGTCGAAAAAGGGCGGCAGAAGATTCTCTTCGTAGCGGCATGCGGCAGACTCCAGTTCCAGGAACTCCTGCGCTTTTCCTGCTATTACAGCAGTGACACCTTCAGGAACATTCGTCGGCTCCTGCGAGAACATAAATACCGGAAGCTGAAAGCCCGTACGCTTCAGCAGCGCAAGGATGCCGCTACAGCTTTCAGCGACCGTAATGACGACTGCCGCCACATCGGTAAAATCAGTGTTATCCAGCGTCACCATTTCCCGGTGAGTAGACACAGTAGAAACCAGCTCGCGGCTGACGGCAATTTTCATGGTTTTCATAGGCGCGGTTACCCTCACCGGGCGGTGAGACAGGGAGGAGAAAATTCGCGCAATAATGTCACCTTTTATTTTTACGCGCAAGAAGGAATCAGTATGCACTTCGCCTTGCAAAGCTAAGCGTAATACAGCGTTGTCGTGTCATAATCATGCAATACCAATGATTAAGTAACAGGAGTTTATGGTGGTAATTGGACCCTTTATCAACGCCGGTGCCGTATTGTTAGGCGGCGTACTCGGCGCAGTGTTAAGCCAGCGGTTACCAGAGCGTATTCGCACCTCTATGCCCTCCATATTTGGCCTGGCCTCGTTAGGCATCGGCATCCTTCTGGTGATCAAAAGCGCCAACCTGCCCGTCATGGTACTTGCGACCCTGCTCGGCGCGCTCATCGGTGAATTTTGCTACCTGGAAAAAGGCATTAACAGTGCGGTGAGCAAAGCCAAAAACCTGATTGCCCGCCCGGGCAAGGCGAAACACGGCACCCACGAGTCGTTTATTCAAAACTATGTCGCCATCATCATTCTGTTTTGCGCCAGCGGCACCGGGATTTTCGGTTCCATGCAGGAAGGGATGACGGGTGACCCAAGCATATTGATTGCGAAGGCGTTTCTTGATTTCTTTACGGCCACTATTTTTGCCACCACGCTCGGCATTGCCGTTGCCGCGATTTGCGTGCCGATGCTGCTGATCCAGCTGGCGCTTGCCACCTGCGCCACGCTGATCCTGCCCCTGACTACGCCTGCGATGATGGCAGACTTCACCGCGGTTGGCGGCCTGCTGCTGCTGGCGACAGGGTTGCGTATCTGCGGAATCAAGATGTTTGCCGTGGTGAACATGCTGCCCGCATTGCTGCTCGCCATGCCGCTCTCCGCGCTCTGGACGCACTTTTTCGCTTAAGGATGCGGCGAAATGGTGAGAGATTGCGCAGTCTGTAACGAAAACAACATTTTTCGTTGACGGCAGAGGGCAGATCGGGTTTAATGCGCCCCGTTGCCCGGATAGCTCAGTCGGTAGAGCAGGGGATTGAAAATCCCCGTGTCCTTGGTTCGATTCCGAGTCCGGGCACCACTATTTAGAAAAACCAGCCTTAGGGCTGGTTTTTTGCTTTCTGAGGGGCCGGTTGATCTCTGGTCAAAGTTGTACAGTAATTTTGGCTATTTGATTTGAAGTGATATCCACACCTCAACACAAAACAGAGGACCGAATGACGCGCACGGTCCCACCTACGAATGCCAGCCCAGGCTTTAGCGTCGCTATTTTACGCCCTCTGCCAAACCCATTGCTCCATTCAATTACAGTGGAATGATGGCCACCTCTAATAACAGCATACCTATATCATCTTCCTTAATACCATTCCAGAATCCAGTAGCACTAATTCCCGGAACATTATCGATCAGACATATAATAAGCACTGAACCATAAAATGAGAAATTATATTTATATAATATAGAAAACCTTTTAAATATTTTCCCAATGAATATTTAAACAGGAACAAATCCGCTTTTTAGACCCCCATAACAAGTGTATAATTTAGCCTGAGTTTTCAGATAAAATATTTCAGGGAAGCATCTTATGCCACAGAGGACGCAATAATGAATTTCGGATCGGCTCTATTTTTATGCATGGCAATATTCCTGCTGACTGGTTGCACACCACACTCTCCAATTGATGCGAAAAAAACAGGCGCGTCCGGAAAAGTGAACAGCGTCACTAATAAAAACGTTTCTGCGCATCTTACGGATAAAGACATTTTCGGCGATGAAACCACACTGGCTATATCGGAAGAAGATATCCAGGCAGCACTGGAAGAGGATGCATTCCGGGTGCCCCGGAATGCATCCATCATTCTGGTACAGTCCGGTAGTCGTGCCCCGGAAGCCATCATGCAACAGGAAATGAGCCGGTATTATACTGTTGCAACGTTCTCCGGTATTCCGGACAGGCAAAAGGCTGTGACCTGTAGTAAAGATAAAAAGAACGATGAAGGCCAGGACGTTGCAGCTGCCGAAAACATGAACTGGATGCAGGCATTACGCTACGTCGGAGCGAAAGGACATCAGAAGGCCATTGTCGTTTATCAGGATACGTTGCAGTCCGGCAAATATGACCCTGTAACAAAAAATACGGTCTGGTCAGATTATAAAAATGAAATACTGACCGACGGTATTTCGCTACGTTATCTGGTACGTTTCACGCTGGTGGATGTGGCAACAGGCGAATGGGCCACCTGGTCGCCAGTCAATTATGAGGATAAAGTGTTACCGCCGCTGGCGGGGACAAAGGATACGGCAGAGACAACAACTGAACAGCAGATTTCGCAGCTCAGGCAAAGAACCTATGCGTCAATGGTAAGAGACCTGGTGAACCGTTACCAGTAATCAAGCCTGTCAGTAATTCTGTGTAACTGCCACTGTATTAAAGGTGATCGCTCAGGCGGTCACCGAACTCGACAGGGCAAGATGACGAAACCCCGCCCCCCGCAAGGACTGACGCGAGGTATTCTCTCTCCCTCGCAACTCTTCTCATCTTTCTCATCAACCCAGCCTTAAACCCCTTGTTCTCGGCAAGGATACTTATGGCTACATGTCTTATCCCTGACAATAATTCTGCTGCGTTGCCTCTTCTTATTCTGCAATCATGCTCCCGCATCGCTACATCGAGACACTAGTGCAATTTCATTTCTATATGCCAGTGATTTGTTATCGCTACCGCAAACTTCTCAGCTGTTAAATCTGCGGAGCTTATATAGTATCTCACCTACATTTCTGATTCTTTCTTTAAATCTCCCGATTCTGAACGAAAAGATACTGCCATACACATTCTTCTCAAATTCTTTTATTCAAAAGTAAAATCAATCAGTTCATCAGGAATATCGCTAATTATATGAAGCCGGGTTTCTTCTCTTCCACATCCCTTTTCGGTTGTGGTATAACTGTCATACTTTGGATTATTTATTTCTTTTAACGGAAATTTTTCCTCAACCGCTTTTTGCAATCTACACTGATTATATTTTAGTAAATAATAAACAGTCATCATCCTGCCTGCGTATCTTCTCTGCAATGTTTTCTGACATCTCATTGCGTCGTGGTTATTATTTCACCACTGATATCCAGCATGTTAAGAAACTCAGAAATAGCGGCAATTGTTTTATTCTCTCCATCACATAGTCCCCTACGGAATTATTTTTCACCCACTATTGCAGCATCATGCGCAAATGCCGTGCAATTATTCCCTATCAGGCTATAACAGTCGTGTTTTTTACTAAAATCTTCGGCATATTTATTCGCATTGTTGTAATTAGTATCAGAATAATACGTTGGCGTTACGGTCGAACCATGTCCATATTCTTCTGAGGTGAATTTATACAGTGCAACTAGTGACTCTTTGGTTGGTTGTCCATCTTTACCCATACTTAAGTCTGGAACAGGCCTCCGTCTTACATTCCCGCACTCTTTGTCTGTGTAGCGACCAAATTCATAATACTGAGTTTTTCCTGTTTTAGGATCAACAGTAGCAACCGCACCATGACCGAGAGGCAAATTGAATCCCATTCCGGTATTAGCTGGGTAATAATCGTAGTTAATTTGTATAGCATCCAACCCCAGGGGATCAATTCCCTGTCCCGGATTATAGTAGCGATGCCGGTTGTAATACTGCCCCGATTCCCCGTCGAACTGCTGCCCCGACAGCCATATCAGATGTTTCGAGCATCCTCGCCCGGCAGATTTCCCCATTAATCATATTCCGCACTCTATGTCAGCATGCCATCCATGCTGACTATCGCCATTGGTTGGTCACATCTCGCCAGCCATTGCCTGCTCATATCTTACTAAATCCTCTATTTACGAACCAGTTAATTAGAGACTCAACATCCTCACTGTTAAATACTTTTAAATTAATTACTATACCCCCCTTCTTTTCCCTTTAATTTCGAGTCGTACAGGAGGAAGGAAGCGGTCAGTATATTTGTATATTCCAACCCTATGTTTTACACTAACTATATCTGCAAAATGAATGCAATCTGCACCAGAAAATAAGCTACTGTAACAAATATACTTGCCGTCTATCTTTAGGTTAAATCTTGATATCCAAAAAAAGACAAAAAAAAATAGCATCATTCCCCAGCAACAGAACACGGGAACAACACTGAGAACAAATCCTCTAACCAGCATAGCTACAAAAATAATTAAAACAGGAATACTTAATATACTGAACCATATAATATAAGTTGAGCGTCCGGCTGATATATTCATATTATTGGCACCTACATGGTTCACAGGTTAAGCTGTCTAATTTTTCCAATGCAGCTGATTCAGCCACGCCTCCTACTGCGCCCACTGCTGCCCCAAGAACCAGTGATGTGTCAACAGCTCTTCCCACAAACATTTTTGCGGCAGTCTGGGGCTTCATTGACGAAATAGTTCCATTCGATGCTTTAGTTGTCATTTGTTTAAAAATAGAATTATAACTTCCACGACCAGCAGTAACACACTGGATTTTTATTCCGGGAATGAATCCTGTGGCAGCACCAATAGCAGTATCACCTACGAAACTTGACCATTCGAACCCACACTGTTTTCCGGATAAGTATTTTAATCCCTGCTTACTTAAATTGGTTGCAGCTCCAGCGGCGGCACCCGCACCAATTGGCCCCGTATACAATAAAGCTTCTCCTCCTGCCGCCCAACCAATGGCAGAACCAGTATAATCCTCCCATCCACTTAATTCTCCTGAAATTAAATCACTTACCCCTTGCCCAGCTAAACCAACAATTGCACCGCCAACCGAGAATACTATGTCATCAATTCCCACCCATAAACCTAATGGATCAGTCCAACTTACAGGATTAAGTGCATATGAGTACAGATTTAACCCACCCTTCAGCCCTATCGGGTCCTGGGTGATATAGCGCCCCTGCCGCGGGTTGTAGTACCGGTGCCGGTTGTAGTACACCCCCGACTCCCGGTCATGCTGCTGCCCCGGCAGCCGGATGAGCTGCTGCAGGTTCTCCGGGTTACTTGACCACTACAGGTTGTCCTGCCAGGGGTAAGCTGTACCTGGCCCAGTCGCCCCGCGTCGTCATACTGATACTGTCTCTGTTGAAGTGGCCCGTTGATACGGACAAGTTGTCCGCCGTCGTTATACGTGTATTCCCGGTTCAGCTCCGTCATATTCAGCGTGTGGCGCTGTAGTTGACCGCCAGCGTTGTACGCACTGGCACGTTCATATGCCCCGAAGCTGCGCAGCGTCTCCCGGTGCAGGCGGTCGCGGGTGAGGTCGATAAGCGGGGTGTCGCCGAGCTTCATCCCGGCCAGATAACCGCTGCCGTAAGTCAGCCACTCCACCGGGGGAAGGTGGTCGGGCGTGGTTTTATTCGCCAGTCCGTTCTGATAATCGTGCTGCGTGAGGTGCTCCCACAGCAGTTCATTCGTCTGCGGGGCGTGGACGGTCTGCCGCTCGCGGCCCATCCGGCCTTTATCATCGTAGCCGTAGTGAACAGCGACACGGTGGCCGCCGCTGAGATGGCTGATTTCCGTCAGCTAGCCCCGTTCGTTGTACTGCCAGCGTTCGGCCTCTTCATCATACACTGTGCGGTGCGTCAGGCGGTCGGCTTCATCGTAATACCAGAGCGTGACCAGGCTTTCATCCTCGCTGCGGATAAGCTGCCCGCTGAGGCTGTAGCCATAACGCTGCGTTCTGCCGTCAAAGCCCATCTGCTGCGTCAGTCGGTCCATCACATCCCAGGTAAACTCACTGTGGCTGCCGTTTTCATTCGTCAGTTGCGTCACCTGCCCGACCTTATACTATAAATAATCATCCCAAAAATCTACGCATGCTTTGTTCACATAAGGCAATGCAAGATTTTTTGATTCGAAAGACATAAATTGTGCAATAATAAATAACTGAGAATCAGAAAAATCAAGAATAAAATTCAAAAAATCATCATGATCTCGATATTCTGGGCATAGATATTGCTGAATAAAATCTGACTCAAAAACCCAAAACTCATTCTTATTAAACAAAGAGGCATAAATATATAAAGGAATATAATAGCAAAATACTTTTTCCGGAAGAAATAGGATCCCTAATTCCAGAGCATAAGAATTATCATTTAATAATAAATTATCTGCCAACTCATTCCATTGGTTTCCTGAAAAGAATGTGTACACTAACTCTGAATCATCCAGTCCTTTCATATCATCTGAAAGAAGAGGGGGAAACTGAACAGGGAAGTTCAGCATAAGCTCATCATACACATCTTTTTTATCAAGATAATTTATTTTTTTCATTTCATTATCCCACTACAATCAGCAGCCGTTTTATATGCTTTATTTTCTTCTTCCATAGAGCTTTACCCCCATCACCAAAGCATTGATTATTAATTTGCTTTCTAACCGAAGCACACGCAAGATTTATTTCATACCGCCTTAATAATTCATTCTTCGACATTTGAGGAGAGCACGCTCTGGATTGATTGCATAACCTATTTTTCTCATTTTGTAAGTCGCTAAGATCTTGAGGTGTACAATTTCCACCAGGATTTAATCCTGATTTGTGTTCACTAGTTAATACATCCGCTTCAGGATTAACTTTACGTCCATATTGATCAGTCTCTGTCTGTTGCGCCGATTGTTGCGAATAATAATAAGCGGATGCTTCTCCCCAAAGAAAAGACAGATCTATGCCAATCTCAACGATACAAAGATCTTCCGCACACAGGCCTAATGGATCTGTATATTGAATTGGATTCAACGGATATTGGTAAGGGTTTAGCCCCCCTTTCAGCCCAATGGGATCCTGAGTTATATAACGCCCCTGTACCGGATCGCAATACCGGTGTCGGTTATAGTGCAGCCCCGTTCTCTCATCATACTACTGTCCCGGCAGGCGGATTAACTGCGCCACATTCTCTGGGTTATCCTTCCGCTGCACATTCCCCTATTCGTCATCGTTGACATAAAGCTGCGTCCGGCAGCTTTATAATCCATTTTCCGGTGTTTATACTAAACTATTAGATTTATCCGCTATACATACGGATCGAAATCAAAAGAAGCTCCTGCCGCACAAAGACGACTGATAATTCTTGGACTTAACTGAAAACTGGGTCTAACATTATCTTCTGCATCAGAAGATATACCAACTAATAATTGGACGTGATAATTCCTCAAACCCTCAAGACCCTTCTCTCCTCCAAATTTAGCAGCTTCATTTAAAACCTTATCAATTAGAACACTTAAATAATCCATACTGTATTCAGTTTCATTTTTTTTCTCAGTTTTTGCCAGCCAGATTTCCTGACCTGTTTTAGGATCTATACCACTTAAACCTATAATAAAGTTGATCATATATTTTATTTCCACGTATATTCTGTTTCATCAACTATAGACTTACCTTTACACCCATGCTCTTTTATTACTATTTTCCCATTATTACAACCACATAAATCAAATTTTGATATATTATTTCGTCCAACTGACTCGATTTTAATTGAGTGTTCCATTTTCTCAATCCCTGCTTTCCGTAATAATCCTTTATCAAGTTTTTTATCACAAGGATCATTGGGTGGCATTGTTGGACAATTCGTTAAGCTCTCAGTTTTATTTTTAGACTTTTCTGAATCCCCTGAGGTAGCCAACACCGCACCGCCCGCGACTGCGCTCCCCCAGAATAACCAGTTAATTCCTTCAATTATGGCCGGAATAACAAAAGCCCATAACCCCAGCGGATCTACCTCTGTAACCGGATTCAACGGATACTGGTACGGGTTTAAACCACCATCCAGCCCTATCGGATCCTGCGTGATGTAGCGCCCCTGCTCCGGATTATAGTAACGGTGCCGGTTATAATACAGCCCGGACTCTTCATCATACTGTTGTCCCGGCAGCCGTATCAGCTGTGCCAGCTGTTCCGGATTCTCCTCACCCGACAGGTTTCCCCATTCATCATACTCCCCGCGCCACGCCACCTGGTTGTCCGGGCTGACCAGCGCCAGCGACAGTCCACGCTGGTCGCAGTGGTACAGATGAATTTTCCTGTTCACTTCCGCTAACGGCTCCAGAGACTCACTCAGCCCCTCGCGCGTGAAGCCGGTCATCGCGCGGAGGGCCATTATGAGTCTGCTGGCGACGGCGTGGCTGAATGGTATCGACCCGCCTGCCACAGTAGCCCGACGCCCGGTCACGCGAACTGCTGCCTTACCCAGAGAATCACTCCGGCTGAGAGAAGGACAGCGTTCTGAACTGATGTCGCAATACGAATTCGCCGGACGCTTACGTAAACCGGACAGGTCATCTTCATTATTCTAATTGTTAAAAAAATAACGATAAGTTATGTTATAAATAACATATACACCAATAATTAAAAATGCAAATGAGCAATAACGCAACCATCCGCCACTTGAATATAATGACAGAGTTATAATAATTGATATTACAACACATATTATTGCGATAATGAATAATTTATGATACACATTATTATTAATAGCAGTTACGTTAATCACTATTAAGGCAATGATGGATAAAATCAATCCTATACTAAAAAATAAAATTTTCACTGTGATGTTCCACTGTTTGTTGTAGTACTGCTTCCCCTTGATAAGGATGCCCCTACACCCATTGTAGTAATAGCCCCTTTTCTTTCTGGTGGAGTAGCAGATTGACCAGGAGCCGATTTGAACTGACGCTGGCTCCAGCTACGACAAATATCATCATAACCATAGTAGCTTCCCTCACCAATTTTCTTATCCATCATCTCCTTGAAGATTTTATCTTGCTCAGTATTTGTTTTTTTATAATCGACTATTACCCCTCCATGTGATGTATCCTTATAAACCTCACCGCGCGGGAAGTCACTCATCCCATAACTATATGAATCATAAAATCCATTTGGATCACCAACATTTACACTTTGATGGAGGTCTGGTTCACCTGGTGCCGCGCCCTCTAACCAAATATCCAGTCCCCTGGGGTCAATAAATTTTATTGGATTATTAAATACATAACTATATAGGTTCCAGCCCCCCTCTAACCCAATCGGATCCTGGGTGATATACCGCCCCTGCCCCGGATTGTAGTAACGGTGCCGGTTGTAATACAGCCCGGACTCCTCATCATACTGTTGTCCCGGCAGCCGTATCAGCTGTGCCAGCTGTTCCGGATTCTCCTCACCCGACAGGTTTCCCCATTCATCATACTCCCCGCGCCACGCCACCTGGTTGTCCGGGCTGACCAGCGCCAGCGGCAGTCCACGCTGGTCGCAGTGGTAAAGATGCACTTTCCTCTCCGGCTCATCGTGTGGCTCCAGCTGTCCCGCCATCTGCTCCACCGTCAGTCCGCATCCCGCCAGCCACGCCCGGCTCTCTTCACTCACCGCGTGGCGCCTCAGCTCGCCTTCCAGCCTGTCCAGCATCACCCTCAGCACCGCCGGAAGCTGCACCGCCTGGCCGTCCTCACTCCCCTCCTGCTCCAGCTTCTCCGCCAGGCTCCGGGGCTGTGCCTTCTTCTGTTCTGCACTCCCGGTCTCGATGCGCACCAGCGGCGTGAAGCTCCCCGGCGCATAAACAGTCTGGACGCGGCTCTGCGTCGTCTGGATGGTTGTCAGCCGATCCCCTTCCCAGCCGTACCATGTCTCATACGGCCTGGCCGACAGTTCCATCCGCGTGTCGCTCCAGTGGACCCGTTCCCGCTTCCACACCCGCTTACCCACACGGCGGCCCAGCGGGTCATACACATACCGCCCCTCCGCCTGCGTCTCCCCGTGCTGAGTGCGCACATAGTGGACCAGCCGGTGCTGGCTGTCATATTCGTACCGGTGTGTTCGGTCATCGTTCATCCGGATAACCCCCTCCGGGATGCGGTCCGTCTTCTCCGTCAGCCTGCCGTATTTGTCATAGCCGTACTGGTACTGCGCATCCTCCGTGATGCGGTTATCCGCCCATACCCTGCTGCTGCTCTCAGGGTAACGCTCCGGGTCCGGCAGCCGGTTCCCCGCCGGGTCCGTGACATAGGGGAGGGTGATATCCAGATGCGTGGCGCTGGTGTGGACGGCGCTCAGCCGCCCGCTGTCGCTGTAACGGTACTCCCTCGTCTGCTGCGGCCCGCTGATACGCACCAGTCTCCCGCCCGCATCGTAACCGTACTCCCGGCTAAGCTGCGGGTGGTTCAGGTGCTGACTCTGAAGCTGGCCGCTGAGTGTATACGTACTGCTCTGTTCGTAAGCGTTCGTGCCTGAACCGAACCGCCGCTGTACCTCACGGTGCAGCCTGTCCCGCGTGTACTCCAGCAGCGGCATGTCCCCCAGCTTCATACCCGCCAGGTAACCGCTCCCGTACGTCAGCCACTCTACCGGCGGCAGACCATCCGGCCTGAACCGGTTCACCAGCCCCTGCTCACTGTATGCCTGTTGCGTCTCATGCTCCCACAACAGTATTCCCGTCTGCGGGTCCGTTACCGTCTGCCGCTCACTGATGAGGCGGCCTTTGTCATCATAGCCGTAATGCACCGCCACCCGCTGCCCTTCACTGAGGTGACTCAACTCCGTCAGCCACCCGTGGTCGTCATACTGCCAGCATTCAGCCACCTCACCGTTGATGGTGCGGTGCGTCAGCCGGTCTGACGCATCGTAGTGCCAGTGCGTCACCAGGTCCTCATCCTCACTGCGGACAAGCTGCCCTGTCACGTCATAACCATACCGCTGCACCCGGCCGTCAAAGCCCGTCTGCCGTGTCAGCCGGTCCAGCACATCCCACGTGAAGTCGCTGTGGCTCCCGTTCTCGTTCGTCAGCCGCGTCACCCGGCCAGCAGCATCGTATTCCATCCGCCGCGTCAGCCCGCCCTGCGTGGTGCTGACCGCCTTTCCCCACCCGTCGTACTGCGTTTCCGTCCGGCTCCCGTCCGGGCCGGTCACTGCAATAAGGTCGCCCGCGTCGTTATAGTCATAGCGAGTTTCACGGCCCAGGCTGTCACTCACTGCAGTTAACTGCCCCCGCCGGTTATAACGGCGGTACTGGCTCTGCCCTTCCTCACGGTGTACCGCCGTTATCTGCCCGAACCGGTCATACTCATACCGCGTCTCATACCCCGAACAGTCCGTGAACACCACCATCTGGCCGTAACGGCTCCAGACCAGTGACTTACTGCTGCCGGTGGCGTCCTGTATCCCCGTCGGCAGCTCACTGTCCGACCCGTCATAACTGTACCGCGTCGTCTCACCCGTCCGCGTCGTCTCCGCCGTCAGCCTGCCGCGCTCATCATACTCCCGCGTGCTCCGCAGCCCGTCCGGGTATGTCGTGGACGTTAACTGCCGCTGGCTGTTATAGCCATAGCGCACCGTCCTACCGTCCGGTCCCGCCACCGCCATCACCGCCCCCGACGCCATGTGCAGGCTGTACTCCGTCCTTCGCCCCGCCGCATCCGTCTGCGCCTTCAGCCTGCCCGCCGCGTCGTACTCGCTACGTGTCACGCTCCCGTCAGCTGACGCCTTCATCACCACCCGTTTCAGGCCGCCTTCACCCTCCGTGTACAGCTCCTCCCGCCGTCCCAGGCTGTCCGTGATGGTGACGCAGTTTTTCTCATACGCATAGCGGTAGCTTAATCCCTCCGGGTTTACCTGCTCTTCCACCCGCCCCGCCTCATCATAGCGGTAGCGCATCTGCGGCCTGCCCGCATACTGGTGGCTCGTCATCCGCCCCGGGTGGTCCGCGTCATAGAGGAAGCTGCGTACCCGAACCCCGCCACGGTCGTACACGCCGGCAAGCTCCCCGCGTGGCGTGTACTCATAGCGAGACAGCATCACCGGCTTCTGCTCTTCCCCTGATCCTGCCGTCTCCGGCTCATATGTCAGCCACACCTGGGAGAGGCGGATACCGCTGTCCGTTCCGTACTCCGTGGCGGGCGGCATCTCCGGAAAAGGAACAGATGCAGGCCGGACACTGCTGGAGGTGGCTGCTGTGACGTAAGCCGCCTCCGCCCGCTGCGCCTGCGTGGTCAGCACCAGGTGAAAACGCCGTCCCGCCCCGTCCGTCACATCAGTGACGCTCCCGGTAAATTCACCTTCTGCAGCACGGTGATACGCCAGCGTCCGTCCGTAACTGTCCGCCAGCCCCGTCAGCACACGGTACGGCGGCAGCGGAGCGGGCAGTATCTCATCCGGCCCCGGCACCCGCTCCGCCCACCCCAGTATCCACCACGGCCCCTGCAGACTGTTTGTCGCCAGGTATATATGCGGGCTTAACCGGATATTTTCTGGCAGGGTCTGCCAGAGGCCATACAGCGGGTTACTCTTGTCCGGCGTCAGCACCCCGCACCGCGCCAGCCAGAACGACTCGCTGCGGCTATATGCCGACTCACCCGGCGACAGCGGTTCCAAGTGAACGCTTCGCCCTCCGCTGTCGTTCAGTATCAGTTCACGGTCACAAATCTGTAAGCGCATATCGGCAGCCATCTTCCAGCCGGGACCGAACAGCCCCGACGGCGCAGGCGTTCTAGTCCGGTAGCTGCTGTAGACGCGGGAAAGTATGAACGGCAGCGGGCCGGGCAGCGCGAAATCCGTCTCACCGGGCAGTACCTTCGCCCCTAGCAGCGGGTTTACCGGATTGCCAGAGGTCATTCCGCCCGGACACACCGAACACGCCACGCCTGTCGGCGCACCTATCAGTACCCCTGCCGAACCCTGGACTATCGGGCCGCCTTTCTGGGTCATATCTCCCTGACGCGCTGCTGGTTTTCCGACCATGATCTGCTCCTTAACATCATTTATTGCTTTTTATTTGCGTGGTTATGGGACTGGTTGCATCTGACTCAGAATTGCCGCATATCCGGCATCTTCGGCTCCGGCGTATCTTCCTTCGGCGCATCAGGTACAGTTCCTGTTGCACCACAGTTCCAGTTGATCATCAGCGCATCACCATTGACGCTTTCCTCGCCTTCCAGATCAATTTTTGTTCCGTTAAGGTAAATTTTTCCGTCCTTCGTCATTACCAGCCGGGCTTTACCACAACGAAGTTCCAGATGTTCACCGGCAGAATAAATTGCTGTCTTCCCGGCATTGTCCGATCTTGTTTTCCCCACAGAGAAGGTGACTTTGTTCCCCACATTCACGCTATAATCCATCCCCACCATCAGTGATTTATGCAGCCCCACCTGCGAGGACTGCATCATGGCCACTGAAGTATTCATAACGGCACCAACCGTGGTCTGGTACATCACGCCAACATTCAGAGCGCGAAGGATCCCCACCGTTTCCACCTGATTTGCCCCCACCTTGATCACCTGGTTACTGCCCACTTTCTCCACCTGGTTGACGCCGATGGTCTGGATTTGATTATTGGTGACAGCGATCACCTGGTTATTACCGATGGTTTCAGCATGGTTATTCGTCACATCAGTGGTGCGGTTATGCAGTACCTCGGTATTCATGTTCTTCTGTGCGTGGATATATACCCGCTCCTTCCCTGTCGCATCATCGAATGTTAGTTCATTGAACCCGCTGCCTTTATAGGTTTTTGAGCGGATGGTCATCTGCGTTTTGGTCCCGGGCAGGTTGCCCGGCGAACGGTTTTCCTGGTGGTATGTCCGCCCCATGATTATCGGCTGGTCCGGGTCCCCGTTCAGAAAGTCCACTATCACCTCCTGCCCCACGCGCGGTATCGCCAGGTTGCCGAACCCCGGTCCCGCCCACGCCTGTACCACCCGTATCCAGCACGAGCTGTCCTGGTTCGCCGGGTTATACCGGTCCCAGTTAAACTTCACCCGCACCCGTCCATGTTCGTCGCAGAAGATTTCCTCTCCTTCCGGACCGGTGACGGTGGCTGACTGCGGGCCGTCCACTGACGGTTTTTCCATCGGCCGGGGCCGCCACGTCCTGTCCGCCGGTATCACCGTAAAATCATTCTCAAGGGTGGTCCCTGAACCTGAACGCCCCGCCACCGCCTGCGGCTGCTTCCCCTGCAAATCACTGCTCACCACCTGCCATTCACGGTTCAGGCCCGCCTGCGGGTGTTTTGTCAGCTGAATACGCCGTCCCGGCCATATTGCCGGCGAGCGGCTTTTTCCCTGCGCCACTTCGGCATTATTACGCCATCCTTCCACCTGCCAGCGGGCGAAGTTCTGCCCGTGGCCGTCCTTGAAGCGACCCGGATAATCAAACACTTCATACTGTGTTCGCTGGTAATCCAGGTTCTGCCCCTGTTGCTCAAAACGACCCGCCCAGCCGGGGCGTTTAAAGGTGTAGTCCTTGCCGATGACGGAAGAGGGGCGTATCTGTGCGCTGTGGCGGAACTGGCTGATGCACGGCGTGCTCACTTCGGTCCGGGTATTCGGGTTCCAAGGAATTTCAAACGCCTCCGGCAGAAAGCGCACCGTGTCGCACAGCACCAGACTCTGGTCGTCGCTGTCAGGCGAGTGCTCTTCGTAGAAGAACACCCCTTCCTCCGCCGCCATCCGCGCCAGAAAGTCATAATCCGTTTCGCTGTACTGCACGCAGAACTCCCGCGCCGGATGCGCCTCGCTGAACAGCGGACTCCAGTCCGTCACCCCGTTTTCCTGCAGTATCGTCCCCAGAATGCTTTTAATGTCCTCATTCTGAAATATGCGGGAGTTCTGCCGCAGGGAGGCACGCCACACCGGCGGCCGGACCACCATGCGGTACAGCATCTGGTGTCCGTCGTTTTCCCCCAGCTCAAACCAGGTCACAATACCGTTCACCCGGCGCTGTATCTCCGTGCCCTGCCAGATTTTAAGATGGGCCGTTTTTTCCAGTACCTGAGAAAAGTCAATGCTGAGAAGCTGCTGGCTGACCAGCGAAATATCCAGGGTGAACAGCGAGGAAAGGGACTGCTCCAGGCGAAAGGACACCACGGCCAGCGCATCCGGTGGCAGGCCGTCCGCCTCCAGTGTGAAACGTAATCCTGTTGACATGAATAACCTCCTGAATTAACAGGTAAAAGAAACCACCAGCCAGACTGCGGCAAATGACAGTACAGTGTTATGCTTGTATTATTCAGGCACGCTACCGCCGAAGTTTCCGGCGTCCGCCATCTCCCGTAAAAAAACGTAACCCCTTACTGACACTGTTTTTTTGTTTACGATCCCCCAACAAAAACAGCACCCTGCCCGTAAGGGCGGGGTGCTGTGGATTCAGCCTTACGCTTCCAGCGGCGCGCGCCAGTCATCAGCGCCAGAGGTGCCGGACTTGACGTGCTCCCACTCGATTTTGCGGTAGGCCAGTGAGACTTCGAGCAATTGCGTGAACTCGCGCTTCGCCGGATCCTGACAGTGCGGCATATGCAACTTCATATCCACAATCGTCGAGTCCGTCAGGCGGGTGGTGAAATAGTGCTCCTGTTTGCCTTCAACAGAGGTACGCCACCAGTGCAGTTCAGTTTTCGGCAGCATTTCGCCGGAAGCCAGCGCGTTGTACAGCAGTGGTACGGCTTTGTTCAGCGCAACAGTAAAAATGAACGGCTTGTGCGAACGCTGGCCACTCGGCTGCCCGGACTGCGGATCGGTGGGTACAGTCACGTTGTGCTGGAATTCCTGTACCAGCATTTCATCCTCGTGACCCTGCACGTAGATATTGCCGACAGAATCTGCGGTGAATGCACCAGCGGTGATGTTGCCCTGGGTCTGTCCTGTAATTGATATGTAACAGGGTGTAGGCATTTATAAACTCCTTGTTGACGATTAACGACATCTTACGTATATCTGCCGAAATACAACCGACAGATAAAATATGCGGATTACATAACAAATCCTATAAATCAAGCACTCTTCACATAGCAGACTGAACCCGTACAGTCAGAGACTAAAAAACATCTACCTCACGATAAAAATACGTATCCGTACATCCACTGCGGTGATATATCAGCATTCCCCCCATAAAATAAAGACAATACTTCATGATGAATAAATATTGTATTTATCATTTTTCATCATTATTCCAATAAAGATAATCCCGGCGCATGATTTTATATACCATGCATTTTCCTCACGAATAATAAAAAACAAAAATAACATAAAAATCAATAAGTTAAGACCGTATTAAGATTCATTAAAACACCTTTTAAGTTATTTTTAATGAAAATAACACCACCTAAAACACTCCCTTCGAAAGAAGAATACGCCTGTATTCAATTTTAAAAAAGTGCTTCTCAAAAAATTTTCTTTGCGTAAAATAATTAACAGTTTCTCTATCACACAGCATTCCATAGTTTATACAGAGATGCAGAACACATAACGTAACCTGATGGATAACCTCTATGAGCAATGATTATAACGGCAGCGTGGCACCCAAAGAACGCATTAATATTTCTTACGTTCCAAAAACGGATGGCGAGCCTTCTGAGGTGGAATTACCCCTTAATATGTTAATAGTGGGAGATACCGGAAACTCAAAGGAAATAGCGCCGCTTGATGAACGTCAGATGGTTTCTATCGACAAACATTCATTCAATTCAGTGATGGCAGAAGCATCCATTAGCCTGAATTTTGCAGTTCCGGCAACTTTGAAAGACGACGCAAAAGATGACGATGAAATGAATGTCTCGCTGGAAATCAAATCCCTGAATGATTTTTCTCCGGACAGTGTGGCAAAACAGGTACCGGAGTTGAACAAATTGCTGGAGCTACGCGAAGCGCTGACAGCATTAAAAGGGCCGCTGGGTAATCTGCCAGCATTTCGCGCCCAGCTTCAGGCATTGCTGGAAAATGAAGACTCCCGCGAACAGTTACTGCGGGAAATCAGCCAGGCGGAAAACCAGTAATCTCTGTTTTTCAGGGAGATTATCCCGGTATGGGCTTGCGGAAAGATACCACCAGAACCGATGACGCACTAACGCTGGCAGTGAGCTGGTTATGTATCAGTCAGACAGGCGGCATCAACACAGAAACACTGGATGTATTGATTGCAGCGCCTGGCCAGAGGATCGGATGTCTGATGGATGAAATCATCCCTATCCACGGGTATCAGCAGATGAAGCCACACTGGCGGAAGGTGTTCCACTGACAGTGAAACCTGGCTCCAGAAATACAGATAAACACAAGGATTTTCAGTATGTCGTTACAGGAAGAGGAACTTGTTTCCACCCGCACTGAACAGGGAAGCCATGCCCCGTCATTGCTTGATGAAATCATGGCACAAACCCGCATCCAGCCTGGTGCTGACGGTTATGATATTGCCCGCCAGGGCGTAACGGCTTTTATTGCCAGCCTTCTGCAATCCAGTTCGCCAGCAGAACCCGTAAACAAACTGGCCGTGGACAGTATGATTGCGGACATCGACGCCCGCATCAGCCGTCAGATGGATGCTATTATTCACGCCCCTCAGTTTCAGCAACTGGAGTCATTCTGGCGTTCAATGAAGGCCCTGGTGGACCGCGTTGATTTTCGCGAGAATATTAAGGTTAATATTCTCCATGTCACCAAGGAAGAATTGCTGGACGACTTCGAGTTTGCGCCAGAGATTACCCAGTCAGGCTTCTATAAGCATGTTTATTCCAGCGGATTTGGACAATTTGGCGGCGAACCCATTGCAGCAGTATTGGGTGCATATGAGTTTAAAAATACCACGCCGGACATGAAGCTGCTGAACTATGTCAGCGCCGTCGGCGCTATGGCTCACGCGCCGTTCCTGTCTTCCGTATCGCCTGAGTTCATGGGGTTAAATTCCTGGACTGAATTGCCCAATATCAAGGATCTTTACGCCATCTTTGAAAGCCCGGCTTACACAAAATGGCGCGCCCTGCGTGATTCCGAAGACTCCCGCTACCTGGGGCTGACCGCACCGCGTTTTCTGCTCCGCCAGCCCTACTCCGCCACCGAAAACCCCATCAGAAGTTTCAACTACGCAGAAGATGTCAGCCACAGCCACGAGCATTATCTGTGGGGCAATACCGCCTGGATGCTGGCCAGCAATGTGGCCGACTCGTTCGCGAAATATAGATGGGCACCGAATATTATTGGGCCGCAGAGCGGCGGCGCGGTAAAAGATCTGCCGGTACATCTGTATGAATCAATGGGGCAGATTCAGGCCAAGATCCCAACAGAGGTGCTGATCACCGACCGCCGTGAATTTGAGCTGGCCGAAGAGGGGTTCATAACCCTGACCATGCGCAAGGGCAGCGATAACGCAGCCTTTTTCTCCGCCAATTCGGTTCAGAAACCCAAGCATTTTCCGGGTAAAGATGCCGAAACCAACTACAAACTGGGTACGCAACTACCGTATCTGTTCATTATCAACCGCCTCGCACACTACATTAAAGTTTTGCAACGCGAGCAGCTCGGGTCGTGGAAAGAGAGAAGTGATCTTGAGCGGGAACTTAATATTTGGGTCCGCCAGTATGTCGCTGACCAGGAGAATCCGCCTGCTGACGTCCGCAGCCGTAAGCCTCTGCGTGGCGCTAAAGTTGAGGTTCTGGACGTGGACGGCGAACCTGGCTGGTACCAGGTGGCGATTTCCGCACGGCCCCATTTTAAATATATGGGTGCGTCGTTTGAACTGTCTTTAGTCGGACGGTTAGACAAGTGATGCCGGAGCGCGAGAGGCCTGCCGGATCGCTGTTTGAGCGTCTGGAAAACCCTCCTGCCAGAAACTGGCGGGGGGACACTAATATAGAGGCATTCAGACAGTCCATTCGCCTCAGCCTGCGAAATATCCTGAACACCCGCGCCGGCAGTTGTCGAGGTACCCCTGCGCTGGGCATCGAAGAGCCGGAAGGGTCTGATAATTACCGCAGCGCCATGAGCCGGGCCATCGTGCAGTGCATTGAGTGTTATGAACCCCGGATCTCACACGCTGAGGTTCGGGCAGTACTTCCCCAGGTGGCCAGTCCACAGGAAATAACCTTCCATATCACCGCCTGGGTGACATTTAACGGCATCGACGATGTGCTTGAGTTTGATATGGCACCAGACGGCAGTCAGCATTATCGGGTGGAGTAGCAAAATGGAATTCGAAGAGCGCTATTACAGGCAGGAGCTGAATTACCTTCGGCAGTTAAGCAAACAACTGGCGACCGAAAAACCGCATCTGGCCAGCTTTCTGGCTGAAAAAGGGACCGACCCGGATATCGAGCGTCTGCTGGAAGGTGTGGCTTTTTTGACCGGTAATTTGCGCCAGAAAATTGAGGATGAGTTTCCTGAGCTGACACACGGCCTGATCAAAATGCTGTGGCCCAATTATCTGCGCCCGGTGCCGTCAATGACGCTGATTGAATACAGTCCGGATATGGACAAAACCTCCGTGCCGGTACGCATCCCCCGTAACGAACAGTTCACAATCGGTGCGAAGGCCTCTCAGGGAAACCATGTATTGTCTGCGTATTCCGGCAATGAGCACAATGCAGCTCCGCCCTGTACGTTCACTCTCTGCCGTGATATCTGGCTGTTACCCGTTCAACTGGATCAGATTGAGGATCGCAGTACGCCCCGCCATGGCATCATTGATATTACGTTTGCCGTCGCACCGGGTACAGATTTCACCACCCTGGATCTGAACAGGCTGCGCTTCTGGCTGGGCAATGATGATAACTATACCCGCTATCAGCTTTATCTGTGGTTTTGCGAATATTTACAGGGCGCAGAGTTGATTACAGGTGAGCAGTCGATCCCGATGCCTGAATTTATGCTGAAAGCTGTGGGATTTGAGTCAGAGGATGCCATGCTGCCCTGGCCCGGTAATGTCCACAGCGGTTACCGCATTCTCCAGGAATTTTTCTGCTACGCCGACAGTTTTCTCTTTTTCGATGCCCGTGGCATTCCGGCGCTACCTGACAGGTTGAAGGAGAACCGTTTCACTCTGCGGCTGCGTTTTTCACGCCCCTTACCGGTGGATATCCAGCTACATCGCGGCTCCCTGCGTTTATACTGTGCGCCCGCCATTAATCTTTTTTTCCATCATGCCGAAGCGATTACGCTGGATCACCAGCGGGCAGATTATCCGCTGATACCCAGTCGCCACTATCCGGATCATTACGACATTTTTTCGGTAAACAGTGTGGTGAGCCAGACGCAGGGTATCTTCAGAAAAAAAGAGTTTGGACAACCTGTTACCACACCTTCTGTACGTCAGTGGCCTGCTTTTGAAAGTTTCAGCCACCAGATGGAATACAGCCGTAAACGGGAAGTGGTCTACTGGCAGCACCGGACAAAGACCTCGCTGTTTCACCGGGGCTTTGATCATACCCTGGCTTTTATTCATGCCGATGGCAGCCACCCGGATGCCTTGTTGCTTAATAATGAAGTGGTCTCGGCATCGCTGACCTGTACCAACCGGGAACTGCCGGTACAGATCCTGCCTGGCGACATCACAGGTACAACAGGTAAAAACGCGGCAGTGGCATCATTTCGCAATATCACCCGCCCCACGCCGCCACTCTGGCCGGTTATAGACGGTAGCCTGCACTGGTCCCTGCTGTCCGCCATGAACCTGAATTATCTATCTCTGCTGGATGCTGATGCGCTCAAACAGGTCATAGCCAATTTTGATCGCCACGCCATTCATCATCCACAACTGGCACGCCTGTCACAGCAAAAACTGGATGCCATTGAACGGCTGGAAACCAGGCCTGCTGATCGCCTGTTTACCGGGATACCGGTGCGTGGTCTGGCGTCAACCCTGTATATCCAACCGGGGCCGTTTGTCTGTGAGGGTGAGATGTACCTGCTGGGCGCAGTTTTGTCACACTTTCTGTCGCTGTATGCCAGCGTCAATTCATTCCACATGCTCACCCTTGTTAACACGGAAAGCCAGGAATCATGGAAATGGGCGGAAAAAACCGGGCAACACCCGCTCATCTGAGTCCGGACGATGCTCCGGTACAGGATGAACAAAACGCGTTACGGGAGAGTTTTCTTCAGGATGCCTGTGCCTGTAATTTTTTCGCCCTCTCCGAACTGCTGCACCGACTGGCATCAGAGAGCGGTGAAACGCTGGCGTTATCGCTGGATACCCCTCCGGCACAGGAGACCATTCGTTTCCGGGCTGATGCCAGCCTGGGATTTCCGGTAAGTGATGTCAGCGCGCTGGAGCAGGAGGCCTCCGGGCAGTTCCGGATGACTACCACCTTTATGGGGCTACAGGGCAGCCAGTCTCCCCTGCCTGGTTATTATCTTGATCGCCTGGCCTGGAAGTCCGTGCAGGAGCAAAGTCCGGTTGGCGATTTTCTGGATATGTTCAGCCATCGCCTGACACAGTTTGTCTGGCATATCTGGCGTAAGTACCGCTACCACGTCAGTTTCCGTAACGGCGGCGTGGATGCGTTCTCGCAGCGGATGTATTCCCTGGTGGGGCTGGGCCACCGGCAGCTTCGTGACCGGCTGGCAATTAATCACAGCAAAATGCTGGCCTATGCCGGAATACTGGCGAATCCGGGACGCTCGCCGGAGATCGTCTGCTCGTTGGTCGCTCACTGTTTCGATTTAAATTTATCTGACGTAACGCTGCAAAACTGGCAGCGGCGAATGGTGGAAATAGAGCCGGATCAGCAGAACAGCCTCGGATGTTACACGATTAAAAATGGCGAAAGACTGGCCGGTCGATCGGTGCTGGGCGGTTTTGTTCTCGGGACGAGTGTTCCCGATCTCAGCGGTAAATTTCAGCTAAGCATTAACAACCTGAGCCGTAAACAGTTCCTCTCGTTCCTGCCATCAGGAGAAAGCTTTCTGCCGCTGGCGATGTTTGTCTCCTTTGTCCTGCGCGATCAGCTTGCCTGGGATTTGCACCTGGGATTGGCGCCGGAACAGGTGGGCACCATGCGCCTGGGCGATAACAAGAGCGCACTGCTGGGCTGGACGTCATTTCTCGGCGATCCGGGAGAACATCCCTCAGTCACCATCAGGGTCAGGGAGTAAAATATAACCAACATGGAGCAGAATATGGCGGAAGAAAAAACGCGGCAACAAACGCTTTCACTGCACGTCGTTAACGGCAGCGAACTGGAAAGCGGGCGTGCGGCACGGTGTCTGTTCACACAGAGCGGGGATGTGGGCCACAGCAGTGAGTGCCACTGGTCGGTTCAGGACAGGCATCAGGATGTTCCGGCGAAAGCGTTCACCATCAGTCTGCATGACGGTGCATTCTGCCTGCATCCGCTGACCGCATCACTATGGCTGAATCAGGCCAAAGTCACGGTAGCTGCAGATCTGGTGCACTTACGTCAGGGCGATGAGATCCAGACGGGACATCTGATACTCCGGGTTTATCTGAACCAGGGCGGGCTGCGGCATTACGACGACGAGATGGCCACCCCTGAAACCATCGTTTCTAACCACGATATTCTGTCAGACACGCTGCTGTCCACTGACGGCGCGCCGGAATATCCGGGAATGCCATCCCGCCACCAG
The DNA here is from genome assembly GCF_018597345.1 of Enterobacter quasimori. Taxonomy (NCBI): domain Bacteria; kingdom Pseudomonadati; phylum Pseudomonadota; class Gammaproteobacteria; order Enterobacterales; family Enterobacteriaceae; genus Enterobacter; species Enterobacter quasimori. The sequence continues at coordinate 324,930 of NZ_JAHEVU010000003.1, read as the reverse complement.
CTCGCCGATACCGTTATAAATGGCTTTTCCACCGATCCGTTGCAGGCGCTGCGGACCGAAAGTCTGACCACAAGGAGCGATCCCCTTGCAGCGTTCGCGCCAGTCCAGCCATCCACCCCGTTGTCCGACCCGGTCACGCATGGCGGGATCAACACGCCGTTTATGGATCTGCCGTCCATGTATGCCGATCCGCAGGACCGCGATGATAGCGCGACTTCACCGACAGACGTGGCACAGCGCCATCTTGCCGTCACCCCGTTACTGCGTGGGCTGGGAGGAGCGCTTGCCGTGCATAACACGGCAGATGCCGACGATTTTCTGGAAGAAGCCGGTAGGACATTGCAGGCGGCGGTTAAAGGGTTGCTTGAGCTACAGCAGCACCGCAACAGCCTGTCTGACAAACATCTTCGCCCGCTGGAAGATAATCCGCTGCGCCTGAATATGGACTACGCCACCGCGCTGGACGTGTTGTTTGCCGAAGGAAAAAGCCCGGTACATCTCGCCGCACCTGCTGCCGTCAGCGAGAGCCTGCGCAATATCCGCCATCACGAAGAAGCCAACCGCGCCGCCATTGTGGAATCGCTACGCGTGCTGCTGGACGCCTTCTCGCCGCAGAGCCTGATGCGTCGTTTTGTGCAGTACCGCCGCAGCCATGAACTGCGCAAGCCGCTGGATGATGCCGGAGCATGGCAGATGTACTGCGATTATTACGATGAGCTAGCCTCCAGCCGCCAGCAGGGTTTTGAGATGCTGTTTAACGAAGTGTATGCCCAGGTTTATGACCGGGTACTGCGTGAAAAACAGCGGGAGCCGGAAGCATGACCAGGCGTTTTTGCCGGACCTGGATGGCAGTGGCATTGTTCACCGTCGGTTTAACCGGCTGTGAAACAGCAAAAAAAATCGGCCAGGTTATCACAAACCCGGATATTCAGGTCGGCAAACTGGCTGACCAGTCATCACAGGTCACGATCACGTTGCTGACCGAGCCGGATGCCAACATCAATGCGGACGGTGAAGCGACGGCGGTGGACGTGCAACTGGTTTACCTGAGTGATGATTCGAAATTACAGGCTGCGGATTATGACCAGCTCGCCAGCACACCGTTACCGGACGCGCTGGGGAAGAACTATATCGATCACCAGGATTTCAGCCTGCTGCCCGACACAATAAAGACCCTGCCAATGATGAAAATGGATGAAAAGACGCAGTTTATCGGCGTGATTGCCTACTTCTCCGACGACCAGACTACACAATGGAAGCAAATCGAACCGGTGGCCGGAACAGGACACAACTACCGCCTGCTGGTGCACATCCGGCAGAGCAGTATTGAAATGAAAAAAGAGGATGATTAACGATGGCAACCACGCGAAACAAGGTGATGTGGCGGGAAGGGACACTGATGCGTCCGCACCATCTCCAGCAGCAACAACGCTATAACGAATATGTGAATAATCTGCGTTTTCGGGCCGTTCATGATTTGTCCTGGGGATTTACGGAGTTGTCCATCAACCACGAATTGCTGGCACAGGGTAAAATCATGCTCGACAGCGCGTCGGGTACGCTGCCGGATGGCACGGTGTTCTCCCTTCCGGATCAGGATGCGCTACCCGATCCGCTGCATCCGGACAATTTTCCCGATGAAGAAAGCCGTAATGTCTATCTGGCCCTACCCGTCGCCAGCGATGTGAGAGGCGAAGTCAGTTACGGGCAACAGATCGGGCGTTACCGGCTGAACGATACTGATGTCCGGGATCTGCATTCAGAGAATGGTGATGCACGGGCACTGACGCTGGGTCAGTTAACCCCCCGTATTATGAGCGGGGCAGACGATATGAGTGCATATGTCACGCTGCCACTGTGTCGTATCAAAGACAGGCGTGCAGACGGCTCTCTCATGCTGGATGACAGTTTTATCCCCTCCTGTCAGAACATCCATGTCAGCGCACGGCTGCGTGAATTTCTCCGCGAAGTCCAGGAAGCGGTCGGCGGCCGGGCCAATGACCTGGCTAACCGCATTGGTTCTCCGGCGCAAAGTGGTATTGCCGATGTGGCGGAATTTATGATGCTGCAACTGCTCAACCGTAACCAGACCCGGTTCACCCACCGCGCCCGCAGACCACAGCTTCATCCGGAAGAGTTTTATCTCGATCTTGCCGGGCTGCTGGGCGAACTCATGACATTTACCGAACCGTCCCGTCTTCCCTGTCCACTGGATATCTATGATCACCGTAATCTGACGCTCACATTCAAAACACTGTTGCCGGAAGTGAAGCGGGCACTGCATACCGTCCTGTCGCCCAGGGCGGTTAATCTGCCGCTGCATCTGCGCGATGGCATCTGGCAGGCTGACGTACATGACTCAGTGCTGTTGCAGTCGGCCACCTTCGTGCTGGCGGTGGCGGCGAAAATGGAAACCCTGCAACTCCAGCGCCAGTTTATCCAGCAGTCAAAAATTTCCTCACCGGAAAAAATTCGCAATATGGTTAGCGTGCAAATCCCCGGTATCCCGCTGCATACGCTGATGGTGGCCCCCCGCCAGCTTCCGTACCATGCCGGTTTCAGCTATTTCGAACTGGACAAGAGCGGTACAGCCTGGGCGGATGTGGCGGCCACAGGTGCCATCGCCCTGCATGTATCCGGTTCGTTTCCGGAACTGAATATGCAACTGTGGGCTATAAGAGGATAAAGCGATGGATGAGCTGTCAATGTCCCCTTTACCCGGATATGAAAGCGAAGGCCTCCGCCAGTACCAGCTTACGCTTCGTGGCAACAGCCTGAACCCGATGATCGACGCCGCCACGCCGCTTCTGGGGATGGTGATGCGCGTTGCGGGAATGAACAGCCATGCCATGCCTGAACACCTGTTCACTCAGGTGGTGACGGATGTGCAGGCGGTGGAGCAACTGCTCCAGGAGCAGGGCTATGAGCCAGGCGTGATTATCTCGTTTCGTTACATCCTCTGTACCTTTATAGATGAAGCGGCGCTGGGTAACGGCTGGTCCAATAAGAACGAATGGATCAAACAGTCGTTACTGGTGCATTTCCACAATGAAGCCTGGGGTGGTGAAAAGGTCTTTATTCTGCTGGAACGCCTGATGCGCGAGCCAAAACGCTACCGGGATCTGCTGGAGTTTTTGTATATCTGCTTTTCGCTGGGCTTTCGCGGGCGCTATAAAGTCGCGCCTCAGGATCAGGGGGAGTTTGAGCAGATATACCGCCGCCTGTATCACGTCCTGCATAAACTGCGCGGCGATGCGCCCTTTCCACTGCTGCACCAGGATAAAAAAATCCAGGGCGGACACTACCAGCTTATTAAACGACTGACCGTCCGCCACGTTCTGTCCGGCGGCATTGTCGTGCTGACGCTGTTTTATCTGTTCTATCTGCTGCGCCTGGATGGCCAGACGCAGGACATTCTTCACCAGTTAAACCGGCTGCTCGCCAGGTAAGGACACATATGATCCAGATTGATTTGGCCACACTGGTAAAACGACTTAACCCTTTTGCGAAACAGGCCCTGGAAGCCGCAGCCTCGGAGTGTATGAGTCAGCAGGCGGCGGAAATCACTGTCAGCCACGTACTGCTCCAGATGCTGGCTATCCTGCGCAGCGATTTACGGGTAATTACTGAACGCGCCGGGATCAACTCCGAGGATTTACGCCAGGCGCTGACAGTAGAAAATTACGCCACAACCCGTTCAGTGGATAGCTATCCATCGTTTTCCCCCATGCTGGTTGAATGGCTGAAAGAGGCCTGGCTGCTGGCGTCTACTGAAATGCAGCAGACAGAGCTGCGCGGCGGCGTCCTGCTGCTCACCGTGCTCCACTCGCCGCTGCGCTACGTGCTGCCTGCCGCCGCCCGGCAGCTCACCGCCATCAACCGCGACCAGCTACAGCAGGATTTTGCCGGATGGACGCAGGCGTCCGCCGAGTCGGTTACGCTGAATGCGGACGGACAGGTCATCAGCGCCGCAGCCGATACCGGCGACAGCCTGCTTGCCCGCTACGCCAGAAACATGACCGATGATGCCCGCAACGGCAAACTCGATCCGGTATTGTGCCGCGATAACGAAATCGACCTGATGACAGACATTCTCTGCCGCCGCCGTAAAAACAACCCGGTGGTGGTTGGTGAGGCAGGCGTCGGTAAAAGCGCGCTGATCGAAGGACTGGCGCTGCGTATTGTTGCCGGTCAGGTACCAGAAAAACTGCGCGATATCGATATTATGACCCTGGATCTTGGCGCATTACAGGCAGGCGCATCGGTTAAAGGCGAGTTTGAGAAGCGCTTTAAGGGGCTGATGGCGGAGATCATTCAGTCACCGAAACCCGTTATTCTGTTTATCGACGAAGCCCACACGCTGATTGGCGCGGGCAACCAACAGGGCGGGCTGGATATCTCTAACCTGCTAAAACCTGCGCTGGCACGCGGCGAACTGAAAACCATCGCCGCCACCACCTGGAGCGAATATAAAAAATACTTCGAGAAAGACGCCGCCCTGTCGCGTCGTTTCCAACTGGTAAAAGTACGCGAACCCAATGCTGCCGAAGCTACCATTATTCTCCGCGGCCTGTCGGCGGTGTATGAGCAGTCCCATGGCGTGCTGATTGACGATGAAGCGTTACAGGCAGCGGCGGCATTGAGCGAGCGCTACCTTTCTGGTCGTCAGTTGCCGGATAAAGCCATCGATGTGCTGGATACCGCCTGTGCGCGGGTGGCAATTAATCTGTCATCTCCTCCCCGGCAAATTTCGGCGCTGACCACACTGAGCCATCAGTGCGAAGCGGAAATCCGCCAGCTTGAGCGTGAAATCCGTATTGGCCTGCGATCTGACACCTCGCGGCTGAATGAGGTGCTGGTGCAGTATGATGAAACACTGACAGAACTTGATGAACTGGAAGTTGCGTGGCATCAGCAGCAGGCGCTCGTGCAGGAGATAATCGCGCTACGCAGGAGGCTGCTGGATGAATCCGTGACGGGGCAACCAGAAACCGTCCCCGAAGGCTGTCCGGCAGAACGGCTGGCCGCGCTGACCGCCGAACTGGATAGTCTGCACCATACGCAGTTACTGGTTTCTCCACACGTCGATAAAAAACAAATCGCAGCAGTGATTGCCGAATGGACAGGCGTACCGCTTAACCGTCTGTCGCAGAACGAAATGTCGGTCATCACCGATTTGCCGCAGTGGCTGGGCGACACGATCAAGGGCCAGGAGCTGGCGATTAAGCATCTGCATAAGCACCTGCTGACAGCACGTGCGGATCTGCGCCGTCCGGGGCGACCGCTCGGCGCGTTCCTGCTGGCCGGTCCCAGCGGTGTGGGCAAAACCGAAACCGTGCTGCAGCTGGCGGAACTGCTCTACGGCGGTCGCCAGTACCTCACCACCATCAATATGTCGGAATTTCAGGAAAAACACACCGTCTCGCGCCTGATCGGTTCGCCACCGGGCTATGTCGGCTATGGCGAAGGCGGCGTGCTGACCGAAGCCATCCGTCAGAAACCGTACTCCGTGGTGCTGCTGGATGAAGTGGAGAAAGCCCACCCGGATGTACTTAACCTCTTTTACCAGGCCTTTGATAAAGGCGAAATGGCTGACGGCGAAGGCCGTCTAATTGACTGTAAAAACATCGTCTTCTTCCTCACCTCCAATCTGGGCTATCAGGTAATTGTCGAACATGCAGATAACCCGAAAACCATGCATGACGCGTTGTACCCGGTGCTGGCGGATTTCTTCAAACCTGCGCTGCTGGCACGCATGGAAGTGGTGCCGTATCTGCCGCTGTCGCGTGAAACGCTCTCCGTCATTATTGCCGGGAAGCTGGCGCGACTGGATAACGTGCTGCGTACCCGTTTTGGTGCGGAGGTGGTGATTGAACCGGAGGTGACCGACGAAATCATGCAGCGCGTCACCCGCGCCGAAAACGGTGCGAGAATGCTGGAATCGATCATCGACGGCGAGATGCTACCGCCGCTCTCCCTGCTGTTGTTGCAGAAAATGGCAGCGAACACGGCGATTGCCCGTATCGTGCTGAACGTGACGGATGGTGCGTTTACCGCTGACGTTGAAGATGCACCGGACGACAGCTTCGTGAAAAACAGACAGCCTGAACCGGAAACAGAGGACGAAACCGTTCTATGAGCAGAATGCAGACGCTCCTGATCATGATGCTACTGCCAGGATTATTCCCCGGCGCAGTACAGGCGGAAACACCTGTGAAACAGGCGCTTGCCGTACTGCCGGGAGGTGTGGTGCCGGAAACCAACGCGCAGACGACGCTCAGTGCCATGATGGACTGTCGCCGGGAGCCTGCTGCGCTGGAGCGTCTTGACTGCTATGACAATATTCTGGCCCCGGAGCAATCCGGCTTTGATGGCGCGCTGGTAAAGGCCAGCTATGAAGGTGAAGCCTGGAAGCGGGCCTTCACTCAGGAAAAACAGCGTCCTGACAACTCCACCATACTGATGATGACGCAGAGCGGTGGAGAGCGGCCAACGGTCATTATCACCACGCCCGCTATCGGCAACGTACCGCCACGCCCGGTGCTGATGTTCAGTTGCGTGGATAACATCACCCGAATGCAGGTGGCACTGCCCCATGCCATGACACCTGACAACATCGCCGTGACGCTGACCACTGACAATGGACGTTTTCAGTCACACTGGTTTATCCGCGAGAACGGTTATCTGCTGGAGGCCAGCCGGGGCTTATCCGGCATTGTCGAAATCAAACAGCTTTTCGGTGCAAAGACCCTGGCCATCAACACCGGTACGGACAGTGCCGCCGGGAAACTGACATTTAACATTGACGGGCTGGCGAAAACTATCGCACCGCTGCGTGACGCCTGCCACTGGGCGGGGGAATAAAAATGGCAATGGACTTACGTAACCCGGATACCTGGATTTCACACCTACTGGAAAATCTGCCGGAAGATAAACTGACCTCCGCGCTGAAAGATGATAATCCTGACTGGGAATATATCGACGGCGAAATGCTTAAACTTGGCTCGCTGGCGCACAGTCAGCTGGATATCCCGGAGATTCAGCGCCGGGGATTAGTGCTTCTGGCATCGGAAAACAAAGATTTTCGCCTGCTGGCCCACCTGTTACGCACGCTGCAACACGCCGGCGATCCGCTGCTGGCGTTACGTTTACTGACGTTGTATGTGGAACATTACTGGGCGCAGGCCGCACCGCAAAATGCCGTACATAAACAGCGCTTTGCTGCTCAGGTTATCAAACGCTTTGAAGCCGGAGTGGGGAGTTTCGCAGACAATGCAGACACCACGCAGCGCGACATCCTGCTGGCTGAGCTGGCAAAACTGGCACAGCGCTGGCAGGTGCATAATGTTCCGGTGCTGGCACAGGCCGTAGATGACCTCTCATCGCAGTATCGCCGGGCATTTCACAGGGCTGCCCCTGTGCACCCTGCGCCGCCATCCATCGGTTCGCCTGCGCGCACTGTCTCTCCGCCCGCTCCAGCATCGGTGACGGCGTCTGCCATCGCTGCTGTCCCGACTGTCGATATTGAAAGTCACGATGACAAGTCCTGGCGCGACACACTGCTGAAAGTCGCCGCTATTCTCTGCGATCGCCAGCCGGACTCGCCGCAGGGTTACCGCCTGCGACGCCATGCGTTATGGCAGGCCATTACATCCGTACCCCAGTCAGAAAGCGACGGGCGGACACCGCTCGCGGCGGTGCCTGCTGATATGACCGCCGATTATCAGACCCGACTGAACAATGCCGATCTGGCGCTCTGGCAGCAGGTGGAAAAAAGCCTGCTTCTGGCCCCGTACTGGCTCGATGGCCATTATCTTTCGGCGCAGACCGCGCAACGCCTGGGTTACACCAGCGCAGCGGAAGCCATCCGGGATGAAGTGACCCGTTTTCTCGCCCGCCTGCCGCAACTGGCCTCCCTGCGGTTTAATGACCGCACACCGTTTATGAGCGAGCAGACAAAACAGTGGCTGGCGACGTCTCCGGGCAGTCAGACAGCCCCGGTTGTGCGGACCGATGAAGACACAGAGGTTGTTCGCCAGTGTTTCAGTGAGCAGGGACTGGAAGCCGCGCTGCAATACCTGGAAAAGCTGCCGGAAGGCGATCCGCGCGATCAGTTTCTCCGGCAGTATCTTGGCGCGCAACTGATGGAAGACGCCGGAATGGTGCAGCTTGCGCAGCAGCAGTACCGGATGTTGTTTAAAGCAGGGCTGCGTATGACGCTGGCTGACTGGGAGCCGTCCCTGCTGGAGCAACTGGAAAAAAAATTCACGGCAGAAAAATAATAAAGTAACAAGGAGTTACCGTGTTCAGATTACCAACACCCCGACTGTTCAGCAGTCTGCGATCCGCCCTCCGACCGGCGATGCCCCGCGTAAAGGTTTCCGCCGCCTGGCTGCTGGCACTGGCGTGGATTGTACTGCTGGTATGGATCTGGTGGAAAGGCCCGTCATGGTCGTTATACGACGAGCAGTGGCTTAAACCGCTAACGAACCGCTGGCTGGCGACGGCGATATGGACGCTCGCGGCGCTGGTATGGCTTACCGTCAGGGTAATGAAGCGCCTGCAACTGCTGGAAAAACAGCAAAAACAACAGCGTGAAGAGGAAAAAGATCCTCTGACCGCAGAGCTCACTGCCCAGCAACGTTATCTCGACCACTGGCTGCTGCGTCTGCAACGCCATCTCGACAACCGTCGCTACCTGTGGCAACTGCCGTGGTATATGGTTATTGGTCCATCCGGAAGCGGCAAAACGTCGCTGCTGCGCGAAGGTTTTCCGTCCGACATTATTTACGCCCCGGAGGCCGTGCGAGGAGTGGAGCTGCGCCGGTATGTTATCCCACATGTGGGAAAACAAGCGGTCATTTTTGATGCAGATGGCCTCCTCTTTGAGCAGCAGGAGGCGGATGTGCTGCACCGTCGCCTGTGGACAACAATGCTGGACTGGCTGGTACAAAAACGCGCCAGACAGCCGCTGAACGGCCTGATACTGACGCTGGATCTGCCCGATCTTCTGACTGCTGACAAACGACGCCGGGAGCACCTGTTGCAAATCCTGCGCGGACGTTTGCAGGATATACGCCAGCACCTTCACTGCCAGTTACCAGTGTATGTGGTGCTGACCCGGCTGGATCTCCTGCACGGTTTTGCGGCGCTGTTTGAGTCTCTGGACAGGAACGACCGCGATGCCATTCTTGGCGTCACCTTTACCCGTCATGCCCATGAAAATGACGACTGGTGCGCGGAGCTGAATGCGTTCTGGCAGACCTGGGGCGAACAGCTCAATAACGCCCTGCCGGAGCGGATGTTAACCCCCGGATCCCGCAGTTCCCTGTTTAGCTTTGTCCGCCAGATACAGGGGAGCCGCGAGCCGCTGGTATCCCTGCTGAACGGACTGCTGGACGGAGAAAATATGGACGTCATGCTGCGTGGCGTGTACTTCACCTCCTCCCTGCAACGCGGCCAGATAGACGATATTTTTATGCAGTCTGCCGCCCGTCAGTTCCGCCTGGGCAACAGCCCGATGACGGCCTGGCCTCTGGTGGACACGGCCCCCTATTTTACCCGCAACCTGTTTCCACAGACCTTACTGGCAGAGCCTAACCTCGCTGGTGAAAGCCGCGTCTGGCTGATGCAGTCCCGCCGACGGTTATCGGTGTTCTCCGTCATCGGGGGCATTGCCGTGCTGCTGCTGATTACGGGCTGGCATCACTATTACAATACCAACTGGCGATCCGGCATCACTGTACTGGAGCAGGCAAAAGCCTTTATGTCTGTTCCACCACCACAGGGTATGGACGATTACGGCAACCTGCAATTGCCGTTGCTCAACCCGGTGCGTGATGCCACGCTGGCCTACGGCGACTGGGATGATCGCAGCCGCCTGGCCGATATGGGATTATATCAGGGCAGACGTATCGGCCCATATGTGGAGCAGACCTACCTGCAACTACTGGAGCAGCGTTACCTCCCGGCTCTTTTTAATGGACTGGTAAAAGAGATGAATGCTGCGCCGCCGGAGAGCGAGGAAAAACTCGCGGTGCTGCGCGTCATCAGAATGCTGGAGGATAAAAGCGGACGCAGCAACGAAGTGGTGAAACAGTACATGGCAAAACGCTGGAGCGATAAGTTCCATGGCCAGCGTGATCTCCAGGCGCAGTTGATGTCTCATCTGGACTACGCCCTGCAACATACTGACTGGCGCGCGGAACGTCAGGCAGGCGACGGTGACGCCATCAACCGCTGGACACCGTATGACGGCCCGGTGCTGGCGGCTCAGAAAGAACTCAGCAAACTGCCCGTCTACCAGCGTGTTTACCAGAGCCTTAAAACGCGTGCGCTCGGCGTGCTGCCCGCCGATCTGAACCTGCGTGACCAGGTGGGCGCCACGTTTGATCAGGTGTTTACCTCCGGAGATGATAATAAACTTATTGTTCCGCAGTTCCTCACCCGTTACGGCCTGCAAAGTTATTTCGTCAAACAGCGCGATGCACTGGTCGAACTGACGGCGATGGATTCCTGGGTGCTGAACCTGACTCACAGCGTGAAATACAGCGAAGCCGACCGGACAGAAATTCAGCGCCAGCTTACCGAACAATATCTCAGCGACTACACCGCAACCTGGCGCGCCGGAATGGATAACCTCAACGTGCGTGGTTATGAATCTGTTGCGGAGCTGACCGGGGCGCTGGAGCAAATTATCAGCGGCGATCAGCCGCTTCAGCGGGCGCTGACGGCACTGCGCGACAACACGCAGCCCGCCGTACTCTCTGAAAAACTGGATGACAGGGCGCTTAAGGAAGCCATGGCTGAGCCGGATTATCAGTTATTGACCCGTCTGGGGCATGAGTTCGCCCCGGAGAACAGCACGCTGGCGGTACAGAAAGACAAAGAAAACACCCTGCAGACAGTCTATCAACAACTGACGGAACTGCACCGTTACCTGCTGGCTATTCAGAATGCGCCGATATCGGGAAAATCAGCGCTGAAGGCGGTGCAGCTACGGCTGGATCAAAACAGCAGCGATCCAATCTTCGCCACCCGCCAGATGGCAAAAACATTGCCTGCCCCGCTTAACCGCTGGGTGGGCAGGCTAGCCGATCAGGCCTGGCATGTGGTGATGGTGGAGGCAGTTCATTTTATGGAAGTGGACTGGCGCGACAACGTGGTCAAACCCTTTAATGAACAACTCGCCAACAACTATCCGTTTAACCCGCGATCATCACAGGATGCGTCACTGGATGCCTTTGAACGCTTCTTTAAACCGGACGGCGTGCTGGATACCTTTTATCAGCAGAACCTGCGGTTGTTTATGGAGAACGACCTGAGCCTGGGTGACGGGGACAACAGCGTCATCATTCGCGAGGATGTCAGCAGGCAACTGGAGACCGCACAAAAGATCCGCGAGGCATTTTTCAGCCGCCAGAATGGGCTGGGCACCCAGTTTGCCGTGGAGACCGTATCGCTTTCCGGCAATAAACGGCGCAGCGTACTCAACCTTGACGGTCAGTTAGTGGACTACAGCCAGGGCCGCAATTATACCGCGCATCTGGTTTGGCCAAATAACATGCGTGAGGGTAATGAAAGCAAGCTGACGCTGATTGGCACCGGCGGCAAAACGCCGCGCAGCATCGGTTTCAGTGGGCCGTGGGCACAGTTCAGGTTGTTTGGCGCAGGGCAGCTTACTGGCGTGCAGGATGGCACATTCAGCGTGCGCTTTAACGTGGACGGCGGCGCAATGGTGTACCGGGTGCATACGGACACGGAAGATAATCCGTTCACCGGCGGGCTATTCAGCCAGTTCAGGCTGCCGGATACCCTGTACTGAGGAGGCTGAAATGAGCCAGGACATACTCACACAAATTATTGTTACCGGCAGCGATCCTCGCGACCTGCCGGAATTCAGCGCCCTGCGGGAAGAGATCAATAAATCCTCTCATCCGTCGCAGCCGGAGCTGAACTGGAAACTGGTGGAATCACTGGCACTGGCGATCTTTAAAGCCAACGGCGTGGATCTGCACACGGCGACCTATTACACCCTGGCGCGCACGCGTACACACGGGCTGGCCGGATTTTGCGAAGGGGTGGAGCTACTGGCGGCAATGATAAGCCACGACTGGGATAAGTTCTGGCCGCAGGATGAATCAGCCCGTACCGGGATGCTTGACTGGCTCAATACCCGGAGCGGTAATTTCCTGCGCCAGCAACTGTCCTTTTCAGACGCTGACCTGCCCTTTCTGTACCGGACTGAGCGCGCATTGCAGTTGATTTGCGACAAACTCCAGCAGGTGAAACTGAACCGCCAGCCGCATGTAGAAAACCTGCTTTATTTTGTGCAGAACACGCGTAAACGACTTGAACCACAGCTGAAAAGCAGTGGGGGCACTCAGTCACAGGCCGCCGTCAGAACGTTAATCTATGCGCCGGCGAGCACACAGCCCGTTACGGAGGAAAACCTTCCGCCCCTGCCTGACCTGCCTAAAATGAAGGTGGAAGTCTACCACGGCACTGCGGAGGATACCGCACCAGTCGCCAGCGCCACGCCAGGCCGGAATTGTAAAGGTTTTATGGCGGGTGTTGCCTGTACAACGGCTGTCGCTGCCGCACTGTGGTGGTGGCAGGTATACCCGATGCAACAACAACTGGCACAGGTCAAGGATACGCCGCAAGGTGCGGCAACAGTCTGGCTGGCTTCGCCTGAACTGAACAGTTACGGACAACGGCTGCAACAGCTTCCCGACGCCTCGCCGCTGCAACTGCTGGAAACAGGTATGCAGATGATGCGAACCGCAGACAGTCGCTGGCCGGAGAGTTTGCAACAGCAGCAGGCAACAGCGCAGTGGAATGAAATTCTGAAAACCCGCGCGCAAAGCAGCCCACAAATGCGTGGCTGGCAGCAAGCACGCAAGAATTTGCGCGACTTTGCCGACCTGATGATGCAACGGGAGACAGAGAAACAGGGCTTTACCCTTTCCTATATCAAAACCGTTACCTGGCAGGCGGAACGGTTGCTGAATCAGGAAACGCCGCTGGAATCCCTGCTGACACAGTACCAGGACGCAAGGGCACAGGGACGGAATACAGAAGCGCTGGAAAAACAAGTTAATGAACAGTTGAAAGGCGTTTTAAGCCGCTGGCTGCTGCTGAAAAGCAATGTAGTGCCAGAGTCGGCAACGAATGCAAAATCCGGAAAAAAATAGTTAATGTGAGGAGAACAACATGGCAAATTTAATTTATTTAACACTGAGCGGTGAAAAGCAAGGATTGATTTCAGCAGGTTGCTGTTCCCTTGACTCTATCGGTAATAAAGCACAGTTACTGCACCTTGATCATATTATGGTATATGAACTGACGCATGGGTTAAGTCGGGATCAAAATGTTAATCATCATTCAGTTACGATAAAAAAACCTGTCGATAAATCATCTCCTTTGCTGGGAAAAGCAATTAACGATAATGAAATACTGACCTGCACTTTTGATTTTTATCGGACAAATAGATTTGGTATTAATGAAAAATATTACAAGCTGGAATTAAAAAACGCCCGAGTAAGTGATATTAATTTCTCGGTTGCGCATGTAGTCATTGACAGTGAAGCACAACCCCAGGAAAGTATTTTTTTTATATATGAATCAATCAGCTGGGAGCACTGCATTGCCGGAACCAGTGCATACAGTTTATGGGATGAGAGGGTGTTTTAGTAAATACTATACCAATGAATAGAGGGCTTCACATGGTAAAGCGCACGGCAGCGGCACACAAAGGCATCCCAGCAACAGAAAACCCGAGGAAAAGATCTCAGGTAAATACCCGGACAACAGGAAAGAGTTCTGGACAACCGACCAAAAAACTCAGCCCTCTTGATGAATGGAAGAGAGGTCGGGAAAAAGCAATTGGCAATTCTGACTGGTACATTTATGATAATACAATCAGGAAACTTGTATCTGAAATTAATCAGCATTTATCCATATCGAAAAACATCGAACAGTACAGACCACTGGACTGGAAATTGATTAAGGCGATGATATGGACTGAAACAGGTGCGACGGTAGCGGCATGGAAAACAAGACCAATACAGATAGGAAACACAGGAGATGAGGGGATCAAAGAAGTGGCTATTCCTGCTCGTCCTAGAAAGTACAACATCATAATTCCGAAAGCATGGGGCCCTTATTTAATCAATAAGACAGATCTTATAAGGAGCAATCCGGAATATAATATCCGTGCGGGCATTGCTCTTTTAATGATAAAAATGTCAGAAACAGAAAAAGATAAAACTGTATATGATGATGAAAATGAATATACTTATGAAGTTGTTAATGGCGATCGTGGTTATAGCTCCATAGCAAAGAAAATAGGCACAACACAGGGTGTGCTTACTACACTGAATGGAGTTAAAGTCATTCACATAGGGAGTAAACTTAAATATAAAAAAGCACATATAGAACAGTATATACCAGGATGGTATTTATTTACACCTGAGAACATTCAAAAACAATATAATATAGACCCAACAAAAACACAACCAGGTCATAGAGGGGATCACACCTATGCGGATAAAATCAGATTCACATACGATCTCATTGTTGCAGATGAGAGAAAATAACGTTTACAAGGAATAATCAATGAACATAAAAAAAATACTATTTCTTTTCCTTATATGTAATGCAGCCGATGCGCATAACATCGATCCTGCGGAATGCAATAATGAGATACAACAGGGTGACGTTTACTGGTGCCTTATGGACAAATACCAGAAAAGTGTTATCGCTTTAAAAAAAGAAGAAATTAATGCACAAAAAAGGCTGGAAAGATTCGATAATATTGAAGGAAAGAAAAGAGGCCTTAATGAAGATGGGACCCTGGCATACGATTCTAACATTCACCTTGCAAGAATAACCTTCCCCGAACTTCATCGTTATTTTATCATTTACAGAGAAAAACAATGCGGCTATTCATCACTTAGTATTGGAGCGCTTTCCGGTTATAGGGTTCCAATATCTTCATTATATTGCAAAACCGAGATGAATATTTCACAAATAAAATGACTTAAAGATTATATATAGAGACTATTATGCACAAGAGATTCCTTATTATAATTAATTTCATTATAGTTATTTCTTACTGTAACTATTTATTTGCAGAAAATGTTAACCACATCGTTATTTATGATATGCCGCAAGACTTGCAGGATTTTTTTGAAACCGCTGATTCCTGTGAAGGATGGATAAGGGATTTTGATGTTCGTCAAGAAAAATTGACTTATCAGTTTGTAGAGGATTCGATTAAAAGAAACTGCTCAAACATTGAAAATAAATTACTCTCGATGAAAACAAAATACAAAAACAATAAAGATTACTCTGCAAGACTAACTGTTTATGATGATACCATCATAATATATGACGAGTATAAAAAGACGAGAGTGAAAAATAATTAGTTAGCTCATAATTATTATTTAATAAGTTAATGGTGGTAGTACTTAGTGAAATCAAAAAAGAATGATAAAAGTGCACTCTCACGAATAATTTATAAAGTTATTGGTGGGCTACTTGTTTTTTTATGTGCCTATTGGTTATTTCGTCTGGATACCTGGACAGAGCGAGGGCTTTATACAGGCACCTCTATATTTTTAGCCCTTATTCTCATAAAACTACTATCATTCTTCAATGATGAATAGGCTGGAGGAAAGACCGTGAGTGTCTCACACCGATCCTCGCTGAGTGTCAAATTTCGAAAACCTGCCCTGCTGATACTCGGTACAGAAGAAACTGGTTCAACAATTATCAGACAGTAGCAGAAACCAAACCCACATCGGACAACGAACAAACCAGCAGGCAAATAATGGAGATTGCCTGCAATGGTGTAAGGGTTAGTGTTATGGTGGTCTTGACAAACAATCAAAAAATAGCTTTAGCATAGAAAACCGTTCATTAACCCAAAGGACTGCACCGAGTCCGGCCCCCCCTATTTAAAGAACCCGCCCGCAAGTCAGTTTTATGCTTTTGGTTTCTCCCCACCCCAGGGATCGTTCCCAACCGCATCCAGCAGTTTGTTTTTAAAGATAAACAAACACGCCTCGTTGAAGTTCTCCACTCCCAGGCGTTCCGAGAGCGTCGTTCGTTTGCGATAGAGGCTTTTCACCGACGTATTCAGCTCCTCAGCAATGGCTTCCATCGACATCCCTGCCCTCAGCAACCGCAGCATGATCGCTTCGTGCGTGCCAGGCCGTAAATTAAGTAGCCACCTCGTGGTCAGGCGTCTGCCCTTCATATTGAGAATCAGATTAAACAGCGAGGCCATATCCGGCGCCGTGAGCGACGTGTTCATAAATAACTTCATACTGAGCAGATTCTCCTCACGGTGTCGCATATCAAGCATAACGCAGCAGATTGTTTTTTTCGTTCTGGCCGGATGGCGTATCAGGTAATCATATAAACGGAGCGGAGCACGACTATCAATCAATACAGAATATTCATCTGCACCGTTATCAAATATGTTTCTGTCAATCTTGTCGAGCAGGATAATATCCGGAAAAAATATCCGCATGCCCCTGACAAGGTAGCGATCCTGAGTCACTAACACTATTGAAGTTGCCACTAACCATCCCTTTTAGATTAAAGCAAGAACGATCCTGCGAAAAGAAGACCGCCTTCGTTTTATAGCGCTGTTATTTTAACGATAAACGTATTCTGGCTTTGGATATCCCTCAATACAGACATTGATGAGTAAGACTTCCTGTAGACTATCATTCAATGTCTGCCATTAATTATAAATAAAAAACAATCGCAGAAAAGTCACTTCTCTAAACATTAGGAATTTTTGTCATGAAACTTCCCAAATATCTACCAGAAAGTACTTTAATTGACTCAGCAAAACCGCATAAAAAATATATAACAGGCTGTCACAATAAAAATAAAACAGCAATTTTTCAATGAGTTACAAATAAACCACCAATTCAATAAAAACGTTAAAAACCCCTCGATACAGAATTATCTCAAAACGACAAACCCACTTTTCAACATATTTATCAGGCAACATATCAGGTGTACATTAGCTTTCAACCATTCCACTGAGATAAGGATCCATAATTACCTTTAGGTAAGTATCCCGTAACATCACTGCATTAAGTTTTAATGTTCTCATTTATGGCCTTTAATGCTGAGCTTAAAGGCGGCCGTGTTATGCAATGGATTCACGATAAACAAATGGCAAATAGATATGGAAAGATCGCTTCGCTTCAATACGTTATTCTTTTATCGCACCCCAACATTATTGTTTCTGTTATTCCTCTTTCCTGTTCTGGTTCAGGCGACTGAATCCGTTTATGAGCAACAGATTCAACAGGCGCGTAACGGTAATTACGCGCCGTTTCTCGATTATCTTCAGCGTTATCAGCAGCAGCATGCCCTGACGCCTGAACAAGTAGCGGACTGGTTACAGGTGGCGGCCTGGGCGGGTCATGATGACGAGGTTATTCAGGTGTGGCAGCGTTACGGCATTTATATGCCGCTGCCCGCCCGCGGCGTTGCGGCCGTCGCACAGTCCAGGCGAAATCAAAAAGCGTGGCAGCCCGCCCTCACGCTCTGGAAAGAGGCGCGCAGCCTTGCGCCGGAAAACGACGATTATCGTATCGGCTATATCAAAACCCTGGCCGATGCCCGCAAAGATACGCTTGCTCTGCAGGAAGCCCGGCGGCTGGTGGCGGAAAATCCCTCTCAGTCGCATCTTCAGACGCTGGCGTATGTCTGGTTACGCCAGGGAAAAAGCTGGGATCGGCTCTTAGCAGACACGCGTGCGCTGAATATCGCACCTGAGAATAAAGCGCTCCTCAGGGAGCGGATTGATGCGCTAACGGATAACCGGGTCAATACCCCCGCGCTCCTGCTTTCACAAAAGGTGGCGCTGTCCCCCGCGGAGCGTCGTCGCCTTGAGCTGAATGCCGCAGCCGAAAGCGTTCGCCTTGCCGATGTGCCTGGCCGAACAGAAAAAGAGCGCCTGCAGCTTGCGCAATCTGCGCTGAATCGTTACGACGCGCTGCTGTCTCGCTGGCAAGGCGAGCCACAGGCGGCGGAAGACATCGTCCTTGCGCGTATCGACCGGCTCGGCGCGCTGTACGCCCATGCTGATTACCAACAGGTGATAAGCGAATATCAGGATCTGACGGCAGCCCAGCATCCGGTGCCAGGCTGGGCAATCGGCTGGGTCATCTCCGCGTATCTGCAGGAGAAAAACGCGGCTGCCGCCTTCTCGCTTCTGCAACGCTATCCGCAATACGCTTCCGACCCGCAGGACGAGGAGCACGCGCTTTTCTACACCTGGCTGGATACGGGAGAGTATCCGTCCGCCCGCCAGTACGTTGAGCGCCAGACCCGCAACGTCCCCTGGACCCGCTACGATTTCGGCTCCCCTACCCCTCAGCCGAACGATCTCTGGCTTACCGGGCAGTCGCTCCGTTTTAACTATTTGCTGGCGACGAATGCCCTGCCGGAAGCCGAAAAGCTGGCGCACCGTCTGGCGACAACGGCGCCGGGCAATCAGGGTCTACAAATTGACTACGCCACGCTGCTTCAGGCGCGGGGTCTGCCGCGCGCGGCCGAGCAAACGCTGAAAACGGCGGAGGCGCTGGAGCCCTCGAATCTGGAACTTGAGCAGCAGCAGGCTTACGTCGCCATGGATCTGCAGGAGTGGCGGCAGATGGATTTACTGGCCGACGACGTCATCACCCGCACGCCCGTCGATCGCAGCGCCAGGCGTCTGGACAGGCTACGCACCGTCCACCACATGTCCGAATTGCGCCTCAACGCGAGCAAGGGCTTGCACTCCGATAACCCCGTCAGCGGGACGCACGACCTCAACGGGGACGCCACGCTCTATGGCCCGCCCATAGCGGATAACTGGCGGCTGTTTGCCGGCACCCGCTATGCGCAGAGTAATTTCGAAGAAGGCAAAGGCACCAGCCGTCACCTGTTGGGCGGCGTCGAATGGCGGCCACGGGACCTGCAGCTCGAAGCCGAACTCTCCAGCAACCGCTATCACGGGGCAAACAAGCCGGGCGCTCGCCTCTCAACCTCGTACGTTCTGACGGATAATTGGCAGGTCAGCGGCAGCCTTGAACGCCTGTCGCGCACCACGCCCCTGCGGGCATTACGCAATGGAATTAGCGCCAACCGGGGTGAAGGCGGGGTGCGCTGGTATCAAAACGAGCGCCGTGAGTACCAGTTCAACGCCGCCCTGAGCCACTTCTCAGACCATAACCGCCGTCAGGAATACACCCTCACGGGTAAGGAGCGTCTCTGGCAGACCCCGTCCCTGACGCTGGATCTCGAACCGGGGATCGCTGCCAGCAAAAACAGCCTGCGGGACACCCTCTATTACAACCCGGCGCGGGATCTTTCCGTGACGGCCGCCCTGGCCGTTGACCATGAGATGCTCCGCCATTACGACACCCTCTGGAGCCAGCAGTTCGTGGCGGGAGGCGGCCGCTACTGGCAGAAAAATCAGTCCGCTGGCGCCATCGCTCTGCTGGGTTACGGACAACGCGTTCAGTGGAACAACGTCATGGATACCGGCGTGATGCTGAACTGGGACAAGCGCCCTTACGACGGCAAACGCGAGAGCAACCTCTCCGTCACGTTTGATGCGACTTTACGCTTTTAAGGATGATGATGATGAACACACGTTTTTCCGCGAGCCTGATACTCCTCGGCTGGCTCTGCCTCAGCGCGAGCGTCTGCGCGCAGGCATTTTCGTTTATTGCGCCCAAAGATCGGCCGCAACTGGAGGCGAGCAAACCCTGGCCGCAGAACCAGTTTCTGGTGCTGGCCTACCACGATGTCGAAGACGATGCCGCCGATCAGCGCTACCTCTCCGTGCGCACCAGCGCGTTAAACGAGCAGATAAGCTGGCTGCTGCACAACGGGTATCACGTCATCAGCGTGCAGGACATTCTCGATGCCCATGACGGAAAAAAAACGCTGCCGCCCAAAGCCGTTCTGCTCAGCTTTGACGATGGCTACAGCAGCTTTTACACCCGCGTCTGGCCGCTGCTTCAGGCGTGGAACGTCCCTGCGCTGTGGGCGCCGGTGGGCAGCTGGGTGGATACGCCGGAAAATCAAAAAGTTAACTTCGGCGGCCTGATGACGCCCCGCGATCGCTTCGCGACGTGGGACATGGTGCGCGAGCTCAGCCGGTCTCCGCTGATTGAGATCGGATCGCACACCTGGGCCTCGCATTACGGCATTCCGGCTAACCCGCAGGGCAGCCGCGAACCGGCCATCGCCAACCGCTTTTATGATAAAGCGACGGGCCGCTATGAAACCGATCGGCAGTTCAACCAGCGGATCGGCGATGACGTTCGCAAAGTGACAGACAAAATTACGCAGGTAACGGGCAAGGCGCCGCGCGCCTGGGTCTGGCCCTATGGTGCGGCCAACGGCACGTCGCTTGCGATCGCCAGACAGCAGGGTTATCAGCTGGCCTTTACCCTTGAGGACGGGCTGGGGAACGTGCAGGAGCTGGGCAATATCCCCCGTCTGCTGATCGCCGGCAATCCCTCGCTTAAGGCATTTGCCAGTACGGTCAGCCAGGTTCAGGAGCGCGAACCCGTGCGCGTCATGCACGTCGATCTCGACTACGTTTACGATCCCGATCCGGCCCAGCAGACCCAAAATATCAACAGGCTGATCCAGCGGGTCTACGACATGAAAATCAGCCATGTTTTCCTGCAGGCGTTTGCCGACCCGCAGGGCGACGGCAGGATCAAGTCGCTCTATTTTCCCAACCGCCAGCTGCCGGTCCGGGCCGATCTCTTTAATTTTGTCTCCTGGCAGCTGCAAACCCGCGCGGGCGTGAAAGTCTTCGCGTGGATGCCGGTGCTCTCGTTCGATCTCGATCCTGCTCTGCCGCGCGTGCAGCGCCGGGATCGCCAGACAGGCCAGCTGAGCGAGGCCACCGAGCCCTATATCCGGCTCTCCCCGTGGGACCCGCAGGTGCGCCAGCAGGTGACGGACATCTATGAAGATCTGTCCCGCTATGCCAGCTTCAATGGGATTTTGTTCCATGACGATGCGGTGCTGACGGACGTGGACGATGCCGGGCAGGACACGACTCGCCAGAAGAGCCAACTGCTTATCGGGTTTACCCACGCCCTGAGCCAGGCGGTGAAGCATATCCGCGGCCCGCAGATAAAAACCGCCCGCAACATGTTCGCCTTACCCATTCTGCAGCCCGAAAGCGAGGCGTGGTTCGCGCAGAATCTTGAAGATTTTCTGGCGGAGTATGACTGGACGGTGCCGATGGCCATGCCGTTGATGGAGTCCGTCCCGGTAGACGAAAGCGATGCCTGGCTGACGCGTCTGGTTAACGCGGTCGCCACGCGTCCCGGCGCGCTCGATAAAACCATTTTCGAGCTGCAGGCCAGAGACTGGGATCAGCAACCGCCGCGCGCCGTTTCCGACAGCCAGCTGGCACAGTGGATGCGCGTGCTCCAGCTGAACGGCGTCAAAAACTACGGCTACTACCCCGATGATTTCATCAACAACCAACCTGATATCTCGCGCATCAGGCCTGAATTTTCTTCGTACTGGTACCCTGACAATGACTGATCGCATTATCGCATTCTCTATTTTATGTCTGGTATTCGGGTTGCCGTTGGGCGTGGCCGCCCTCTTTACCGGCGAACTGATTCTGGATTTTGTGTTTTTCTGGCCGCTGTTCATGTCGGTGCTCTGGATAACCGGCGGCCTCTATTTCTGGTATCAGCTTGAACGCCACTGGTCGTGGGATAAAGACACGCCCGCCCCGACGCTCGCCGGTGAGCCGCTCATCTCCATTCTTATCCCCTGCTTCAACGAGGGACGAAATGCGCGGGAGACCATCAGCGCCGCGCTGGAGCAGCGGTATGAAAATATCGAAGTTATCGCCATCAACGACGGCTCGTCTGACAACACCGCGCAGGTTCTGCAGGCTCTGGCGCAGGAGCAGCCGCGCCTGCGGGTGATTAACCTCGCGGAGAACCAGGGGAAGGCGCTGGCGCTCAAAGCCGGGGCAGCGGCGGCCCGGGGCGATCTGCTGGTCTGCATTGACGGTGATGCCCTGCTCGATCGCGATACGGCAGCGTATCTGGTGGCACCGCTGATTCAGTATCCCCACGTTGGGGCAGTCACCGGGAATCCGCGTATTCGCACGCGCTCCACGCTGATTGGTCGCATCCAGGTGGGCGAGTTCTCATCGATTATTGGGCTCATCAAGCGGACGCAGCGGATCTATGGCCGGGTCTTTACCGTCTCGGGCGTTATCGCCGCCTTTCGCCGACAGGCGCTGGCGGACGTGGGGTACTGGAGCCCGGACATGATCACCGAAGACATCGACATCAGCTGGAAGCTCCAGCTGCGCCACTGGGATATCTTTTTCGAGCCGCGGGCGCTGTGCTGGATCCTGATGCCGGAGACGCTCAAGGGTCTGTGGAAACAGCGCCTGCGCTGGGCCCAGGGCGGCGCGGAGGTGTTTCTGGTCAACCTGCGCAGGATTGTGCGCTGGGAGCATCACCGCATGTGGCCCCTGTTTCTTGAGTATGCCCTGTCAACGCTGTGGGCCTTCGCGTACGCCATGACGGTGCTGTTATTTATCCTCAGTCATATCGCCCCTGTTCCTGCCAGGCTGACCGTGGAGAGCCTCTTTCCACCGGAGTTTACCGGGCTGCTGCTGGGCGTGATGTGCCTCCTGCAGTTCCTGGTCAGTTTGTACATCGAGAGGCGCTATGAACGGAAGGTAGCCAGCTCGCTTTTCTGGGTGATCTGGTTCCCGATGGTGTACTGGATGATTGGCCTGTTCACCACCCTCGTCGCATTTCCAAAAGTCATGCTTAAACGCCAGCGTGCCCGCGCGCGCTGGATCAGTCCGGACCGGGGAAAAGGAAGCATTCAATGAACGAAAATACCTTAATTTTGACCGAACATCGGCTATTGCCACGTGTTTTCGATGCCGCGTTAACGCTGGTGGCGTGGGGAGGCTTTCTGTTTTTCCTGTATGCCCGGCTCTGGATGCAGCTCACCGATGAGAGCGACCACCGCTGGGGCGTCATTATTGCGTCCTTTAATACGGTGTTGATCTATTTACTGTTCGCCGCGCTCAACGGCTGGCTGCTGATTTTGTGGTATCAGTACAACCGCCGCCGCGCCCACGTGAGGCGGCGTCAGCCGGGCTATTTTCACCAGGAGGAGCTGGCCCGCAGCTTTAATGTCTCACCGCAGATCATCTCCGAGATGAGCCAGTACAACCTGCTGACGGTCTATCATGACCAGATTGGCCGCATCATCGATCTAAAGATCAACGGGCAGGAAGAGGAAGAACAGTAACAAAAAGCCCCCGCAGGATGCCCAGCGGGGGCTTTTTTCTCGCGGGAGTCAACTACTTATCTTTCACCACAATCAGCGGCTCGATATCGCTCTCTTTCTTCACCACCAGCGAGTCATCGCCGCGCAGGCAGGTACCCCCGTAGTTCCCGCCCACGGTGAAGGTGCAGACCTGAATGTACTTGCCGTCGACCTTCGGCAGGCACCACAGCTGCTGGTAGATGTTTTTACGGTCGACAAACTTGCCGCTGGATTTATCCAGCAGTTCGTCCTGGGCGCTAATCAGGTCGATATTGCTGCCGCAGCGTCCGGCAATCGGCTTGACGGCATAGCCGGTCTGCTTCAGCAGATCGTTAACCTCAAAATCGGTGTCGAGCAGGTAACGGTGGTTCGGGAACAGCTGCCACAGTACCGGGAGAATCGCCTTGTTGCCGGGAATGACGGTCCACAGCGGTTCAAAGACCAGCACCTCCGGGCGCAGCAGGACGTCAATCAGGCGCACCTCGCCTTCAGGATGTCCGGTCCGGATCGGCACGGCGGCGTATTCGGTTTCGCTGACCTCGCGGATCTGCTCTATCGCCGTTTCCCACGCCCAGGTTTTCCACACGCAGTTGACGTGGCGACCTTCGTCGTCAATCAGCTGTCCGGCGGCATCCCAGCTCAGCGCCCCCAGCCCGTGCAGGATTTTGGTTTCAAACCCGGCCTGCATCAGCGAACGCTGGATAAAGAGCGCGTGATAGTCCTCTTCGACATCGTTGTCCTGCATGATGTGGACAAACGGCCGCGCGTGGCTGTGCTTCCAGGCGCCGGTCAGCTCTTCCAGCAGCCCTTCCGCCGGGTTATGCCCGTTGCCGCGATAGCCGTTTTTCACCCACTCTTCGAGAATCAGCCCACCCTCGGTATGGCAGGACGCGGAGTCGGCGTTGTACTCGTAGACCTTGATGCCGCGCTCATCCATGCAGAAATCCATACGACCGGTGATCATATGGTGACGACGCCACTGCCAGGAGAGGCGCAGGCGCGGCCAGAGGATTTTCGGGATGTCGAAAAGCGCCAGCAGACTGTCGTCTTTCAGTACCTTGTCCGTAGCGTGCAGGTACATCAGGTGCAGTTCGTTGGTGGCCTTGATCAGCTCCTGCTCGGCGCTTTCGGTAATGGTGAAGTACTGGCAGGGATCTTTGTTGATCACGTGACCGTTGGCGCGGATATACGCCTGCTGCAATGCGTCATTTTCGTTGAGCCATTTTCCGTCGAACTGACGCCTGTTTTTCAGCCGCGCGCCGCTGATTTTCAGCAGTTCGCCGTCGATTTCCGGCTGGGGAATGCTGTGTTCCGTGTCGTCGGTCTGGATCATCCAGCCGAGGATCTCCGTGTCGTTGAAAGTGTCATGGATCGTATAACACCCGTTCTCCACGCTCAGGCGCAGCTCGCGCGTCCACTGCTGCCCGAGCGGCAGCGGAGAGTGAATCACGTTCTGCTCCGCAATACGCACCTTATCGTCCAGAAGCTGGGTGATCACCGCCACGTGGCCGGTCTCGTGAAACTCGCCGCCCTTCTGCCAGATCAGCAGCGCCCCGGCCCGCGGCGCGCGTTTTGAGCCATTAGCAAAAGCCTGAAGGGGCAGGATGTTATCGTTCACCACCTGACGCAAAAAGCGCAGGGAGAAGATCTCCCACGCCATGCCGACGTCGGTAAACACGAAGCCATAGTTGAGAAACAGGAAACGGCGGGCAAACTCAACGCACTGCCACTTGTGGCCCATGTATTCGTTGCCAATGTAGCTGCGAAAATCCGCATCTTCCGGGTAGTTGCGCGGGTCCAGACTGCTGTAATTTGAAGAGTAAATCGCCACGCCACCGGGCGCATAGCCTAACAATGTCCCGAATGGCGCATCACTGCTTAACGTTCCTTTACGCATGTATCAAACCTAAAACAGGCAGGCGGCAATTTTTATAGGTTGTCGTCGTCTGCACGTTGTAATTAACCTGACAGAGGAGCGTTTATCATACACCTGCGTGGTAAATAATTCGCCTTACCCGGCCGACAAAACACAAAACCCTGTAGGTCGGGTAAGCGAAGCGCCACCCGACACGTTTAAGGCTCACATCTTAAACAGCCAGCACGCCGCGAAATGCCCCGGCGCAATCTCCCGCATGGCAGGCTCCTGCGTCTGGCAAACCGGCATGGCGTGCGGGCAGCGGCTGCAGAACTTACAGCCCGGCAGCGCGGACGTGGGGCCTGGAATGTCGCCGCGCAGAGTGGCGTCTTCGAGATTGCGGATGCGCGGATCGGGCCGGGGAACCGCCGCCAGCAGCGCGCGGGTGTAGGGGTGCGCCGGACGCTGATACAGTTCATTCGCCGGCGCCACCTCCACCAGTTTACCGAGATACATAACCCCAATGCGGCTGGAGATATGGCGCACCATGGAGAGATCGTGGGCGATGAACAGATAGGTCAGCCCCAGCTCCTGCTGCAGATCCTGCAAAATATTCACCACCTGCGCCTGCACCGAGACGTCCAGCGCCGAAAGCGGCTCATCGCACAGCACGAATTCAGGATGAACGGACAACGCGCGGGCAATACTGATGCGCTGACGCTGCCCGCCGCTGAACTCATGCGGGAACCGCTCAAGGTGCTCCTGCTTCAGCCCCACTTTGTAGAGCAGCGTTTCCGTCCGTTCGCGCTGTTCTTCGCGGCTGTAGCCGTGGATCTGCATCGGCTCGGCCACCAGCTGTCGTACCGTCATGCCGGGGTTAAGCGAGGAGTAAGGATCCTGAAAAATCGCCTGCATCCGCTTACGCAGCGGCTTGAGCTCTCTTTCGCGGGCGTGAGCGATCGCCTGCCCGGCAAAGTAGATCTCGCCCGCGGTGATATCGAAAAGGCGCAGGATGGCGCGCCCGAGGGTGGATTTCCCACAGCCGGACTCCCCCACCAGGCCAAACGTCTCGCCGGGCTGAATATCAAAACTCACGCCATCAACCGCCTTCGCGGCCGCGCCTTTACGCAGCAAACCGCCGTTAAGCGGATAGTGTTTGCGCAGATCGCGAACGCTCACTAATGGCGCCTGTTGTTCACTCATGCCTGAATCTCCTTATCGGCCCATAGCCAGCAGGCGGCGCGATGGCCCTCTCCGGCGGTGTAAAATGCGGGCTGCCGTTCACACTGGGGCATGCGTTTCGGGCAGCGTTCGGCGAACGGACAGCCCGGCGGCGGGTTAAGCAGGCCGGGCGGTGCGCCTTCGATGGGCGATAAGCGCTGATTCACCTCATCCGGGCGCGGCAGCGAGGCCAGCAGACCCTGGGTGTAAGGATGCGCAGGGCGATAAAAAATGTCCTCCACGCTCCCCTCCTCCATCACCAGCCCGCCGTACATCACCACCACGCGGCTGCAGACCTGCGCCACCACGCCGAGATCGTGAGTGATCAGCAGAATCGCGGTTTGGGTCTGCTGTTGCAGGCTTTTCAGCAGACGCAGGATCTGCGCCTGAATGGTGACGTCCAGCGCGGTGGTCGGCTCATCGGCAATAAGCAGCTTCGGGTTGCAGGAGAGCGCAATGGCGATCATCACCCGCTGGCGCATCCCGCCGCTGAACTCGTGGGGATACTGGTCGTATCGGCGCCCGGCCTCGGCAATACCCACCTGTTCCAGCATGGCGATCGCCGCCGCTTTGGCCGCTTTTTTGGTCAGTCCTTTATTGCGCATCAGGATCTCCGCCATCTGTTTGCCGATGGTCAGCACCGGGTTCAGGGCGGTCATTGGATCCTGGAAAATCATCGCGATCTCGTTGCCGCGAATGGCGCGCATCTGCTCAGGGGTTTTCTGCGCCAGATCGTCATTCTGGAAGCGGATGCTGCCGCCGGTTATCCGTCCGTTGCTCCCCAGAAGCTGAATGATCGACTTACAGGTGACGCTTTTCCCGCAGCCCGACTCGCCGACGATGCCGACAAGTTCTCCCGGCTGCACCTGAAAGCTCACGCCTCGCACCGCGTGAACCTCGCCCTCGCGGGTGCGGAAGGTGGTTTGCAGGTTCTCAAGCGCTAACAGGTTACTCATCGCGATTCGCTCCTGGCTCAAAGGCGGTACGGAACACATCGCCCAGCACGTTAAAGCTGAACACCGTCAGCAGGATCAAAATGCCGGGGAACATCGCCAGCCACGACGCTTCGCCAATATACGACTGGGCGTTGTTGAGCATGCTTCCCCACGATGCCGCCGGTGCCTGCACGCCCAGCCCTAAGAAGCTGAGCGTCGACTCCATCAGAATGGCCGAGGCGATATTGAGCGTGGCGGCCACGATAATGGTCGGCAGCACGCCGGGAATAATGTGGCGCACGATAATGCGCAGCGGGTTTTCCCCCGACGCGCGGGCATAAAGCACATACTCGCGCTCTTTCACCGATAAGGTTTCTGCGCGCACCAGCCGCGACATGTTCATCCACGTCAGCAGGCTGATAATCAGAATGATGTTATCCACGCCCGGCTTGAGGTAAGCATTCACCACCAGCAGCAGGAAGAAGGCCGGAATGGCCATCAGGATATCCACGGCGCGCATCATCAGGTTATCCAGCCAGCCGCCAAAATAGCCGCTCACCGTTCCTACCACCGTGCCGATAAGCGTGGAAAAGAGCATCGCCAGAAAACCGACCATCAGGGAGATCTGGCCGCCATACAGCGCGCGGGTGAAGTAGTCGCGGCCATACTCGTCGGTACCGAACCAGTGTGCGGCATCCGGCGGTAGCGTGCGTGCACCGAGCGCCATCCGATCCGGATCGTACGGACTTAACCCCGCACAGAGCGCGGCGACAACGAAAATAAAAAGCACAAACAGGGAGAACTGCGCCGGACGATTGCGGCGCAGCTGGTGACGAACCTGCTGCCAGCGTCTGCTCATCCGGGTTACCTCAGCGTACGAATGCGGGGATCGGCGAAGCGATAAAGCAGATCGGCGATCAGGTTACCGACGATCAGCATCATCGACGAGAGCATGATGATCGCCATGATCAGCGGGTAGTCCAGCGAGGCGATCGACTGGATCCCGAGCAGCCCCATCCCCGGCCACGAGAAGACGCTTTCCGTCACATAGGCCCCCACAATCAGCTCACCAAACGACAGGCCGAACAGGGTGATCACCGGTAGCAGCACGTTTTTCAGCACGTGGCGGAACAGAATGCTGGAACGCGTGGCGCCGTAAGCCAGCTGGGTCTGCACATAGTCGGCCGAAAGCTGCGAGATGGTGTTGGAGCGGATGTAGCGCACATAGCTGGAGAGGTTGTAGAACGTGAGGGCAATACACGGCAGCACGCCGTGACGCAGCACGTCCAGCGCATTATCTTCCATGCCGATGGTGCGCATACCCATGCTGGGGAACCAGTTAAGCTGCACGGCAAAGACCGTAATGAGCAAGATGCCAAACCAGAAAATCGGCACCGAGATGCCGATATAGGCAAACAGGTTAAGCAGGTGATCCAGCCAGCGGTGCTTAAATGCCCCCGCCAGCAGGCCCAGCGGGATCGCCAGCACGATCGCCATCAGCAGCGACGCGCCCATCAGCCCCAGCGTGGCCGGAATGCGTTCGCCGATCATCTCCAGCACGGGGCGGTGGTAGATAAGCGAATAGCCGAGATCGCCCTGCAGGACGTTTTTCAGCCACAGGACGTACTGCGTGACCAGGGGCTTATCCAGCCCCAGGCTCTGACGGATACGTTCGATATCTTCCGGAGCCATACGCGGCGTAATGTACGCCGCCACCGGATCGCCAGGCGCGAGCTTGACCAGCAAAAACGCCACCAGCGAAATAAAGAACAGCATCGGCAGCAGCTGCAGCAGCCGACGCGTGAGAAGTGTGTTCACGACATGCCCTTACCAAGGCCCCGACCCGACGGTCGGGGCAATCGCTTATTTCTGATAGATTTTTGACAGATCCTGGAACAGATAGACCGGTTTCGGCTCCGCTTCCTCGGTACCGCCAAAACGCTTGTCCACCGCGACGGTCGCATTGGTATAGGCGATCGGGTAGTACGTCATGTCGTTCGCCACGGTCTGCTGAATTTGCCTGTAGATATCGGCACGTTTTGCGGCGTCGGTTTCCACGGCGCCTTTATCCCACAGGGCATCAAACTGCGGATTTTTGTAGTGCGCGTAGTTATAGGCTTCGTTGCTCATGAACAGCGATTTGTAGCCGTCCGGCTCTGAGCCCATGATGTAGCCGCCCAGGTTCAGCTCCCACGCGGTGTTGTTCATATCGAGGCTGCGCTGAGACATGGCGTTGGAGTCCAGCGGCATCAGCTCCACGTTCACCCCAATGCCCTTCAGCGCCTGCTGAATGTAGAGCGCCATGCTCTCCTGGGTTTTGTTGGTATTCACATACGCCAGGCGCAGCTTGAGGTTGTCCGGCGCGCCGGACGCTTTAAGCAGCTCTTTAGCTTTTTGCAGGTCGAATGTGTATTGCTCGACGTCATCCGTCTTGTAAAGCGTATCGGGCGTCAGGAACGACGTCGCCGGTTTAGCGTAGTCCAGCGAGGTAAACGCCGTCTGGGTTAGCTCGTCTTTGTTGATGGCATACGCGATGGCCTGACGCAGCGCTTTGCTCTTCATCACCGGCACGTTCTGATTGAACGTCATATAGGCCAGGCGGCCTTCCGGATAGACCACGAAGTCAAACTTACCGGTATTTTTCAGGCGGTTCACGTCCTGCGGGTCAACCATCTTGAGGTTGATTTCACCGTTTTGCAGCGCCAGGTTGGCGGCGTTGCTGTCTTTGGCGAAACGGTAGGTCACCGAATCGAGCTTCGCTTTACCGTTCCAGTAATCGTCAAAACGGGTCAGGGCGTAGTATTGTCCGGCGCGGTACTCTTTGAATTTGAACGGCCCGGACCCGACCGGCGCATCGTTTTTGCTGCTCTTTTCCAGGTCGCCTTCAGCAGCGAACACGTGCTGCGGGATCGGGTAGATCTGTACCAGCGTGCCGGTAAAGGCCGCGCTGACCTGCGGTAAGGTGAACTTAACGGTGCGGTCGTCAACCTTGCTTACCTGTACCGGCTTATCGCCGTAGGTGAACATGCTGCGGAAGAAGCTGTGCTGTTTGGCATCCAGCAGCTTATTGAAGGTGAAGACCACGTCGTCCGCCGTCAGCGGCTGTCCGTCCTGCCATTTCAGGTTGGGTTTTAACGTCAGGGTGTAGCTCAGGTTGTCGGCGGAGGGCGTCAGGCTTTCCGCCAGGCCCCATTCGATCTTACCGTTGTTGAAGCTATAGAGTGGGGCATAGAGCGCCTGCATGATCGTTAACGTTGTACGGTCACTGGCATAGAGCGGATTAACGGCTAACGGGTCGCCGGAGGTAATCCCGATAATCAGCGAACCGCCCGCTTTTGGCGCATCGCTTTTTGCCGCAGGGGGCGTATTGGTCTCTTTATTTTTCGCATCATCACAGCCCGCCAGGCCTAACGCGAGCGAAACCACCACTGCCGATAACAGAAGCTTGCGCATCTCACTAACTCCTTGCCTTATAAAGTGTTTATGACTGCATCTTTTATTTATGTTGAAGCATCATATGCAGCTTTATCCATTAACGCATTAATTATGAAAATGCGATTTTCGATTAAGCTTATGCCGGATTTGATATATATAAGCAGCAGAAGGAATAGCGGTTAATTGATTGCGCTCACAACGTTAAACGCTTCACAAATCTCCTGCTACACTGCCTCAACACATCACTCAAAAGGCAGGTCAACATGTCAGACAACACGTATCAGCCACCAAAAGTGTGGGAATGGAAAAAGAACAGCGGCGGCGCGTTCGCCAACATCAACCGCCCCATTTCCGGCGCGACCCATGAGAAAGATCTTCCTGTCGGTTCGCACCCGCTGCAGCTCTACTCGCTGGGAACACCGAACGGCCAGAAAGTGACGATCATGCTTGAAGAGTTGCTGGCGCTGGGGGTGACGGGCGCGGAGTACGACGCGTGGCTGATCCGCATCGGCGAGGGCGATCAGTTCTCCAGCGGCTTCGTTGAGGTGAACCCGAACTCGAAAATCCCGGCGCTTCGCGACCACTCCACGAACCCGCCAACGCGCGTCTTTGAATCCGGTAATATCCTGCTTTACCTGGCGGAGAAGTTCGGCCACTTCCTGCCGAAGGATCCGGCGGGACGCACCGAGACGCTGAACTGGCTGTTCTGGCTGCAGGGCGCGGCGCCGTTCCTCGGCGGCGGTTTTGGCCACTTCTACAACTATGCTCCGGTGAAAATCGAGTACGCGATTGACCGCTTCACCATGGAAGCCAAACGTCTGTTCGACGTGCTGGATAAACAGCTGGCGCGCGGTCGCTACGTGGCGGGTGAGGAATACACCATCGCGGATATCGCCATCTGGCCATGGTTCGGCTGCGTGGCGCTGGGCAGCGTTTATAACGCCGCTGAGTTCCTCGACGCAGAAAAGTACACC
This sequence comes from Enterobacter quasimori, assembly GCF_018597345.1. NCBI lineage: Bacteria > Pseudomonadati > Pseudomonadota > Gammaproteobacteria > Enterobacterales > Enterobacteriaceae > Enterobacter > Enterobacter quasimori. The sequence continues at coordinate 293,143 of NZ_JAHEVU010000003.1, read as the reverse complement.
AACGTGCAGCGCTGGGCGAAAGACGTGGCGAATCGCCATGCCGTTAAGCGCGGACGCATCGTTAACCGCACCAGCGGCGAGCTGAACGAGCAGCTCCACGAACGCCACGCGGCGAGCGACTTCGAGACGAATACGGAAGATAAGCGTCAGGCCTGACGCTATGCCGGGCGGGCCACCGCCCGGTAACAACGATCCTTGCCCAGGGCATGATTAGCTTAAAGGTTGAACCGGTATTACTGGCACTATTCGCCCTCTTTTCTCACGCCTGGCTGTGAGAAGCGAAGTATCAACCAACAGCTATTACAAAGGATCTGTTATGAAATTCATCAAAACAGCGCTGGTTCTCAGCACCCTCATTATTTCTACCTCGGGTATGGCGATGGACAAAACTGCCGCCGGCGCCGTTGCCGGTGCGGCGATTGGCGCAGCCACGGGCAAAGACCTGAAATCGACAGTAGGCGGCGCGGTTGTTGGTGCGGGTACAGGTGCCATGTTTAAAAACGGTGAAAAAGGCAAAGATGCGCGTAAGGGCGGTGCCGTGGGCGCAGTCGTTGGGGCGGGTACAGCAGCAGTGACGGGCAATAGCGTACTGAAAGGTGCAGCCGTTGGCGCAGGCGCTGGCGCGCTGATTGGTGAAGCCACGCATTGATAATTGACGCCGGGCGCTGCGGTGCCTGCCCGGCGTTCTCTCGCATTATATCCTCTCGTTTTTCAACGGCATATTTACAAGTCCCGATAAACTAGCAAGAATCATTTTTATTTCTATCAGAATGGGCTGACGCATGAAGCTGACCCGACAGCAGAACATTCTCGAACTGCTGGGCTGCTGCGACTGGCTAACCACTGACGCGCTGGCAGAAACACTCGCCGTCAGCAGGGAGACGATCCGTCGCGATCTGAATGCCCTTCAGCAGCAGGGCAAGATCCTGCGCCAGCACGGCCGCGCGCGGCTTATCCATCCGAACAGCCGCGACAGTGGAGAGCCATTTGGCGCGCGCTTAAAAAGCCACTACGCCGATAAAGCCGATATCGCCCGTCATGCGCTGGACTGGATCAGCGAAGGGATGACCATCGCCCTCGATGCCAGTTCGACCTGCTTTCACCTGGCGCGCCAGCTCCCGGATATCGAACTCACCGTCTTTACCAATAGCCTGCCGATCTGTCATGAGATGGCAAAACGCGAGCGGATCGCGCTTATCTGCTCCGGCGGCACACTGGATCGCAAGTACCGCTGCTACGTCAATCCGGCGCTGCTTACACAGCTTAAAGGGCTGGAGATTGACCTGTTTATCTTCTCCTGCGAGGGCGTTGATGAGCAGGGTACGCTGTGGGATCCGGTGGAGCATAACGCGGTCTTTAAATCACTGCTGTTAAGCCGCGCAAGCCAGTCGCTGCTGCTGATTGATAAAAGCAAATTCCAGCGGTCAAGTGAGGTGAGGATAGGCCAGCTGTCACAGGTGACGCAGGTGATTCAGCGGGATCGTCTTTCAGGGAGATAAGGGGTCAGGCCGCGACAGGCGACCCGACCCGATAAGATTATGCGGTGAGGCGGAATTTTTGCACCGAGCGCTGAAGCTCTTCAGTCTGGCGCTCCAGAGCTGCGGCAGCGGCAGAGACCTGTTCCACCAGCGAAGCGTTTTGCTGCGTAACGCCGTCCATCTGGGTTATGGCAATTCCGACCTGAGAAATGCCCTTACTCTGCTCCTCAGAGGCAGATGCGATTTGCTTCATGATGGTGGTCACTTCGGTCACGTCGCGCAGAATCGCCTCCATCGTCGTGCCGGTGTCGTTCACCAGCTGCGCCCCCTGCTCGACGCGGGAAACGGAGTCCGCGATCAGCCCTTCAATCTCTTTTGCGGCATTGGCGCTGCGGCTTGCCAGGTTACGCACTTCACCTGCGACCACGGCGAAGCCACGGCCCTGCTCGCCCGCGCGCGCGGCTTCAACCGCTGCGTTGAGCGCCAGAATATTGGTCTGGAAAGCAATGCTGTTAATCACGGTGGTGATTTCTGCGATTTTCTTCGAGCTGTCGGAAATTCCGCTCATGGTGGTAACGACATCGTCCACCAGCGAACCGCCACGGCTGGCTGTCGTCGAGGCCACGTCCGCCAGCAGGCTTGCCTGACGCGCGCTTTCGGCGTTCAGTTTTACCGTCGCCGTAAGCTGCTCCATACTCGCGGCGGTCTCTTCCAGCGCGGCGGCCTGCTCTTCCGTACGGGACGAGAGATCGTTGTTCCCGCTGGAGATCTCCGTCGCGCCGCGCCAGATATTTTCGCTGCCGGAGCGGATGGTGCTGACCGCTTCACGCAGGCTGTCCTGCATGGCGCTCAGTAAGGGAACCAGCTGTCCCACGCAGTTGCGGCCAAACGGCTCAATCGGCTGGCTGAGATCGCCCTGGGCAATCTGGCGGAACTGCTGGCGAATACGAGCCAGCGGTTTCACCAGCATCGCCACCAGGTAACGGTCGGTGAAAAGCAGGATCAGCAGGCCAATAATCGTGGCGACGATAATCACCGTGCGGGTCATGCTGGTCAGGCCGTCCACCACCACGCGGGTGCTGTCGAGCGACTTCGCGGCGGCGTTGTTAAAGTTCTCCGCCGCGGCACCGAACGCGCGGCTCAGCGGTGGCGTGACGTTGTTGGCCTGCTGGCGATAGCCGTCCAGCGACTGCTTAGCCTGCTGCATCTGCGGGGTTACGCCCCGATCGAGCAGCGCCTGCCAGCTGCTAATGACCTGAGCAGAAACCTGTTCGTCCATCGGGCCGGGGGAAATGGCCTTCATTTCGGCCAGCTTCTTACTCATGTTATCCAGCGCCTGTTGGGCAGAGGCCAGGTCCGGCGTGCCGCCTGCGGCTTTGACCTCCATTGCGCGGCTCAGACGGGTGACGAAACGGAAATACTGATCGTTACCCTGGCTGAGCACCGTCATCTGTTTGACCAGTTGCCGATCAACGTCGTTACCATCAGAAACGCGGGACAGTGACCAGGTGCTGTATAGCCCAACCCCCGCCCACATTAAACAAAAGATCCCCAGAATCGTCAGCATGACGAAGCGGATCGTGAAATTACGGAGCATATTCATAAGTCTTCCTTGCCGAGAGGGTGAGTTCGCCCAGAGGCGAGTACTACTCTCGTTATCGGCAGGGAGCGCGGAAATTATAACCTTTTGTGATTATTTTTAATTAGCGTGGCTTCACTAGTCACACAGCTGCCGTTAACCATTATGCCCACGCTTAGTGATGTAATGGGTGATGTGATAAGTTCAGAATGAAAACGCTGTTTCGAAAATTCATCAATAAGAAAGGAGACATCATGTCCTGGCACCCTTACACCGGCCGCTATGAGAATATGCAGTACCGCTACTGCGGGAAAAGTGGCCTGCGTCTGCCCGCGCTGTCACTGGGACTGTGGCATAGCTTCGGCCACGTCCAGCCGCTGGATGCCCAGCGGGCGCTGTTGCGTAAAGCTTTCGACCTCGGCATCACCCATTTTGATCTCGCCAATAACTACGGGCCGCCGGCGGGCAGCGCCGAGGAGAATTTTGGCCGCATCCTGCGCGAAGATTTTGCCGCGTATCGCGACGAGCTGATTATCTCCACCAAAGCGGGCTACGACATGTGGCCGGGGCCGTATGGTTCCGGCGGTTCACGTAAATATCTGCTCGCCAGCCTCGACCAAAGCCTGAAGCGTATGGGCGTGGAGTATGTGGATATTTTCTATTCCCACCGCGTGGATGAAAACACGCCAATGGAAGAGACGGCCTCAGCGCTGGCGCACGCCGTACAGAGCGGCAAAGCGCTGTATGTGGGCATCTCCTCCTACTCTACCGAGCGCACGCAGAAAATGGCCGAGCTGCTGCACGAGTGGAAAATCCCGCTGCTGATCCACCAGCCCTCTTACAACCTGCTTAACCGCTGGGTCGATAAGACCGGTTTGCTGGATGCGCTTGAAGCAAACGGGACGGGCTGTATCGCCTTCACTCCGCTGGCGCAGGGTCTTCTCACCGGAAAATACCTGAACGGTATTCCTGAAGGTTCACGCATGCAGCGCGAAGGCAAAAAGGTGCGCGGCCTGACGGAGAAAATGCTGACCGACGCCAACCTGAGCAGCCTCCACCTGCTGAATGAAATGGCGCATGCGCGTGGGCAAACCATGGCACAGATGGCGCTGAGCTGGCTGCTGAAAGATGAACGCGTGACGTCGGTGCTGATTGGCGCGAGCCGTCCGGAACAGCTGGAGGAGAACGTTCAGGCGCTGGAAAACCTGCGCTTTACGGAGGACGAACTCAAGCGGATTGACCAGCATGTGGCGGATGGGGAGTTGAATCTGTGGCAGGCGTCGTCGGATAAATAGTGCGGTCGGCTGCCCTCTCCCCTCACCCTAACCCTCTCCCCAGAGGGGAGAGGGAACTTGAACACCCTCTCCCCTCTGGGGAGAGGGCAGGGTGAGGGGTAAGGTGTACTTTATTTCTTACTGATCTTATCCAGATACCCCATCACAAATGCAGACAGCACAAACGTCAGGTGGATGATCACATACCACATCAGTTTGTTATCCGGGACGTTTTTCGCGTCCATAAACACGCGTAACAGATGAATAGAGGAGATCGCCACAATCGACGCAGCCACTTTGTTCTTCAGCGACGAGGCATCCATTTTGCCCAGCCAGTTGAGCTTCTCTTTGTGCTCGGCGATATCAAGCTGGGAAACGAAGTTCTCATAGCCAGAGAACATCACCATCACCAGCAATCCGCCCACCAGCGTCATGTCCACCAGCGACAGCAGCACCAGAATCAGGTCCGCTTCGGCGATGGAGAAGATATTTGGCAAGACGTGAAAAATTTCCTGGAAGAACTTTATGCTCAGCGCGACCAGTGCCAGGGAAAGGCCAAAATAGACGGGTGCCAGCAGCCAGCGAGAGGCGTACATTGCGTTTTCAAAAAAGCGTTCCATAGAATCCTGTCTGCAATCGAAACCAGCGGGCAGTATATCTCAACGACGCTCACTGTTTGCAACAACTAACCAACACCACGCCTACACCTCTTCCGGGTTAACCTCCGGACGCGCGTACTCCGGCCAGACCAATACCACCAGCTCCGGGTAGGCTTCCAGACTAAACTCGCGAAAACACTGACGCAGGTTTAACACGTCCAGGTCGGAATACGAGACTTTCTCGCCATTAAGACAGCGCTTTTTGATATTGTCATAATATTTATAGACCGCGGAATTCAGGTCGCTGCAGCGACGCTGCGCTTCAAACAACCCCGGCGTGTCATTAATTTCTGACATTTTCATCCGCTTAATTGTCGCGTGCAAAAAGTCGATATATTCATGGTTCACCCGCCAGTACCAAACCGGTGTCACCGAGTTCATCAATACAGAGAAATGATCTTCTCCTTCCTCTTTTGTCATCAACTCAGGTTGCGGCGGTTCACTGGCGTCTTTCAACACTTTCGTTTTATTGAACTCTTGCATCAATAAAAGCACACCAGCGGTCAGTAATAGTAATGTGATGACCGTAAAGAAAATGCTGTTCATGGGTAGGCTCCATTTTTTTTGATTTTAAATTTGCCTCATGTTATTGTCAACGAATCTCACGCCTTTACCAACCCCACCCTGTTGAAATTAAAGGAAATTAAAAAATGCTGCCCGACAGTCTCGTCCCGGCTAAGTACCACATTACGCCTGTGGAACAGCAACCGACGAAAGAAGAAAAAGAGGCTAATTTTACTCAGGGAAAAAGAAAGCTCTCCGATTTCGAGTCTGACATATTAATTGGTGTTTCCCGAACGGGCAAATCCCGTAATATGTTGCTGGAGGAGCACGACCGCCATATTAAAGACCGTTTATTTCGCGCTGTGAAAACTGAAGCCTTAGCGCACCTGCTGAATGATCTGCAAGCCGAAGGTGAAATAGATGCCCAGCAGCTCAGTCAAATAATGGCTGAAAAGACCAAAGAAATAAACGAAATGGGTAATGAAATTTGGCTTAATTTAATTACCCGTGAAAAAAACGCCCCCATTTTTTATGACTTCGGGGAAGATTAACGTGAAACCAGTTAATGATAACAATGTCTATTTGACTTTAGATGATAAAAAAAGCGATGAATTTATCTTAAAGCAAAATCTCGAAGCGCTAAAAAAGAGTAAAAATGACGAGATGACGCGTATTACCCAGGATCTGGTATCGATCCCGGCCACGCTCGTGCGCCTGAAATGGCAGAACCGCCGCGAAATATATCCGTTACAGGTGAAAGAAGAGATCTACGGTGCCGTGATGAATGCCATCATCGAGCAGCGCCCGGAGCTGAAAGAGAAGCTTCTGGGACGCCTGGAGGCCAATTATCAGTATCTGCTGGCGAGAGAGACCGCGACGCTGCGCCTGACCCGTAAACTGTCTGAGGGGGATTATCACACCTCAAACGTCACCCACGTCGCGCTCAATGAAGACGCGCTGGTGACTGGCACCCGCCCCCCCTCCGAACCGCAAAGCTAGTTAAATTTGAATACGGCAATCGCCTCTTTTAACTGACCCGTCTGCTGCCGCTGCGCGTCGGCCACCTGCAATGTTTGCGCAACGTGACGCACATTCTCCTGCACGCTGGCATCGATGCTGGCAATGCTGTCGTTCATCTGCGCAATGCTCGCCCGCTGCTGCTCGCTCATCAGCGACAGCTCTTCCAGCAGAGAGCGAAGCCCTTCGATACTTTCAATGATCGACTTCATTGTCATACCCGCCTGCTCAACCTGCTCGACGCCCTGCAGCGTGGTGGCCTGCGATGCTGTCAGAAGCTGGCGGATATCTTTTGCCGCCCCCTCGCTGCGCTGGGCCAACACGCGCACTTCTGAGGCAACCACCGCGAAGCCTTTGCCATGTTCGCCTGCTCTTGCAGCCTCGACCGAGGCGTTGAGCGACAGAATATTTGTCTGGAACGCAATCCCGTCGATCAGCTCCAGAATGGCGTAAATACGCTGCGACTCTTCGCGAATGTGCTCCATCGCCGCAATCGCCTGCCGTACGTTATGTCCCCCCTGCTCCGCCACGTTGCTGGTGCTTAACGCCACTTCCCTGACCTGGCTGGCTTTTTCACTGGTCAGGGTAGCGACAGCCCTTAACTGTTCCATCGCACTGGCCGCCGTTGCCAGCGAACTGGCCTGATGATCGGTGCGTTCTGACAGCGCGCTGTTGCGTTGTCCTAACGCGCGGGATGCCTCCAGCAGTTGTCCAATATTGGCGCTGACCTGCTCAAGCGTGGCGCGCATGGTGCCAAGCGTCAGGCTGAACGTGCGGGCAAAAGGAGACTCTGCTGGTACCGCATCGACGGCAAGCGTGAGGTACCCTGGCTCGCGGTTGATCACGCCCGCGAGCCCCGCCACCTCGCTCGCAGAGCGGGCGTCCTGCTCCATTCGTATCGCCAGCAGGACCAGGATCGCGGTCTGGACCACCACAAACAGGCCATGAAAAACCACCATATGAAAGCCGGTGTGCATGAACACTACCACGCCGTAAAGGTCATTCTCCTGCAGATAGTTAAACACCAGATGATGTAACGCGATGACCGCGGCCCCCATCACAAGGGGCCGCCAGTCTCGCCAGGCAAGCAGCGCGGAAAGCAGGACGAAAACGGAGAAATGGTATTCGGTTTCCCCCTCGCCCAGATGAATGAGCAACGCGGAAAAGGCCATTAGCACGAAAGCAGAGCTCAGGCGGAGCAGCAGCGCGCCGGGAAACAACAGCGTCAGCAGCGTCGAGAAAGAGGCCAGAGAGGTGCCGACAATGGCCCCCTGCACAACATTCTCGTTCAAATAACCGACACCCAGCGAGATCCCCCACAGCGACCAGATAAGCACCAGAATGAGCCTGTCGGCGCGTCGTCGAATTGCAGAGAGCGAAAACAGGTCGTTTTGAGGCGCGTGCGGATACAGCCATGTCATCGTAGCCATAGGGAGTCTCTTGCTGTGCAGGTGAAAAGATCCTTCGAAGAAGGATTGTTTTTATTATCTTTGTTAAGCGTAGTGGGGATATTCCACGACGCCATTTCAGAAAACGATATATTTTAACCGCGCAGGCGAATACTGATATTTACTTAACTATCAATAGATTATTAATTATGGCTTTATTGATAAATAAATATGAAGAATGAGGATATGCAGCAGAAAATAATAACGATTTAACATAGCAACAAACAAAAAAGCTGGCTTTCGCCAGCTTCCTTATTATTTCGCGGCCGCTTTTTCTTCGCCGACCAGACCAATCTTCAGGTACCCCGCCTGATGCAGCGTGTCCATCACCCTCATCATGGTTTCATAGTCGACGGTCTTATCTGCACGGAAGAAGACGGTGGTGTCTTTCTTGCCGCCGGTAAGCTGATCCAGCGCCGGAATGACTGACGCATCCGTTACCGGGTCGTTACCCAGGAACATGGATTTATCCGCTTTCACCGACAGATAGATAGGCTTTTCCGGGCGCGGCTGCGGCTGGCTGGACGAGGCCGGGAGATTCACCTTCACGTCGACCGTCGCCAGGGGCGCGGCCACCATAAAGATAATCAGCAGAACCAGCATGACGTCGATAAACGGCGTCACGTTAATCTCATGCATTTCGCCGTTATCGTCCAGATTTTCGTTTAGACGCATTGCCATACGATCAACCTACGCGCAGTTTAGAGGCCGCATGCACCGGTTTAACGGAGCTGGCGTTGAGGTCCAGGTCACGGCTTTGCAGCAGCAGAACCTGTGCAGCAACGTCACCGAGCGTGGCTTTGTAGCTGCCAATCATACGCGCGAAGATGTTATAGATTACGACCGCAGGGATCGCGGCAACCAGACCAATGGCCGTTGCCAGCAGCGCTTCTGCGATGCCTGGTGCAACCACAGCCAGGTTAGTCGTTTGAGTCTGCGCGATGCCGATGAAGCTGTTCATGATGCCCCAGACGGTACCGAACAGGCCGACGAACGGAGAAATCGCCCCGATGGTCGCCAGATAACCATTACCGCGGCCCATATGACGACCGACGGCAGCTACGCGGCGTTCCAGACGGAAGCCGGTTCGTTCTTTAATGCCTTCGTTATCTTCACTACCTGCGGAGAGTTCCAGCTCGTTCTGCGCTTCATTGACCAACAGGCTGGTCAGGCTTTTCGCATGGAAGGATGAGGTCATATCAGAAGCCTGATCCAGAGAGCGGGCCTCGGCCAGCTGCTGCTGTTCGCGCTTAAGGCGGCGCTTCTGAGAAAGCAGCTCGGCGCTCTTGCTGAAGAAAATAGCCCAGGTGACAACGGACGCCAGAATCAGGCCGATCATCACAATCTTAACCACGATGTCAGCATGTTGATACATGCCCCAAACGGAGAGATCCGTCTGCATCAAATTATTACCCACTCTGTATCTCCAGGACGCAAATCACAAAATCTGAGCGTAATAATATCAAAACGTCGTCGAATTGATAGTAGTTCTCATTAGTATTTACATAGTGCCGTAATTTTCGCTCACATTCCTTGCGCTTACGCAGTAAAAATTTCTTATGCGTATTTTTCATAATATTTTCTGCTTATTCGATAAGCATCCGGGTGCACATTTTTACAATCGTGGTAGTCTGGACGTCCAGACGTATAAAAACAGGGTTGGCGAACATGACTAAGAAGCATCTTGATACCACGCTGGTACAGGCAGGACGCAGCAAGAAATACACCCAGGGATCGGTCAACAGCGTGATTCAACGCGCCTCCTCGCTGGTGTTTGATACGGTTGAGGAGAAAAAAATCGCCACGCGCAACCGCGCGAAAGGCGGACTGTTTTATGGTCGTCGCGGCACGCTAACCCATTTTTCTCTGCAGGAAGCCATGTGCGAGCTGGAAGGTGGCGCGGGCTGCGCGCTGTTCCCCTGCGGCGCAGCGGCGGTCGCCAACACCATTCTGGCGTTTGTGGAACAGGGCGATCATATCCTGATGACCAACACCGCCTACGAGCCCAGCCAGGACTTCTGCACCAAAATCCTCAGCAAGCTCGGCGTGACGACCGGCTGGTTCGACCCGCTGATCGGGGAAGGCATTGCCGAACTTATTCAGCCAAACACGCGCATTGTGTTTCTGGAATCTCCCGGCTCAATCACCATGGAAGTGCACGACGTCCCTGCCATCGTGAAGGCCGTGCGCAGCAAAGCGCCAGAGGCGATCGTTATGATCGACAACACCTGGGCGGCAGGCGTGCTGTTTAAGGCGCTGGAATTCGACATTGATATCTCCATTCAGGCGGCGACCAAATACCTGATTGGCCACTCGGACGGCATGATCGGCACGGCGGTCTCCAACGCGCGCTGCTGGGATCAGCTGCGTGAAAACGCCTATCTGATGGGGCAAATGGTGGACGCAGACACGGCCTACATGACCAGCCGGGGCATCCGCACGCTGGGAGTTCGTCTGCGTCAGCACCACGAAAGCAGCCTGAGGATTGCCGAGTGGCTGGCGCAGCATCCGCAGGTGGAGCGCGTGAATCATCCCGCGCTGCCGGGCAGTAAAGGCCATGAATTCTGGCAACGTGACTTTACGGGCAGCAGCGGCCTGTTCTCCTTCGTGCTGAAAAAACGGCTGAACAACGACGAGCTGGCAAGCTATCTGGATAATTTTACCCTCTTCAGCATGGCCTACTCCTGGGGCGGCTTTGAATCCCTGATCCTGCCTAACCAGCCGGAACACATTGCGGCCCTGCGCCCCGGCGGCGAAGTGGACTTCAGCGGCACCCTGATTCGACTGCATATCGGTTTAGAAAATGTGGACGATTTAATTGCGGATTTGTCAGCAGGATTTGAACGTATCGTGTAGAGTGCAGGCTGAAAATGTACTCCTGGACGTTTTTGTGAACACTGCAAGCAGAAAAGTCTGCATGAGTTGCGTCCGCGATCAACCCCAGCGGGCCAATTCGGGAGTACAATAGCGTTATCTCTGCTGTTCCACAGGAAAGTCCATGGCTGTTATTCAAGATATTATTGCGGCGCTCTGGCAACACGATTTTGCCGCGCTGGCGGATCCGCACGTCGTGGGGATTGTTTACTTCGTGATGTTCGCGACGCTGTTTCTGGAAAATGGATTACTGCCAGCCTCGTTTCTCCCCGGTGACAGCCTGCTTCTGCTCGCAGGCGCGTTAATCGGCAAGGGAGTGATGGACTTCACGCCGACGATGGTGATCCTCACGTCAGCCGCCAGCCTGGGCTGCTGGCTAAGCTATTTGCAGGGCCGCTGGCTGGGGAACACGCGCGTCGTGAAAGGCTGGCTGGCGCAGTTGCCGCATAAATACCATCAGCGTGCGACCTGCATGTTTGACCGGCACGGCCTGCTGGCGCTGCTGGCCGGGCGTTTCCTGGCATTTGTTCGCACGCTTCTGCCAACCATGGCGGGCATTTCCGGCCTGTCAAACCGACGCTTCCAGTTCTTCAACTGGCTGAGCGCCCTGCTGTGGGTTGGTGTAGTCACCACTCTCGGCTACGCGCTGAACATGATCCCGTTTGTGAAACAGCATGAAGACCAGGTAATGACCTTCCTGATGGTGCTGCCGATATTTCTGCTGGTGGCAGGGCTGGCAGGGACGATTGCGGTAGTGATTAAGAAGAAGTACTGCAGCGCGTGATAAAAAATTGCCGGGTGGCGGCTACGCCTTACCCGGCCTACGTTTCCCCTCAGGCTCCCTGCATCGTTCGGATGCGCGACGCATCTTCTCCCGGCGTGACGCCGAAATAGCGCTTAAACTCCCGACTGAACTGGGACGCGCTTTCATAGCCGACGCGCATTGCCGCCGCGCTGGCCTTCATGCCGTCGTGGATCATCAGCATCCGCGCCTTATGCAGCCGGTAGGTTTTGAGGTACTGCAGCGGCGAGGTGCTGGTCACCGATTTGAAGTTGTGGTGAAACGCCGAGACGCTCATGTTCGCTTCCGCCGCCAGCTGGTCGACGCTGAGGTTTTCCGTGTACTGGCTTTCGATACGCTTGAGCACGCGGCTGATCAGGCTGAAATGGGTCTGTCGGCTCACCAGCGCCAGTAACGCCCCGCCTCCCGGCCCCAGCAGCACGTGGTAGAGAATTTCACGGATAATCTGCTTGCCCAGAATGCGCGCGTCCAGCGGCCTTTCCATCACGTCCAGCAGACGCTCAATGGCACAGAGGATCTCCTCCGACAGCGTGGCCGAGTTAATCCCGCTTGCCGCCATCGAAGGCTGGAACAACTCGTCTTCACCTATCTCCATCAGCAGCTCCTGCAGCTGAAGAATATCGACGTTGACGCGAATACCGGCCAGCGGAACCGACTCTGTCGCGAAGGTTTCACATTCGAAGGGTAAAGGTACCGTCAGAAGCAGATATTCATTGGTGTCGTAGCGGAACACGCGCTCGTTGATATAGCCAATTTTATGGCCCGAGAAGAGAAAAACGATGCCCGGCTGGTACATCACCGGCGTGCGCGTCCCGGGCTGCGTGCCGTAGAGCAGGCGAATGTCAGGAAGCAGGTTGTTGACACCATTTTCTTTATCAATCAGTGTTTTAATCTGACCAGTAAGCTGCTGGCAGATCGCTTCACGGTTCATTTTACGTTACTCCGGCTAAGGTTTCCGACGTTGACAGTGTGCGTGCTTTTCCGCGCTTTCTCCAGCGCTCTGTAGAAATGGGCAAGACATCGGCAGGAATGTGCATTGAGAGGATACCCTCGGGCGGCCACAATGTGCAGCATCAGGTCGCCCTCTGCGCCACCACGGTTTTTCACCCACTAAAGGGAACGAGCAATGAACAACTTTAATCTTCACACCCCAACCCGCATTCTGTTTGGTAAAGACGCCATCGCCGATCTGCGCGCGCAAATCCCCGCTGACGCCCGCGTGCTGATCACCTACGGTGGCGGCAGCGTCAAAAAAACCGGCGTGCTGGATCAGGTTTACAGCGCGCTGGACGGTCTGGACGTGCGTGAGTTCGGCGGCATTGAGCCAAACCCGTCCTACGAAACGCTAATGAACGCGGTGAAAATCGCCCGCGAAGACAACATTACCTTCCTGCTGGCGGTCGGCGGCGGCTCCGTGCTGGACGGCACCAAATTCATCGCCGCGGCAGCGCACTATGCCGACGGCATCGACCCATGGCACATTCTGGAAACCCGCGGCAGCGACATTAAAAGCGCCATCCCGATGGGCTCCGTGCTGACCCTGCCAGCGACCGGCTCTGAATCCAACAAGGGCGCGGTGATCTCCCGCAAAACCACCGGCGACAAGCAGGCCTTTATGAACGAACACGTTCAGCCCGTGTTTGCCATTCTGGACCCGGTTTACACCTACACCCTGCCTGCGCGTCAGGTAGCGAACGGCGTGGTCGATGCCTTTGTTCACACCGTTGAGCAGTACGTCACGTACCCGGTGAATGCCAAAATCCAGGATCGCTTCGCGGAAGGCATTCTGCTTACGCTCGTCGAAGAAGGTCCGAAAGCGCTGAAAGAGCCGGAAAACTATGACGTTCGCGCCAACGTAATGTGGGCCGCCACCCAGGCGCTGAACGGCCTGATCGGCGCTGGCGTGCCGCAGGACTGGGCAACCCACATGCTGGGCCACGAGCTGACGGCAATGCACGGACTGGATCACGCCCAGACGCTGGCGGTCGTTCTGCCTGCCCTGTGGAATGAAAAACGCGACACCAAGCGCGCCAAGCTGCTGCAGTACGCCGAGCGCGTGTGGAACATCACCGAGGGCTCCGACGACGCGCGCATTGATGCCGCCATCGAAGCGACCCGCAGCTTCTTTGAAGGTCTGGGCGTGCCAACGCGTCTGTCCGGCTACGGCCTGGACGGCAGCTCCATCCCTGCCCTGCTGGCAAAACTTGAAGAGCACGGCATGACCCAGTTGGGCGAGCACGGCGACATTACGCTGGACGTCAGCCGTCGGATCTACGAAGCGGCACGCTAAGCGTTTTTGCCCTCCCGACTTTCGTTTTTTGACATTTCGTCCAGACTTAATGCACACCCCATCGCCGGAGTCCCCCTCCGGCGATGCGCACCTGAAGGAGGAAAAATGGCAAACCAAACCGTAATCAAGCTGCAGGACGGCAACGTGATGCCCCAGCTGGGGCTAGGTGTATGGAAAGCCGGTAACGACGAGGTCGTCTCCGCCATTCATAAAGCCCTGGAAGTCGGCTATCGGTCGATTGATACCGCCGCCGCGTACAAAAACGAGGACGGCGTGGGGACCGCACTGGCCAGCGCCGGCGTCCCCCGCGATGAGTTATTCATCACCACCAAACTGTGGAACGACGATCAAAAGCGCCCCCGCGAAGCCCTGCAGGAGAGCCTGGAAAAGCTCCAGCTCGATTTCGTCGATCTCTGGCTGATGCACTGGCCGGTTCCGGCTATCGACCATTACGTTGACGCCTGGAAAGGGATGATTGAACTGCAAAAAGAGGGGCTGGTGAAAAGCATCGGCGTCTGTAACTTCCAGGTTCATCACCTGCAGCGTCTGATTGATGAAACCGGCGTTGCGCCTGTCATCAACCAGATCGAGCTGCACCCGCTGCTGCAGCAGCGCCAGCTTCATGCCTGGAACGCCACGCATAAGATCCAGACAGAGTCCTGGAGCCCGCTGGCGCAGGGCGGCGAGGGCGTGTTCGATCAAAAGATTATCCGTGAGCTGGCGGATAAATACGGCAAAAGCCCGGCGCAAATCGTCATTCGCTGGCATCTGGACAACGGCCTGGTGGTGATACCGAAATCGGTCACGCCGTCGCGCATCGCCGAGAACTTCGACGTCTGGGATTTCCGTCTGGACAAAGACGAGCTGGGTGAGATTGCGAAGCTGGATAAGGGCAAGAGGCTTGGGCCGGACCCGGATCAGTTTGGCGGTTAAGTGCGTAAAAAAACCGGGTGGCGGCTTCGCCTTACCCGGCCTACAAAAAACCCCGGCTTGCCGGGGTTTTCTTTTACGCTTTACGCTTCACAGGTTTCTTCACACTGGGATTACCATTTGAACGCTGATGCACAATCGGCGTGTGCTTTGTCAGCGCCGGGCGCGTATTGCGGTTCTGGCGACGCGCTTCGCGCATCTCATCCAGCGTCGGGGCCGGTACCAGGCAGTCGCGGCGCGAGCCGATCAGGTGTTTTTTACCCATCTCTTCCAGCGCCTGGCGGATCAGCGGCCAGTTCTTCGGATCGTGATAGCGCAGCAGCGCTTTGTGCAGACGGCGCTGTTTATCCCCTTTCGGCACCACCACCTCTTCACTCTTGTTGCCAATCTTACTCAGCGGGTTCTTGCCGGTGTAATACATGGTCGTCGAGTTGGCGAGCGGTGAAGGATAGAAGTTCTGCACCTGATCCAGACGGAAGCGACGCTGCTTCAGCCACAGCGCCAGGTTGACCATGTCCTCATCGCGCGTGCCCGGGTGGGCGGAGATGAAGTACGGGATCAGATACTGCTCTTTGCCCGCCTGCTTCGAATAGGTGTCGAACAGCTCTTTAAAGCGATCGTAGCTGCCCATGCCCGGCTTCATCATCTTGGACAGCGGGCCTTCTTCGGTGTGCTCTGGGGCAATCTTCAGATAGCCGCCGACGTGGTGCGTCGCCAGCTCTTTGATGTAGCGCGGATCTTCCACGGCGATGTCGTAACGTACCCCGGACGCGATGAGGATCTTCTTGATGCCCTTCAGATCGCGGGCGCGGCGATAAAGGTTGATCGTCGGCTCGTGGTTGGTGTCCATGTGCTCGCAGATGCTCGGATAGACGCAGGAGAGGCGACGACAGGTTTGCTCCGCGCGCGGCGACTTGCAGCGCAGCATATACATGTTCGCGGTAGGGCCACCGAGGTCGGAGATCACGCCGGTAAAGCCCGGCACCGAGTCGCGAATCGCTTCGATCTCGTTGATGATCGAATCTTCAGAGCGGCTCTGGATAATACGGCCTTCGTGTTCGGTAATGGAGCAGAAGGAACAGCCGCCGAAGCAGCCGCGCATAATATTGATCGAGAAGCGGATCATCTCATACGCCGGGATACGGGCGTTGCCGTACGCAGGGTGCGGCACGCGCTTGTACGGCAGCGCAAAGACGCTGTCCATCTCTTCGGTGGAGAGCGGGATGGCCGGCGGGTTGATCCAGATAAAGCGCTCGCCGTGCTTCTGCATCAGCGCGCGGGCGCAGCCCGGGTTGGTTTCATGGTGCAAAATACGGGACGCATGGGCGTAGAGCACCTTGTCGGCTTTCACCTTCTCGTAGGACGGCAGCAGCACGTAGGTCTTTTCCCACGGCTTCGGGCGGGGCGGCTGCACGACGATTGCCTTCGCTTCCGCTTTTTTCGGCTCAACCGGTTTGTTATCGGCACACGGCAGATCGTCGCCGTACGGGTGCGGGATCGGGTCGATTTTGCCCGGCATATCAATAATGCGGGAATCCACGCCGCGCCAGCCCGGTAGCGCCTCTTTCACCATGATGGCGGTATTGCGCACGTCACGGATGCTGCTCACCGGCTCGCCCTGCGACAGACGGTGCGCCACTTCCACCAGCGGACGCTCGCCGTTACCGTAAATCAGCATGTCGGCTTTGGAATCCACCAGCACCGAGCGGCGAACGGTATCTGACCAATAGTCGTAGTGCGCGGTGCGGCGCAGGCTCGCCTCGATGCCGCCCAGGATCACCGGGACGTCTTTCCAGGCTTCTTTGCAGCGCTGGGTATAGACCAGGGTAGCGCGGTCCGGACGTTTGCCCGCCAGGTTATCCGGCGTGTAGGCATCGTCATGGCGCAGCTTACGGTCGGCGGTGTAGCGGTTGATCATCGAGTCCATGTTGCCTGCGGTCACGCCGAAGAACAGGTTCGGTTTACCCAGACGCATAAAGTCGTCTTTGCTGTTCCAGTCAGGCTGAGAGATGATCCCCACGCGGAAGCCCTGCGCTTCGAGCATGCGGCCACAGATGGCCATACCAAAGCTCGGGTGGTCAACGTAGGCATCGCCCGTGACCAGAATGATGTCGCAGCTATCCCAGCCCAACTGATCCATCTCTTCCCGGGACATCGGCAGGAACGGCGCCGGTCCAAAGCAGGCCGCCCAGTACTGGGGCCAGGAGAAGAGGTCACGATCCGGCTGGATCAGGGAAATTGCGCTCATAATGCTTCCGAAGAAAAAATAGACAAAAGGAGCGGGATTATACGCTGGATCAATGTGGGAAATGAAGGGGTATTTATTGCCCGGTGGCGCTACGCTTACCGGGCCTACGGGCCTGTAGGCCGGGTAAGGCGAAGCCGCCACCCGACTCGTTTTACGGTGCCGGATTCACCAGCATCTGCCCCACCGACCCCCTGTCCATCATCTCCAGCGTCTGGCTATGGAACAGGAACGGGAAGTGCGGCCATGAAGGCTGACCATAGTAGACGAGCAGTTCAACCTGACCATCCACCCAGACGGTGTCTTTCCAGCCGCGATCTTCCGGGAACGGCATTGCGCCGTTGACGTTGCGGATCAGGAATGACACCCCTTCAATATGGAACGACTGCGGCATATCCGAACGAACCGTCCAGCGCTCCCAGGTCCCCTGCTGCGCGGTAATGTCGATACGGTTGACGTCCCACAGCGCGCCGTTGATGCCCGGATCGTCGCCCAGGCTGATATCACGGCTGCGCACCGGCGAGCCGCTCATGATCTCCTGCGGCAGCAGACGCATGGGCAGGCTATCGGTCACCAGCGGCAGCAGGCCGGTTGGGCGCAGGGTGAGCACCAGGGTGGAGACGAGAATGCTCGACGGCTCAAAGAAGCCGCGAATGCGGTCAACTATGCTTGCCGCTTCGCCGCAGGTAACAGAGACTTCATCCCCGTTGGTCATATCCACCAGGATTTCACGACGTTCACCCGGCGAGAGCGCCAGCTGTTTAACGGAAACCGGCGCGGGTAAAAAGCCCTGATCGCCGGAAATCACGTGCAACGGACGGCCATCGCTCATCTGCAGCTTATAGCGACGCGAGTTGGAAGCGTTCAGCAGGCGCAGGCGCACCCAGCCACGAGAGACTTCAACATAGGGGCTTTGCGCGCCGTTAACCAGCAGCGTATCGCCAACAAAGCCACCGCTGCCCGGCTCGCTGTATTCCGGCGTGCCGAAGTTATCGAGGCGCTTATCCTGAATAATGACCGGGAAATCATCCACGCCGTAGTGATTCGGGATCGGCAGCGATTTACTCACCTCATCCTCAATCAGCCACATCCCGGCCAGGCCGTTGTAGACCTGCTGGGCAGTGCGGTTTGGCGTATTGGCGTGGTACCACAGCGTGGTCGCGCTCTGGCGGATAGGGAGGACGGGCGCCCAGTCGGCGTTTGGCGACATCATGCGCGCCGCGCCGCCGATCAGCGGCCCAGGCACCTGCAGCCCGCTGACGGTCATCGCGACATTTTCAGTCGTCCGGTTACTGTAAATCAGCTTAACGTCATCGCCGTTCCACACGCGAATGGTTGGGCCAAGGTAGCGCCCATTAATTCCCCATATCTGCGCGCGCGTCCCCTGGGTAAAGGACCAGTGGCTACGCTGTAGCGTGAGGAAAAGCGGCTGACCGCGACGGGATTCAATCAACGGCGGAATGGGCAGCGGCTGTTGCTGCCCGGCGGCGCTGGCTGTCCGCGGTATCGCACCTGCACAAAGGGCGATCCCCGAAGCCTGAATAAACTGACGCCGACTGAATGACATATAAGCTCCATCTGAAACGACTAACAACGCGGGAATTCGTTTTCCCTTATAACGCCGGATTACATCTTACCGGCGGCTTCTCTCTCTGCGACTTCTTTGTCGAGCAACGCAATATGCTGTGCCATCAGCTCACGGCAATAAGCTGCCAGTTCGCGCACCTGATCTTTGCCATATTTACTGGTATCCACCGGCGGCAGCATTTCGACAATGACCAACCCGTTATTCAGGCGGTTAAGATTAATCTTATTAGAAGTATTGGAAACACACACAGGAATAATTGGAACACCTGCCGCAATTGCAGCGTGAAACGCACCGGTTTTAAACGGCAGCAGGCCGCGACCGCGGCTGCGCGTCCCTTCCGGGAACATCCATATTGAGATTTTGCGTTTCTTAAAGTGATTCACCACTTCAGCAATGGTGCCGTGCGCTTTAGCTCGATTATTACGGTCAATCAACAAGTTACCCGTCAGCCAATAAAGCTGGCCGAAAAACGGGATCCACAGCAGACTCTTTTTCCCCACCGTCACGGTTGGCGGCAGTACGATGTTTGCGGCGGTCACCATATCGTAGTTGTTCTGATGGTTAGCGATATAGATGGCGTTGCCGAACTGCTCCGCGCCTTCCGGCAGGCGTTTTTCAACCTTCAGGCCAAACAGCGGCGCAAGGCGCCCAAACATATGGCCAAAGGTGGCGACATGCTTAGGATTACGCGGACTGAACAGGCAATAGATGCAGCCGAAAACACAAACCAGAATGCAGTAGATAACGGTAAGAATGAGACGAACAATGTATAGCATAGCGACCTCTGAAGCCCTGACAGCTGACAATTATACTTCACCTGTGGCCAGGTAAGGACTTTATTACGAGCGCGTATTGTTAATCGCAACGCACGAATTAACAACGATTTTACGGGAAATTTTCGTGAAATGCCCCCTCCGGAACGGAGGGGGGAGGCGTTACGTTACTCTTCGCTGTCGCCCGCGCTGCTGCGCGCAGGGGAGTCAATCTCCACGCGGTCGATACGCTGCAGGCCGCGCATCAGCGAGCCGCGACGACCGCGCTCGCCAACCACCTTCTGCAGCTCTTCCGGACGCAGCTTGATTTTACGCTTGCCAACGTGAATCGTCAGCGTGCTCTGCGGCGGCAGAATGAAGAGGTGCGCCAAGCCATCCTCGCCTTTCGCCGCTTCCGCCGACGGGATGTTGATGATCTTGTTGCCTTTACCTTTTGACAGCTCCGGCAGGTCGCTGACCGGGAACATCAGCATACGTCCGGCAGAGGTGATCGCCAGCAGCATGTCGCTTTCGTTTTCAATCACCAGCGGCGTCATTACGTGGGCGTTGTCCGGCAGGCTAATCAGCGCTTTACCGGCGCGGTTACGCGACACGAGATCGTTAAAGGTACAGATAAAGCCGTAGCCCGCATCGGAGGCCATGAGCAGCTTCTGGTCATCCGCTTCCATGAGCATATGGTCAACCGTCGCGCCCGGCGGCAGCGTCAGCTTGCCGGTCAGCGGTTCACCCTGCCCGCGTGCGGAAGGCAGCGTGATCGGGTCGATGGCGTAGCTGCGGCCGGTGGAGTCGATAAACGCCACCGGCTGGTTGCTCTTGCCTTTCACCGCCGCTTTGAAGCTGTCGCCCGCTTTATAGCTCAGGCCCGGCGCGTCGATGTCGTGGCCTTTGGCGCTGCGTACCCAGCCGCTCTGTGACAGCACAATGGTCACCGGCTCGGACGGCTGCATGTCGTGCTCGTTCATCGCCTTCGCTTCTTCGCGCTCGTGCAGCGGAGAACGGCGGTCGTCGCCAAAGGCGTCGGCATCCGCCTGCAGCTCTTTCTTCAGCAGGGTGTTCATCTTGCGCTCGGACGCCAGAATCGCCTGCAGCTGATCGCGCTCTTTTTCCAGCTCGCTCTGCTCGCCGCGGATCTTCATCTCTTCCAGCTTAGCGAGATGGCGCAGCTTCAGCTCGAGGATGGCTTCGGCCTGGGTTTCGCTGATGCCAAAGCGCGACATCAGGGCCGGCTTCGGCTCGTCCTCGGTACGAATGATCTCAATCACTTCGTCAATATTGAGGAACGCCACCAGCAAACCTTCAAGGATATGCAGGCGCTTAAGCACTTTTTCCAGACGATGATTCAGACGACGGCGCACCGTATCGCGGCGGAACGTCAGCCATTCGCTGAGGATCTCCAGCAGGTTTTTCACCGCCGGGCGACCGTCAAGGCCAATCATGTTCAGGTTGATGCGGTAGCTTTTTTCCAGATCGGTGGTGGCGAACAGGTGGTTCATCACCTGCTCCATGTCCACGCGGTTGGAGCGCGGCACGATCACCAGACGGGTCGGGTTTTCGTGGTCAGACTCGTCGCGCAGGTCGTCCACCATCGGCAGCTTTTTATTGCGCATCTGGGAGGCGATCTGCTCCAGCACTTTGGCACCGGAAACCTGATGCGGCAGCGCGGTGATCACCACGGCGCCGTCTTCTTTATTCCACACCGCGCGCATGCGCACGGAGCCGCGACCGTTCTGGTAGATTTTGCGGATTTCCGCGCGCGAGGTGATGATTTCGGCTTCGGTCGGGAAATCCGGACCCTGCACGATATCCAGCAGCTCGTCCAGCGAGGTTTTCGGCTGTTCAATCAGGGTGATGGCGGCTTTCGCCACTTCGCGCAGGTTGTGCGGCGGAATGTCCGTCGCCATACCGACCGCAATGCCGGTGGTGCCGTTCAGCAGGATGTTCGGCAGTCGCGCAGGCAGCATCTTTGGCTCCTGCAGCGTACCGTCGAAGTTTGGCACCCAGTCAACGGTTCCCTGACCCAGTTCCCCCAGCAGCACTTCGGCGTATTTAGAGAGACGGGATTCGGTATAACGCATCGCCGCGAAGGATTTTGGATCGTCCGGCGCACCCCAGTTCCCCTGCCCGTCCACCAGCGGGTAGCGGTAAGAGAACGGCTGCGCCATCAGCACCATCGCTTCATAGCAGGCGCTGTCGCCGTGCGGATGGTATTTACCCAGCACGTCACCGACGGTACGGGCGGATTTCTTGAACTTGGCGGTGGCGTTCAACCCCAGTTCGGACATCGCATACACGATGCGGCGCTGAACGGGCTTCAGGCCATCCCCGATAAACGGCAACGCCCTGTCCATGATGACGTACATGGAGTAGTTCAGGTAGGCGTTTTCCGTGAATTCATGTAGCGCGAGGCGCTCTGCCATATCGCTCATTACGTGTGATTCCTCAACTCAGAAACCGAAGGGTTTCAGGCAATATTGCCGCAGATACTACCTTATCTGGCGAGTTGAGTCACAAAGAAAAAGGGCCGCTTATGCGGCCCTTTCCGGGTTATTTGTTCAGCTTAATGACCTGCTTCACGTCGATTTCAAACTCGTTCCAGTCTTTATCAACCTTCCCCTGAAGTTCGACTTTATCCTGCGGCGTCACGGTCACGCCGTTCCAGCGCTTGTGGTCAATCTCAACCACCACCGTGCCGGTTTCATCGCGGAAGGTGTAGCGGTCATCGGACAGGCGCTCGGTGATGTTACCGCGCAGCTTCACCCAGGCATCGTCCTTCAGATCTTTCACTTTTGCCGCCGTCGTCAGGTTGGCGTTGTTATCCACAAAACCGCCCTGCTGGGTTTGCGTCTGGGTTGCGGTAGCGGACGGGCCGTTAAATCCGCCCTGAGCGGCAAAAACAGGGGCAGTGGTCATCATCATGATGGCAGCAAGTGCAGCGAATTTTTTCATATTAATCTCTCCCTTTAATGTGGTTTCGCAGTCCATTAAACAGGGTAATCCTTAACAACTTCTTAAGGGGAAAATTTATTTATTTTTACTGTACAGCATGTTGATTCAGAGGGTTTACTGACGGCAACAAGGAGGGAACATGCGCATTTTACTGGTAGAAGATGACAGGCTCATCGGCGACGGCATCAAGGCGGGCCTGAGCAAAATGGGATTTAACGTGGACTGGTTTACCGACGGGAAAACCGGTCAGGCCGCGCTGTATAGCGCGCCCTATGATGCCGTGGTGCTGGATCTGACGCTGCCGGAGATTGACGGGCTGGCGATCCTGCGCGCCTGGCGCGAGAGCGGGCGCAGCGAGCCGGTACTGATTCTGACGGCGCGGGATGCGCTGAACCAGCGCGTCGAGGGGCTGCGTCTGGGCGCGGATGATTACCTTTGTAAGCCGTTTGCCCTGATCGAAGTGGCCGCGCGTCTTGAGGCGCTGGTGAGGCGCAGCCACGGCCAGACCCGCAGCGAGCTGCGTCACGGTAAGGTTACGCTCGACCCGACGAGCCTTGTCGCCACGCTGGAGGGCGAAACGCTGACTCTTAAGCCAAAAGAGTTCGCCCTGCTGGAGCTGCTGATGCGCAACGCGGGCCGCGTGCTGCCGCGCAAAACGATTGAGGAAAAGCTCTATAACTGGGATGACGACGTCTCCAGCAACGCCGTGGAAGTTCACGTCCATCATCTTCGCCGCAAGCTCGGCAGCGCGTTTATCCGCACCGTGCACGGCATCGGCTACACCCTGGGTGACGCATGAAACTGAGCCTGAAACTCCGCCTGACGCTGCTTTTCCTTCTGCTCTCTCTGACGGCCTGGTTTGCCGCCAGTCTTGTCGCGTGGCAGCAAACGACGCATAAGCTCGACAAGCTCTTTGATACCCAGCAGATGCTGTTTGCCAAACGTCTGCTGACGATGGACCTGGACGAGATCCGCGCGCCGGAGCGCATGCGCGAGGTGCCCAAAAAAGCCAGGCACGGGCATCTGGACGATGACGCGCTGGCCTTCGCCATCTTTAGCGCCGACGGCAGCATGATCCTCAACGACGGTGAAAACGGGCGCGATATTCCGTATCACTACCGCCGTGACGGGTTTACGGACGGGCGGCTTCAGGACGATAATGACGAATGGCGCTTTTTATGGCTGACGTCGCCGGACGGTAAGTACCGCGTGGTGGTCGGCCAGGAGTGGGAGTACCGGCAGGACATGGCGCTGGACGTGGTGAGCTCGCAGCTTACGCCGTGGCTAGTGGCGCTGCCCGTGATGCTCCTGCTGCTGATCCTGTTGCTGAGCCGCGAGCTGAAGCCGCTGAAAAAGCTGGCGCAGACCCTGCGCTCCCGCACGCCGGATGCCACCGATAAACTCCCTACGGAGGGTGTCCCCACTGAGGTGCGTCCGCTGCTCGACGCCCTGAATCACCTGTTTACGCGCACGCAAGAGATGATGAGCCGCGAGCGCCGCTTTACCTCCGATGCCGCCCACGAGCTGCGCAGCCCGTTAGCCGCCCTGAAGGTGCAAACCGACGTGGCACAACTGTATCAGGACGATCCCGAGGCACAGTCCAAAGCCCTTTCTCAGCTTCATGCGGGTATCGACCGCGCCTCCCGGCTGGTGGATCAGCTCCTTACGCTGTCGCGCCTGGATTCGCTGGATAACCTGGACGGCGTCGAGCCGATTGTCATGGCCGATTTGCTGCAGTCCGCGGTGATGGATATTTATCATCCGGCGCAGCAGGCGGGCATTGATGTGCGCCTGAACATCCATACGGCGGAGGTGAAACGCGCGGGTCAACGGCTGCTCCTGAGCCTGCTGGTACGTAACCTTCTGGATAATGCAGTACGTTACAGCCCGCGCGGTAGCGTGGTGGACGTGACGCTGGACGGTCACCGCTTCACCGTGCGTGACAACGGCCCCGGGATTTCCCCCGACGCCCTGGCACGCATTGGCGAGCGCTTTTATCGTCCGCCGGGGCAAGAGGCCACCGGAAGCGGGCTGGGGTTATCGATTGTTAAACGCATCGCCACCCTCCACGGTATGCGCGTCTCGCTGGCAAATGCGGCTGAAGGGGGCGCTAAGGTCACCGTCAGCTGGTAGGCATTATTGCGCTATGTGCAAAAGACTTTGCACATTTTGCTTATTTTTCCGCTCCGTCCTCGCGCGTAGAATCCCCGGCATACTCTCAACACCGAGGACAAATAATGAGCAACATTTTGATTATCAACGGCGCGAAAGAGTTCGCGCACTCTAAAGGCCAGCTGAATGACACCCTGACCGAGGTCGCGGACGGTTTCCTGCGCGACGCCGGGCATGATGTTAAGGTCGTGCGCGCGGACAGCGATTATGACGTGAAAGCCGAAGTGCAGAACTTCCTGTGGGCCGACGTGGTTATCTGGCAAATGCCGGGCTGGTGGATGGGCGCACCGTGGACCGTGAAAAAATACATGGATGACGTGTTCACCGAAGGCCACGGTTCGCTGTATGCCAGCGACGGTCGTACCCGTTCAGACGCCTCCAAAAAATACGGTTCCGGCGGCCTGATTCAGGGCAAAAAATACATGCTCTCCCTGACCTGGAACGCGCCAATGGAAGCCTTCACCGAGAAAGATCAGTTCTTCGAAGGCGTGGGCGTCGACGGCGCCTACCTGCCGTTCCACAAGGCTAACCAGTTCCTGGGCATGGATCCGCTGCCAACCTTTATCGTCAACGACGTCATTAAAATGCCTGACGTCCCGAGCTATATCGCAGAATATCGCAAGCATCTCGCGGAAATTTTTGCTTAACTGGTAGCCTGGAATTAAAGGAGTAGTAACCATGCTTACAGTTATCGCAGAAATCCGTACTCGTCCAGGTCAACATCACCGCCAGGCGGTGCTGGATCAGTTCGCGAAGATTATCCCGACCGTACTTAAAGAAGAAGGCTGCCACGGCTATGCGCCGATGGTGGATGCCGCCACCGACGCCAGCTTCCAGGCGACCGCGCCGGATTCAATCATGATGGTTGAACAGTGGGAAACCGTGGCGCACCTCGAAGCGCACCTTCAGACTCCGCACATGAAAGCGTGGAGTGAGGCGGTGAAAGGTGACGTGCTGGATACCCATATCCGAATTCTGGAGCAAGGGGTTTAAGGTTCGTGGAATTTGCCGGGTGGCACTGCGTTTACCCGGTCTACAAAACCTGACCCGTAGGCCCGGTAAGCGCTAGCGCCACCGGGCTTTTTTATCACCTTAAGCTCAACTGCTATGCTTATTCTGACTTCATTGTTAACAGGAGGATGGAATGGGTCTTTTTAACTTCGTGAAAGAAGCAGGCGAAAAGCTGTGGGATAACCTGACCGACCACAAAGGTCAGAGCGACAAAATCACCGAGCATCTCAAGAAACTCAACATTCCCGGTTCCGACAAAGTTAAGGTGGACGTCACCGACGGCAAAGCCAGCGTGACGGGTGACGGGCTGACGCAAGAACAGAAAGAGAAGATTCAGGTTGCCGTGGGGAACATCGCAGGGGTAAGCGAGGTGGAGAACAACATCACCGCCACCGATGCCGAAGATGAAGCGACCTACTACACGGTGAAATCGGGCGATACCCTGAGCGCCATCTCCAAAACCGTGTACGGCAACGCTAACCAGTACAACAAGATCTTCGAGGCGAACCGCCCGATGCTCTCCAGCCCGGATAAAATTTATCCAGGCCAGACGCTGCGCATCCCGAAAGCGTAACCGCAGAGTCGGGGGTATCTCCCCCGACTGTTTCACCAGTACGATTTCCAGCTTTGCGTGAAGCGCACCAGCGCCTCAACGTAGAAGTAATCTCCCCAGCTTGCGCACTCATCCACCCCTTTATTGCTCGCCAGGTGATACACCGAGTGCTTCAGCAGTCCGTTGCCCTTCTCGTCTTTACCCATCAGATAGTGCTTCGTCAGCGACGACATGATCCCTTTTGCCCACTCCAGATAGCGCTCGCGGTCCGGATCCGTAACCGGCAGATGCTTCACAAGCTCCAGCAGCCCGCATACCGCAATGGCCGCCGAGGACGAATCGCGCAGCGCGTCGGTGCCCACCAGCGCCAGATCCCAGTGACAGACGTAATCCTCCGGCAGACGGTTGAGGAAGTAGTTCGCCAGCCGCTTCGACAGGGCGATCATCGTCTCGTCACCGGTATAAATATAGCTCAGCAGGAAGCCGTAAATACCCCACGCCTGCCCGCGCGACCAGCATGAATCGTCGGCATAGCCCTGCTGGGTATTGCCGTAGCGCGGCGCGCCGGTGTCCACATCCATATAGTAGGTGTGGAACGTCGAGGCATCCTCACGGATGAGATACGTCGCCGCCTGCATCACGTGCGCTTTTGCAGCCTCGGCAAAGCGCGGATCGCCGGTTTGTTCCGTCGCCCAGTAGAGCAGCGGCAGGTTCATGTTGCAGTCGATGATCATGCGTCCGGCCTGTTCCGGATCGGCCAGATCGCCCCACGCCTGAATGATCTTCGCCTTCTCATGGAAGCGCTCCAGCAGGGCTTCTGCCGCCAGCAGGGAGAATCCGCGCGCCTCGCGGTTCCCGGTCAACCGCCAGGCCGCCACGCAGGAGAGCGTGTACAGGAAGCCCAGGTCGTGGGTATTGGTGTCATTGCGCCCGGCGATGCGCAGGCCGAACGATCGCACGTGCTTTTCCGCCATCGCGCGGTATTTCTTCTCGCCGCTCATCTCCCACGCCAGCCACAGCTGGCCGGTCCAGAAGCTGGTGGTCCACTCCACGTTGTCGTTCAACGGATAAAAACCGTCCTTACAGGTTTCCGCCGGGAACTGCTCGCCGAATTCAGTTAAATGACGGCTAATCAGGTCGAGGACATGGCCGCGTGCCGAGCTGAGTTCATCGCTAAATGCGCGTGGGTCAACGGGCGCGGCAATTGCAGGCAGGCGCTCCTCTTTGATACGACTTAACATATTTCGGTTCCTTCTTTGACGGCGTAATTATCGGGTAGTGTTTTCTGCTACGTTCAGCGTGCGGGACCCGCGCCATTTGCTCTGACAGGCGGATAACGTGAAGGCAGAAATAAGGGTAAAGGTCAGCGCCGTGGCGCCCATGATGATATAGGTCTGTTCAAAGCCGATGCGGTCATACATATATCCGGCAGGCGAGGAGACGACAACGTTACCGACGTACAGCATTGCCTGATAGCCCAGTAAATACATGGTGGCGTTCACGCGCTTATCGAAATGCTCGGCGATATATTTAAACACCGAGACCAGCAGCAGACAGATTTCCAGGCCGTACAGGGGTTTAAGCACGGAAATTAACAGGTGAGAATCGCACATGCCGGAAATAATCAGACGCGCCCCCACCACCAGACCGACAATTAACAGGCCGCGCTTGGCGCCAATAAAATTCACGAACAGGGGGATCACCATATACATGACGAACTCCATGCCGGACTGGACGGTGCCCAAATAACCGAACACCGCGTTGCCCTGGTGGATATCGTCAAAGAAGGTGACGAAATAGCGCGAGAACTGCTGCTCGGCGATAAACATCATCCACGCCACGCCCGCCACGTACAGGCAGAAAGCCCAGAATTTACGGCTGCGCAGCAGAGCGTACACGTCTGAAGGGGCGATTTTCTCTTTGGTCAGTACCTCACCGGCGTGAACGGAGTTAGTGTTCACTTTCAGGCTGAGCAGGACAATCAGCATCACCACCGAGGTCACGCTGCCCATAATAAAGTTATACGCAGGCGAGAGGTTAAACAGCAGGCCGGAGAAGGACGACGCCACCGCCCAGCCGAGCGAGCCCCACATGCGGATCTGCCCGAACTCCATGCCGTTCAGGCGGCTGAAGCGGTCAGAATAGGATTCACACGCCGCCACGCCCGCGTACCAGGCAAAGCTCAAATAGAGCGCGCCGATAATTATCCCCAACAGGGTGTGGGAGATTAACAGCGGCTGATAGACGTAAATAAAGAACGGCGCCATCAGGGCCGACATGGCGACCACAAAATAGAGCAGGTATTTACTCATGCCGATTTTATCGAGAATATAGCCGTAGATGGGTTTGAGAATAACGGAGAAAATACCGTTCACCGCGAATACGGTTCCGATCGCCGCCCCGCTGAGATTCGCTTTTTGACCGAGCCAGATAGCCAGCAGGCCAATACTGGCGGACCAGGTAAAGAAATAGAGAAAAATAAAGCTGCTGATTTTGTAATATTCGGTTCTGTTGGTTATCGATGTATTTTTCATACCATCCTCGCCGAGGTGTAGGGTCAGAATTTTTATAATGTGAACGACAGTTGACGTTCGCCTCCAGGTTCGCGGATCTCGACCTGGTTTTGGGTGATAGACAGGTGCGGCCTGGCCGCACTATTTTGCTTTTCGCCGGCAAAGACGGCGCAGCAGAGCCAGCTTTCGCCTTGAGGGATATCGGTTTTTAACAGCGGTATGGCGGCGCACTCCGGGAACATGATGCTGCTGTTGGGCGGCGTAACGATGCTGTCCGGCACGCGCGCGATGGCGGGCGAGAGATCGACAATCACGCTGCTGCCGTTCTCGGCTGCCAGATAACAGCCGCGCTCGCGTATCTGGTGTTCGGTTTTTATCACCGCAAACCCGCCCTCGGCCGTTTGCAGCGCGCGTGCGCTGTTGATGCGGTGCAGGCGCAGATGCCACTCGCCAAAGGGGATTTGCCAGGTGTCGATATGCACGTCGTGCCACGGCGACCAGCGCGAGTAGATATAGTTTTCATCCACCCGCACCGCTTCGCATTCGCGGCGGCCGCGGTAGTAATCGTCTCCGTCCGCCAGCAGCAGCATGGAATCACAGGCCGCATGCTTCAGGCCAAAGCGCCCGCGCTCAATGGTGAAACCAAAGCGGCTGGAGTAGGCAAATTTAGTGTATTTGGCGTCGGTATTGACGTAGTTGTTCAGCTCAAGCTGTCCGGCGGTGAGCAGGGTGACGTGCTGCGACTTGTCCGCATGGATAAGGATCTGCTGAGCATGCGGAATTACGTGCTTTTCAGCCAGCGCGGGTAACGGTTCTTCATCGGCCAGCCAGAACGGGTTCGCCTCCGGCAGCGCCAGAATGAGCCAGGTTTTCAGCGCCCAGTACGGCGAACCGGGCGAGTTGTAGTCCTCGCACATCGCGAGGTTCGGATAGGCAAAGCCGAGGGTCAAAATGCCGTCGCGATCGGTAATCGGCTGCTGCTGCCACCAGCGCAGATGGCGCAGAATAATGCCCTTCACGATGCCCGGCGTGAACACCTCCAGCCCGGAAAAAGCCACCGCGCTCCAGAACGCGACCATCGCAAAGCGGTAGGTCAGGCTGCGGCCAAACGGCACCGAGGCACCGTCGGCAGCGGACCAGTAGATAAAGTCTTCCGCGAACAGGCGCGAACGCTCGCGCAGCACGTCCGCCCTCGCCTCGTCGCCGCTCAGGGTAGCGTAGATCAGCCCGTAGAAGTGGAAGGCCATCGAGATGTAATAATCCTTCGGACGCCCCGGGCCGTCGGAATACCAGCCGTCGCCCAGATAGTAGGCGTCCATCAGCGCAAAGCGGTGGTCGATGGCGCGCTGGTCATACGGCAGTCCGGCGCGCCTGAAGCCAAGCTGGACTATGATGGCGAAGTAGTTCCAGTTGCTGTCCGGCATCTGCGCGTCGGTAATCTGGCTGAGCCAGGCGTGGAGGTTCATCACCTCGCGCTCGGTGAAGCGTTCGAGGAGTTTGTCGCCCAGCAGGGACAGCCCCAGACCGTAGGCCGCCATCTCCACCAGACGCTGATCGTAGGGGCCGGTTTCACCCCAGTACCCCTCGCTCTGCGGATCGGTGCCCAGCTTGATGGCGTCCAGGTATTTCTCACTCCACGGCTCGCCCTCCCCGCTCGCCATCAGCGGAAACAGCCCCCACAGCGCGCGGGAAAGCCCTTCCATCTGCGCGATATCCGTCGCGTAGTGCGCGCAGGTCTCGCCCAGCGAAAAACGTGAACTGCCCGGCGGAAACTGCTTATCCAGCGCGCCCAGCATCCCGTTTAAATACGCCACCACGTCCCGGCGTGAAGACAACGGATTTGATTTTTCTTTGTTTGCCGCCCACATCGATTTGCCCTCGTCATCAACTGCGGCAAAGCATAGTGAATCCGCAAGGGGCAGAAATGTTAGCCGCGTCACAGGTGAGAACGATGAATAAACCTACAGTTAAGAAAATTTAAAAAGGTGGTTTATAAAGAGCATCTGACGGGAAAAAGTTGAGTTCTATTGCACTATGCGCGACACGCCAACGTCCGATCGTCTGGAGCTGATTACCCTAAACGACACCCTGGTATCGTTCAGCCGCCTGTTCGCCAATACCGTGCGTTACCACCACTGGCATCAGTGTCTGGAAATTCTCTATGTGGAAGAAGGGTTTGGCGTCGCGATTGTCGACAACCGGCATTACACCATGCGCCCCGGGCGGCTGTTTTTCTTCCCGCCCTTTACCCTGCACAAGGTGATGGTGGACCCGCAGGCGGAGGCCATTTACCGGCGCACCATCATTCATCTCGACCATCACGCCGTGCTGAAAAACCTGCGTGATTTCCCGCAAACCCGGCAGCGGCTGGAGCGGCTTTCACGCCGCGGCGGCGAGGCGTGGGTCGCCGACCTGGCGCACTGCCATCACCATGTCGATCATCTGCTGGGCTGCTATCAGTCGCCCATGAACAGCGAGGCCATAGCCGGGCTGCTGATCGGCCTGTTTGCTATGCTGCCCGACGATCGCGACGGCACGCCGGGCAGCAGCCAGGGGATCGCCAGCCAGGTGATGTTCTGGCTGGATGAGCACTATCAGGAGAAGTTCCGCCTGGACGCGCTGGCCGCAGAGCTGGGGAAATCGCGCAGCTACGTGTCGCGAAAATTCCATGCGGAGACGGGGGAGAAGATCCACGACTATCTCAACACGTTACGGCTGCGTAAGGCCTGTGAGTGTTTGCTGCATACCGATTACAGTGTGCGAGACATCGCGGCGCAGACGGGGTTTTCCGACGTGACGTGGTTCATCAGCGCGTTTAAAAAAGGGATTGGCGAGACGCCGCTGCAGTACAGGAAGAACCATCGTGCGGTTTGACGCCTCACCCCAGCCCTCTGGGGGAAAATCAACCACTCTTTTTCCCCGGCTTTAATCCACGATGCAACTCGTTGATGCGCTTTATCGACTTGATGGTGCGCTGCGGCTCGGTGGAGGCGACGGATAAAATAATCATCTCCAGACACAGCAGCACCGTGCCGTGCAGCGGGATTTTGCCCTTCTCGCCGCCGCGCGGAACGTGGATCACCACGCTGGCCTCTTTGCTGAAGCGCGAGTCGGTGGCGTTGGTCAGCAAAATGGTCGGAATGCCGAGACGTTTCGCCTCGCGCAGCGTGGTCTGCCCTTCCCGGTGCGCGGATTTCTGCGCCATCATGATCAGCACGTCGCCGCGCTGAAGCGCAATAAGCTGTTCGGCAAGCCCTATCCCGGTGCGGTTGAGCGGGATCGCGGGAAGTCCCATACGGCTGAACAACCTGGCGGTGTAATCCGCCAGAATGCCGGATGCGCCAATACCAAAAATAGCGACCTGCCTCGCCTGCGCCAGCAGCGACACGGCCTGCGCCATCGCATAGCGGTTGTGTGGTTCAGACAGTACCTCGCAGGTGTGCCGATGCCCCTCCAGCACGAAATCAATGCTCGTATTCACATCGCTGGTCAGCGTATTCACCGTGGTAGACATTTTCTCGCTGGAGGTCACCACGGGGCCGAACCACTGCTCAAGGGTCTGCTTCAGATCGCGCAATCCGGCAAAACCGAGCGCCTGGATGGCGCGAACGACGGTGGCATCCGAGGTGTTAAGCAGCGTCGCGATCTCCATCGCCGTCTGCTCCATGACCGCTTCCCGGTTCTCATTGATATAGCGCGCCACCAGCAGCAGCCGCGGCGTGAGCTGGTTCGCCCGCGAACGGAAGCGGTCACCGTAGACATCGGCTTTGCGGATCACCGTGAGGCCTCCGGCAGCGGACGCCCCGCAATTTGCGACTGCACCTGTGCGACCATCAGGCCTAACGAGGCGTACGAGTTCGAGATGGCCTCCTCGCGGGAGATGAGCACGTAATGTCCGGTGCGGCAGGCGTTAAGGAACTGACACCAGCCCGGCATCACCGCGTCCATCGCCGCCAGCTCGTCCTGCGGCTTGCCGCCGGTATCGCCGCGCCAGGTGGCGAAGACGAAATCGGCATCCAGCTCCGGCAGGCGCTCGGCGCTGACGTCAATGCGCCCACCGTCCGGGATGCTCTCAATCAGCGGTGGGAACTTGAATCCCGCGTCGCGCAGCACGCGTCCAAGGGAGTGGTAGCTGTGCATGGCGTTGATCTTGCCCTGATTGGCCTGAATCACCGACACGGTTAACGAACGGGTGTCGAGAGTGGCTTTCAGGGCCATGATTTGCTCCTGATAGCGACGCTCCAGAACCTTCAGCCGCGCCTGCGTACCGGTGAGCTGCGCCAGCTTGCGGTAGATTTCCGGCGCACCGCCGTCGAGGTGATCGATGCTCACCGTCGGGGCAATTTTTTCCAGCTGCTCTACCGGCGTGTTGCGGGTCGGCTCGGTGATGATCAGGTCCGGCTTCGCGGCTGCGATGGCTTCAATGTCGATATCGGCAGTGCCGATGAATGTGATGTCGGAATTATCAAAATCGACGCCGGTTAACATGCCGCTGGAACGCAGAAAATGGCTGCCGTCCGGTCGGGTGCGGCCATGGCTGGCAACCGGGAGCACCCCAAGCTCAATCAGCGGGATGGTGATATCCAAATCGTGCAACGAGACGATCCGCTTCGGATGCACCGGCACCACCACCTTGCGGTTCAGATCGTCTGTAAACGTCTGCGTCGGTTCCGCCGCACTCGCCACACACCCTACCAGCAACAGCATTGTCAAAAGTACGCGCATCTCACTCCCTCTAAAATCGGTCCCGGCGCTGCCAGAGCAGCAGCAGGAAAAACGGCCCGCCAATCAGTGAAATCACAATCCCCGCCGGCAGCTGTAGCGGCAAAAATGCCAGACGCCCGACGTTATCCGCCAGCAGCACCAGCAGCGCGCCCAGCACGGCGCTTCCCGTCAGCAATGCTGTTTGCCCACCGCGCAGCAGCAGGCGTGCCATATGCGGCGCAATCAGCCCCACGAACCCTATACTTCCCACGCAGGAGACGCAGGCCGCGGTGAGTACAACCGGGGCAAGCACGCGCAGCAAGGCAAGTCGTGAAGTGCGCACGCCAAGGCCGGTCGCGGCGTGGTTACCCAGCAACGCCACGTCGGCGGCGCGTGCGGTAAAGAGCAGCAGCGCGAACGCGGGAAGCGTCCAGGCTGCCGCAATGCTGACCAGCATCCAGTTTGCCGCATGCAGGCTTCCCGCCAGCCACAGCATCGCGGTCTGCACGTCGCGCACGTCAGCGGTGGTCATAAAAACGCCCATTGCGGCGGCAAACGTCCATGACACGCCGATACCCGTCAGGATGAATCGCGGACGGGAAATATCGCGGGCCAGCGCCACCACCAGCAGCGCGGTCAGCAGCCCACCGGCCATGCCGACCAGCGGTCGCCAGTAGAGGCTGAGCGCCGGGAACTGAAAAATCAGCAACAGCACCGCCGCGCTACAGCCCTCTTTCACGCCGATAAGCCCGGGGTCAGCAAGGCCATTGCGGGTGATGGACTGCATCGCCGCCCCCGCCATACCGAGCATCGCGCCGCACAGCACCGCCATCAGCAGGCGCGGCAGACGGATATCCATCACGATGTAATGCGTCTCTGCTTCCAGCGTCTGCGGATAAAACAGCGCGCGCCCAATGGCAGAGGCAGGAATGGGCAGCGAGCCGTGGGTCAGACCAAAACTGAGCAGCAGCAAGGCTACCAGCGAGAAAAATGCCAGGCATGCCAGCGCTTTTGGACGAACCAGCGCCGATACGGGGCCGACGCGTAGCGCACGCAGTCCCGTCCGGCTCATTTGAACATCCTCGACGCCATGAAGATAAAGACGGGCGCGCCGACCAGCGCGGTCATGACGCCGGTTGCCAGCTCATACGGCGTAAAGAGCGTGCGGGCAGCGATATCCGCCAGCAGGAGAACCAGCGCCCCGCACAGGGCCGAAAGCGGCACCATTGCGCGGATGTCCACCGTTACCAGGCGGCGGATCAGCTGCGGCACCACAAGGCCGATAAAACCAATCGGTCCGGCGAGGGAGACCGCCGCGCCGCAGAGCAGTGCAATCGCCAGCAGCGCGAACAGGCGAGTTTTCAGCAATGAGACGCCAAGCCCCTGCGCCATTCTGTCGCCCAGCGCCAGCATGTTGAGCGAGGGCGAGAGCCACAGCGCCAGCGCGAAGCCAGCGGCAGCCCCCCCTGCAGCGCTTCCTGTCGTCCCGGCGCTGAGCCCCGCTAAATCTCCCGCCAGCCAGGTGCGCATGGCGAGCAGCGTCTGTTCATCAAGGATTAATATCGCGGCGGTCACCGATGAGGCAAATGCCGACATCGCCACCCCGCACAGCGTGACTTTCATCGGCGTCAGCCCGGTACGACCGGACGAAGAGAACGTCAGCACCAGCAGAAACAGCGCCGCGGCACCGACGGCAGCAATTAGCGGGCGACCAAACGGCAGCGACAGCCCGAGGGCACTCGTCAGCACCACCGCCAGCGCCGCCCCGGCGTTGAGCCCAAGAATATGCGGCTCGCCGAG
Source organism: Enterobacter quasimori (assembly GCF_018597345.1). Lineage (NCBI taxonomy): Bacteria > Pseudomonadati > Pseudomonadota > Gammaproteobacteria > Enterobacterales > Enterobacteriaceae > Enterobacter > Enterobacter quasimori. The sequence goes on along the minus strand of NZ_JAHEVU010000003.1, from coordinate 257,983 downwards.
CGGGTTACGGATCACCGACTGCAGCAGCACGCCCGCCACGCCGAGCGCGGCGCCCGTCACCATTGCGGCGCAGAGACGCAGCAGCCGGAGCCTGATAATCACGCTATGGTCGAAATTGCGCGGATCGAAATGGAAGAATGCATCCACTACCGTCCGGGGAGCGATAAAGCGCGCGCCGATGCCCAGATGTGCAATCGCGCCCATCGCCAGCAGCAATATGAATACAAGGAATGCCAGAGAGGTGCGCATCATGGTTGTTCTGCGACCTTGCGAAACGGCATAAAGAACGGTTTTCCGCTCATGGGGTTAACGGACATATGTACGTCGACGTCAAACACCGTTTTGATCAGCGACGGCGTGCAGGTGTCGCCTTCATGTAATACGCCCTCGACTTTGCCCTGGCGTAAAAAGACCAGCGAATCGCCGTAGTTCACGGCAAAGTTGAGATCGTGCAGCACCACCACCACGGTGCGCCCGTGCTGGCGCGTCAGGGCGTGCAGCAGCTCCAGGATCTCCACCTGGTAGCGAAGGTCGAGATACGTCGTGGGCTCATCCAGCAGGATATACGGCGTTTGCTGCGCCAGCGCCATGGCGATCCAGCAGCGTTGACGCTGACCGCCGGACAGGCTTTCAACCGGCAGATGCGCAAACTCTGCCGTTCCGGTCAGGCGTAATGCCTCGTCCACCGCCAGCTCGTCTTCATCACTCCACTGACGCATAATGTTCTGCCAGGGAAAGCGCCCGCGCGAAACCAGTTCAAAGACGGTTAACCCCTCCGGCAACAGCGGAGACTGCGGCAAAATGCCAAGCTCGCGGGCGATCGCTTTGGTCGGCTGTTCATGAATGGCTTTGCCGTCCAGCATGACGCTGCCGCCAAGCGGCTGAAGCAAACGTGCGATGGTGCTCAACAGCGTGGATTTGCCACAGCCGTTCGCCCCCACCAGAACGGTCATCTTCTGCTGCGGGATCGCGAGGGAGATATCATCAACGATGATTTTTTTGTGATAACCCGCAGAAAGATTCTCCAGAACCAGTCCCGGTTTTGTCGTGTTATGCGCCACGTGAATGCCAACGTAATGAAAAACCAATAAATAAAAATAAAACTCATTCTCTTTTGAGAATTTTGCCGCTGCGCCATGTAGTAGTCAAGCGAATAAAGGCCCTGAAAAAACCAGGGGCGATCGCAACTTAAGACGCAAAGTGAAATTAACAAAAACATTTATATTTCAATTAAATAAATGCTGATTTCTTTGATTTTAACAATACGATAATCAGTGTAGTCATTTTTTTATCATTTCCATTTACTACTACATTTCAGCATGGTTGAATGATTCTCAATTACAAGTTCGATGCCATTCAGGCTAACGAACAGACCGTAAGGGCAATGACTCACACATTTTTCCGCGAAGATTGTTTCGCCGGATATTCTGGGAAAACAGATGTAATGGCTAAGTTCACACCTTCATTCTCTGGGGTAAAAGGGCGCGCGCTCTTTTCTCTGCTGTTTATGGCACCTTTGGTACACGCAGCGGCAAACGACGGCGAGACCCTGACCGTTACCGCCGATCCGAATGCGACCCTCGACGCCACCAGCGGCTATCAGCCCCTGAACACCTCCACCGCCACGCTGACCAACATGCCGATGCTGGACATCCCGCAGGTGGTCAATACCGTCAGCGATAACGTGCTGGAAGACCAAAACGCGACTACGCTCGACGAGGCGCTGTATAACGTCAGCAACGTGGTTCAGACCAACACCCTGGGCGGTACGCAGGATGCCTTTGTGCGCCGTGGCTTCGGCGCGAACCGTGACGGCTCGATCATGACCAACGGCCTGCGCACCGTGCTGCCGCGCAGCTTTAACGCCTCAACCGAACGCGTGGAGGTGCTGAAAGGCCCGGCCTCGACCCTGTACGGTATTCTCGACCCCGGCGGCCTGATTAACGTCGTCACCAAACGCCCGGAGAAAACCTTCGGCGGCTCGATTTCTGCCACCTCCACCAGCTTCGGCGGCGGCACCGGACAGTTTGACGTCACCGGCCCGATTGACGGCACGCGCCTGGCGTATCGCCTGACGGGGGAATATCAGGACGAAGACTACTGGCGCAATTTTGGCACCGAACGCAGCACCTTTATCGCCCCGTCGCTGACCTGGTTTGGCGATGACGCCACCGTGACCGTGCTCTATTCGCATCGCGACTATAAAACGCCGTTCGATCGCGGAACGATCTTCGATCTCAACACCAAAAAGGCCGTCGACGTCGATCGCAAAACCCGCTTCGATGAGCCGTTCAACGTGACCGACGGCCAGTCCGATCTCGCTCAGCTCAACGCGGAGTATCGCCTCAACAGCCAGTGGACCGCGAAGTTCGACTACAGCTACAGCCAGGATAAGTACAGCGATAACCAGGCCCGCGTGATGGCCTACGATTCAAAAACCGGCAACCTGACCCGCCGCGTGGATGCCACCCAGGGCTCAACCCAGCGGATGCATACGACGCGGGCGGATCTGCAGGGGAACGTGGATATCGCCGGTTTCTACAACGAGATCCTGACCGGCGTGTCGTATGAGAATTACGATCTGCTGCGCACGGATATGATGCGCTGTAAGAACGTCAAAGGTTTCAATATCTACAATCCGACGTACGGGAATCTCGACAAGTGCACCACCGTCTCGGCGTCCGACAGCGACCAGACCATTAAGCAGGAGAGCTACTCCGCCTACGCGCAGGACGCGCTGTACCTGAGCGAGAAATGGATCGCCGTCGCCGGACTGCGCTACCAGTATTACACCCAGTACGCGGGCAAAGGCCGTCCGTTTAACGTGAATACCGACAGCCGCGACGACCAGTGGACGCCTAAGCTGGGTCTTGTTTATAAGCTCACCCCGGCGGTCTCTCTGTTTGCCAACTATTCCCAGACGTTTATGCCGCAGTCGTCCATTGCGAGCTACATCGGCGACCTGCCGCCGGAAACGTCGAATGCGTATGAAATCGGCGCTAAGTTTGACCTTTTCGACGGCATTACCGCCAATATTGCGCTGTTTGATATTCACAAGCGCAACGTGCTGTACACCGAAAGCGTGGGTGATGAAACCGTCGCCAAAACCGCGGGCCGCGTGCGCTCTCAGGGCGTTGAAGTGGATCTCGCCGGGTCGCTGACTGAGAACACCAGCATTATTGCCAGCTACGGCTATACCGACGCGAAGGTGCTGGAAGACCCGGACTACGCGGGCAAACCGCTGCCGAACGTGCCGCGCCATACCGGCTCCCTGTTCCTGACCTACGATATTCACAATGCGTTGGCCGGGAATACGCTGACGCTGGGCGGCGGCGGGCACGGCGTAAGCCGTCGTTCCGCAACCAACGGTGCGGATTACTATCTGCCGGGCTATTTCGTGGCGGATGCGTTTGCGGCGTATAAGATGAAGCTGCAGTATCCGGTGACGCTGCAGGTGAATGTGAAAAACCTGTTTGATAAGACCTACTACACGTCGTCCATTGCGACCAACAACCTGGGCAACCAGATTGGCGACCCGCGCGAAGTGCAGCTGACGGTGAAGATGGAGTTTTGATTTCAGTGCGGGGTGTTCCCCTCACCCTAACCCTCTCCCCAGAGGGGCGAGGGAAATTGAACACCCTCTCCCCTTTGGGGAGAGGGCCGGGGTGAGAGGACATCAGGCCTCAATATCCGCCATATCGCCTTTCTCCTGCAGCCAGTTACGTCGGTCTTCCGAACGTTTCTTGGCAAGGAGCATATCCATCATGGCGTTGGTCTGCTGTTCGTCCTCATCGCTGATCGTCAGCTGCACCAGGCGGCGCGTGTTCGGATCCAGCGTCGTTTCGCGAAGCTGCATCGGGTTCATCTCGCCCAGCCCTTTAAAGCGCTGCACGTTCGGTTTGCCCTTCTTGCGCTTCAGCTGTTCCAGCACGCCCGCTTTTTCTTCTTCCGTCAGCGCGTAGTAAACCTCTTTGCCGAGGTCGATACGGTAGAGCGGCGGCAGCGCCACGTGGACGTGACCGTTTTTCACCAGCGTGCGGAAGTGCTTCACGAACAGCGCGCAGAGCAGCGTGGCGATGTGCAGGCCGTCGGAGTCCGCATCCGCGAGGATACAGATCTTGCCGTAGCGCAGCTGGCTCAGATCGTCGCTGTCCGGATCGATGCCGATCGCCACCGAGATATCGTGGACTTCCTGCGAGGCCAGCACTTCATCAGACGAGACCTCCCAGGTGTTCAGGATCTTACCCTTGAGCGGCATGATCGCCTGATATTCACGATCGCGCGCCTGCTTGGCCGATCCACCCGCCGAGTCCCCTTCCACGAGGAACAGTTCGGTACGGTTGAGATCCTGTGCAGTACAGTCCGCCAGCTTGCCCGGCAGCGCGGGGCCGCTGGTAAGCTTTTTACGCACCACTTTCTTCGCGGCACGCAGACGACGCTGGGCGCTGGAGATCGCCATTTCAGCCAGCATTTCGGCTGCCTGAACGTTCTGGTTCAGCCACAGGGTAAATGCATCTTTCACCACGCCGGAAACGAACGCCGCGCACTGACGTGATGACAGGCGCTCTTTGGTCTGACCGGCAAACTGCGGATCCTGCATCTTCACGGAGAGGACGTAGGCGCAGCGATCCCAGATATCTTCCGCCGACAGCTTCACGCCGCGCGGCAGGATATTGCGGTATTCGCAGAATTCGCGCATCGCGTCCAGCAGCCCCTGACGCAGGCCGTTGACGTGCGTACCGCCGAGCATGGTGGGGATCAGGTTAACGTAGCTTTCGGTCAGCAGCTCGCCGCCTTCCGGCAGCCACAGCAGCGCCCAGTCTACCGCCTCGGTATCGCCGGTGAAATTGCCGACGAACGGTTTTTCCGGCAGCGTCGGCAGGCCGTTAACCGCTTCGCACAGGTAGTCGTTCAGACCGTCGGCGTAGCACCAGGTTTGCGCGGTGTTGTTAACGTGGTCTGTAAAGGTGATTTCCACGCCCGGGCACAGCACCGCTTTGGCTTTCAGCAGGTGCGTCAGGCGAGAAACAGAAAAACGCGGGCTGTCGAAGAAGCTTTCGTCAGGCCAGAAGTGGACGCTGGTGCCGGTATTGCGTTTGCCGCACGTACCGACAACCTGCAGATCCTGCACTTTATCGCCGTTTTCAAAGGCGATGTTATAGACCTGACCATCGCGACGAACGTTCACTTCCACGCGTTTGGACAGGGCATTCACCACGGAAATACCCACGCCGTGCAGGCCGCCGGAGAACTGGTAGTTCTTGTTGGAGAACTTACCGCCCGCATGCAGACGGCAGAGGATCAGCTCAACGGCAGGCACGCCCTCTTCCGGGTGGATATCCACCGGCATGCCGCGCCCGTCGTCAATAACTTCCAGCGACTGATCGGCGTGCAGGATAACGTCAACGCGTTTGGCATGGCCTGCCAGCGCTTCGTCCACACTGTTATCAATAACTTCCTGGCCCAGGTGGTTTGGGCGCGTCGTATCGGTGTACATCCCCGGGCGGCGGCGAACCGGCTCAAGCCCGGTGAGTACCTCAATGGCATCAGCGTTATAGGTTTGCGTCATGATTTAAGCTAGCAATTCGCATTGATTGTCAGTGGCTGTGCAGTCCAAGAAAATCGACAATCTGGGTGAAATGATCCTCAAAGCCCGTGAAAGCATGGTTTCCGCCCTCTTCTATAGTCTGGCGGCAGGATGCGTAATACGCCACTGCCTGGCGGTAATCCAGCACTTCATCACCCGTCTGCTGCAGCAGCCAGATGAGATCCGGCGCTTCAAGCGGGTCGACCTGCATAACTTTGAGATCGTAAATATGGCGTGACTCTAGCACATATTGTTGGCCGGTGTAGGGGTTCTCGTTTTCGCCAAGAAAGTCCCTCAGCAGCTCAAATGGCCGTACCGCCGGGTTAACCACCACTGCGGGCAGCATAAAGCATTGTGACAGCCAGGTGGCGTAATATCCTCCCAGCGATGAACCGACCACGCCAAAGTATTCGCCACCGTGTTCCAGGACGATCGATTCCAGCATCTCCGCCGCGTCCGCCGGGTATGGCGGCAGCTGCGGGACGATCATCTCAACGTGCGGGTGATGCTCGCTCAGCCAGTGGCGAAACTGCGTCGCTTTCGCGGAGCGCGGCGAGCTGTTGAAACCGTGAAGATAGAGAAGCGTAGACATCAATAGCCTTCGGAAGCGGTATCGGGACGGAATTTTGCGCCTGACAAACGGCACACTTCTGTCGTCAGGTTGCCATCGGCATGCAGTTCCAGCCAGCGCCAGCCTGGTGCGATGGTGTCCAGGGTGAAGTTAGCGCAATGCGGCTTAAACTGCACGCAAGTGGACGGCGTGGCGAGCATTCGACGGCCATTCCAGTCGAGATCCTGTTCCTGATGAATGTGTCCGCACAGCAGATTTTTCACGCGAGGGAAGTTCACCAGCACGCTGTCCAGCGCCGCTGAGTTACGCAGGCTGTGTTGATCGAGCCAGCTGCAGCCCGCGGGTAGCGGATGATGATGAAGCAGCAGCAGCGTATTGCGTGCCGGTTCGGCAGCCAGTTTGGTTTCGAGCCAGTCAAGCTGAAACTCGCTTAACTCACCGTGCGGGACGCCAAAGACCTGGCTGTCGAGCAGTAAAATTTGCCAGTGGTCCCCTGCAAAAACGCACTTCGCCGGGGAGATCCCCGACTCCAGGAGCGAACTGTACATGGCAGGCTGGAAATCATGGTTGCCGGGCAGCCATACGCAAGGCACGCTGAAGCTCGCGATGCCTTCAGCAAAATGCTGGTAGGCCGCGGAGGACTGATCCTGCGCCAGATCGCCCGTTGCGACAATCAGATCGCAGGCGCGATTTTCGGCGTGAATCGCGTTGAGTACAGCCTGATAGCTCTCCCAGGTATTCACGCCCAGCAGAGTTTCATGCTTTTCGGCAAACAGGTGGGTATCGGTGATTTGTAATATCCTGACTGGCGCCCCACCAGCAACAGTCAGGTTCAACAGGCTTTCCAAATGGTGTCCTTAGGTAGGTTTATGACGCTAACAAACCGGAATCGCCATTGCTCCATGTGCTAAACAATATCTTAGCCAGTCGGCTAAAAACTGGTTAATTTGATGCTTTTCGTCGCGTTGATGCAACTTTTTATTCGGGTAATCATACCGCGCTTTGAAGCGAAAGATCTGCTGGCTCGAACACACTTCAGCGACCATCGCGTCGTGATAGAGGCGCACCGTCATCGACGGCAGGCTCCAGTAGCTAATGCTGGGGGCCGTTTGCTCAATCTCCACCAGCGTAGTGTAGCGCGTTGATTCTGTTATCGTTAACCGATACTGCGCGTTGCTCACCTGATAGCTTACCGTTTCGCCGGGTGCGTCGTTTCTCGGCAGCAGACGGCGCAGCTGTGCAAAATTGGTTTCGCACAGGCGCATCATTTCTGGGAAGTCAGGCGTATAGCGCTTCATTTTTTCCACTCGTTTCGTAATGTCTGATAATGCAGTTGTAGCCATTGCAGGGCGATGACAGACGCTGCGTTGTCGATTTTCCCCTCTTCTACCCACTGGTAAGCCTGTTCCCGGCTCACCACATGAACCCGAATATCTTCGTTTTCATCTGCCAGACCGTGGATCCCTTCTGCGGTCGTGGCGTCCACTTCGCCCACCATAATGGATAAGCGTTCACTTGTGCCACCCGGGCTTGCCAAATAGCTGAGCACGGGTTTTGTTCTCCCGACAACCAGACCCGCCTCTTCCAGCGCTTCGCGCCGGGCAACGTCCTCGACCGATTCGCCCTCTTCAATCATCCCGGCCACCATCTCCAGCAGCCACGGGCTTTCGCTGACGTCATAAGCGGCGATGCGGATCTGCTCAACCAGCACCACTTCATCGAGCACTGGGTCAAAGGGTAGCAAGACTGCAGCATGCCCGCGCTCAAAAATTTCGCGTTTGATTTCGCCGCTCATCTCGCCGTTAAACAGGCGATGCCTGAAACGGTAAAGATCCATTGAAAAAAAACCGCTATAAAGCGTTTCTCGTGCAATAATTTCTACATCGTTTTTGGCGAATGTGACGGGCAACTTCTCTGTTTTTTGCATAAATCATGTCCTGGTAGCAATGGTGATGAAATGATGAATTTCAAGGCTGTTTGGCTGCCGTTTGTAAGGCTATATGATAGATTGGTGCAAATTACCGCCAGATGGCACGTAACGCCAACCTTTTGGTGTGGATGATTCTGTTAGAATCGGCAATTATTTTTAATTAGATCAGCGCTAATACTGCTTCACAACAAGGAATGCAAATGAAGAAATTGCTCCCCATCCTTATCGGCCTGAGCCTGACGGGCTTCAGTGCAATGAGCCAGGCGGAAAACCTGTTACAGGTCTACCAGCAGGCACGTCTGGGCAACCCTGATTTACGTAAATCAGCGGCCGATCGTGATGCTGCGTTTGAAAAGATTAACGAAGCGCGTAGCCCGCTGCTGCCGCAGTTAGGTTTAGGTGCAGATTATACCTACAGCAACGGTTTCCGCGACGCTAACGGCGTTAACTCCAATGCCACCAGCGCATCACTGCAGTTAACCCAGACGCTGTTTGACATGTCCAAATGGCGCGCCCTGACCCTGCAGGAAAAGAGCGCGGGTATTCAGGACGTGACGTATCAGACCGATCAGCAGACGCTGATCCTCAATACCGCCACCGCGTACTTCAACGTGCTGAGCGCGATTGACTCGCTCTCCTACACCGAAGCGCAGAAACAGGCGATTTACCGTCAGTTGGATCAAACCACCCAGCGCTTCAACGTGGGTCTGGTGGCGATCACCGACGTGCAGAACGCCCGTTCACAGTACGACAGCGTACTGGCCAACGAAGTCACCGCGCGTAACAACCTTGATAACGCGCTGGAATCACTTCGTCAGGTGACGGGTAACTACTACCCTGAGCTGGCCTCCCTGAACGTGGACAGCTTCAAAACCGATAAGCCGCAGGCCGTTAACGCCCTGCTGAAAGAAGCGGAAAACCGCAACCTGGCGTTATTGCAGGCGCGTCTGAGCCAGGATCTGGCCCGCGAGCAAATTCGTCAGGCGCAGGACGGCCATCTGCCAACCCTGAGCCTGAGCGCCTCTACCGGTGTCTCTGATACGACCTATAGCGGTTCTAAAACCAACTCAGCCCAGTATGACGACAGCAACCAGGGTCAGAATAAAGTGGGCCTGAGCTTCTCCCTGCCGCTGTACCAGGGCGGCATGGTGAACTCCCAGGTGAAACAGGCGCAGTACAACTTTGTTGGCGCAAGCGAGCAGCTGGAAAGTGCACACCGTAACGTGGTACAGACCGTGCGTTCTTCCTTCAACAACGTGAACGCCTCGATCAGCAGCATCAACGCTTACAAACAGGCCGTTGTGTCTGCACAGAGCTCTCTTGACGCGATGGAAGCGGGTTACTCGGTCGGTACACGTACTATCGTTGACGTGCTGGACGCAACCACCACGCTGTACAACGCGAAGCAGCAGCTCTCCAGCGCACGTTACCAGTACCTGATTAACCAGCTGAACATTAAGCAGGCTCTGGGTACGCTGAACGAGCAGGATCTGCAGTCGCTGAACAGCGCGCTGGGCAAACCGGTTTCGACTTCACCGGAAAGCGTTGCACCGGAGAACCCGCAGCAGGTTGCCGCGGTGGATAACTTCAACGGTGACAGCAACACCCCTGCTGCACAGCCCGCTGCCGCGCGCACCACCGCGCCTGCCAGCAAGGGCAATAATCCGTTCCGTAACTAAGCATTGCCCGATGGCGCTTCGCTTATCGGGCCTACTGAATCGTAGGCCGGGTAAGCGCAGCGCCACCCGGCGCAAAATCACATCCGAACGTAAGCCAACGTAAAGATCCCCCTGATTCCGCCCCTCTTCGCTTCATTTTCAACCACTCATCCTCTATCCTGAGCGTTATTACCACTGGGTCCTGGAAGACAAAGATGAAACGGACAAAAACGATTAATCACGCATCGTTCCGCAAGAGCTGGAACGCACGTCACCTCACCCCTGTTGCACTGGCGGTCACCGCCGTCTTTATGCTGGCAGGCTGTGAGCAAAGCGACGAAACGGTCTCGATGTATCAAAACGCGGATGACTGCTCGGCCGCAACCGGTAAAGCCGCAGAATGTACGACGGCGTATAACAGCGCGCTGAAAGAAGCGGAACGCACCGCACCGAAATATGCTTCGCGCGAAGACTGCGTGGCGGAATTCGGCGAAGGCCAGTGCCAGCAGGCTCCTGCTCAGGCAGGCATGGCGCCGGAAAACCAGGCGCAGGCGCAGTCCAGCGGCAGCTTCTGGATGCCGCTGATGGCGGGCTACATGATGGGCCGCATGATGAGCGGCGGCGCGGGCTACCAGCAGCAGCCGCTGTTTAGCTCCAAAAACCCAAACAGCCCGGCATACGGTAAATACACCGACGCCACAGGTAAAAACTACGGTGCAGCAACGCCTGGCCGTACCATGACCGTGCCTAAAACGGCGATGGCGCCTAAGCCAGCGACCACCAGCACCATCACCCGTGGCGGCTTTGGTGAGTCTGTGGCGAAACAGACCACCATGCAGCGTAGCGCGACCGGTACCTCTACTCGCTCAATGGGCGGCTGATCATGGAACGAGTCAGTATTGTTGAGCGCCCGGACTGGCGCGAAAAAGCGACAGAGTACGGTTTTAACTTTCACACCATGTACGGCGAACCGTACTGGTGTGAAGATGCTTACTATAAGCTCACGCTTGCCCAGGTCGAAAAGCTGGAAGAGGTCACCGCTGAGCTGCACCAGATGTGCCTGAAGGTTGTCGAGAAGGTTATCGGCAGCGATGAGCTGATGACCAAATTCCGCATCCCGAAACACACCTGGAGTTTTGTTCATCAATCATGGAAAACCAGCCAGCCGTCGCTTTACTCTCGTCTCGATCTGGCATGGGATGGCGTGGGCGAACCTAAGCTGCTTGAGAACAATGCGGATACCCCAACCTCGCTGTACGAAGCCGCGTTCTTCCAGTGGATCTGGCTGGAAGATCAGGTGAGTGCCGGGAACCTGCCGGAAGGCAGCGACCAGTTCAACAGCCTGCAGGAAAAGCTGATCGAGCGCTTCGCCGAGCTGCGCGAGCAGTTTGGCTTCAACCTGCTGCATCTCGCCTGCTGCCGCGACACGGAAGAAGACCGTGGAACGGTTCAGTATCTGCAGGATTGCGCAGCAGAAGCGGAAGTGGCGACAGAGTTCCTCTATATCGAAGATATCGGCCTGGGAGAAAAAGGTCAGTTCACGGACATGCAGGATCAGGTGATCAGCAACCTGTTCAAGCTCTACCCGTGGGAGTACATGCTGCGCGAGATGTTCTCCACCAAGCTGGAAGATGCTGGCGTGCGCTGGCTGGAACCGGCCTGGAAGAGCATTATCTCCAACAAAGCCCTGCTGCCGATGCTGTGGGAGATGTTCCCGAATCACCCGAACCTGCTGCCTGCGTACTTTGCGGAAGATAATTACCCGCAGATGGAGAAATACGTCGTTAAGCCGATCTTCTCCCGCGAAGGGGCGAACGTGTCGATTATCGAAAACGGTAAAACGCTGGAAGCGGTTGAAGGGCCGTACGGCGAAGAAGGGATGATCGTCCAGGAGTTCTATCCACTGCCGAAGTTTGGCGACAGCTATACGCTGATTGGCAGCTGGCTCATCAACGATCAACCGGCCGGGATTGGCATTCGCGAAGATCGCGCGCTGATCACGCAGGATCTGTCGCGGTTCTATCCGCATATTTTTACTGAGTAAGGCTTGCCCGGTGGCGCTACGCTTACCGGGCCTACGCGCGACATGTAGGCCGGGTAAGGCGAAGCCGCCACCCGGCATGTTTTTACCCAATCTGCACCGACAGCATACTTAAACTCCCCATCTCAATGCCATCAATCGGGATCGTAATCGGTTCCTGGCCATCCCACGCGCCAAGCACATACAGCAGCGGCAGGAAGTGCTCCGGGGTCGGGTTAGAGAGCGAACCGCCCTCATGATCCAGATAGTTCACCAGCGGATGCGCCTCAGCCGGCCCCTGCCACGTCAGGTTCGCTTTAACGTAGTCATTAAAAGCGGTCGCCCATGGATATGGCGTGTTTTCGCCGTGCCAGCGCGCCGTACGCAGGTTATGCACCACGTTGCCGCTTGCCACCAGCATGATGCCTTCATCACGCAGGGTTGCCAGCTTGCGGCCCATTTCCAGATGCCAGGCGGCAGGTTTGGTGCTGTCGATGCTCAACTGTACCATTGGGATATCGGCATCCGGATACATCTTAATCAGCACGCCCCAGGATCCGTGGTCAAAGCCCCAGGCTTCTTTATCCAGCGTAACCGGAACGGGAGCCAGTAAATCAACCAGCTGTTGTGCCAGTTCAGGCGAACCCGGCGCAGGATAATGCGTATCGTACAGCGCCTGCGGGAAGCCGCCGAAATCATGGATGGTCTTTGGTGCTTCCATCGCGGTGACGCCCGTACCACGGGTAAACCAGTGTGCAGATACCACCACTATCGCCTTCGGACGCGGTAACGTCTCACCCAAATGACGCCAGGCGCGGGTATAGACGTTATCTTCCAGAACGTTCATTGGGCTACCGTGGCCTAAAAACAGTGCTGGCATACGTGAAGAAGTCATGGTGATATCCTTAGAGATATTGGCAATTTGATGATGCTACATTACGCGCAATCACGTGCAGATAAACGCAGATAAGCATGAAGATCATCATCAGGAAATTTGAATATCAGGAACAGCGTAAGGAGGGATGAATGTCAGTACCTTTAATTCTGACAATACTGGCGGGTGCTGCCACCTTTATTGGCGCGATCCTCGGCGTGCTCGGACAAAAACCATCTAACCGCGTGCTGGCCTTCTCGCTGGGCTTTGCTGCCGGGATTATGCTGCTCATCTCGTTAATGGAGATGCTCCCTGCAGCACTGGGTACCAGGGGCATGTCGCCCATTCTGGGCTACGGCATGTTTGTACTGGGGTTGCTGGGCTACTTTGCCCTCGACCGCATGCTGCCTCATGCACATCCGCAGGATCTAATGCAGAAAAACGTTACCCCCCTGCCGCGTAATATCAAGCGTACCGCCATCCTGCTGACGCTCGGCATCAGCCTGCATAACTTCCCGGAAGGGGTCGCCACCTACGTGACGGCGAGCAGCAATCTGGAAATGGGCTTTGGCATCGCGCTGGCGGTCGCCTTGCACAATATTCCTGAAGGACTGGCCGTCGCCGGGCCGGTTTATGCCGCCACCGGCTCAAAGCGCACCGCCGTGTTCTGGGCAGGAATATCAGGCATGGCGGAAATTCTCGGCGGCGTGCTAGCCTGGCTGATCCTGGGCAGCCTGGTCTCCCCGGTTGTGATGGCGGCTATCATGGCAGCTGTCGCCGGGATTATGGTTGCGCTTTCGGTAGATGAGTTGATGCCGCTGGCAAAAGAGATCGACCCCAATAACAACCCCAGCTATGGCGTGCTGTGCGGGATGTCTGTGATGGGGTTAAGTCTGGTTCTGCTGCAGACCGCAGGAATCGGGTAAAAAAACGCCGGGACATCCCGGCGTTTTTATTATCAGCTGGCTTTGCGCTCGTGCGCCTGGCGATACTCCACCAGATCTTCAATCGTGACCACCGGCATGTTGTGCAGACGGGCAAAGGTGATGCACTCCGGCGCGCGCGCCATGGTGCCGTCATCGTTGGTCAGTTCACACAGCACGCCCGCAGGTTTGAAGCCCGCCAGCGTCACCAGGTCGATGGTCGCTTCGGTGTGACCGCCGCGGGTCAGGACACCGCCCGCCTGCGCGCGCAGTGGGAAGACGTGGCCTGGACGATGCAGATCGGATGGCTTCGCACCGTCAGCAATGGCGGCACGTACGGTGGTCAGACGGTCAGCCGCAGACACACCGGTGGTCACGCCATGCGCCGCTTCAATGGTCACGGTAAAACCGGTACCAAAGGCGCTGGTGTTGTTTTCGACCATCATCGGCAGCTCGAGCTGCTTACGACGATCTTCGGTAATACACAGGCATACGATGCCGCTGCCGTGACGGATGGTCAGCGCCATCTGTTCAACGGTCATGTTTTCGGCGGCGAAAATCATATCGCCTTCGTTTTCACGGTTTTCATCGTCAAGCACCATCACACCGCGGCCTTCGCGCAGTGCGTCCAGTGCATGTTCAACACGTTGAGTTGAAGTGCCAAAAGAGGAAAGTAGCGTCTGATTCATGGTAAAAAAACCTCATTAACATTATGGTTACCAGAATCAGGGCAGTCTTAGGAGCGCCGTATAAGCGGCAAAAAAATAACGTGAGCGGGCCCATGCCCGACTGGATCGTTACTCTCTCCCATCCGGACTCTAACCGTCGGCCCCGGAATTACACCGGATCTGCTGACCTTTGAGAATTCACCCAAAGCGCTCGCGGGCTTTCAGCGTCATGCTGATTTACCGCCGGTGGGGAATTTCGCCCCGCCCTGAGAATAAGCGAGATAACTATAACGCTATTGATTACCCTGGGCAATGCATAAGCATCAAACAATTTTGTTTAACCTGAGGCAGGCACGCTACAATAGGCACTAACACCTTTTCATCAAGGGAAACGACAATGATTGACCCAAAGAAAATTGAGCAAATTGCGCGTCAGGTTCATGAATCTATGCCGAAAGGCATTCGTGAATTTGGTGATGACGTTGAGAAAAAAATCCGCCAGACGCTGCAGGCGCAGTTGGTTCGCCTTGATCTCGTCAGCCGTGAAGAATTTGACGTGCAGACCCAAGTTCTGCTGCGCACCCGCGAGAAGCTGGCGCTGCTGGAACAGCGTCTGACCGAGCTGGAAAACCGCAATGCGCCGGAAGAAGTGAAGCCGGCACCGGCTATTCCTCCGGTGGATGAGCAGGAGTAAGTGCGGCCTGTTGTGCCCGGTGGCGGCTACGCCTTACCGGGCCTACATGAATGCGTAGGTCGGGTAAGGCGCAGCCGCCACCCGACATAAATAAACGGGCCAACTGGCCCGTTTTTTTACTGACTGTCTTTCTGGATCTTCTTGATGATGTTGGTGGTGGAACACCCGTCCTCAAAGTTGAGCACCATCACCTCGCCGCCGTTGGCCCAGACCTCTTCGCTACCCGCGATTTGCTCCGGCTTGTAATCCCCGCCTTTTACCAGCAGATCCGGCAGAATACCGGCAATCAGACGCTGCGGTGTGTCTTCTTCAAACGACACTACCCAGTCCACGGCTTCCAGCGCGCCGAGTACGATCATCCGCTGCTCAAGCGGGTTCACCGGACGCGTTTCACCCTTCAGGCGTTTCGTCGACGCATCGCTGTTCACCGCCACAATCAGGCGATCGCCCAGCTTGCGCGCATTCGCCAGATAGGAGACGTGGCCCGCGTGCAGGATGTCAAACACGCCGTTGGTCATCACCACTTTCTCACCGCGCTTGCGCGCGGCGGCGACGGCCACCTTGAGCTCGTCTTCGGTCATGACGCCAAAACCGGTGTCCGCACGGCCGCGCACCGCGTTTTCCAGCTCGATTGGGGAAACGGTTGAGGTACCGAGTTTACCGACCACCACGCCCGCCGCGGCGTTAGCGAAGTAGCACGCCTCTTCCAGGGAGTTTCCTGCGGCCAGCGTCGCCGCCAGCACGCCGATCACCGTATCACCGGCACCGGTCACGTCGTACACTTCCTGCGCCTGGGTTGGCATATGCAGCGGCGCCTTGCCCGGCTGCAGCAGCGTCATCCCCTGCTCGGAGCGGGTCACCAGCAGCGCTGAGAGCTCAAAGTCAGCAATGATCTTCATGCCGCGCTCAACCAGCTCTTCCTCGGTTTTGCACTTGCCCGCCACCGCTTCAAACTCGGAGAGGTTTGGCGTCAGCAGCGTCGCGCCGCGATAGCGCTCAAAGTCGGTGCCTTTCGGGTCGATCAGCACGGGAACGCTGGCTTTACGCGCCAGCTGGATCATCGTCTGCACGCTCGCCAGCGCGCCTTTCGCGTAGTCGGACAGCACCAGCGCGCCGATATTGCCCAGCGCCTGGTTAATGCGCTCGTGCAGCGGCTCGGGATCAACGCCTTCGAACCCTTCTTCAAAGTCGAGGCGGATCAGCTGCTGGTTGCGTGACAGCACGCGCAGCTTGGTGATGGTCGGGTGGGTCGGAACAGAAACGAAGTCGCACTTCACGTTCACGTCCGCCAGCGACTTGCTCAGCGCGCGCGCCGCATCGTCGATACCGGTCAGGCCCACCAGACGCGAGTGCGCGCCCAGAGAGGCAATGTTCATCGCCACGTTTGCCGCGCCGCCGGGACGCTCTTCAATGGTATCGACCTTAACCACCGGCACCGGTGCTTCCGGGGAGATGCGGCTGGTCGGGCCATACCAGTAACGATCCAGCATCACATCCCCAACAACCATAACCCCAGCACGTTCAAACTCTGGCAGTGTTACTTTCATTCCTGACTCCAGAAAGATTCACAATTTGCGCGCGATAATATCACACTTGTTTTGTTACGCACGGCTCCACCAGCCATTTCTGCCAGCTTGCCGTGACCTGTGCGCGTTCACCTGAGAAACAGTCCTGCGCGACATGACCCGGTTGTTCCTGCAGCGCCAGATGATGAAGCTCATCGCGCAGCGTCGTGTAGGCGCGGGTTAAGGCCTGCGCCTCCTGCTCGTCCATGATGTCGTTCTGCGCCAGCAGTTCCAGAATGCGCACGTTATCCGACCAGCGGGTCAGCTTCGGCTTGTCGTGGGCGTGGAGCAGCACCAGATACTGAGTAATGAACTCAATATCGGTGATCCCGCCCTCGTCGGCTTTGATATCAAAGCGATCGCGGTGTTTATTACCCAGGTGCGCGCGCATTTTCTCGCGCATCTCGCGCACTTCCGTTTGCAGCGTGGCACCCTCACGTACCGTCGTCATGACGTCCTTGCGAACGGCATCAAACTGCATTTTTAACTGCGGATCGCCATATACCACGCGGGCGCGCACCAGCGCCTGATGTTCCCACGTCCAGGCTTCGTTCTTCTGGTAATCGGCGAAGGATTCCGTTGAGGTCACCAGCATGCCCGCCGCGCCGGACGGACGCAGGCGGGCATCCACCTCGTACAAAATACCCGACGAGGTGCGGGTACTGAACAGGTGCATAATGCGCTGGGCCAGACGCAGATAGAACTGGCGCCCGTCAATCTCACGCTCGCCGTCGGTCATCACGTCAACCGGGCAGTCGTGCAGGAAGATTAAATCCAGATCGGAGCTGTATCCCAGCTCCCAGCCGCCGAGCTTGCCGTAACCCACCACGGCAAACCCTCGCCCCTCACGGTCAGCAAGGTGTTTCGGCTGGCCGTAGCGCGCCACCATCTGCACCCACGCCTGCTGAACTACCGCGTCGATGATCGCCTCCGCGAGCCAGGTTAAGTGATCGCTCACTTTCATCACCGGCAGCGTTCCGGCGATGTCCGCCGCCGCCACGCGCAGCATCTGGGCCTGCTTAAACTGCCGCTGCGCCTCCAGCTGCTGCTCTTCATCTTCTTCCGGCACGCGCAGCAGGTACTGGCGCAGCTCGTCGCGGTAGGCATCCGTCGCCGTGGGTTGATACAGGGTGTTCGGGTCGAGCAGCTCATCCAGCAGCAGCGGGTAACGTGCCAGCTTGTTGGCCACCATCGGCGAGGCGGCACAGAGGGAAATCAGATGCTTGAGCGCCCCCGGAAACTCGCTCAGGAGCTCCAGGTAGGTGGTACGCGTGACGATCCCGCTCAGCAGCGGCATCATGCGCGACAGCGGCACCGGCGCGTCTGCTCGCGAGCAGACCTCGCTCAGCAGGTGCGGCATCAGGTGATCCAGCACCTGACGGCCGCGCGGGCCGATGGCGCGCTTGTTCAGCTCAAGACGGAAATCGGCGATCAGCGCCACCACGCGATGGCGCGCGTCGTCGGTTAAGTGCGTCAGCACCGGCGTGGTGTCATCTTCCTGGAGCGCATCTTGCCACAGCTCGCGCCAGTGCTCGGAAAGGGCATCGTCCTGGGATTCACTTTCGTCATCACCAATCAGGTCGTTAAAGATGCGGCGCACGCCTGCCATATGGGCATCGAGCCGTTCGGTCAGCGTTGACCAGTCGTCCACGCGCATCCCCCAGGCCAGACGCGCCCGGTTAAGGTCATCCCCCGGCAGGGTCTGGGTCTGTTCGTCGTTGATGCTTTGCAGCAGGTTTTCCAGACGACGCAGGAAGAGGTAGGCGTCTCGCAGCGTTTGCGCGTCGCCTTCCGGCAAAAGGTGCAGCTGCTCGATGGCGCTCAGCGTCGGCAGCAGCGAGCGGGACTGTAACGACGGCTCACGCCCGCCGCGAATCAGCTGGAAGACCTGAACGATAAATTCGATTTCGCGAATGCCGCCCGCGCCGAGCTTGATGTTGTCCTTCAGCCCACGACGGCGCACCTCACGGGCGATCATCCCTTTCATATTGCGCAGGGACTGGATGACGCTGAAGTCGATATAGCGACGGAACACGAACGGGCGCAGCATGGCGCGCAGCTCGTTGGCGTAGACGTCGTCGCTGTCGCCCATGATCCGCGCTTTGACCATCGCGTAGCGTTCCCAGTCGCGCCCCTGCTCCTGGTAATAATCTTCCAGCGCGGCAAAGCTCAGCACCAGCGGGCCGCTGTCGCCAAACGGACGCAGGCGCATGTCCACGCGGTAAACAAAACCGTCCTGCGTGGGCTGATCCAGCGCCTTAATCAGACGCTGACCGAGGCGGGTAAAGAACTGGGCGTTGTCCAGCTCGCGACGGCCGCCGCGCGTGGAGCCGTTCTCGGGCCAGGCAAAAATCAGGTCGATATCGGAGGAGAAGTTCAGCTCGCAGCCGCCCAGCTTGCCCATCCCCAGAATCAACAGCGGCTGAGGAACCCCTTCCTCGCTGCACGGCGTGCCCCACTCTTTACAGCAGGCGGCGTAGAGCCAGTCGCGCGCGGCGACAATCAGCGTTTGCGCCAGCTCGCTTAGCTGCTGCAGCGTGCTCTCTTCGCTTACCCGCTCCAGCGCCTGAGCCCAGGCAATACGCACCATCACCCGACGGCGGAACTGACGCAGGACGCGCATCAGCGTCGCCTCATCCGCTACGTCTTCGAGTGCGGCCTGCAGCCAGCCGGCATAGTGCCGCCACTCGTCCGCCTGGGGCGGTGCGTTTTCAAGCTCAGCCAGCCAGTCCGGGTAGGCGGTGATGCTTTCCTGCACAAAATCACTGAAGGCGAGCACGCTTTTCGCCTGCTCGCTTAACGATGACGCCGGTAATGACTCGGGCAGACGTTCGCAAACGGTCTGCCACTGCTGCTGTAATTGCGAAGAAAGCGGCATTATTGGGGTTCCTTGCCAGAGTTAACGTTTTCCGCTGTGCAGCCAGAACGGCTCCTGCGAAATGGCCTCGTTACGGAAATGCTCAATCTCAATATGCTGGCGGGTTTCGATGGCATGCTTCAGCCCCTGCCAGTTTTCCAGCCACGCCTGCGCCTGTGGCCCGTCGTAGGCACCGGAAAGGAGCAGCATGCTGTCGATGTTGCGCGAAAGACGGGGAAGCTGATCGCCATACTTATCGCCGAGCGGATAGGCAAAGGTGCTCTTCAGTTCGGCGGCATGGCGGGAAAGATGAATATCCGCGAAACGTTTGAAGTTTTCCGCGATTTTGGCCTCTGCTTTCGCATCCAGGAAGGCGCGCCAGCCGCGCGTCACCAGAAACTCGGTCAGCGCCAGTTTTGCCGCGGCGGCTTGCGGGCTGTAGATCGCCGTTTGCGCGGATACGTCGGAGAGCATCAGCGCTTCGGTTTGCGTCAGCAGATCGCGTAAGTGAGCACTCGCTTTGCGAGGAACGACACCGCCGAACAGCGCAAGGGTATGACGCACCAGGGCAATGGCCGCCAGCACGTGGGATTTCGCGTTTTTCACATTACGCACCCACAGCTCTTCGTGGTACTGCCACTGGGAAAGCGCCAGCTCCAGCGCGGCTTCCAGACCCTGTTCAACGCTGGCTTTCGGCGCCACGCGCAAAATGGTCGTCTCTTTCAGCACGCGCGGCGCATTCCCCGCCGCCAGGTGGTAGCCGCGCGCGGCTTTGCTCAGGCTTCCCTGACGCAGTCCAGACTGGTTCACCAGCCTGCGCGCCAGCTTCAGCACGTCGTTGGCATCACCTTCCAGCAGTTCAAGCTCCAGTTCGCAAATCGGTTCCTGGAATTCCCCCGCCTTCACATCGCCCAGATCGAGGGCGATTTCGATGCGGCTTTTACCTTCCGTCACCAGCCATTTTTCGCGCCAGAAATCGGTGCTGAACAGCGGCTGCACTTCTGCGGATAAGGTTTCAGGGAGTTTGCCTTCCGGCCAGACCTCAGCCGGAAAACGTTCTAGCTCAAGTTCTGGCTTACTGATGTCGATATTGTATTCCGGGCGCTGGTGCAAACCGCCCACCACACGACCGGCAATTTTCATCGTCATCTCGTAGCGCCCGCTCGCGCCGCGAATGCGCAGGCCCATATCGTGACGACGCAGCCAGTTATCCGGCGTTTCGTAATAGATATTAAGCAGTTGTACCGGTTCATGGTGTTCGCCGGAAAGCGTGTGCAGATGCTGACGGAGCGCGTCAACGCTGTCTTTTTCGACGATAAACTTTAATTCGATTTCTTGTGCCATAGCCTTGTACTTTTGCCTGCGTCACAGACGCGTCGATGAAGGCGAACTTCCTCGCCATTTGTTTGTCAGTACATAGTATTTTGCGCCAAATTACCACGCAATGAGCAATTTGACGGGCGTAAAAGTTTGAAGTGGGGGAAATCACGACACAGATGATTCCGATTGATGACGAATCCTTTGCGTAGCGACACTGATACCACTACTATCGTTCCACTATTTATGAAAATAACGACTGATATGCTTAAATTACGCCTGATTGGACTTACTTTACTCGCTTTTAGCGCCGCAACCGCGGTCCACGCTGAAGAGAAACGTTACGTTTCTGATGAACTGAACACCTGGGTACGCAGTGGCCCTGGGGACAATTATCGCCTCGTGGGCACGGTAAATGCCGGCGAGGAAGTGGTTCTGTTACAAACCAATGCAGACACCAACTACGGCCAGGTACGCGACAGCTCCGGCCGCACCTCCTGGATCCCGCTGAAAGAGCTGAGCAACGTGCCAAGCCTGCGCACCCGCGTGCCGGACCTGGAAAACCAGGTGAAAACCCTGACCGATAAGCTGACCAACATCGATAACACCTGGAACCAGCGCACGGCAGAAATGCAGCAGAAAGTGGCCCAGAGCGATGGTGTGATAAACGGTTTGAAGGAAGAGAACCAGAAGCTGAAAAACGAGCTGATTGTCGCGCAGAAGAAAGTGAATGCCGCCAACCTGCAGCTTGATGACAAACAGCGCACCATCATCATGCAGTGGTTCATGTATGGCGGCGGCGTGCTGGGCGTCGGTCTGGTGCTGGGTCTGGTGCTGCCAATGCTGATCCCAAGCCGTAAGCGCAAAGACCGCTGGATGAACTAACTCGTCTTCTCTGCCACACTTACGTATTATCTTGCGAAAAGAGAAAACGGGAGCGTGAGTGTGAAGAGTTATCTGGTCGGTGGTGCAGTACGTGATGCGTTGTTAGGTCTGCCGGTCAAAGATAAAGACTGGGTGGTGGTGGGTGCCACCCCCGAAGAGATGCTCGACGCGGGCTACCAGCAGGTAGGCCGCGATTTTCCCGTTTTTCTTCATCCTGAAAGCCGCGAAGAGTACGCCCTGGCGCGTACCGAACGTAAATCCGGCTCTGGCTATACCGGCTTTACCTGCTACGCCGCCCCGGACGTCACGCTGGAGCAGGATCTGCTGCGCCGCGATCTCACCATCAACGCCCTGGCGCAGGACGAGCACGGCCAGATCGTTGATGCCTACGGCGGTCAGGACGATCTGCGCGACCGTATTTTACGTCACGTTTCCCCGGCGTTTTCTGAAGATCCGCTCCGCGTGCTGCGCGTGGCGCGTTTCGCCGCGCGTTATGCGCATCTCAGTTTCCGTATCGCGGATGAAACCATGGCCCTAATGTCCGCGATGACCGAAGCGGGCGAGCTGGAACACCTGACGCCAGAACGCGTCTGGAAAGAGACGGAAAACGCCCTCACGACCCGCAACCCGCAGGTCTTTTTCCAGGTGCTGCGCGACTGCGGCGCGCTGAAGGTGCTGTTCCCGGAAGTCGACGCGCTGTTTGGCGTCCCCGCCCCGGCGAAATGGCACCCGGAAATTGATACTGGTATTCATACCCTGATGACGCTCAGCATGGCCGCGATGCTCAGCCCGGACGTGGACGTGCGCTTTTCCACCCTGTGCCACGATCTCGGCAAAGGCTTAACGCCAAAAGAATTCTGGCCTCGCCACCACGGGCACGGTCCGGCAGGGGTGAAGCTGGTCGAGGGGCTGTGCCAGCGTCTGCGCGTGCCAAATGAGATCCGCGATCTGGCAAAACTGGTGGCAGAGTTCCACGACCTCATCCATACCTTCCCAATCCTGAAGCCGGCCACCATCGTTAAGCTGTTCGACAACATCGACGCCTGGCGTAAGCCCCAGCGCGTGGAGCAAATCGCCCTGACCAGCGAAGCCGACGTGCGCGGCCGCACCGGGTTTGAGGCCTGCGATTATCCGCAGGGGCGGTTGCTGCGCGAAGCCTGGGAAGTCGCGAAAGCAGTGCCCACGAAAGATGTTGTTGAAGCAGGATTCAAAGGACCGGAAATTCGGGAAGAGTTGACGAAACGCAGGACAGAAGCCGTCGCGGCATGGAAGGAAAAGCGTTGCCCTCAGCCAAAAGACTGAGGGCCGTTGGTCATCAGAAGAAGACCACGTATACCGCAGCCGCAACGATAAAGCGGTAGATCGCGAACGGAATGAACGAGATACGCTTGATCAGCTGCAGGAAGGTTTTGATGGCAATCAGCGCCACGATGAAGGCGGTGATAAAGCCCACGGCGAACATCGGAATGTCGCCTGCGGTCAGGAAATGGTAGCTCTTATAGACGTCGAGTACGGTGGCGCCCATCATCATCGGCACCGCCAGCAGGAATGAAAATTCCGACGCGGCATAACGGCTCACGCCCATCAGCATGCCACCGGAAATGGTCGCTCCTGAACGGGAGAAGCCCGGCCACAGCGCCAGACACTGGAAGCAGCCAATGATAAACGCCTGACGGTAGGTCATATCATCCAGACCTTCCGCACGCGGGGTTTTCGGTTTCAGCACTTCTGCTGCGATCAGCAGGAAACCGCCGACCACCAGCGCATACATCACGTTAATCGGGTTAAAAAGCGATTTGATGGTGTCGTGGAATACCAGCCCCAGCACGACCGCCGGGACCATCCCGAGCAGAATGTGAATCAGCGTCAGACGACCCTTGCCTTCCCCTTCACGCTGCGGCAAGCGACCGAAATGGATGCCGATCAGGCCAAACAGTCGACGCCAGAACATCACCACAACCGCCAGAATCGAACCCAGCTGAATCACCACTTCGAACGTCTTTGCGGTATCGCCCTCAAAGCCCAGCAGATGGCCGACGATAATCATATGGCCCGTACTGGAAACCGGCAAAAACTCCGTCAATCCTTCGACCACACCCAGTATTGCCGCCACCAGCAGCGAGTGCATATCGCTCATCTATAAACCCCTAAAAAGATATAAAAAAACGGTGTCCCACGTGGACAACCGTGAAAGATACAGCTTTATGACCGGTATAACCTAAAATGGTTTAGCGATTATGACGTTAAATCTTTGCTTTCAGATTATTGCCACGCTCAATAATCACGCCTACGTTAGCAGCGCGCGCTACCGCCCCCGGTTTGCTTAACTTGATGCGTACCCATGGGGCGTTAAATTTGGTCAGCAGTAGCTCCGCCACCTCTTCCGCCACGCGTTCCACCAGCGCAAAACGCTGCCCTTCCACGTGGTTAATGACCGTTTCACTGATGTCGGCATAGCTCAGACAGTCCTTCACGTCATCGCTTTTTGCCGACGCGCGGTTATCCCAGCCCATTTCGATATCGAACACCAGCTTCTGCTCGATGGTCTGTTCCCAGTCGTAAACACCAATAGTGGTGATTACCGAAAGTTGCTCTATAAATACAATATCCATCACGACCTGCCTGCTTTTTAGCTAAACCGGATACCACTTCCGGCGAATTATGCGTATTATCCACAGATGCTGAGAATACAGATACATTTTCAAAACGGAACAGCGTTATGAGTGCAATCGCGCCTGGAATGATTATCCTCGCCTACCTTTGCGGCTCAATCTCCAGCGCCATTCTGGTCTGCCGCATCGCCGGGTTGCCTGACCCACGCGAAAGTGGTTCCGGGAATCCGGGGGCGACCAATGTACTACGAATTGGCGGCAAGGGAGCAGCCGTAGCGGTTTTGATTTTTGATGTTCTGAAAGGGATGCTGCCCGTCTGGGGCGCGTATGCGCTGGGCGTCACGCCGTTCTGGCTCGGTCTTATCGCCATCGCCGCCTGCGTCGGCCATATCTGGCCCGTTTTCTTTGGTTTTAAAGGCGGAAAAGGCGTTGCGACGGCCTTCGGTGCGATTGCACCTATCGGCTGGGATCTCACCGGCGTAATGGCCGGAACCTGGCTGCTCACCATTCTTCTGAGCGGCTACTCGTCGCTGGGCGCTATCGTCAGCGCGCTGATTGCCCCGTTCTACGTCTGGTGGTTTAAACCCCAGTTCACCTTCCCGGTGTCGATGCTCTCCTGCCTGATCCTGCTGCGCCATCACGACAATATTCAGCGCCTGTGGCGTCGTCAGGAAACCAAGATCTGGACGAAGCTCAAGCGTAAGAAGAAAGACGCGAAATAAAGCGTTCGTTATGCCTTATAACCAAATGTGATTTTGGTCACCTTCTGCCTGTGGTAACTGTTAGAGACACAACACAACCACACAATAAGAAAAATGGCAGAAATCACAGATACAACCCCTCTTTCAACGGCAGGAAGCGCCCCGGATGGCGACATCAGGTGGGTGCGCAGCGCATCGGACGTTTCACGTCTGGTTAACGACGGTTCTCAGGGCCGGGCCAATGCCCGTATCGTGGTCGGTATCGCGCTGGGCGGCATTTTCCTCGACGCGTACGATCTCGGCGCGCTGGCGTTTGGCATCAAGGATATTACCCGCGAATTCAATTTAACCCCTGCTGGCACGGGGATGGTGGCATCGGCGATTACCTTTGGCGCCATCGTCGGGGCGCTGCTCGGCGGTTACCTCACGGATAAAATCGGGCGCTACCGCGTGTTTATGGCCGATATGGTCTTCTTTGTCGTCGCCGCTATCGCCTGTGCGCTCGCTCCGAACGAATATGTGCTGGCGGGCGCTCGCTTTGTGATGGGGCTCGGCGTGGGGATCGACCTTCCCGTGGCAATGGCGTTTCTCAGCGAGTTCGCCAGGCTGAAAGGTCCGGGAAACAAAGCGTCCAGCGTCGCGATGTGGTGCCCCACCTGGTATGCGGCCATCAGCGTCTCCTACCTGCTGGTGCTGTTCTTCTACGCCGTGCTGCCGGAAAGCCACAGCGACTGGCTCTAGCGCCTGATCCTCGGCTTTGGCGCGGTGCCCGCGCTGGTGATTATCGCCATTCGCAGTCGTTACATGAGCGAGTCTCCGGTCTGGGCGGCGAATCAGGGCAACCTGAAAGAGGCGGCATCCATTTTGCGGCAGTCGTACAACATCAATGCCCACGTGCCGCAGGATGCCCTTGACCAGCCCGCGCCGGTGGTTAACAAGGCAAAATGGTCGAACTACCTCAACCTGTTCCGCGGCATCTATCTGCGGCGCACCACGCTCGCCACGCTGCTGTCCGTCGTCTCCTCGTTCGCCTATAACGCGGTGGCGTTTGGTCTGCCAGTGATCATCTCCAGCTTCTTCGTGCAGTCGATGTTGACCACCATCCTGATATCTCTGGCGCTTAACCTGCTGTTTGCGTTTGTCGGCGGTTTACTGGCGGTGCGCTACGTACCGCGCTTCGGCGCGTGGCGGATGTCGCTTGCGGGCTATGCCTGCCAGCTTGCCGCACTGCTCGGGCTGGCGCTGATAGGCCGACCGGAAGGTGCCTCTGAAGGCGTGCTCGCCGTCGCGATGCTGGCGCTGTTCCTGTTCGGTCAGGGATTT
Source organism: Enterobacter quasimori (assembly GCF_018597345.1). Taxonomy (NCBI): domain Bacteria; kingdom Pseudomonadati; phylum Pseudomonadota; class Gammaproteobacteria; order Enterobacterales; family Enterobacteriaceae; genus Enterobacter; species Enterobacter quasimori. The sequence continues at coordinate 231,798 of NZ_JAHEVU010000003.1, read as the reverse complement.
GGCCCGGGCGCGCATACCATGACGTTTGCGTCATTGAGCTACCCGACGTCCCTGCGCGGCGTGGGCGTGGGTCTCAACCAGACGCTGATGCGCAGCAGCTCGACGCTGTCGCTGTTCCTGTTCCCGCTGCTGGTCGCCTCGCTGGATACCGCCGTGTTCTGGGTGATTGCGCTGGCGCCGTTTATCGGCCTGGCCTCGCTGCTGGCGATCCGCTGGGAGCCGTCGGGGTATGATGTGGATGCGGAGGATTATCGGTAGTCCCGCAAACCGGCTCACAAGAGCCGGTTTTTTTATCCATAAGCGACTCATATGACAGCCTTCATTTCCGCCAGGGCATACTGAAACGACCCCGATGATGAGCAGATGGATGCAGCATGTTAGCAGCTCAGGTCACTGATAATTCGTATAAAGGCTGGCAGGCATCGCTTGCCCTGCAGTTTTGTCACACCCCTGAGAAAACCCTCCTGTATTCCGCGCATCACGTCGGGCCACTTACCGTTCAGCGTCCGTTTTATCCCGAAGGGGAAACCTGCCACCTTTACCTGCTGCACCCGCCCGGCGGGATTGTGGGCGGCGATACGCTGGACATTTCTATTCGGCTGGACGCCAAAAGCCATGCGCTTATCACCATGCCCGGCGCCAGCAAGTTCTATCGCAGCAGCGGCCCACAGGCTCGCCTGAATCAGCATTTTTATCTCGATGAAAATTCCACCCTGGAGTGGCTGCCGCAGGACACGATTATTTTTCCCGGCGCGAATGCCACGCTGCGCTCCGTTTTTCATCTGAAGGCCTCCAGCACGCTGCTGGCGTGGGAGCTGTACTGCCTGGGCCGCCCGGTGATAAACGAAACCTTCAGCCACGGCACGCTGGAGAGCCGTCTTGAGGTGTGGGTAGATGACGAGCCGCGCCTGATTGAGCGTCAGCACCTTAGCGGCGGCGATCTCGCGCCCGTCGCCGGGCATCCGTGGCTCGGCACGCTGCTGTTCTACCCTGCCCAGGAAGAACATCTCGAGGCGGTGCGTGAACGCCTCGCACCGCTGGAAAATTATGCAGGTGCAACGCTCACTGATGACCTGCTGTCGGTGCGTTTTCTCTCCCACGATAACCTGATTTGTCAGCGGGTGATGCGCGACGTCTGGCAGTCGCTTCGCCCGCTTCTCACCACCAAAACCGCCTGTTCGCCGCGTATCTGGCAGACATAAGAGAAACGTTATGGAACTGACCCCCAGAGAAAAAGACAAGCTGTTGCTGTTCACCGCCGCGCTGGTTGCCGAGCGCCGCCTTGCGCGCGGGGTAAAGCTCAATTACCCGGAATCGGTCGCGCTGATCAGCGCCTTCATCATGGAAGGCGCGCGCGATGGCGAAACCGTCGCCTCGCTGATGGAGGCGGGCCGCCACGTCCTGACGCGCGACCAGGTGATGGAGGGCGTGCCGGAGATGATCCCGGATATTCAGGTAGAAGCCACCTTTCCGGACGGATCGAAGCTCGTCACCGTCCACAACCCGATCGTCTAAGGAGCGCGTGATGATCCCAGGCGAATATCAGATCAAACCGGGCAATATCAGCTTTAACGTCGGGCGAGAAACCCAAAGCGTGGTTGTCGAAAACCACGGCGACAGGCCGATCCAGGTCGGATCGCACTACCACTTTTACGAGGTTAATCCGGCGCTGAAGTTCGATCGGGAAGCCACCAAAGGCTATCGGCTGAACATCCCGGCGGGCACCGCCGTACGCTTCGAGCCCGGCCAGAAGCGGGAAGTGACGCTGGTGCAGGTCGCGGGTGCGCAGCGGATTTTCGGCTTTCGCGGCGAGGTGATGGGCGAGGTGAAACATGGCTGAGATTTCACGCCGGGCGTATGCCGATATGTTCGGCCCCACCACCGGGGATAAAGTGCGGCTGGCCGACAGCGAGCTGTGGATCGAAGTGGAAGACGATCTCACGGTCTACGGCGAAGAGGTTAAATTCGGCGGCGGGAAGGTGATCCGCGACGGCATGGGTCAGGGGCAGATGACCGCAGACGGCTGCGTGGATCTGGTTCTCACCAACGCGCTGATCGTCGATCACTGGGGGATCGTAAAAGCCGATATCGGCGTCAAGAACGGGCGGATCTTTGCCGTCGGTAAAGCCGGAAACCCGGACATTCAGCCCGGGGTGACGATCCCGATTGGTGCCGCAACCGAAGTGATTGCCGCCGAAGGAAAGATCGTCACCGCTGGCGGGATCGACACCCACATCCACTGGATCTGCCCGCAGCAGGCGGAAGAGGCGCTGGTCTCCGGCGTCACCACCATGATCGGCGGCGGCACCGGACCGGCGGCGGGCACCAACGCCACCACCTGCACGCCGGGGCCGTGGTATATCGCCCGCATGCTGCAGGCTGCCGATACGCTGCCGGTGAATATCGGCCTGCTCGGCAAAGGTAACGGCTCCAGTCCGGACGCCCTGCGCGAGCAGATTGCCGCGGGCGCCATCGGACTTAAAATCCACGAAGACTGGGGCGCGACGCCTGCGGCGATCAACTGCTCGCTGGAGGTGGCCGAAGAGATGGACATTCAGGTGGCGCTGCACAGCGACACGCTGAACGAGTCCGGGTTTGTCGAAGATACGCTGGCCGCCATTGGCGGGCGCACAATCCACACCTTCCACACCGAAGGGGCGGGCGGTGGCCACGCGCCGGATATCATCACCGCCTGCGCGCACCCGAATATTCTGCCCTCTTCCACCAATCCGACGCTGCCCTACACGGTCAATACCATCGACGAGCATCTCGACATGCTGATGGTTTGCCATCACCTCGACCCGGATATCGCCGAGGACGTGGCGTTTGCCGAATCCCGCATTCGTCGGGAGACCATCGCCGCCGAAGACGTGCTGCATGACATCGGCGCGTTCTCGCTCACCTCGTCAGACTCGCAGGCCATGGGCCGCGTCGGGGAAGTGATTATCCGCACCTGGCAGGTCGCGCACCGCATGAAGGTCCAGCGCGGCGCGCTGCCGGAAGAGACCGGCGAGAACGACAACTTCCGCGTGAAGCGCTATGTCGCCAAGTACACCATTAACCCGGCGCTCACCCACGGTATCGCCCATGAGGTCGGTTCGATTGAGGCGGGCAAGCTGGCGGATCTGGTGGTCTGGTCCCCGGCGTTCTTCGGCGTAAAACCCGCCACCATCGTCAAGGGCGGGATGATCGCCTGCGCGCCAATGGGTGATATCAACGCTTCAATCCCCACACCGCAGCCGGTCCATTACCGCCCGATGTTTGGATCGCTGGGTGCCGCGCGCCACGCCACCCGACTGACGTTTGTCTCGCAGGCAGCCAGTGCTAACGGCATCCCGCAGCAGCTCAACCTGCAAAGCGCCACCGCGGTGGTAAAAGGCTGCCGGACGGTGAAAAAGGCGGACATGATCCACAACGGCCTGCAGCCGAATATCACCGTCGACTCGCAAACCTACGAGGTGCGCGTCGACGGCGAACTGATAACCAGCGAACCGGCTAACGTTCTGCCGATGGCGCAACGCTATTTCCTGTTTTGAGGAGTGATGATGATCTATTTAACCCAACGCCTGGACCATGCGCGCCCCGTCACCGCCAGCGTCACGCTGCCGATTGACGTGCGGGAGAAAAGCCGCGCCCGCGTATCGCTGAACGACGGCCGCGAAGCCGGGCTGATGCTGCCGCGCGGCCTGCTGCTGCGCGGGGGCGACCTGCTGACTACCGACGACGGCAGCGAGGTGATCGAAGTGATCGCCGCCCCGGAGTCGGTCTCCGTGGTGCGCTGCGCCGATCCGTTCCTGCTCGCCCGCGCCTGCTACCACCTGGGCAACCGCCACGTGCCGCTGCAGATCATGCCCGGCGAGCTGCGCTATCACCACGACCACGTTCTCGACGACATGCTGCGCCAGTTCGGGCTGGACGTGGGCTACGCCAGCCTGCCGTTTGAACCGGAAGCGGGCGCTTATACCAGCGATGCCCACAGTCATTCTCACGCTCATTCACATTAAGGATTAATCATGCGTAAGTATTTACCTCTGCTGCTTCTGGCTTTTTCCGTTCCGGCGCTCGCGCATCCCGGCCACGGCGCCGACAGTTTTCAGGCCGGTTTTTTCCACCCGCTGACCGGGCTCGATCACCTGCTGATGCTCACCGGTGCAGGCGTGCTCTCGGCGCTGAGCGGCCGCAAGCTCCTGCTGCCGTTTGCCACCCTCGGGATGATGCTTGTCGGCGCCATTGCGGGCAGCCTGCTCGGCGGCTTTAGCGGCATGGAGATGCTGATTATCGCCTCGCTGGCGGTATCCGGCGTGATGATGTTTAAAACTGAAAACCGCCTGCTGCTGGCGGTGCCTGCCCTGGCGATGTTCCACGGCTGGGCGCACGGCGTGGAGATGTCCGGCCACAGCTTCTGGCTCTTCACCAGCGGCTTTATGCTGGCCAGCGCCGCGGTGCTGTGCGCCAGCTTTGCCGCGGGGCTGCTGCTGCGCCGTCACGACGGCCTGCGTAAGACCTTTGGCGGCGGGCTGATCGTCTCCGCCCTGCTGGCGCTGATGAGCTGATGGATCATTCCCGCCAGTTGCTGCGCCTGATGCAGCTCTCCAGCAGCAGCCTGCCGGTCGGGTCGTTTACCTGGTCGCAGGGGCTGGAGTGGGCCGTTGAGGCGGGCTGGGTCACGGACGCCGACGCCTTTAAACGCTGGCAAATCCAGCAGATGGAGCAGAGCTTTTTCTGCGTCGATCTGCCGCTATTTCTCCGTCTTTATCAGGCCTGTGAGCAACGCGATCTTACACATGCAAAACGCTGGACGGCATACCTTCTCGCCTGCCGGGAAACGCGCGAGCTGCGAGAAGAGGAGCGCAACCGCGGGGCGGCCTTTACGCGCCTGATTAAGAGCTGGGAGCCGGATTGTCCGCCCGAATGGCTGCCGCTGTTTATGCAAAGCCAGCTCTGCGGCATGGCCTGGCTCGGCGTGCGCTGGGGTATTGGCGCGCGCGAGCTGGCGCTGAGCCTCGGCTACAGCTGGATGGAGAGCGCGGTGATGGCAGGCGTCAAGCTGGTGCCGTTTGGTCAACAGGCCGCGCAGCAGCTGATTATCGAACTGAGCGACGACTACGCCGCTGGTTTTGAACAGGTATTTTTACGTCGCGACGACGCGCTGGGGGCAGCAACGCCGCTGTCCGCCATCGCCTCCGCGCGCCACGAAACCCAATATTCACGACTATTCCGTTCCTGAGGAGTCAATATGGCTGATTACAAACATCCCCTGCGCGTGGGCGTGGGCGGCCCGGTAGGGTCGGGCAAAACTGCGCTGCTGGAAGCGCTCTGCAAGGCGATGCGCGATACCTACCATCTTGCGGTGGTGACCAACGATATCTACACCAAAGAGGATCAGCGCATCCTGACCGAGGCGGGCGCGCTGGCGCCGGAGCGCATCGTGGGCGTGGAGACCGGCGGCTGTCCGCATACCGCCATCCGCGAAGACGCCTCAATGAACCTGGCGGCGGTGGAAGCGCTCAGCGAGAAGTTCGGCAACCTGGATCTGATCTTCGTGGAAAGCGGCGGGGACAACCTGAGCGCGACGTTCAGCCCGGAGCTGGCGGATCTGACTATTTACGTGATCGACGTGGCCGAAGGGGAAAAAATCCCGCGCAAGGGCGGACCGGGGATCACCAAATCCGATTTTCTGGTGATCAACAAAACCGATCTCGCGCCGTACGTGGGGGCGTCGCTGGAGGTGATGGAGCGCGATACCAACCGCATGCGCGGCGAGCGTCCGTGGACCTTTACCAACCTGAAGGCGGGTGACGGTTTAGCGACGATTATTGCTTTTCTGGAAGAGAAAGGGATGCTGCGGGTGTAGTGCGGTTTGTTGCCCGGTGGCGCTGCGCTTACCGGGCCTACAAAACCGTAGGCCGGGCAAACGAAGTGCCGCCCGGCAAAAAAACTCACGCCTCAGGCAGTTCCGCCAGCGGCCAGCGCGGACGCACGGACACGCTCAGGTCAGACGTTGCGCCAGCGTTCAGGCGCACCATACCCGCGTAGGCGATCATCGCCCCGTTATCGGTACAGAATTCCGGACGCGCATAGAACACTTCCCCGCGACGCTTTTGCATCATCTCGGCGAGCTTCGCGCGCAGCGTGCGGTTAGCGCTCACGCCGCCCGCCATTACCAGGCGCTTAAAGCCGGTCTGATCCAGCGCGCGCTTGCACTTGATCATCAGCGTATCCACCACCGCATCTTCGAACGCACGGGCGATATCGGCGCGGGTCTGCTCGTCGTTATCATTATTGCGGATAGTATTGGCCGCGAAGGTTTTCAGCCCGGAGAAGCTGAAGTCCAGCCCCGGACGGTCGGTCATCGGGCGCGGGAAGACAAAGCGCCCTTCCGTTCCCTGCGACGCCATTTTTGACAGCATCGGGCCGCCAGGGTAATCGAGTCCCAGCAGCTTGGCGGTTTTGTCGAACGCTTCACCGGCGGCGTCGTCGATCGACTCGCCCAGCAGCTCGTACTTGCCAATGCCCGTGACGCTAATCAACTGCGTATGGCCGCCGGAGACCAGCAGCGCCACAAACGGGAATTCAGGCGGATTCTCTTCCAGCATCGGCGCCAGAAGGTGCCCTTCCATATGGTGAACCGGGATCGCCGGCACATCCCACGCGAACGCCAGCGAACGGCCAACCGTTGCGCCAACCAGCAGCGCGCCAACCAGGCCTGGGCCTGCTGTATACGCCACTGCATCAATCTCTTTTGCCGTTAATCCCGCTTCTTTCAGCGCCGCCTGAATCAGGGGAACCGTTTTACGCACGTGGTCACGAGAGGCCAGTTCAGGTACGACGCCGCCGTAGTCAGCGTGTAATTTCACCTGACTATACAGCTGGTTGGCGAGAAGCCCTTTTTCGTCGTCGTAAATGGCGATGCCGGTTTCATCGCAGGATGTTTCAATACCCAGTACACGCATGACTTGTTTTACCTCGTTTCAATACCGCGCAGTGTAGAGCCTGGGCGGGTTGATGTAAAACTTTGTTCGCCCCAGGAAGAAGGCTCGTGTATACTCCTCACCCTTATTAAAGTCCCTTTCAAAATCGCATCGGTGCTTTACAAAGCAGCAGCATTTGCAGTAAAATTCCGCACCATTTTGAAATAAGCTGGCGTTGATGCCAGCGGCAAACCGAATTTATTAAAGGTGAGAGTTACATGCCGGTAATTAAAGTACGTGAAAACGAGCCGTTCGACGTAGCACTGCGTCGCTTCAAACGTTCATGCGAGAAAGCAGGTGTTCTGGCTGAAGTTCGTCGTCGTGAGTTTTATGAAAAACCAACGACCGAACGTAAGCGCGCTAAAGCTTCCGCTGTGAAACGTCACGCGAAGAAACTGGCTCGCGAAAACGCACGCCGTACTCGTCTGTACTAATTGGTTGAGGGCATCAGCCCTCAATTGACAGACAGAGTAATAGTCGTAAGGCCGTGCTTCCGGAAGGAATGCGCGGCTTGTTTTCGTTTATAAGTCGCTTAAAATTTTGGGGCATATGGCCGGAAGAATCCCACGCGTTTTCATCAATGACCTGCTTGCCAGAACCGACATCGTCGATCTCATCGACGCGCGGGTAAAGCTGAAAAAGCAGGGCAAGAACTACCATGCGTGCTGTCCGTTCCATAACGAAAAAACCCCCTCCTTCACCGTAAACGGTGAAAAGCAGTTCTACCATTGCTTCGGCTGTGGCGCACACGGTAATGCCGTCGATTTTTTGATGAACTACGACAAGCTCGAGTTCGTTGAAACCGTCGAAGAGCTGGCGGCGATGCATAACCTTGAAGTGCCGTATGAAGCAGGCAGTGGGCCAAGTCAGATCGAGCGCCATCAACGGCAGACGCTGTATCAACTGATGGATGGCCTGAATTCGTTTTACCAACAGTCTCTTAAGCACTCTGCTGCTGAGCCTGCGCGTCAGTATCTGAACAAGCGCGGACTGAGCGACGATGTCATTGCGCGTTTCGCTATTGGCTACGCCCCGCCCGGCTGGGACAACGTGTTAAAGCGTTTTGGCGGCAATAGCGAAGATCGTAAGTCTCTCATCGATGCAGGCATGCTGGTCACCAACGACCAGGGACGAAGCTACGACCGCTTCCGTGAACGGGTGATGTTCCCGATCCGCGACAAGCGAGGCCGGGTAATTGGTTTTGGTGGTCGCGTACTGGGTGATGCCCTGCCGAAGTACCTCAACTCCCCGGAAACCGATATTTTCCATAAGGGCCGCCAGCTGTACGGTCTTTATGAGGCGCAGCAGGATAATGCGGAACCTCCGCGTCTTCTGGTCGTCGAAGGCTATATGGACGTCGTGGCGCTGGCGCAGTACGACATCAACTACGCGGTTGCGTCGTTAGGAACGTCCACAACAGCGGATCACATCCAGCTGCTGTTCCGCGTGACCAACAACGTGATTTGTTGTTACGACGGAGACCGCGCCGGACGCGATGCCGCCTGGCGCGCGCTGGAAACCGCGCTACCCTATATGACCGATGGGCGTCAGCTGCGCTTTATGTTTCTGCCCGACGGTGAAGACCCGGATACGCTGGTGCGTAAAGAGGGCAAAGCGGCGTTTGAAGCGCGGATGGAGCAGGCTCAGCCACTCTCCACGTTTTTGTTTAACAGCCTGATGCCGCAGGTCGATTTGAGTACCCCTGACGGGCGCGCGCAGCTCAGTACGCTGGCGCTGCCGTTAATCAGCCAGGTGCCCGGCGAAACGCTGCGCATCTATTTGCGTCAGGAGTTAGGCAACAAGCTCGGCATTCTGGACGATAGCCAGCTTGAACGTTTAATGCCTAAACAGGCTGAAAACGGTGCGGTTCGCGCCGCGCCTCAGCTAAAACGCACAACCATGCGTATACTGATAGGGTTATTGGTGCAAAACCCCGAGCTTGCTCCGCAAGTGCCGTCGCTGGCGGGTTTGAACCACGAAAAATTGCCCGGACTTGGCTTATTTTCAGAACTGGTCAACACATGTTTGTCTCAGCCAGGTCTGACCACCGGACAACTTTTAGAACATTATCGCGGCACAAAAGAGGCCGCTACCCTTGAAAAATTGTCGATGTGGGACGATATAGCAGATAAAGACATTGCAGAAAAAACGTTCACCGACTCGCTCAACCATATGTTTGATTCGATGCTTGAGCTGCGCCAGGAAGAGTTAATAGCTCGCGAGCGCACGCACGGCTTAAGCAGCGAAGAACGCCGGGAGCTCTGGATGATTAACCAGGAACTGGCGAAGAAATAAGTCAAAGACAAAAGTATTTAACGGCTTAAGTGCCGAATATCGATCGGGAAGCCCCCGGCAGCCGCACTGAGAGGCAGCGGCAAAAATATAAGTACGCCCTCGCTTTAAAGGTTGGCAGCCCCATCGCCGACACCAATCAAACGAAATAAGTGTGGATACCGTCTTATGGAGCAAAACCCGCAGTCACAGCTGAAACTTCTTGTCCAACGCGGTAAGGAGCAAGGCTATCTGACCTATGCCGAGGTCAATGACCATCTGCCGGAAGATATCGTCGATTCAGATCAAATCGAAGACATCATCCAAATGATCAATGACATGGGTATTCAGGTGATGGAAGAAGCACCGGATGCCGATGATCTGTTGCTGGCTGAAACCTCCAACAACACTGACGAAGATGCGGAAGAAGCTGCTGCACAGGTACTGTCCAGCGTGGAATCTGAAATCGGGCGTACCACTGACCCGGTCCGCATGTACATGCGCGAAATGGGTACCGTTGAACTGTTGACCCGCGAAGGCGAAATTGACATCGCTAAACGCATCGAAGACGGGATCAACCAGGTTCAGTGTTCTGTTGCTGAATACCCGGAAGCCATTACCTATCTGCTGGAACAGTACGATCGCGTTGAAGCTGAAGAAGCTCGCCTGTCCGATCTGATCACCGGCTTTGTCGATCCGAACGCTGAAGAAGATATGGCGCCTACCGCCACTCACGTCGGTTCTGAACTGTCTCAGGAAGAGATGGATGACGACGAAGACGAAGATGAGGAAGAAGAAGACGACAGCGACGACGACAACAGCATCGACCCTGAGCTGGCGCGTGAGAAGTTTGCCGAGCTGCGTACCCAGTACGAAGTGACGCGTGACACCATCAAAGCGAAAGGCCGCAGCCATGCTGCCGCTCAGGAAGAGATCCTGAAGCTGTCTGAAGTGTTCAAACAGTTCCGCCTGGTGCCAAAACAGTTCGATTACCTGGTGAACAGCATGCGCGTCATGATGGATCGCGTGCGTACCCAGGAACGTATCATCATGAAGCTGTGCGTTGAACAGTGCAAAATGCCGAAGAAGAACTTCATCACCCTCTTCACCGGCAACGAAACCAGCGAGACCTGGTTCAACGCGGCTATCGCGATGAACAAACCGTGGTCAGAAAAACTGCATGATGTGAAAGACGATGTGCAGCGCGGTCTGATGAAACTTCAGCAGATCGAAGAAGAAACCGGCCTGACCATTGAGCAGGTAAAAGACATTAACCGTCGTATGTCCATCGGCGAAGCGAAAGCCCGCCGTGCGAAGAAAGAGATGGTTGAAGCGAACTTGCGTCTGGTTATCTCTATCGCGAAGAAATACACCAACCGTGGTCTGCAGTTCCTGGATCTGATTCAGGAAGGCAACATCGGTCTGATGAAAGCGGTAGACAAGTTTGAATACCGTCGTGGCTACAAGTTCTCTACCTATGCGACATGGTGGATCCGTCAGGCGATCACCCGCTCTATCGCAGACCAGGCGCGCACCATCCGTATTCCGGTGCATATGATTGAGACCATCAACAAGCTCAACCGTATCTCCCGCCAGATGCTGCAAGAGATGGGCCGCGAGCCGACGCCGGAAGAGCTGGCTGAACGCATGCTGATGCCGGAAGACAAGATCCGTAAAGTGCTGAAGATCGCCAAAGAGCCAATCTCCATGGAAACACCAATCGGTGATGATGAAGATTCGCATCTGGGTGATTTCATCGAGGACACCACCCTCGAGCTACCGCTGGACTCTGCCACCACCGAGAGCCTGCGTGCTGCCACGCACGACGTTCTGGCTGGCCTGACCGCCCGTGAAGCAAAAGTCCTGCGTATGCGTTTCGGTATCGATATGAATACCGACCACACGCTGGAAGAAGTGGGTAAACAGTTCGACGTTACCCGCGAACGTATCCGTCAGATCGAAGCGAAGGCGCTGCGTAAGCTGCGTCATCCAAGCCGCTCTGAAGTGCTGCGTAGCTTCCTGGACGACTAATCTGTCCTGACAGCAAAAACTCCCTGCGGGGAGTTTTTTTTTGGGGATTTTCTACCGGGAGTACAAAAATTAGTAGGGGTGACCGCCTGCATATGCAATTGTAAATGATATTTATTTTCATTATCATTTTTCTTTTCGTAAACTACTGTAAAGAAAAATTACATGAATTTCAAAACATTAAAAAATCATTCCCTCTGTGCGCTCGCGATTTCCCTGGCACTTCACGCGGGTTCTGTTTTGGCAAAGGACTTCACGGAAGATCGGTTCACCTCTCAGCCGCTGGGTCACGGCGTTTACGAACTGGCTTATGACGCTGGACAAAAGGTTGTCTACGCGGCCTCGGCTCCCTCTTTCGACAAAGACAAACCCGCCGGTGAAGTGTTCCAGCTTGCGGCCGATTCACTAAACGTTAATGAGCGCATTACTACCCAGCGCCGCCCGTTTGCGGTTTCACTGGACGATGCCAATCATATCCTGTGGTTAGGCAACGCGCTTGATGGCTCCGTGACGCTGCTGGATACCCGCACCGACAAAGAAGTGAAAATCATCCAGCTTGCGGATGCTGAGAATAAAGCACACGTCCGCGAGGTGGTACTGGATAAGAAACACCACCGCCTGTACGTCTCCGGCATCGGCAGTAAAGGCAAAGGCGTGCTGTGGGTCGTCGACACGCAAAAACAGACGTTGCTGCTGACCCACAAACAGATGGATCCGGTCGGTTTTGCGGTCGATGCAGCAGGCGATAAAGTTTACGCTGTGACCGGCAAAGGCGAGCTAATTACCCTGGATGGCAAAACCTCGCAGGTTCTCTCCCGCGTGAAGGTTGACCCCGCTGAGCCTAAACACTACTTCCTGAACATCGCGTTGAACACCGCCAAAGGTATTGGTTTTATTGCGGATACCAACATTCGTGACGTGCTGGTTGTCCAGCTCGACTCCGGCAAAATTGTTCATCGCGTTCCAACCCCGAACGCTATTGCCGCGGTCTACAACCCTGCGCGCGATGAAGTGTATGTTACCCATCGCAATGCCCGTCAGATAAGCGTTATCGATGCCAACACCTACAGCCTGAAACACACCGTCACAACGGCGGCGATGCCAAACAGCATGGTGCTTTCCCCTGACAACAAAACGCTGTTCGTCAGCGTGAAACAGGATGAGAAGGCCAACAAGGCTGACTATGTGCTCAAACTCGATTTAACCCCATTCTGAGGAGTGCGACGTGATGAACCAGACACGAACGGCGCTGGCGATGTCGCTCGCCCTCGCCACCCTTCCTGGGGCGGCTTTCGCCGAGGAAGCTACCCCGGCAGATGAAGATCAGCTTGTCGTCACCGCCACCGGTTTCGCGCAGGAACGCCGCGAAGCACCGGCCACCATCTCTGTCGTCGGTGAAAAAGAGCTTAACACCCGGTCGAACCAGAACGTCACCGAAGCGCTTCGTGAGATGCCCGGCGTATTAGTGGGCAACGGTAACGGAAGCCTGGCCACGGGTGATGTTCAGATGCGCGGCATGGACTCAACCTATACCTCTTACATGGTGAACGGCATCAAACAGGGTACCCGTGAATCCCGCCCTTACGGGCACCACATCGGTACCGAAGCGGCCTTTTTACCTCCGCTTGCCGCTATCGAGCGCATCGAGGTGATCCGTGGGCCGATGTCCTCCCTGTATGGCTCTGACTCCATTGGCGGCGTGGTGAACGTCATCACCAAAAAAGGCTACAACCTGGATGCATGGACCGGCGTACTGGAAGATAACTACTTCCTGCAGGAGAAGAGCGAGTACGGCAACACCAACCAGACCAACGCTTTCCTGATGGGGCCGATTATTCCCGGCAAACTCGGGGTGAGCGTGGCGGCGGATTATCTGGACCGTCGCGATGACGACAGCCAGAACGATGAGCGCTTTGTGAAGCACAAGGCCGGGAATCTGGACGCGACCATCAACATGTCGCCGACCGATACCCAGCTGTGGGATTTAAATGTCGTTAAAGGGCATCAGGAAAAATCACACAACGATAAAGCCTGGGAATGGGATTTTGACCGCGATGCCGCGTCGCTTTCTCAGCACGCCTGGTACGGCGACGATTTGCTGGAAGCGAAAAACTTCGTCAGCTACGAGAACGCCAAAACCGAATATCGCGTTCCGGGGATGAGCTCGCAGTTCATCAAACAGCGCAACTACGAGGCCAATAGCGCGAACACCTTTACGCTGGGCGATCACAAGCTGACGCTGGGGATTAACTTCACCCGCAACGAGCTGGACGACACCTTCGGTATTGCAGACAAGGAAGTGCCGGGCGTCACGCCAGTCAGCAAAATCACGCGTAACGGCTGGGCGGTCTTCGCCGAAGACGCCTGGATGATGGTGCCGGACTTCACCCTCACCACCTCAGCACGTCTCGATCACGACAGCTACTTTGGCTACCACGTGACGCCAAAACTTTACGGTAACTGGACGATTGATGAAAGCTGGGCGCTGAAAGGTGGCGTCTCTGCGGGCTATAAAAAACCGGATCTGCGCCAGAACAACGAAGGATTCACCAGCGTTTACGGTTCGTATCCTTATTCCTATATTGGCATCGGTAACAACGACCTGAAGCCCGAGCAGAGCGTCAACACCGAACTGGGCGTCTACTGGCAAGAGGACGCGCTGGCGCTGGATGCCACCGTGTTCTTCACCAAGTTTAAAGACAAGATCAGCGATTACACCATCTGTACCGCAACGGCTACGCAGAAGTGTGTGTACAACGGCTATGAAGCGGAAGAGGTCTCCCAGTACTTCAACGTCAGCGACGCGGAAATTTATGGTCTGGAGCTGAACGGTGACTGGCAGGTCACGCCCGCGCTGAAGGCTAACGCGAACTACACCTATACGCACAGCGAGCAAAAGAGCGGTCAGTACAAGGGTGAAGCGCTGAACGAATTCCCGAGCAGCATGGCCAACCTCTCCCTGACGTGGAACGCGCTTAACGATCTTGAGCTGTGGACCAAAGCCAGCTGGCGCAGCAACACGCCGAACACCGGGAAATCGACATCCACAGAGGCCTATGCGCTGGTCGATTTAGGCGCACGCTACCATCTCAACAAGCGCATCACGCTGATGGCGGGGGTATACAACCTGTTCGACGTGAACCCGATCTACAAAACGTCCTATAACCAGTCTTCCCTGCTGGAAGGACGCCGCTACAACATGGGCGCACGCTTCGAGTTCTGACAGTGACGCCGGAGCCTCTGGCTCCGGCAGCTACAGCCCGCGCACCATCAGCGCCTCATCCAGTTCGCGATAGGCTTCAACCAGCTTATCCAGCGTTGCCCTGTTCAACCCGCTTGGGTTTGGCAGCACCCACACCTGCGTAACGCCGATGCTAATGCTCTGTTTACCCCACTGCGCCCCGCGCTGGCTGAATGCCTGCTCGTAAGCCTGCTTGCCGAGGATAGCCAGCGCAGCGGGCTGATAATCCTCTATCTTCTTGACCAGTTCCCGCCCGCCGCTGCGTAGTTCATGCAGATTGACTTCGGTTGCCTGCACCGTAGGACGCTCGACCAGCATGGTGATCCCACAGCGCGTATCCAGCAGATGTTGCTCCTCTTCTGGCTTGAGTAGCCTGTCGGTAAACCCTGCCTGATAGATCACCTTCCAGAAGCGATTTCCCGGATGAGCGAAGTGAAAACCGGTGTGCGCCGAGGATTTCCCCGGGTTGATACCGCAAAACACCACCCGCAGGCCAGGGGCCAGAATGTCGTTAATCATCTTTACTCCCACTGATACGTCGTTATGGAAGTATAAAGGATTGATTATGCATTGTTTATAAAAACAGCAGGCAGGAGTGAATGGCTGGATTGCTGCGGGGAGTTACTTTATAATTCACCGCCACGGCCCCTTAGCTCAGTGGTTAGAGCAGGCGACTCATAATCGCTTGGTCGCTGGTTCAAGCCCAGCAGGGGCCACCAAATTTTAGCTTTAAAATCAGCAAATTAAGCCACCTTTCATAAGGTGGCTTTTTCATTATCAAATCCCAGTGTCGCAAAAGTGTCGCACGAATTAAAAACGCTATGCTGACTATCCGCCCCTGAGTTCCCCATTGTTTTGTCCCTACGCGTACAAATATCCATCCAGTGCCCATATGCCGCTTGCCATGCTTCCGACTCGTCAGAATAAATGTTTTCCTCAATCGGCAACCACTCTACCCCTTTCGTACCGAACACAAGATATCCGTGTTGGTGGCCGCCACGATGTCCACGTTATTGCCTGTGGAAAAAGTCGTGGGCTTCACATACTTTTCCCCTCGCAGCAAAACTATCAATCTGTTTGGCACTCAGCTCATTATTCTTAATTTGAATGAGAGTGGATCTCACAGGCTGATTTACCGACGAGTTGCTATTCAAGCTCCACGCTTAGTAAGCATTCATGAAGCGATCCAAGTGAAAAATATGGATCACTTATAAATTCATTAGATTATTTATCCGGATTTATATATGTATACCTACTATTTATTTCAAGATTTAAATAATTAGCTATATCAATGATTTGAGCATATTCACATTTACTGATCACAACATCATGATCACCGATATGATCGCACAAAGTTTCAAATGCTAATATATTCTCTGAGAATCCAATATAATCAAGAGCAAAGTCAACCATTGAAGGATCTAACCGATCTTTCAGCCCTTCACCCAATAATCTAATTTTTTCATTAATATCCATTACGCTTACTCTATTTCTTAATCGGCTTTAACGTTGGAGGAGTAGGATTACTATCCGGAAACGCAGTTACTATTTTGCCACTTGCTGGTTCGTATACTACACGAACTCTAACATTATCTCGTTCTTCCCAAGCAACCCATCTTGCAGGATTTCCTGCATTTGTATACGCCCCACCAGTTTCTGTCTGAGCAAACCATTGGGTATCGGGTGAAGTTGCTATATCACCCACAGCATGAACAACCTTATCTGCCGACCAACTTTTAGGGAAAACTGTTTTACCCGGATTACCTGGATATAGATGCCCACCTTGCGTAGGACTATCCCCATACAAAATATGCTGTTTTGCTTCAGGTGAAAGAATATCAACATATTTCTGGTTTGCCTGCGTGATAGAACTCTCAGCCATAAGTCCACTGAGTTTTCCGGCAGCAGCCGAACCCAGCACAGGTGTAACAGATGCCGCTACGATTTTTATTCCATCATAAGTAGATACATATTGCTCTGCCGTAGCCTTATCAACCCCAAGCTGCACCATGGCGTAATTCACCATCGCATCCTTCACCTGCTGCTGATTCTGTGCATCAACGCTGGTCACATCCAGCAGGTTCACTATCTGACCGTAAGCATCGGCGTACTGCTGGCTAGTTTTCGAGTTATAGTTACCGGTTTTTTCGTATTCACCTTTAGCTGCGATAACTTCGAGTCTTGCTCCGGCACAGGCCGCACTGCCAGCATTACCATTACCACAGGCATCAATGACTTTCTGGTCGCTGGCGATATCTTTTTCACGTAGATCATTGATAGTCTGCTGTGCTTTTTCACGTTCTGCCGGATCTTTGCTGTTGAGTTTCAGCTTCGCTAACTCAAGCTCTGTCTTTTCAGACACGCTCAGATAGTTATTCTCAACCGCATTCTTCCCGCCCTGCGCCCCCGCTGCAGCCGACGCCGTGCTGTCTCCCGCCAGTCCGCCAGCCATCCCTGCCGATATCGTCGCCAGCGTGCTGACCGTCTGCTTCTGCTCCTCACTCAGGTCGCTGACCGCTTTGCCCGGATACATTGCCGCCATGATTGCACGCGCCGCAAGCTCACCCGTGGCCGCTCCGGCCGCACCCGCCGCTGCACTGTTCCCCTGCAAGGCCGCCACCGCGCCGCCCAGTATCGCGTGCGCAATGGTGTTGACGGCCGGATTACCCTCGGTTGATTTCAGCAGATGCGCCAGTTCCGGTGCCGAAGCTCCCGCCAGCGCGCCGGCGATATCTCCCCCGCCAGCCCCTGTAGCGCCGCCGTCGCCGCCGGAATACCACGCTGAAGGTCACTGCCCGTGCCGTATTTTGCCTGCTCGTTACGGTACGTCTGCGTCTCTTTCAGTTGCTCAACGGTCAGGTCAGGATGCGCCTTGCGCGCTTCTTCCAGCGCATTCAGCTCGCCCTGCGTTCGGGCGATGTCGGCCACCTGCCCGCCGATATCGCTGATGGCGCTCACCTGCGCAAGCCGCTGCTGCTCCTTCTCCTTGTCAAATATCGGGCTGATGCTGTCGTTCGCGTGTTCCGTGTCCCGGCTCAGGTTTACCACATCCTGCTGCTGGTTCGCGGTATCCCGGACGGTGATGTTACCCTCACCCACAGCCGCCTGCGTCGTGCCTTCCGCATGACCGCTTCTGCCCGCTGCCGATACCACGCCGCCCGGCAGGTTGCCCTTGAATGCATCGCCGCCAAAGTCACCGCCGCCGCTCAGGCTGATGCCGCTGTGGCTGACCTTATAATCCGCCTCGTTGTGGATATCCCGGAAGCCCAGCGTTCCCGTATCGAGACTGTTTTTATCCGCCGTCGCCGTCGAGGCAATTACCGCACCGTCAAGCTGCGTGTGGCGTCCCACCGTCACATCAAAGCCGCCGTCACCCGCGAAGAGCCCCGTCTGCTCCTGCACCGAGTCATACGTGCTCTTCATTTTGTCCTGGCTGGCGCTGATGTAGCCGGAACCCGTCATGCTGCCGAAGGTGAAGCTGCCGCCTGCCGCCGCGCTGTTCTGCGTCGATTTATAATCGTTGCTGTCCTGCTGGCTGCTCATCCACAGGTCGCGTCCGATATCCGCAACGATTTTATCGCCACTCACCTGCGCGCCGTTCAGAATGGCGTCCCGACCGCTGGTCATGGAGACCGTCCCGCCGCTGTCGAGCGTCGTTTCCGTCCACGCCGTACCGTCTCCCTTTTCACTGCCTTTCGAAGCATTCACATTCGCAAACACGCCGATGCCGTAACCGCTCTTGCCACCGCCAATGCTGACGCCTGCGCCGCCCCCGCTGCTGCTGTTCTTTCCTGTCGTCTGCTGCGTGCTGGCCGCGCCGCCCAGCACAATGTCGTTCGCAGCGGCAAGCGCGGTGTCGCCGCCCGCCTTCAGCTGGCTACCGCCGATAAGGATGTCGCCGCTGTTCTCCCCCTTCCCTTTTCCGGTCGCGGTAATGGACAGATTATTCCCCGCATTCAGCGTACTGCCCGCAACCGTGTCGCTCTGCATGTGCTGTTCGGATTTCGATTTCTGCGAGGAGAGCGAAACGCTCACGCCAATGCCGTTGTTCGGGTCACCGTTAACCTGTGCTACTTCCGCACCCTGAGCCGCCTGCACGCCTGACAATGCCGCTTTGGTCGCTTTCAGCGCCGCGAGGCGGTCATCACTCTCGCCTTTCGCGTCGCGTGCCGTCTGCACCGCGCTGTTCACCGCGCTCCCCGCCGCCCCCGACAGCGCCACCGTCAGACCGCTGCTCTTCTGCTCGAACCTCTCATCGCGGGTGCGTTTGTCGTGCCCCGGCTCAATCACCACGCTGTCGCCGGTAAGATTAATATCCTTCTGCGCGATGATATCCGCCCCGCCGATATGCGCCTGTTTGCCCGCCGTGATGCTGACGCTGCCGCCCGTCGAACCGACCGTGCTGAAGCTTTCACTCTGCGTCGTGCCCTGCTCCCGCAGGTCGTGGGTAGTTTTGCTGCTGCCAATGGTGAAGCCGATACCGTTGATATACCGGCTGCCGGTCTGGTTCAGAATGGCGTTGCTGACGTAACGGGTATCGAACGCCGCGTCGCCGTGGAAACGATTCTGGTAGGCGGCGGTATAAAGTAGCCATTGTTGCTATTTATTATGCAACACGACCGCAAGCAGTAATATTTCCTGAAGCTAACTCGCAATTTCAATAATTAATTTCTCATCAGATACTGTATTTTTATTCAGTCCGGTATAATCAACACATAGAAAATCACTTCACAGTAAAGGAAGCGTTAACAGGATATAATCTTTCATATCATTAAAGAACGCGACATGAAGGTGTATCAGCACCTTCATGCCGCTGACCACAAAGCAACTTATACGGAGTTGAATATGGCTGAGACGAATTTTAAGCCAGAGTTTACTGTTTTCAAAACAGAATCAGACGCTTTTGACAGTATTACCGAAAACCGCGATCTGATACGCAAAAATGATATTCGCCGTTTGCACGGGAACCGAACTGATGCTGCCCCCGTTCACCCCCGAGCGGAAACGGAGGAAGACAGTTCTGCCTGTTGTGAGCTTTATTCACGGGTAGACTGTCGATACCTTCCCCTTAGTGGAAAATGGCTCGCAAATGCAGGTTTTATCAACGGGATGCCTGTCAAAATCCGGGTCATGAAGGATTGTATTGTCATTACGCCGCAGCATACGCGTGAGTTATGGGGATGCCTTGAAGGTATGAGTGTGGTGAATATTAATAAAAAGAAAGTGTCGCAGTGGTTGAAAACGTTTCCGGGAGCGCTGAATGATTTGGGTGATGTGCCGGTGATTAAGCGGGGTACGTGACAGTTAAAAAGATCCCGACTCTGAGGTCGGGATCTTTAATTAACCCTGAGGAAAATTTCTTTTGGTTCCGACCAGATAGTCGAAATTATTATCTAACCAAAGCACCACTATTTATTAATATATAGGGCTTTACGCGTACTTCAATTTTTTTAATCTGCTCAGTAGTAATTACTTCCGTATATAGATATTCACCTGACTTATCATTTTTTATACTAAAATAACTTACTCCTTCAATATAACTTTGAACAACCTTACTATTATTAAGACTCACAGCATACTGAATCCAGCCCTCTATAACACTAAAGGAAAAGTCAAGTCTACATCCCTTTTGATCTGTGACAACGTATAAATAACTCCCATTATCCTTTTCAAGGATGATGGGTTCACATTCAAAAAATGACAATAACTCTAATTCATCAGGTTTGTTCTCTATAAACATTACTTTGACACCCCATTTTTCGGTATCGTGGTTATAAAATTGTGAGAGCCGTCATCTGCAACCTTAAACGTACTTTCAAACATTGTAGCTTTACCTGAAGGCCCTATGAAGAAAGATTCTCTAACCTCAAAATTGCCATACTCATTCGCGAATGTTTTTACAATGTTACTTGGGTCTTTTGTCGCTTTTGTGAAGTGTTCTGCAAGTATAGCATGTCCATTTGCATCATCGGCTACTCCTAATCTTTTCATTTCCAATGCCAGCTGATTTGTACGATCCAATGTATGATCGCTTCCCGTTGCTTTTCCGAAAAGATAATTAAATTTCTTTGAATCTACCACAGACTTGGATATATCAAATGCAGCATTAGCATTTGGTATTTTCCTACCCGGCAGTATAATACCTGCCAGCAGTCCCCCCGTTGCTTCAAGCGCAGCCTGATTTCCGCCAGCGGCCTGTTTAACCGTATCCGCAACCGCTGACCAGGTTTCACTCTGCATCAGGGCGCTAACACTGTCCGCCAGTGCCTGATTCTTCCCGGCCAGGTCGCTCATGGCCTTGCTGCAGTAGCTGTCACCTGCAGCACACGACGCCAGCGCCATTGCCGCATCAGCAGCATAGTCCGCTGAACCCAAAGCCGCATCGCCGGTATCAGCAAGAGCATTGATAATGCCGTTTGCGATGGAGGAGGCAGTACCTTCACCCAGCTTCTCCCTGACCTGATTTTTCAGGGATTCAGCAGCCTGCTTAGCCGCTTCACGAGCCTGGTCTCCAGCCAGCGAGTTATTCTCAGTCGCATTCTTCCCTGCCTGCCCCCCGGCTACCGCTGACCCCGTGCTGTCTCCCGTCAGTCCACCCGCCATTCCGGCCGATATCGTTGCCAGGGTGCTGATCGTCTGCTTCTGCGACTCGTCCAGCTCTCCCGCTGTCTTGCCCGGATACAGCGAGGCCATTATCGCGTTCGCCGCAAGCTCCCCCGTCGCCGCTCCGGCCGCACCCGCTGCTGCATTGTTCCCCTGCAGCGCCGCAACCGCGCCGCCCAGGATGGCATGCGCCACCACCGCAGCCTCATCGCTCAGCCCGGAACCATGTCCGATATAGTTTGCCAGCTCCGGTGCCGAGACCCCCGCCAGCGCTGCCTTAAGGTCACTTCCCGCCAGCCCCTGAAGCGCGGCCGTCGCCGCCTGGATACCCCTCTGCAGGTCGCTGCCCGTGCCATATTTCGCCGTCGTGGTTTTGTACGCATCGGTCCCGCGCAGCGCATCCTGATAGGCCTTTTTCAGTGCGTCGCTGGCATCCGCCCCCGGCTCGGTTATCCCTTTATCTGCAAGCTCTTTTCTGCCTGCATTCAGCCCGTTTATCTCGCCCTGCGTATTCGCAATATCCACCGCCTGCGAGCCAATCTCACCAATCAGCTGCACTTCCTGCAGGCGCTGCTGCTCCTTCTCCTTGTCAAATATCGGGCTGATGCTGCCGTTGGCATGCTCCGCATCGCGGCTCAGGTCAGCCACATCCTGCTTCTGGTTCTCCTTATCGCGGATGATGAGCGTCCCCTCGCTCACCGCCGCCTGCGTTGTCCCTTCCGCGTGGCCGCTGTTACCGCCTCCGGCCAGCAGAGCGTTAGCCATGTTCCCGGCAAACTGCTCACCGATGCTGCCGCCCGAACTGATGCCCGCGCCCTGATGCTCCGTCTTAAAGTCCGCCTGGTTGTGGATATCGCTGAAGCCCAGCGTCCCCGTGTCGAGGTGGTTTTTATCCGCCGTCGCCGTCGAGGAAATCACCCCGCCGTCCAGCTGCGTGTGGTTACCCACAGTGACGTCAAACCCGCCGCTGCCGACGAACAGCCCGCTCTGCTCCTGCACCGAGTCGTAGTCGCTGGTCATTTTGTCGCGGCTGACATTGATGCTGCCGGATGCCGTGCCTGCACCAAAGGTGTAACCCACACCGCCGCTGACGCTGTTCTGCTTGCTGTTGTAGTGGTCGCTGTCCTGCGTGCTGGCTATCGTCAGGTCGCGACCGATATCCGCCACCACGGCGTCGCCGCTCACCTGCGCCCCGGCAATTATCGCGTCGCGCCCGGTGTTAATGGTCACGCGGTTACCCGCATCCACCGTGGTCTCGTTCTGCCAGACGCCGTTGCCCTTCTCATGCCCCTTGCTGCTGTTCGCATTCGCCGAGATGCTGATGCCCGCACCGCCGGAGCCGACACCCACCCCGACGCCAAGACTGCCGCCGCTGCTGCTGTTTTTACCCGTCGTCTGCTGCGTATCCTGCGAAGCAATCAGGTTAACGTCACGCGCCGCGTCCAGCGTCACGTCTTTCCCGGCCTTAATCTGGCTCCCCGCCACGGTGATGTCGCTTCCGGTGGCTTTTATTGTGACGTTATTCCCCGCGCTCAGGGTGCTGCCCGTCGTCGTCTCGCTCTCACTGTGCGAGGAGGATTTGGACGACTGCGACCCCAGCGACGCGCTGACGCCGACGGTATTGTTATTCCCTTTGTCAGAACTGCCCTTCGCCTGGTCCAGCCCCACCGCCTGACCCGCCTGCACGCCGGAAAGCGCCGCCTGCGTGCCCTGAAGTGCGGCAAGGCGCGAGTCGCTGCTCTGCTTCGCGCTCTGCGCCGTGGTGACCGCGCTGTTCACCGCGCTCCCCGCCGCCCCCGACAGCGCCACCGTCAGCCCGCTGCTCTTCTGCTCGAACCTCTCATCGCGGGTGCGTTTGTCGTGCCCCGGCTCAATCACCACGCTGTCGCCGGTAAGATTAATATCCTTCTGCGCGATGATATCCGCCCCGCCGATATGCGCCTGTTTGCCCGCCGTGATGCTGACGCTGCCGCCCGTCGAACCGACCGTGCTGAAGCTTTCACTCTGCGTCGTGCCCTGCTCCCGCAGGTCGTGGGTGGTTTTGCTGCTGCCGATGGTGAAGCCGATACCGCCCGTGCCCATCAGACCGGACTTTTTGGTCTCCTTAAAGCGCCACGAGGTATCCGTGTTGGTGGCCGCCACGATGTCCACGTTGTTGCCCGCAGACAGCGCCACGTCGCCGTCACCCGCCACCGCCGAGCCTGACACCCGCAGGTTGTTCCCCGCCGACACCGTCACGTTGTCGCCGCTCAGCAGCGAGCCCTTCTCCCGCGTCGCGCTGTCTTCCTCGATGGTGTGGGTGGTCTTCTTGCTGAGGAACCCTTTTTTGGTTTTGGTCTCTTCCTTAAAGTGGTAGTCGCTCTCCGTCGCCGTGGTCAGGGTCACGTCGCGACCTGCCGCCACGCCGATATCACCCTGCGCCGTCACCTCTGCCGCCTGTGCGGTCACGTCCCGCCCGGCAAGAATGACCGTGTTACCGTCGCTGGCGATTGCCGTGCCCTGCTGGCGCACGGACTCATCGATAACGGTTTTCTTTTTCTCCCGGCTGCTCGCACTCTGTGAGCTGGCTTCCGCCAGCAGGTTCACGTCGCGTCCGGCCTGAATGCCCACATCCCCTTCTGCCGCCGTCGCCGCCGCACGGGCATTCACGTCGTTACCCGCCTGCAGGGTGAGATCGCCGCCTGCGGTCAGGGTGCTGCCCTGATGCGTGACGGACGCCGTCTCGCGCCCGGCACGTCCCTCGCTTGTCGCCATCTCGTTGGCGGTGAGGTTGATGTCGTTCCCTGCCGCCATGCCCAGGCTGCCGCCCGCCGACACGGTTGCGCCCGTCACGTTGATATCCTGTCCGGCGCGCATTGCCAGCCCGTCTGTCGCGATGATAGACGCCGTCGTGCCCACATCCGTACCGCCAAAATGCACGTTCCCCGCATCAACATTCCACTTCCGGGCACGGGTGACAGTGTTGATACTGCCGGAAACGCTCTCAAGCCCGACGGTTTTACCGCTGATGGCGGAGCCGATGTTGTTGATATCCCCCAGCGCGCTCAGGTTCAGCCCGCCGCCCGCGCTGATGAGCCCGGCGTTGAGGTTGCTGATGCTGTTGCTGCTGTCGATGGACAGGGCATTCTGCGCCGTGATGGTGCTGCCGCTGTTGGTGACGTTGCCGCCCGCCAGCTGCACGTTATTGCCGTCGATCACGCTGCCGCCGTGCACGGTGACATCCTTCGGTGAAAGGTAGACTTTCGGGACCATCACCGTCTGGCCGTTAATGGTCGCCGCTTCCCACCACAGCAGGCTGTGGTCAAGCGCGGCAACCTGCGCTGCCGTCAGCGCCACGCCAAATTTCAGGCCCAGCGCCTGCTGCTGTGTGGCTGCGCTGTCCATCAGATAGCGCATCTGATCGAGATCGGAACCGATGCCGTTGATATACCGGCTGCCGGTCTGGTTCAGAATAGCGTTGCTGACGTAACGGGTATCGAACGCCGCGTCGCCGAGGAAACGGTAATCGCGATCCGGGTTCAACCCCAAACGGTCGAGGAAATACGCCGAGCCAAGGAACTGGTTCCGATCGGTGTAGGCACTGTTGGTCTCACGCGGTGCATCGCCAGGCTTGATGCCGAGCATGCCATAGAGTCCATCAAACAGGCTGTTATCCACCTTCCCGAGGCCATCAAGCTTAGGGTTCACCGTAATCAGATACGGGCTATCGGGGTCGGTGGATGGCACGAAGTAACCATTATCACCAGACGGCAGCGGGTAGTTACCGCTGCTGCCGTTCTGGTCGGAAAGGGATGAACCGCCGGAGATGTCTTTAAGGGCGTCGCTCAACGCATCACGCCATTGCGGCGTGGTGATATCTTGCGTATCCGTTTCGACAAGAGATTGCGCCTGCTCGCCGTTGGCGATGGACTGGTTGCTGAGCGGGGTCAGCGTTGGGGTAGAGATGTTATTGACAATCTCTCCTGCTAATGGTGAGAAATCGCCATTATTCACACCTTCTGTGAAGTTCGCCTGAACATTACCTCCCGCCTGAATAACAGCGCGGATAACCTCTCCAGTTCGATCAGTAACTTCATTATCTGAAAGTTCATAAATGAAGTAGATTTCTTCTGGCTTGGGGATCCAGTTAGAGTAAAAACCTGCTTTTGAAAAAATATACGTGCGCCAGGTTTCAATCACTTTGTCCTGGTAGCTTAAATTATCAAACCGATTTCCGGTTAAGAGAATATCCCTGCCAGCCAGAATCTGGGATGCATTATTGAGAAAATAGTCAGCACCGATGGTCAAATCTCTGCCAGAAGAAATACGTCCCGCCGTTCCGGAGAGATCTACAGATTCGGTTTTTCTTTCGACCAGGTATTTTTTTGTACTCGTTGTTTCATTGGGTTTAACAACGAGCATTGGCGCCGGTCCGGCGTTACCTCCACCAACAAAAATTTCGTAATCTGGATGACCATCTTCATTTCCCCAAATTGTAATTGTGCTTCCATTCGCATCGGGCAGTTGATCGTAAAAGGTTTCTTCAACGACTTTTGAGGTTAATTCATCTCTGTTATTTTCAAAATGCCGGGTTTGTATCGCAATATCACCCTTCTGCGTCTCAATATTTCCAGATTTATTCACTACTTCACTGTTCGCTGCGCCCGCGGTATTTTTCTGCAACCACAGGCTATTCCCTGCCAGAATATCGCCGTAGACGTTATGGATACGGTCAGCGAATAGCTGCATATTATTCGCAGCATAAATCAATGCGGTATTGAGCAAGGTGCCTACAGCATTCATCGTCAGTCTGCCCGCGGTACCGGTAAACCCATTAACGGTGATGTCGCTCAGGCTGCTAAAGACCACGTCACCGCCAGCTGAGAGACTACCTGGAACGTTGAGCAGAATATTCTGCGCATTGAACGTGCTGCTGCCGTTACCTGTAGTGAGCGTACCGCTGTTGGTGAATGCTCCGCCCGCGCTGAGGGCGATGGCATTGCCCTGGATCACGCCGCTGTTGGTGATGGCGTTTTGCGAGGAGACCGACAGCGTTTTACCTGCGGCCAGCGTACCGGTATTCACGAGCGCATTAACCAGCTTCAGCGTCGCGTCGCCCAGGGAAACCACCTGACCACGACCGCTGAAGTTGGCGACATCGAGCAGCAGACTGCCCCCGCTGTAGAGTTTACCGCTGACGGTATCGGTGAGAGCGTCACCCGCTACCGCCAGCGAGGCAGTCCCCAGCACCGTCCCGCTGTTGATGATGTTCCGGTATTTCACCCCCAAATCCGCACCCTGAAGCGTGCCGCGGTTATCGAGCGAGCTGCCACGCAGCTTAGCGCTGCCCGTCGCCAGGACATTTCCGCCATTCACGGCGTTCACCACATCCAGCAGCAGCGTGACGGCCTGAACCAGCCCGCCGCTACCGTTTGCCAGCTCTGGCGTGACCAGCTTGAGCTTCCCACCGGAGAGCATTTTGCCGTCATTCTGTAAATGGGCGGTGGCTTTCACCGTGGATTCACCGCCGCCCTGCACCGTCCCCTGATTATTCAGCGTGGCGGACGACGCCGTCAGCGCGTTCTGGCTCAACAGAACACCACTGGCGGTGTTGTTCAGCGCTCCGGAAACGTCCAGCGTCAGCGCTTCACCCTGAAGCCGTCCGCTGTTGATCAACTGCCCGGCTGTGATTGCGGTCGTTTTACCCTGAATCTGTCCGGCGTTTGTCGCGTTACCGGCATTCATCGACAGGACGCCAGCCGTGAGAAATTTCCCGCCGGCCTGGTTGTTCAGCGTCTGGTTCAGCGCGACGGAAAGCGCATCAACCCCGGTGATTTCACCGCTGTTTGTCAGCGTATTCGCCTTCAGCGTCAGATCCTTGGCTATCCACTGCCCGCTGTTTGCAAGCGTCAGTGCTGAGAGCGCCAGTTCTCCGTTTGAGGTGATTTTGCTGCCCGTCGAACTGATAAGATTGCTGACGATCTGCGCATCCAGTACATCTGCTGCCTGGATCGCACCGCCGTTCGTCAGCGCCTGCGCATGAATAAGTACCCGTTTACCCTGCCATTGCCCGGCGTTACCGAGGTCACCGGCCGTCACCGTCAACTCGCCCGCCGTCAGCAGCGCTCCCGATGCTTCATTCACCAGCGAGAGGAGCGGTGCAGCCATCTCCAGACGAGCAGCCAGCGTCAGCGCGGCGATCCCGGTGAGCGTACCGCTGTTCGTGATACTGTCCTGATGCGCGTTAACGCGGTTGCCCTGAACCGCTCCGCTGTTGCGCAGCGTATTCCCCGTAAGCGAGAGCGTGCCAGCCGATAACAGATTGCCGTGGTTAACGGTATTGCCCGCATTCAGCGTGATGTCGCCCTGGCTCATCAGTTCACCGGTATTGCTGAATGTCCCGGTAGCGGAGGCGTCAAAGGAGCCGGTCGCCAGCGAGCTTCCGCTGTTATTCCAGTCGCGGCCGCGGAGACTGACATTCTCCCCCTGCAGCTGGCCTGCGGTGGCCAGCGAGGTGCCTGAAAAGGTGAGGCTCCCGCCCGTAAGCGTGCGCGAGCCTGCCGCTAAATCCAGCACTCCGGCAGTCACGGATAACGCGGTATCCCCCTGCAAGAGACCGCGACTATCGAGACGATCGGCATTCAGCGTGAGCGTGTTCCCCACGATACTGCCTGCGCTGGATACCGATTGTGCCGTGATGCGGTTTGCCCCCTGCGCCAGCAGCAGGCCTCCCGCGCTGTTATTCAGCGTGTCGTAATCAACAAGGAGTGACGCGCCACTCAGCTCACCGCTGTTGGACAGGCGCGAACCGGAAAGGGACAGCCCGGCATCGCTGGTGATAATGCCGCTGTTTTTCACGTCAGAAACTGAAAGAGTGAGTGCCGCCGGGCTGTACAGCACGCCGCTGCTGCGGTTATCCAGCAGACGGGTAACCAGCGACAGCGTCTGCCCCGCGTGGATCAGACCGCTGTTAATGACTGCAGGGCTGCTGATGGCGAGCGAAGACGCCGTCAGCGTCCCCCTGTTATTGAGATTCGTGGTTTCAATCTTCAGGGCTGACGCTGAAGATTTTCCCCCGTGACTGAGAGCGTCAGTAGCCGTCAGGATAAGGCCATCTTTCGCGGCCTGCGTCCCATCAAGCTGCGCTTTCTGTACGTCCACGTTGACGCTGTTACCCTGCGTCTGTGCCGTTGCCGTGGTCGTCAGGCTTTGACCCCGAACGCTCACGGAGCCGCCCGCGCTGGTTTCGCCTGCAAGGGTGGTAGCCGTATTGTTCAGCGTCAGATCGCCATCGCTGTGGGTCACTGACTTTTCGGTGGTGATGAATGCGTCAGCTGAGCCAGTAAGCCCCCTGCCGCCTGAAAGCGTGCCGCTGTTTGTCACCTGTGCAGCCTTCAGCGTCAGCGTATCATCGCTGACGAGCGCGCCGCTGTTATCCAGCTTACCGCTCGCGATAACGGTCGTTTTGCCTTTCGCGCCGGTGTCGCCAGACAGGGTGGCGTTGCGTGCGCTGATATCCAGCGTGGAGGCGCTTTTCAGGCTGCCTGAACTGGTGATATCGGTCCCTGAAACGCTCAGGCTGTTGCCCTGAACGGTGCCGGTATTGCTGAAGGCCCCGGTCTTCAACGAGGCATCCGTCCCTGCGGACAGCGTCCCGCTGTTGATCAGGTTCCCCGTGTTAAGGGCAAGAGATTTTCCGGCAATGGTACTGCCTTTCAGCAGGGTGTTCCCGGACGTGGAGAGAGCGATAGTCGCGCTGGCACTGGTTCTGCTGCTGCTCTCCTGAGTCAGCGTCTGACCGCTGAGCGTGATATCTGAGGCGCTTACGCTTCCGCGCTGCGTTAGCTCACCGCCTTTAACCCACAGCTGCTGACCCGCGACGACAGAGCCGTTGAGCGCGGCGCGCTGCGACGCCACCAGCGAAATATTGCGTGATGCGGTCAGCTGCGTCCCGGTTTCCAGCGTTTTCGCATTAACCGTGGCATCCACCCCGGCGATGTTTTTCCCCTTGAGCGCCGCGTTTTCTGCCACGTCCACGGCAAGGTTACGACCGGCACCGGCCTGGGCATCCGCACTCTGGGCGAGGGCGTTTGCCGTGAGCGCGGTGTCGGTTCCCGCAGTGAACGCGCCGCCGTTTTGGGTGAGTGTACCGTTGGTCGCTAGCTGAAGATTTTTCTCGGCGGCGATATGGGCCTGATCGAGCGTCAGCGCGCTCTGCCCGGAGACGGTGAGGTTACCCCCGGCTTTATGGTCGCCGATTAACGTCACGTCCGCCGCGCTGACCGTGGTACTGCCGCTGGCAAGCGTGTTTTTCAGCACCACTTTCCCCGCGCTGCTGAGCGTAATATCGCCCTGACGCGTGTTAAGATCCCCCAGGTTTACCCCCAGCCCTGTTTCGCTGGACACCAGACGAATACGGTTGGCGTACATTCCGCCCAGCGCGCCCGTGTCTACCGCCACCTTCGGCGCGTCCCCTTCCCCTTTCAACGCGCTGACGCTGCCGTCTGCTGCGACGCGGTTCGCCCCGGCGACCACGCTTACCTCTTTCGCATGCAGCTGGGCATTGATCTCGGTCGCACGGGAAATAATCGATACGGCATCACTCTGGCTGCCATCCAGACCGGCCCCCTCAATGGTGACCGTACCTTTAGTCACATCAAGCGATTGCAGCTTCCCGCTGGCGTCGAGCACCGGTTTCCCC
Organism: Enterobacter quasimori; assembly: GCF_018597345.1. Classification (NCBI taxonomy): domain Bacteria; kingdom Pseudomonadati; phylum Pseudomonadota; class Gammaproteobacteria; order Enterobacterales; family Enterobacteriaceae; genus Enterobacter; species Enterobacter quasimori. The sequence continues at coordinate 202,004 of NZ_JAHEVU010000003.1, read as the reverse complement.
GTGGTGAGCGTTGCATTCGGCGTATTAATAAATCCGCAGCCGTTACAGGTGATACCGTAGGGGTTCGCCACAATAACGTTGGCCGCCTTGCCCGCCACTTCGGTGTAGCCCTGTAAATGTGAGCGGTTCGCGCCGGTGACTTCGTTGATGATCCCTTTGGCTTCCTGCCCGGCTTTCAGGTTGGGGTTGTTTTGGATAATCCCGCCAAGCTGGGTCTGGTTCAGCTGTCCTGTAGCGTTATTCAGGATCAGCCCTTCTTTGCCGACGTTGTAATCGTGGTATTTATTATGGGAAATACCGGACTGATTCGGCGTGGCAATATTCACGACCGGAACACCGTTGGCCGCCTTATCCATTTGCGTATTTCCGGACGGGGAGATCGTGGCGGCCACCGCAGGCAGCAGCGGCTGGGTCGCCAGCAATACGCTCAGTAACGCGCTAAGCGCACGCTGTGAAAAACGAACCTGATCCTTTTCCATCATCCCTGTCCCTTAAAAAGCTACTGAAAAACGGTAATAGATCACGAGGTGATCCGGTGCCAGCCAGTCCGGATAGTCCACAGGCGTGCCGACGGTAAACTGGCTGGCGTACCCGCGATTCGTCGCGGTAAGCCCCAACGCGGTTCCCCACAGCGTCCCGGAGGCGTAACGATCCTGGCCGTCCTTCTTCAGCCAGCCGCCGTCAATTGCGGCAAGTACGCCAACATCGCCGACCCACGGCAGCGTAAAGAGCGACCAGTTCAGCTCGTTTCGCCAGTAGCCGCCGTTATCCCCGGAGATGTACTCCTCCTTAAAGCCCCGAACGGACGTTTCGCCGCCCAGCGTCAGACGCTCGCTGCCGTACAACCTGTCCGGCGACCACTGAAAATAGACGCTGGTGAGCCACCAGAGTTTGTCCGCCACGGGACGCTGAAAGCTGCCGTTCAGGCTCCATTTGCGGAATTCGGCTTTTGGCACATCACCCTGCTTGTCGTTATCGTCTTCCGCTCCCAACCACGGCACGCCCTGCGTAAAGGTTGGGTTCAGGGTCGCCACGCCCGAGGCGATTTTTTGCGTGTGGTTAATGCCCAATGAAACACTGGAGAGCTTGCGGCTGCTGGTGGCCAGCAAAACATCATCGAGATAGTTCCGGTTGATGCGGTGAGTGATGCCCGCCGACACGCCGGTTTTGATATCGCCATTGCGGAACAACACCCATGAGCCCGTCAGACGGTGCGTTTCGGTATCCCCCGTCGACCGCCAGAGGTAGCCGTTATTATCGATAGTGCTGAGGTAGTTGCTCCAGCTGTAGCTGTAGTCCAGCAGTCCGTAGCCGTAAGGGATGCTGACGCCTGCTGCAAAATTTTGAGCATCCTTGCTGTTGGAAAAATCACTGCTGCGCCCGCCGCTGATAAACCACTTATCCGCCAGACCCAGCAGGTTATTTCCGTACAACGCGCCGTTAAGCTGCCCGGTCCCGGTGCTCTTTTGCCCGCTGTTATCAAAACTGACGGAGCCGCTAAGGGGGAACTCTGGCGTGGCGGTCAGATTAACCACCGAGTAGCCCTGCCTGTCGCCGGGCAAAATTTCAATCTCAACGGGCCGCTGACGTACCCGGTTGAGCTGTTCCATGCCCTGTTCGATATCGCGCAGGTTAAGGATCTTCCCCTCAAGCCCGGGGAAGGTCATTTTCAACGTGCGGTCCGGAACACCTTCAAGGCGAATGTGCTGAAGCTTTCCTTCCAGCACGGCAAGATGGAGTACGCCGCCGGAGAGATCCTGCTCGGTTAAAAACGCGCGGCTGGTGATATAACCCCGGCTGATGTACCAGTCGGACACGGCGTTAGTCAGGGTATTTAAGCCAGCAATATCAAGGCAATGATTCAGCCACGGCGCAACCAGCCGTTCTTTAACTAACGGAGACAGAAGGTTGGCACCCGTCAGTTCGATGCGCGAGATAGCAAAACAGGGGCCTTGTGGCGTCGCGGTACTGTCGGGCTGAACGGGACGCGGTACCACCACGCTGCGCTCCAGCGATTCACGCTGACGCTGGCTCTCATCCAGCAGCTGCTGCTGTTGCTGCTGGATGGTATTACGGTCGGCCGGTGACAACGGGGCGGCGAGTGCGATCCCTGGCGCCAGTAACAGGATGGCCGCCAACAGCGCGCATGCTGATGTTTTCCCTAACACTCTTTACTCTCCGCTTAAAGTCCGTTTTCAAACTTGACTGTTAAAAAACGAGCAACTTATTTCAAAAAGTAAATAGTGTAAATATCAACAAAGAGAATAAGGATATTTCTGGCGCATTTTCAGATTTTTGCAGGGGTATATCTGAAGCAAGATTAAAGAAATCCCTTGTCGCGCCGATCATCATCCGTGTGTATTATTTCCTGTAGCTTTAACAACAACTAACCTTAACTCAAATACTTAAGCGCCAAAGCGAAAGGCATCATGAGCACACCGATCAAACGGCTAGAAATCATAAAAAATGCCATCGAACTGGAAGATGACGACATCATCCAGAGCCAGCTGACGCGGCTGAAAAATGAAGCGTTTGACGAGGAGCTACAGGCAATCGTCGTGGCGCTTGAGAATAAGAACTACACCGCAGCCATCAGGGCCATCACCGCGTGGCTGCAGGGCCAGCGCGCCGTGACCCCGTGGCGTGACCCGCAGGTGGCCGCCAGCAAGCTGGAGCTGAAGGCGCTGGAAGAGCGTCTGCGCGATCTGATTGACCGCCGCAACGCCCGCGTACAGCAGCTTGATGAGTTCAACGATCTCTATTTCTCCCGTCTCGGGCCGCTGATGCAGCAGATCCTCGCCCTGCGTAAAACGCTGGCGGAGCTAAACCTGCGTCGTCAGCAGGCGGAGGCGCGTCGTCGCGAAGAAGATTATCGCCGCTGTCAGCGCTACATGGCGCAGGCCGTGGAGGTGCTGGCAACGCTCACCCAGCGCTGGCGCGAGCTCCCGGCCGATTCCGTACAGGCTGCCGAGGCGCGTAAACAGCTGCAGCAGCAAAGCAACCTGATTGCCAATCTTCTGGCCGAAGCGCTGGAGCTGGAGAGCGGCTTAACGCGTGAAGAAGAGCCCGCGCGCCAGGCGCGCGATGAGGCTAACGAAGAGTACGAGAAGTATCGCGAGCAGCATCACGATGCCGAAGTGCGTCTGCGCAAAGGGAAAGATCTCTCGGAAGAGGATCGGAACGAGCTCAAACGCCTGTGGCGTCAGGCGAGCAAGCTCTGCCACCCGGATCTGGTGGCTGACGATCTGAAAGAAGAAGCTAACACCATGATGGTGCAGCTCAACCAGGCCAAACAGCGCGGAGATGTGAAAGCGATCCGATCGCTGGTGGCACGCCTGCAGCAGGGCTTTGAGCCAATGATGGCGAGCGACAGGCTGAACGATCTGGAGCGTATCCGCAAAAAAATGGCGCAGGTGCGCGAGCAAATCGACACCTTAGTGAACGAGCTGGCGGAGCTGGAAAAAGAAGAATCCTGGCTGCTGGTGTCGTCGCTGAACAATATGGAAGCCTACTTCGCCCAGCAGGAGAAGGCGCTACATGAGGTCCGCGCCTCGCTCGAACATCAGGTGAGCGAAGCGCAGCTGGAGTCCGCAGCCTGACTATTTAGCGTGCCAGTACGCGCTGGCACGCATCAGCTGTTGGTCAATCGCGTCGGTTTCAAACTGGCGGCTCAGGTTTTTCACCACCTTCCCTTCCCCGGTCAGCCAGATAAAGTAATCCTCATCGGGCACGGCCAGCGTCGCCAGACGATCGGCAACCGCCTGCGGGTCGTGGCCCACAATCCAGGTGAGGTTGAATTCACTCAGGTGCGCCAGATAGTCCTTATAGGATCCGTCACCCACGGTCACGACCGCATGAATGTCCGGGCGTACCGGCAGTTTTGCGATGCCTTCTAAACGGCGGCGCAGCGCGGGCATGCCGGATTCATCGCACACGTACAGCTGCCAGGCGTAATCTTCCGGCACCACCAGCGATCCGCGCGGCCCACCGATAGTGAGTTTGTCGCCAGGTTTGGCCGCTACCGCCCAGCTGCTGGCAACGCCACCATCATGAACGAAGAAATCCAGCACCAGCTCATTTTTCTGCTCATCGAACAGGGGCGTATAGTCACGCGCCTGCGGGCGCACGCCGTCGCCCCAGTCGATGCCTTCATCGGTGACAACGGGCGGAACAAAGGTCGCGCCCGGCGCAGGGAAAAAGACCTTGGTGTGGTCGTCGAAGCCGCGGGAGCTAAAGCCCTCCAGCGCCTTACCGCCGAGCACAACGCGCTGGAAGCCAGCGCTGACGCGCTCGACGCGGAGCACGTTCAGCTCGCGAAAGCGCAGGTCATTGCGGACACGTTGAGGGTAACGGGTTGATGTCATTTTTATGCCCTTCTCAGGTGAATACGATATATCTAAATTGATTTTTTAATGATAATGATTGCTATTAACCAGGAATGCAAGATCTTTTAGATTGCATCTGAATATATCTAAGATATAGTTTAGATATATCAATTTTAGAGGTTCACTATGCGACACGAACACGACGGCGGCGGACGCCGACCGCGCTTTTTCGGCCACGGCGATCTGCGCCTGGTGATCCTGGATATCCTGACCCGCAATGCCAGTCACGGTTACGAGCTGATCAAAGCGATCGAGAACCTGACGCAGGGGAACTACACGCCGAGCCCGGGCGTGATCTACCCAACCCTGGATTATCTGCAGGATCAGACGTTTATCACCATTACGGAAGAAGAGAGCGGTCGTAAGAAGATTGCGATAACCGCTGAAGGACAAAGCTGGCTGGACGAAAATCGGGAACAGCTGGAACAGATCCAGGTGCGCATCAAAGCGCGCAGCGTCGGCTTCCAGCTGCGCAAAAACCCGCAGATGAAGCGGGCGCTGGAAAACTTCAAAGCGGTGCTGGACCTGAAGGTGAATCAGGGAGAGCTCAGCGACGCGCAGCTTAAGCAGATTATCGGCGTGATTGACCGCGCGGCGCTGGAGATCTCCCAGCTGGATTAAGCGAGCGCGCGTTCGCTCACGCGAAACACTCTTACCAGCTCTTTCAGGTGCATCGCCTGCTCATTCAGCGATGCCGCCGCCGCAACGGACTCCTCCACCAGCGCGGAGTTCTGCTGGGTGGTGGCGTCAATCAGGCCAATCGCGCTGTTGATCTGCGAGATGCCTTCCGTCTGCTCATGGCTGGCCTGACGGATCTCGCGCAGGATCGCGTCCATCTCCTCCACGTTGCCGACCATCCCGTTGATCAGCCCGCTGGCTTTTTCGACCAGGTTCATCCCGTCCTGGGTCTGGCTGGTGGAGCTTTCAATCAGTTGGCGGATTTCACTCGCCGAAGAGGCGCTCTTCTGCGCCAGCTGGCGCACTTCGCCCGCGACCACCGCAAAGCCACGCCCGTGCTCTCCCGCACGTGCCGCCTCAACCGCCGCGTTAAGCGCCAGAATGTTGGTCTGGAAGGCAATGGCGTCGATCAGGTCGATAATGTCGGACATCCGGTTGGATGTTTCGTTAATCAGGCGCATTTTGCTGGTCACCTGTTTCATCATCTCACCGTTGTTTTTCACCACCGTAGCAGCATCGGCAGAGAGGGTGGTCGCTTCCCCGGTGTGCGATGCGGTGTTTTTCACCGTCGCGGTGATCTGCTCCATCGAGGCTGCCGTCTGCTCGACGGAACTGGCCTGCTCTTCGGTGCGCGCGGCCAGATCCTGGTTGCCTGCGACAATCTGCGCGGCGGCGCTGGAGATGTTTTCCGAGCCGGTTTGCACCTGCTGCACAATCTCCAGCAGACGGGTTTTCATCTCCATCAGCGCATGCAGCAACAGGCCGGTTTCGTCTTTACCGTGAGACGTAATGCTTCCGGTCAGATCGCCATCGGCAATGGCTTCTGCAAAGCTCACCGCCTCGCCCAGCGGACGGGTAATGGAGCGTACGATAAACCAGCCGATCAGGCTGCCCGCCGCCACGCTGAAGAGCGCGATCAGGAGCAGCAGCATGCGGTTGGTTCGAAAATCACCGTCCACCTGCGCGCCCGCGCTCTGCATCTCGTTGTTTTGGATGGCGATCAGCGCCTGCACCTTCGCTTTGTAAGCCTGCTGCACGGTGAGGGTGTTGGTCATCATCTCCTGGATAGCGCCCGCACGGTTGTTGTTCTGTACCGCCTGCAAAATGCGGTAGCGCGAGTCCAGATACTGCTGGCGCACGCTGCGGATATCCGCCAGCACCTGCTGAGACTTCTGATCCTGCAACGCGTTGTTCAGCTCGCCCAGGATCACCGTAATGTGCTCGCTGATCTCTTTCAGACGCTGCTGAGATTGCCCCGTGTAGGTGCCCTGCTCGTCCAACAGCATAAGCTGCTGCGTGCTTATAAATTCCTGGAAGTTGTCGATTAGCTGGTTGGCTTTTACCGTGGTTGGATAATCGTGGGTAATGATAGTCTGCATCCCGTTGTTCGCCCGATTCAGGCTCAGCAATGAGACACTCGCACTGACGATCATCAGAACAATAAAGAAACCAAACGCCAGAAATAATTTCGTGCCGATCTTTACGTCATGTAAGAACATATTTACTCCATCGATGTGATTATTTCTCAGACGATCACCGTTATCGGTAACGAACGCGCTAACTTTATGACTTTGATCGTTTTTTTATTTCATAACCATCACAATGGATAGGTACAGTCTATTAATTGTGGCGCATCGATCGTTGCGTAACCATCAGAGAGGGCATTTCTGAAATAGCATCGGGGAAAACTGACTTAGGCAGGCATAAATAACTGAGCGGATTTTTTTAGTTATTTAATATCGCATTAACAATAAACATTAAAAATAATCACATTAAAACGCCGTTTATACCTGGTGGCATAAACGGCTTTTCTGGAACATGACTGGCTCAATGGAGCACGGTCACGGCATCTTTGAGCCGTCCCGCACGGTGCTTCACCATGGCGGAGATCTGCGCGCTCTCCTCTACCAGGTCCGCATTTTTCTGCGTGATACTGTCCAGTTCGGCAACGGCCCGGGTTAACTCGGACAGACCGGTAGCCTGTTCAGACGTGGCGTGGCTAATCTGGGCAATAAGCTGCGTGACGTTTTTCACCTGCTCAACAATGTCATCCATTGTACGACCTGCCGCATGAACCTGATCGGAGCCGGACTGTACCTTGCTGGCGCTGGCGTCAATCAGCTTACGGATATCGTTGGCCGCACTGGCACTGCGGCTGGCGAGATGACGAACCTCACCGGCCACGACCGCAAAGCCCTTGCCCTGTTCGCCTGCACGTGCCGCTTCCACTGCCGCGTTCAGCGCCAGAATATTGGTCTGGAAAGCGATGTCATTGATAAGCGAAGTGATCGAGCCAATCCGCTGGGTGCTGTCCGCAATATCATCCATGGTTTTCACCACCGTCTGCATGGCATTTCCGCCTTTGGTCGCCGCGTTGCTGGCCGCCACGGAGAGCTTATCGACTTCGGCCGCGGTTTCAGAGTTGCTTTGTACCGAGGCGGCCATCTGATTCATCGTCGCCACGGTCTGCTGTACATTGGTGACGGTCTGACGCGTGCGGTCGTTGAGATCGTCATTCCCCTGCGCCAGCCTATCACTGCCATCGCGCACGCTCACCACCTGGCTTGAGACATCATTGATTAACCAGCGACACATCAGCCCCAGCTGTCCGATCGCGCGCAGCGTCAGCCCCAGCTCGTCGCTGCGGTTCAGGTGCTGCACGCTGTTACGCTCACCGGTCGCGACCTTCAGCGCCTGACGCGTGACATTTTCCATCGGTCGGACAATCTGCTGCTCGAACAGCATCGTCCCGACGACCATCACGACGGCAGCCGCCACCAGCGATGGCCACCCCGCAGAGGTTAACGCCAGCGTGGCAGCCATCACCGCAAACAGCGCCGCCATGACGCTACGAACCCGCCAGCGCAGCGGCATAGCCGGTAACTTCCCGAGCCAGCCTTTGCGTACCACCAGCCCTTTATGGATACGTTTTTTACAACGGCCTTCATTGAGCGCCTTATATAAAGGCTCCACGGTCGCAATCTCTTCAGCCGTCGCTTTTGTACGAATCGACATATAGCCGGTCATTTTCCCGTGGCGCACCATTGGCACGGCGTTCGCTCGCACCCAGTAGTGGTCGCCGTTTTTACGGCGGTTTTTGACAATCCCGCTCCACGGTTCCCCCTGTTGCAGCGTGTACCACATATCGGCGAAGGCCGCTTTCGGCATGTCGGGGTGACGCACCATGTTGTGCGGCTGGCCCATCAGTTCCTGGAGCGTATAGCCACTTACCTGCACAAAGGTGTCGTTGGCATGGGTCATGTAGCTCTGGAGATCGGTGGTAGACATAAGAGTGGTGTCACTATCCAGAGGGAATTCATTCTGGGTGACAAAGGATGGAGAGGACATGGCGGGCATTCCTTGCAGGTTATTCGAGTGTTAATTTTGTGGTTTATTGTTTTTTCGGCGGTTACAAATTTATCTTTAGTTGTTAAATCCGATCGAGATCGCAAATTTCGGCTAAACCGCACTTTCTGTACGCTTTTCTAATCGATTGATTTAAAATACTTTCGTAGAGAAATTACCTGCAAAGCATGATCTATTAACGCCCACTTAAGTGGCATCTTTCGCACCACTCCGGTGCAATTGACCTCATTCATCGCGCTCTCCCCTCGCCCCTTCATCCCATCAGGCTGGTATCGGCATGATTAAATATTGCGCAACATTATTTTAACCTGGTGTTTATCCCGATTTTCGTTAAGTCCGCTGAAGTGGCGTAATCCCTGCAATACTTATCTCAGTATCATGTGATACGCGATCCCCGGGAGCACATTTTGAACAGGTTACCTTCCAGCGCCTCGGCTCTTGCCTGTACCGCGCACGCACTGAATCTCATTGAGAAGCGAACGCTCGATCATGAGGAGATGAAACAACTTAACCGAGAGGTCATCGATTACTTTAAAGAGCATGTGAATCCTGGTTTTCTGGAATATCGCAAATCTGTTACCGCCGGCGGGGATTACGGAGCCGTAGAGTGGCAAGCGGGAAGTCTGAACACGCTTGTCGACACCCAGGGACAGGAATTTATCGATTGCCTGGGGGGTTTTGGTATTTTCAACGTGGGGCACCGTAATCCAGTTGTGGTTTCCGCCGTACAGAATCAACTTGCGAAACAACCTCTCCATAGCCAGGAGCTGCTCGACCCGCTTCGCGCCATGCTCGCGAAAACGCTGGCAGCCCTAACGCCCGGCAAACTGAAGTACAGCTTCTTTAGCAACAGCGGCACCGAATCGGTCGAAGCAGCGATTAAACTCGCCAAAGCGTACCAGTCGCCGCGCGGGAAATTCACCTTTATCGCCACCAGCGGCGCGTTCCACGGGAAATCCCTGGGCGCACTGTCGGCTACCGCCAAATCCACCTTCCGCAAACCGTTTATGCCGCTGCTGCCGGGCTTCCGCCACGTGCCGTTTGGCGACATTAACGCCATGCGCACCGTGCTGAGCGAATGCCGTAAAACCGGCGACGATGTGGCAGCGGTGATCCTGGAGCCTATCCAGGGTGAAGGCGGCGTGATCCTCCCTCCGCAGGGCTATCTGCCCGCCGTGCGTCAGCTGTGCGATGAGTTTGGCGCCCTGCTGATCCTCGATGAAGTGCAAACCGGCATGGGGCGCACCGGTAAGATGTTTGCCTGCGAGCATGAAAACGTTCAGCCGGACATCCTGTGCCTGGCGAAGGCGCTCGGCGGCGGCGTGATGCCAATAGGTGCGACGGTGGCAACGGAAGAGGTCTTCTCGGTGCTGTTCGACAACCCGTTCCTGCATACCACCACCTTTGGCGGCAACCCGCTGGCCTGTGCGGCAGCGCTGGCGACCATCAACGTGCTGCTGGAGCAAAACCTGCCCGCGCAGGCGGAGCAGAAAGGCGACATGCTGCTGGACGGCTTCCGCCAGTTGGGCCGGGAATACCCGGACCTTGTGCAGGAGGCGCGCGGTAAAGGGATGCTCATGGCAATCGAGTTTGTCGACAACGAAATCGGCTACAGCTTCGCGAGCGAGATGTTCCGCCAGCGGGTGCTGGTGGCCGGGACGCTCAACAACTCGAAAACCATCCGCATTGAGCCGCCGCTGACGCTGACCATTGAGCAGTGTGAGCAGGTGCTGAAAGCGGCGCGCAAAGCGCTGGCCGCGCTCAGGGTGAGTGTGGAAGAGGCGTAATATAACCCCCCTCCGCTGGAGGGGGTGTTTAATGACCCGTCTGGCAGAATACGATATCATTCCTGCAATATCGGCTATCTTCTCTTGAGGGACCATGCGCTATTTTTTCCTGGAATGGGTCAATCCTTTCGAAATCATGATGCTTAACTCGCTTGCTAAGGATCATCCCGTAAAGCAAGTTAATCGCATTATGCGACGCTACAAAACGATCAATGCCCTACTGCCAGGCGAGGCGTTAAAAAAATGGCATAAGCGCACGCACTGTGCCGTTAAATTATCGGCAATCAAGCGGGATGATATCGCGATTTGTAATGGCTACAGCGTCTTTCCGTTCCTGGATTATGTCGCCAGCATGCCGTGTAAAAAAGTGTTGATTCTGCGCGACTCCGTGGATGCCCTGACGCGCAAACGTCGTCTTCTTGGGCAGCTGGCGCAGGATGCGGATTACATCGAGACCGTTCGGCCCGTCTTTGATGCTATTTATAGCTTTGATCCTGCTGATTGCGAACGCTATAACTTGCGTGCTATCGAGCAGTTTTTGCCGTTTAGCTGGCAAGAAATCCAGCAATTTCAAAAAGAGAGCGCAGCTGAAAATAAAAGCTGCTTTTTTGTCGGTGGCTATGAACCCATTCGGGCAGATGTTCTTCGTACCCTGACACCGGTACTTGAAAATAGCGGCTATGAGACAGATTTTTACCTACTGGATAAGTACAATAATCAGGATAACTACCCCAGCAATTGTCAGAATAAAAAACTCAGCTATCTGGATAATATTAAAAAAGCCAAACACTGTTCAATTATGCTGGAAATAAATAAACCTGAGCAAAATGGTTTAACACTCCGCGCGCTGGAAGCACTGGTTCTGAATAAGAAGCTGATCACCACCAATGCGTCGATTAAAACGATGGCGCTGTACGATCCCGCGCGTATTTTTATTTATAACGGAGTCGATACCGAGGGTCTGGACGCATTTCTTCAAAGCGACCTGCCTGCAAGAGATGAAAAACTCCTCAGACAATACAGTGCGGACAGTCTGCTCGCTACGTTGCAAAATCATCATTCCTGAAAGAGGTTCGCCCGGTAAGCGTAGCGCCACCGGGCTGTTTTTTAACGGTGAAATTCCGCCACCGTCATAGTGAAGCGCAGCACGCTCTCTCCTTCGTTCGCATAGCCGTGCGCCGCTTCGGTTTTCGCCACCGCCGACGCGCCAGCGTTAACCTGGGTCACCGTCTCATCCACCGTTAACGTTAACACGCCCTCGTTTACGTGCAGCAGCTCAAAGGTTCCCGCCGGATGCCCTGTCGAGGTGAAAGACTCCCCCGGATGCATCTCCCACTGCCACAGTTCAATCATGTCCGGGCCCGCGGTGCCCGCCAGCAGTCTGGCGCGTCCACCCAGCGCGCCCTGCCACAGCACCGGGATCGCTGCTTCTTCAATAATGTGCACCAGCGGCTCGCTGGAGACGTTGACGATATCCGCCACGGAGATGCCGAGCGCGGCGGCCAGCTTGCACAAAATGGCGATGCTGGGATTGGCTGCGCCCTTTTCGATCTCCACCAGCATCCCTTTGCTGACGCTGGCGCGCCGCGAAAGCTCGTCCAGCGACAGCTTTTTCTCTTTACGCCAGTTGCGAATGCGGTTCGCCACGGCCAGGCTTACCTGGGCAACATCGGCACCCGAGTCAGTCATTATATTGACTTTATCAGTCATTGGTCACTACCATGGTATAAAACAGTCAATACAGGATTATTTATGTCTCTCGTTACGCCGTCAATAGATTCGCGACTTGCCGGAATTGCCCCGGGCTTTCGGGCGCTGAGCATTCTGGTTGAAGCTGCGCCGATTACCCACCCGGAGGTTGCGCCCGCCGCGCTGACGCAGGCCTGCCAGCAGATGTTGAATGATGATATGCCATGGGCTGATGCTCACCTTTCAGACTGGGATGAGGTGTTTAAAGCCTTCGGCGCGAAACCGAAACGCACGCCCTGTTCCGCCGCGGCCCTGCGCAAGCGGGTGCTGAAAGACGGTTCGCTGCCGTCGCTGGATCCGGTGGTGGATATCTATAACGCGGTGAGCATTCGCTACGCCATTCCTGTGGGTGGGGAAAATCTCGCGGCGTACTCGGGTGCACCGCACCTGACGCTGGCCGACGGCAGCGAGCCGTTTGATACCTTTAAAGAGGGCCAGCCGGTGGTGGAACATCCGGAACCGGGCGAGGTTGTCTGGCGCGACGATCTCGGCGTCACCTGCCGTCGCTGGAACTGGCGCCAGGGAGTGCGTACCCGCCTGGATAGCCAGGCGCAATCTATGTGGTTTATTCTTGAAAGCCTCCCCTCAATGCCGCTGGCGGCACTGGAAGAGGCGGGCGCGGCACTGGTTAATAATCTGCAGCGGCTGATGCCCGGGGCAACGGCCCGGGTGCAGTTGCTGGAGCTGGCCTGAACAATGCCGGGTGGCGCTAACGCTTACCCGGCCTACCGCACTATTCCACATCCCGTAGGCCCGGTAAGCGCAGCGCCACCGGGCAAAAACCGCACCATCCCGCACCCGTAGGCCAGGTAAGCGCAGCGCCACCGGGCAAAGCCGCTACTCCGGCAACAACCCTACAAAGCTGCGCTTTTTGCGCGGCTCTGACATCAGCTCTTCAAGCTTATCCACGCACGCCAGATAGTGTGGCGTTTGCTTATGCGCCAGCACCGCCGCTTCGTCTTTATAGGCTTCGTAGATAAAGAAGCGGGTTTTCACCCGCGGGTCCTGCAAGACGTCAAAGCGCAGGTTTCCCGGCTCCCTGATCGCCCCCTCGTGGTTGGCGCGAAACACCTCCAGAAACTCGTCTACCCGCTCAGGCTTAATGTTGATTTCAACCAGCGTCACGTTCATTTTGCTTCTCCCTGTTTCTCTTCCTGCCAGAACTGGAACGCATCGCGGGCGTTCCAGTTCTCGTGAACCACTTTTTTCACCGCCTTCAGCATGGCGAGCGGCGCGCTGGACTGGAAGATGTTGCGCCCCATGTCCACGCCCGATGCGCCCTGGTCAATCGCCCGCCAGCACATCTCCAGCGCCTCGTGCTCCGGCAGCTTTTTGCCCCCGGCGATGACAATCGGCACCGGACAGCTGGCGGTCACTTTTTCAAAGCCTTCATCCACGTAGTAGGTTTTGACGAACTGCGCCCCCATTTCGGCGGCAATGCGGCTGGCCAGCGAGAAATAGCGCGCGTCCCGCGCCATCTCTTTCCCCACGCCCGTCACCGCCAGCGTCGGCATGCCGTAGCGCGCACCCGCGTCCACCAGCTTGATGATGTTATTAATCGACTGATGCTCAAACTCGCTTCCGATATACACCTGCGCCGCCACCGCGCAGACGTTCAGGCGCAGCGCGTCCTCCATCGCCACCGCCACGCACTCGTTCGACAGCTCGCCCAGAATCGAATTACCGCCGGAGGCGCGCAGCACCACCGGTTTGTTCGTCGCGGCGGGCACCTGGCTTCTGAGGATACCGCGGGTGCACATCAGCACGTCGGTTTCGCCAAACAGCGGCGCGATGGAGAGATCGATACGCTCAAGGCCGGTGGTCGGCCCCTGAAAGTAGCCGTGGTCAAAGGCCAGCATCACCGTACGGTTGCTCTTAGGGTTGAAGATGCGTGCCAGGCGGGACTGCATGCCCCAGTCCAGCGAGCCGCAGCCCTTCAGCGTGAACGGCACGTTGACCTGCGGCGTACCGATGCCAAAATCCTTGCCGTCTTTGATGTCGTCTAAATCAGCCATTTGCTCCCCCGTCAGAAATCGTATTTGCTGATGTTCTCTTTGGTGAACACCACCCGCTCCGGCAGCAGCACGATGCCGTTGCCCTTCGCCTCATACTGGTAGCCCTGCACGCTGTTCGGCTCGACCTTCAGCGCCCCGATATTTTTTACGTCTACGCTGTCGCCGACGTTAAGATCGCCTTTTTTCAGCAGGCGATCGGCGACATTGACCGCAATTTTGCCCTGTTGTACGACATCCCACAGGCCGAAGGCTTTTACCGTGCCGCGCTCAACGTACGGACGCATTACATTTGGCGTACTGAACCCGACAATCGCCACCCCTTCCCGCTTCAGGTTTTCCGCCGCCTGCGCCGCCGCTGGCAGCGCGTTGGCGTCCGGGGCGATGATCGCATCCAGATCCGGATACGCTTTTAAGATCCCTTCGGCGGTCTGCAACGATTTAGTGGCGTCGTTATAGCCAAACTGGGTGGTGACGACCTGCCACTGGGGATGATCCTTCTCGATTTTGGCCTTCGCCTCTTTCACCCACTGGTTCTGGTCGGTGACGGTGGGGCTGGAGTAGAAGAACGCCACTTTAGCGTTCGGTTTGGTGACCTGTTTGCCCGCCATCTCCACCAGCAGGCCGCCCAGCTGTTCCGGCGTCCCCTGATTGATGTAGATGCTGCGGCACTCCGGTTTGGTGTCGGAATCCCAGGTCAGGACCTTGACGCCGCGCTGCATCGCGCGCTTAAGCGCCGGACACAACCCATCCGGCGACACGGCGGAGACGATAATGGCGTTATAGCCCTGGTTGACGAAGTTATTGATGAGCTGCACCTGGCCGGAGACGCTCGGCTCGGTCGGGCCGTCGTAGGTCACGTCCACGCCAAGATCTTTCCCCGCCTCTTTCGCGCCGTTGCCGCCGCTGGTGAAGAAGCCGACGCCCACCAGCTTCGGGATAAAGGCAATGCGGTCCGCCGCCTGCGCCGAAGCGAAGCTGAGGGCCATTGCCAGGACGAACAGTTTTGTTTTCATCTTACGCTCCGGATAGTTTTCTAAAGAGAGAACGCACCCACTCACGGTGCAGACTCAGCGAACGTCCCATTACCACCACAACCAGCAGCGCCCCTGACAGCGCGCTCGATACCTGGTTAGGAATACCGACCATCTGTAAACCCTGTTGCAGATACCCCACCAGCAGCGCCGCCAGCGCCGTACCGACAACCGAACCTGACCCGCCGTAGATATTGGCTCCGCCGAGCACGGCGGCGGTGAGCGCTGGCATTAATAGATCGCGCCCCAGATCCGAACGCGCGGAGCCGAAATAGGAGACCATCACCAGCGCGGCAATCGCCGAGGCCACGCCCACCAGGCCGTACAGCACGTAGGGCATGCCGTTCACCGGCAGCGCCGCATAGCGCGCCGCGCGCGGGTTCTGCCCAATCAGGAACAGATGACGGCCAAAGCGCCCGCAGTGGGTAATGAGCCAGAAGAAGACGGTAATTACCGCGAACAAGACCAATGGGATCGGCAGACCCAACACCGTGAGGTTAGCGAACGCCGTGAAGCTGTCCGGGAAGCCGCCGATGCCCTCGTAGCCCGTGGCCCCCGCCATGCCGGAAAGCAGCAGCGCGCCGCCGCCGTAGAGGTAGAGCGTGCCGAGGGTGATCACCAGCGGGCTGATGCCGGTGTAGTGGATCAGCGCCGCGTTTACCAGCCCGCACAGCAGTCCCAGCAGCAGCGTCAGCGGAATCGCGACCGCCATCGGCCATCCCGCCTGCATCATGACGCCCAGCGCAATGGCGCAAAGGCCAATAGTCGAGCCCAGCGAAATGTCGATCCCGCCGCTGATAATCACCAGCGTCAGCGGCAGCGCCACAATGCCGATGCAGATAAAATCGCTGGTGCTGAACAGCAGCATGTTGACGTCGAGCATGCGCGGGTTAATGGCGCCAAAGAGCAGGATCTCCAGCACCAGCAAAATGAGCAGCGCGCTTTCCCAGTTAAGCCTCATTTACGCCACCTCTTTTTTGCGTTTGGGAAACGGGGTGACGTGCTTTCCCCCTCTGTTACCCGGCTGGAAGCGACCGTACTTCAGCGCCCGCTGATGGCGCGCCAGCGCCTGGCGCAGACGCCCGTCGAGCACCAGCACGCCCAGCAGCACCAGCCCGGCGATAAAGTCGTTCCACCAGGCCGGGAGCCTGAACAGCACCAGCACGGTGTCGATTTGCGTCAGGAAGAAGGCGCCGAGCAGCGCGCCAACCAGCGTGCCCGTGCCGCCCAGCAGCGAAATCCCCCCGAGCACGCAGGCGGCGATGGCCTTCATCTCCAGCCCGCTGCCGGTCTGGTTGGGCACAAAGCCAATCTGCGCGGCAAAAACGATTCCGGCGCAGGCCGCCAGCATGCCGTTCAGGGTAAAGGCAATCATGCGGGTGCGGTTCACCGCCACGCCCAGCTGCCGCGCGGCGGCGAGGTTATCCCCCACGGCGTAGAAATCACGCCCGAACGCGGTGCGCGACAGCGTCCAGGCACCGATGAGCACGATCATCAACACCACCATGCCGAGCGGCGAAATGCCGACGGCGGCAGGCTCAGAGAGGGATTTCAGGCCCGGCGGCAGCCCCTCAATCCACTTCCCGCCCGTCCAGAGCAGCATCGCTCCGCGATACAGCCCCAGCGTGCCGAGGGTGGCGACAATCGCCGGGATGCGCAGCCCCACCACCAGAAACCCGTTGAACGCCCCGGCCAGTGCGCCAACCGTGAGCGCGAAGAGAATGGAAACCGGCAGGCTGTAGCCGCTATTAAGCGCCACGCCGACGGCGATGGCGGACAGCCCGACGATGGAGCCGACGGAGACGTCGATATTGCGGGTCAGCATTACCAGCGCCGCACCGATGGCCAGCAGGATCAGGATCTGCGAACTGGCGAAGATCATCCCCAGCGTCTGCAAACTCAGGTAGGACGGATTGAGCGCCACCAGCACGGCGAACAGCGCCAGGATGGCGAGAAACGCGCTCAGCTCGCGGTTTTTCAGCAAAGTCTTCATGCTTGCCCTCCGAACGCCAGCGCCATCATTCTGTCGAGGCTGACGGCGTGGCGCGGCAGCTCGCCGCTGAGCACACCCTGGTGCATCACCAACACGCGGTCCGCGAGGCCCGGAAACTCATCAAGATTGCTTGAGATCATCAGTACCGCCACGTTCTGCGCCGCCACGCTTTTGATGAGCTGGTAGATATCGGCGCGCGCCGAGACGTCCACGCCGCGCGTCGGTTCATCGACGATCAGCAGTAAAGGATTGGCCTCCAGACAGCGTGCCAGCAGCACTTTCTGCTGGTTGCCGCCGGAGAGCGTGCGTACGGTTTGATCCGCATGGTTGAGCTTGATCCCCAGCGCCCGGTGATAGCGCTCCACGACCGCAGACTCCCGCTTGCGCTGCTGACAGAGCGACGGCTCGTTCAGCGCCACGGTGTTCCAGCGGATCGGCGCGTCGAGGAACAGGCCGGACACCTGCCTGTCTTCCGGCAGGTAGACCAGCCCTTTTTCCAGGCGTGAACTTACCGGCTCGTTGGCGATCTCCTGGTTCTCCAGCCAGATGCGGCCCCCGCGTACCGGCCGCAGGCCGTAGAGCGTTTCCGCAAACTCGGTGCGCCCGGATCCCACCAGCCCTGCCAGGCCGACGATCTCCCCGGCGTAGATCTCAAGGCTCAGATCGATAAAGCCTTCCCCGGTAAGATCGTCAACGCGCAGCACCGGGAAATCCTGCGGCTGGGTGCGGCGGTTGCCCGGCAGCGCCAGCCACAGCTTTTGCGTATCGCTGAGGGATTTCTCCCGGCTTACCGGCGTCATGGCGGCAATCAGGGCGTTATCGTCGAACTGCGCGGTTTCGCCGCTCAGCACCACCGCGCCGTCGCGCATCACCGAGACGTGGCTCGAAAGCACGCGAATTTCCGGCAGCTTGTGCGAGATAAAGACAATCCCGACGCCGAGTGCCTGCAGGGCGCGGATCTGGCGGAACAGCCGTTCGGTTTCGCCCGGCGTGAGGGAGGCCGTGGGTTCGTCGAGGATCAGGATCCTGGCGTTGCGCATTAGCCCGCGTAGGATCTCCACCATCTGCTGATCCGCCACCTCCAGGGTGCTGGCTGCGGCGTCGAGGTTAAGCTGGCACTGCAGCTGCTTGAGCTTCTCCGCCAGCCGCTTTTCCAGATCGCGCTCGCGTGGCAGGCGGAACAGGATATTTTCCCGCACCGTCAGGTTGGGGAACAGCAGCGGCTCCTGCGGCACCAGGTAAATGCCTAATCTGTGCGCCTGCACGGGCGTCAGCCGCGCATAAGACTGTCCCTCGACGGAAAGTTCACCGCCGTCCGGCGTTTCGACCCCGGCGATGATCTTCATCAGCGTCGATTTTCCCGCGCCGTTTCCGCCCATCAGGGCGTGCACCTGGCCCGCAAGCAGCGTGAAATCAATGCCTTTAAGAACCGGCACGCCTGAGAACTGCTTGCTGATATTCCGCGCGTCGAGAAGTGAGGTCATCATCGCTCCGCTATTGAACAAATGATTTTTAGATTTAATAATGTTCAAAAGCGTAGACGGTGAACTATATTTACAACCGTGCAGGGATCACAGTTTTATCGATTGAGATTCAGATAAACCAGAAACGATCGAAATGATCCGTTTTGTCGCGTGGCTCACACTTTCCCTTCGCGCCATCACGAACATATGATCTAAATTTTTATAAGAGTTCAACTATGAGCGATAAACGCACTGCGGAAGAAGGACGGTTTGCCGGGCTGGCGCTGGCGGAAGAGGAGCTGGTGGCGCGCGTGGCCTGGTGCTACTACCACGACGGGCTGACCCAAAACGACATCGGCGAGCGGCTCGGGCTGCCGCGGTTAAAAATCTCCCGCCTGCTGGAGAAGGGCCGTCAGTCCGGGGTGATCCGCGTGCAGATCAACTCCCGCTACGAGGGCTGCCTGGCGCTGGAAACCGAGCTGCAGCAGCGCTTTGGCCTGAAGCTGGTGCGCGTGATGCCCGCCCTGAATACGCCGCCGATGAACGTGCGGCTGGGCATTGGCGCGGCGCAGTCGCTGATGGGCGTACTGGAGCCCGGCCAGCTGCTGGCGGTGGGGTTTGGTGAAACCACCATGAGCAGCCTGCAGCACCTGAGCGGCTTTATCAGCTCGCAGCAGATCCGCCTGGTGACGCTCTCCGGCGGCGTCGGGCCGTACATGACCGGTATCGGCCAGCTGGACGCGGCCTGCAGCGTCAGCATGATCCCCGCCCCGCTTCGCGTGTCATCCGCCGAAGTGGCCGGGATTTTAAAGCGCGAAACCAGCGTGCGGGACGTGATCCTCGCCGCCACCGCCGCCGACGTGGCGGTAGTTGGTATTGGTTCAGTAAACCAGCGCCGTGACGCCACGATCCTGCGCTCCGGCTATATCAGCGAAGGTGAACAGCTGATGTACGCCCGCAAAGGGGCGGTCGGCGACATTCTCGGCTACTTCCTCAATGCCGAGGGCGAGTGCGTCGAGGAGCTGGAGATCCACAAAGAACTGCTGGGCGTCACGCTCGATGAACTGGCGCAGCTGCCCACCATCGTTGGCGTGGCCGGCGGGGAAGAGAAAGCCGATGCGATTTATGCCGCACTGAAGGGTCGCCGTATCAATGGCCTGGTGACGGAAGAGACGACAGCCCGCGCGGTGCTGGCTCTGGCCAAATAAGAGCCTGCCTGCGCTAACAGCGAGGCAAGCTCATGAGTTACCTTTTAGCGTTAGATGCAGGGACAGGCAGCGTTCGCGCCGTGATTTTCGATTTACAGGGCAACCAGATTGCCGTCGGTCAGGCCGAGTGGAAGCACCTGAGCGTGGAGAACGTGCCGGGGTCGATGGAGTTCGACCTGGAGACCAACTGGCGGCTGGCCTGCCGGTGCATTCATCAGGCGCTGACGCGCGCGAATCTGGGCGCGGCGGATATTCAGTCCGTCGCCTGCTGCTCGATGCGCGAAGGGATCGTGCTGTACGACCGCAACGGCGAGGCCATCTGGGCCTGCGCCAACGTCGACGCTCGCGCCAGCCGCGAGGTGGCCGAACTCAAAGAGATCCACGACAACCGTTTTGAATCCGAAGTGTACGACGTCTCCGGCCAGACGCTGGCGCTGAGCGCCATGCCGCGCCTGCTGTGGCTGGCGCACCATCGTCCGGATATTTACCGCAAGGCCGCGACCATCACCATGATCAGCGACTGGCTGGCGGCGAAGCTCTCCGGCGAGCTGGCGGTCGACCCGTCTAACGCGGGCACCACCGGCATGCTGGATCTCTTCTCCCGCGCCTGGCGTCCGGCGCTGCTCGACATGGCCGGGCTGCGCGCCGATATCCTCTCCCCGGTGAAAGAGACCGGCACCGTGCTGGGTGCTATCACCAAAGAGGCCGCGCAGCAAAGCGGCCTGCGCGAAGGCACCCCGGTGGTGATGGGCGGCGGCGACGTGCAGCTGGGCTGTCTGGGGCTGGGCGTGGTTCGCGCCGGACAAACCGCGGTGCTGGGCGGTACCTTCTGGCAGCAGGTCGTAAACCTGCCGCAGGTGCGCACCGACCCCGAGATGAACATCCGCGTGAACCCGCACGTTATCCCCGGCATGGCGCAGGCGGAGTCGATCAGCTTCTTTACCGGGCTGACCATGCGCTGGTTCCGCGACGCCTTCTGCGCGGAGGAAAAGCTGATTGCCGAGCGGATGGGGATGGACACCTACTCCCTGCTGGAAGAGATGGCCAGCCGCGTGCCGGCGGGTTCACACGGGGTAATGCCGATCTTCTCCGACGCGATGCATTTTAAGCAGTGGTACCACGCCGCGCCGTCGTTTATTAACCTCTCCATCGACCCGGAAAAATGCAATAAAGCGACGCTGTTCCGCGCCCTGGAGGAGAACGCGGCGATTGTCTCAGCCTGTAACCTGGCGCAGATTTCGCGCTTCTCCGGCGTGACGTTTGAGAGCCTGGTGTTTGCCGGAGGCGGTTCGAAAGGCGCGCTGTGGAGCCAGATCCTCAGCGACGTCACCGGCCTGCCGGTGCGCGTGCCGGAAGTGAAGGAGGCGACGGCGCTCGGCTGCGCGATTGCGGCAGGGGCTGGCGCGGGGCTATTCGCGGATATGGCCTCGACGGGCGAGCGGCTGGTGAAGTGGAGCCGCGAATTTACGCCGAACGCGCAGCACCGCGAGCTGTACGACGGCATGATGCAGAAATGGCAGGCGGTATATGCAGACCAGCTCGGGCTGGTGGACAGCGGACTGACGACGTCGATGTGGCAGGCGCCGGGGTTAGTAAAAACCCACACCCCTCACCCTGCCCCTCTCCCCTAAGGGGAGAGGGAAAAAACCAGATCGAGCCAATTCTTTAAGGCCGCACCGGCGAGTCCCCTCTCCCCTCCGGGGAGAGGGTTAGGGTGAGGGGAAGTTCTTTGAGATCTATCACAATCATTCGATCCCGCTTTTACCTTTCCGCTGCCGCTGGCTAAATTAGTAACTCATCCGACCACATAACAATAATTTTACACTGGAAGAGACTATGAGCCGCTACCCGTCGTTATTCGCCCCTCTCGATCTGGGGTTTACCACACTCAAAAACCGCGTGCTGATGGGCTCGATGCACACCGGGCTGGAGGAGCATCCGGACGGGGCCGAGCGTCTGGCGGCCTTCTATGCCGAGCGCGCCCGCCACGGGGTGGCGCTGATTGTCACCGGCGGCGTGGCCCCTGCGCCTTCCGGCGTGGGCATGGAGGGCGGCGCGGTCCTGAACGATGCGTCACAGCTGCCGCATCACCGCATTGTGACCGACGCGGTACACCGCGAGGGCGGTAAAATCGCCCTGCAAATCCTGCACACCGGGCGCTACAGCTATCAGCCGAACCTGGTCGCGCCGTCGGCCATTCAGGCCCCGATTAACCGCTTCACTCCGCATGCCCTGAGCCACGACGAGATCCTGGCGCTGATAGACGACTTCGCCCGCTGCGCGGCGCTGGCCCGCGAGGCGGGCTACGACGGCGTCGAGGTGATGGGCTCAGAAGGCTATCTGATCAACGAGTTCCTCGCCGCCCGCACCAACCACCGTGAAGACGAATGGGGCGGCGACTATGCCCGCCGGATGCGCTTTGCCGTAGAGGTAGTGCGCGCGGTGCGCGAACGTGCGGGCGCGGACTTTATTATCGTCTTCCGCCTGTCGATGCTCGACCTGGTGGAAGGCGGTGGGACGTTCGACGAAACCGTGCAGCTGGCGCAGGCGATTGAAGCCGCAGGTGCCACCATTATCAACACCGGCATCGGCTGGCACGAGGCGCGCATTCCGACCATCGCCACGCCGGTGCCGCGCGCGGCGTTCAGCTGGGTAACGCGCAGGCTGAAGGGCAAGGTATCTGTTCCGCTGGTCACCACTAACCGCATTAACGATCCTCAGGTGGCGGACGATGTGATTTCACGCGGCGACGCCGACATGGTCTCAATGGCGCGTCCGTTCCTGGCGGATGCCGAACTGCTCTCCAAAGCGCAAAGCGGCCGTGCGGATGAGATCAACACCTGCATCGGCTGTAACCAGGCCTGTCTGGATCAGATCTTCGTCGGCAAGGTCACTTCATGCCTGGTTAACCCACGCGCCTGCCACGAAACCAAAATGCCGGTCGTTCCGGCGGTTAATAAAAAACGCCTGGCCGTGGTGGGCGCTGGCCCGGCGGGGCTGGCATTTGCCGTGAACGCCGCCTCGCGCGGGCACCGCGTGACGCTGTTTGATGCGCTGGGGGAGATTGGCGGGCAGTTTAATATCGCCAAACAGATCCCCGGCAAAGAGGAGTTCTACGAAACGCTGCGCTATTACCGCCGGATGATCGAGCTTACAGGCGTCGAGCTGCGGCTTAACCAGTTTGTCCGCGCGGCGGATCTGACTGATTTCGATGAGGCGATCCTGGCGAGCGGGATCGTACCTCGCCTGCCGGCGATCGAGGGTATCGATCATCCGAAGGTATTGAGCTATCTCGACGTGCTGCGTGACAAAGTACCGGTTGGCGAGAAGGTGGCGATTATCGGCTGCGGGGGTATCGGCTTTGATACCGCCATGTACTTAAGCCAGCCGGGCGAGGCCACCAGCCAGAATATCGCCGAGTTTTGCGTGGAATGGGGAATCGACACCAGCCTGAGCCAGTCCGGCGGTTTACGCCCGGAAGGGCCGCAGCTGCCGAAAAGCCCGCGGCAGATCGTGATGCTGCAGCGTAAGGCCAGCAAGCCGGGCGAAGGGCTGGGCAAAACCACCGGCTGGATCCACCGCGCCACCCTGCTCTCACGCGGGGTGAAGATGATCCCGGCGGTCAGCTACCAGAAGATCGACGACGAGGGTTTGCACGTCACGATCGGCGGCGAGCCGCAGCTGCTGCGCGTGGATCATGTCATTTTATGTGCCGGGCAGGAGCCGAAGCGCGATCTGGCCGATCCGCTGCGCGAGGCCGGTAAAACGGTGCATCTGATTGGCGGGTGCGACGTGGCGATGGAGCTGGACGCGCGGCGCGCGATTGCGCAGGGGACAAAACTGGCGCTGAGTATTTAACGGCATCGCCCGGTGGCGCTTCGCTTACCGGGCCTACGGGTCCGAGGCCATTGTAGGCCCGGTAAGCGAAGCGCCACCGGGCAAAACAATCTTAACGACGACGCCCCAGCTTCACCGACTTCAGCACCACAAACTTATTGTTCGTCGCAATGGTCACGCAGTTGCCGAAAATCTTCTTCAGCTTGTGGAAGTAATCCAGGTGGCGGTTCGCCACGATGTACAGCTCGCCGTTGATTTTCAGGCAGCGGCGCGCGTGGTGGAACATCTCCCACGCGACGTTATCCGTCAGGGCGTGCTTCTGGTGGAACGGCGGGTTGCAGAACACCGCGTTGAAGCGGAACGGCTCTACGCCCGACAGCGCGTTGTTGATCATAAACTCGCAGCGGTCCAGCGCGTCCGGCATGTTGGTTTCCACGTTCAGACGGCTGGAGGCCACCGCCATCGGCGACTCGTCGCTGAACACCACGCTGGCGTCCGGGTTCTTCGCCAGCAACGTCAGGCCAATCACGCCGTTGCCGCAGCCCAGGTCGACAATCTCACCTTCCAGATTTTCCGGCAGGTGTTCCATAAAGAAGCGCGCGCCGATATCCAGCCCGGTGCGGGAGAAGACGTTCGCATGGTTGTGGATGGTCCAGTCGGTCCCTTCCAGCTTCCAGCTCAGGGTCTCTGGCGCGTCGGCCAGCTCCGGTGCGCTGAAGGTGCAGTTGATCAGGCGCGCTTTTTTCCAGGCCAGGGTCGTGGTGGTTGGGCCGAGGACTTTCTCGAACAGCTCAAGCGTCGATGTGTGGATATCGCGCGCTTTGGCACCCGCGATGATGCGCGTATCCGGCGTGACGACCTTACGCAGCGCGCGCAGCTGCTGCTCCAGCAGCGCCATGGTTTTTGGCACTTTGATCAGCACCACGCCCGGTGCCTGCGGGTAGTCCGCGGTGCTGTCGAGGAACTTCACGCTGGACTCTTCGATGTCGTTATGGCGCAGGTTTTCACGCGTCGCCAGCTCGCTCAGGTAGGAGTCGCCGATGCTGTACGGCGTGTGCTCCGCCAGGGCGCAGCCCAGCGCGCCAAACGCGTCATTCAGGATCAAAACCGGGCCGCGGATTTCAGTCTCATCCAACTGCTGCAGCAGATATTCATCCGCCGCTTCCCACGCCTGAAGCGGGTTAACGTCGTCCGTTTCCGGGAAACGTTTAAGGTTGAGTGAACGGAAACCGTTGTCTAAGTGGCTCATCGGCCCTCCTGAATGGTAAAATTTGGCGTATCCCTGAAAAGGGTGCGTGAGTATACCCGTTTTATTGTCGATTTGGGGCGTTGATGAACCAACTTACTTATCTCCAGGGCTATCCGGAGCATTTACTGACTCAGGTTCGCAGCCTGATTGCCGAGCAGAAGCTCGGCGCGGTGCTGGAAAAACGCTACCCCGGCACGCACGATTTCGCGACCGATAAAGCCCTCTGGCAGTATACGCAGGATCTGAAAAGCCGTTATCTGAAGAGCGCGCCGCCGATCAACAAGGTGATGTACGACAACAAGATCCACGTGCTGAAAAACGCGCTCGGCCTGCACACCGCCATCTCTCGCGTGCAGGGCGGCAAGCTGAAGGCGAAGGCCGAAATCCGCGTCGCGACGGTTTTCCGTAACGCGCCGGAAGCCTTTCTGCGGATGATCGTCGTCCATGAGCTGGCGCATCTGAAAGAGAAAGAGCACGACAAAGCGTTCTATTCCCTGTGCTGCCACATGGAGCCGCAGTACCACCAGCTGGAGTTTGATACCCGGCTATGGCTTACGCATTTATCGTTAAATAGTAATGCGGAATAGCGCACGCGAATTGTCATGATGACGTGCTACAGTGGCTAAAGGTTCCCCGCTACGGAGTACGTAAACGTTTATGATACGTTTCGCAGTCATTGGAACGAACTGGATCACGCGCCAGTTCGTCGACGCCGCCCACGAAACCGGCAAATATAAGCTTACCGCGGTCTATTCCCGCAGCCTCGAGCAGGCGCAAAGTTTTGCTAACGACTACCTCGTTGAGCATCTCTTCACCTCGCTCGACGAGATGGCGCAAAGCGACGCCATTGACGCGGTCTATATCGCCAGCCCGAACTCCCTGCACTTCCCGCAAACGAAGCTGTTCCTCAGCCACAAAAAGCATGTGATTTGCGAGAAGCCGCTGGCATCGAATATTCAGGAAGTGGAAGCGGCCATTGCGCTTGCCCGCGAAAACCAGGTGGTGCTGTTCGAAGCGTTTAAAACCGCCAGCTTGCCGAATTTCCTGCTGCTGCAGCAGTCCCTGCCGAAAATTGGCAAAGTGCGTAAAGCCTTTATCAACTACTGCCAGTACTCGTCGCGCTATCAGCGCTACCTGGACGGCGAGAACCCGAACACCTTTAACCCGGCCTTCTCTAACGGTTCGATTATGGATATCGGCTTCTACTGCCTGGCCTCTGCCGTGGCCCTGTGGGGCGAGCCGCATGGCGTAACGGCCACCGCCAGCCTGCTGGAGAGCGGCGTGGATGCGCACGGACTCGTGGTGCTGGACTACGGCGATTTCAGCGTTACGCTGCAGCACTCCAAGGTGAGCGATTCCGTGCTGCCGAGCGAAATTCAGGGCGAAGCGGGCTCGCTGGTTATCGAGAAGATCTCCGAGTGCCAGAAGGTGAGCTTTGTGCCGCGCGGCGGTAAAGCGCAGGAGCTGACGCAGCCTCAGCATATTAACACTATGCTCTATGAGGCAGAGGTCTTCGCCCGCCTGGTGGAAGACAACGAAGTGAATCACCCGGGCCTCGCGGTAAGCCGCACCACGGCGAAGCTGCAAACGGAGATCCGCCGTCAGACCGGCGTGGTTTTCCCGGCAGACGACGTGAGCGCGGAAGCTATCGCGTAAAACTGTGTAATGAAACCGTGCAGACCATTGACGAAACCAATGGTCTGACATATTTTGTTACCTGCAAAGGGGAGTAACTTCTTCGCCGGTGGATCGTCATTACGATGCGTTAAACACGCATCCGGTCGCCGGGCAACCCTCGTGGTTGTAAGTGAGACCTTGCCGGAAGGCGAGGTCTATGCATAAAAAGCTAACGGCTATCGTCTTCTGACCATGGCCGTTTTTGTTTTTTATGTGTAAGGAAAATAGTATGCATTCTGTCGGCACTCCAATGTTGTGGGGCGGATTCGCGGTTGTCGTGCTCATCATGCTGGCAATCGACCTCTTTTTGCAGGGCCGTCGCGGCGCGCACGGCATGAGCATCAAACAGGCTGCGGCCTGGTCTCTGGTGTGGGTTACCCTCTCTCTGCTGTTCTGTGCCGCCTTCTGGTGGTATCTGGCCTCGACCGAAGGCCGTGCGGTGGCCGATCCTCAGGCGCTCGCCTTCCTCACCGGCTATCTGATTGAAAAAGCCCTTGCGGTTGATAACGTCTTCGTCTGGCTGATGCTGTTCAGCTACTTTGCCGTACCTGCTGCCCTGCAGCGTCGCGTGCTGGTCTACGGCGTGCTGGGCGCGATTATCCTGCGTACCATCATGATCTTCGCCGGCAGCTGGCTGATCGCCCAGTTCGAATGGCTGCTGTACGTCTTTGGCGCGTTCCTGCTGTTCACCGGTGTCAAAATGGCGCTGGCGAAAGAGGACGGCTCCGCGATTGGCGATCGCCCGCTGGTGAAGTGGATCCGTGGCCACCTGCGCATGACCGACAAGATTGAGAGCGAGCACTTCTTCGTGCGCAAGAACGGCCTGCTGTTTGCTACCCCGCTGCTGCTGGTGCTGATTCTGGTTGAGCTGAGCGACGTGATTTTTGCGGTGGACAGCATCCCGGCAATCTTTGCCGTCACCACCGACCCGTTCATCGTCCTGACCTCAAACCTGTTTGCGATCCTCGGCCTGCGCGCCATGTACTTCCTGCTGGCGGGCGCGGCGGAGCGCTTCTCGATGCTGAAGTACGGCCTGTCGGTGATCCTGGTGTTTATCGGTATCAAGATGCTGATCGTCGATTTCTACCACATCCCGATCGCCATTTCGCTCGGCGTGGTGTTCGGCATTCTGATCGTGACGCTGATTATCAATACCTGGGTTAACCGCCAGCACGATAAGAAGCAGCAGGTAGAGTAATTCCCTCACCCCGGCCCTCTCCCACAGGGAGAGGGTGAACACACTTTTGTAACGCAGCAGTTAAAAAATATGATGCACTACGTAAAATCCAGCATTTTACGCTTCCCTCCTTTCGTGCATTCCCTATACTCGACC
The DNA here is from genome assembly GCF_018597345.1 of Enterobacter quasimori. Lineage (NCBI taxonomy): Bacteria > Pseudomonadati > Pseudomonadota > Gammaproteobacteria > Enterobacterales > Enterobacteriaceae > Enterobacter > Enterobacter quasimori. The sequence continues at coordinate 174,233 of NZ_JAHEVU010000003.1, read as the reverse complement.
AGGCAAACATTTACTTACATCCGGACATAAATGTGACTTAGAGCACATTCGGAATGGAACGCAATTTCACTCAGGAATAATGTATGAGCACACAATCAACGGGGCTTTTTGCGCGCCTGGCGCAGGGGAGTCTGGTTAAACAAATTCTGGTAGGGCTGGTGCTGGGGATCCTGCTGGCGCTGGTGTCCAAACCTGCCGCTATCGCGACGGGCCTGCTGGGTACGCTGTTTGTTGGCGCACTGAAAGCCGTCGCGCCGGTTCTGGTACTGATGCTGGTGATGGCGTCAATCGCCAACCACCAGCACGGACAAAAAACCAACATTCGCCCTATTCTGTTCCTGTATCTGCTGGGAACCTTCTCTGCTGCCTTAACGGCCGTGGTGTTTAGCTTCCTGTTCCCCTCCACGCTGCACCTGACCAGCGCGGCGGGTGATATCACCCCGCCGTCCGGGATTGTAGAAGTCCTTCGCGGCCTGCTGATGAGCATGGTCACTAACCCGATTGATGCCCTGCTGAATGCAAACTACATTGGCATCCTGGTCTGGGCGATTGGCCTGGGCTTCGCGCTGCGTCACGGCAACGAAACCACGAAAAACCTGATTAACGACGTGTCGAACGCCGTGACCTTTATGGTGAAAATCGTTATTCGTTTTGCACCAATCGGTATCTTCGGTCTGGTTTCCTCCACGCTGGCAACAACCGGATTTGAAACCCTGTGGGGTTACGCACAGCTTCTGATTGTGCTGATTGGCTGTATGCTGCTGGTCGCGCTGGTCATTAACCCGCTGCTGGTGTTCTGGCAGATCCGCCGCAACCCGTACCCGCTGGTGCTGACCTGCCTGCGCGAGAGCGGCGTGTACGCTTTCTTCACCCGCAGTTCGGCGGCGAACATTCCGGTCAACATGGCGCTTGCAGAGAAGCTGAACCTGGACCGCGACACTTATTCCGTGTCGATCCCACTGGGCGCAACCGTGAACATGGCGGGCGCAGCGATCACCATCACCGTGCTGACCCTTGCGGCGGTGCATACGCTGGGTATTCCGGTGGATCTGCCGACCGCACTGTTGCTGAGCGTGGTGGCGTCACTGTGTGCCTGTGGCGCATCGGGCGTGGCGGGCGGTTCGCTGCTGCTGATCCCGCTGGCGTGTAATATGTTTGGCATCCCGAACGAGATCGCGATGCAGGTTGTGGCCGTCGGCTTTATCATCGGCGTGCTGCAGGACTCCTGCGAAACCGCGCTGAACTCCTCTACCGACGTGCTGTTCACCGCAGCGGCCTGTCAGGCGGAAGACGCGCGTTTAGCGAAGAACGCCCTACGCAGTTAAAAAAAAAGCCCGGTGGCGGCTACGCCTTACCGGGCCTACAGGTTTTAGTAGGTCGGGTAAGCGCTAGCGCCACCCGACAAAGTACTTAAAGCGTCACACCACTCTTAAAGATCGCCAGCTCGCGGAAGTCGTTCTTCTCGTTGCAGGTCTGCTTACCGTTCGCGAATTCCACGATAGTATCCACAAACTCCGTCAACAGCTGCGGCATCGCCTTGCCGTGGATAAGCTGCCCGGCATCAAAGTCGATCCAGTGTTTTTTCTTCGTCGCCAGCTCGCTGTTGGTAGCGATTTTCACCGTCGGCACAAACCCGCCGTACGGCGTGCCGCGACCGGTACTGAACAGCACCATATGGCAGCCCGCTCCCGCCAGCGCGCTGGTGGCGACCGCATCGTTGCCCGGTGCGCTGAGCAGGTTCAGCCCGTGCGTTTTCAGGCGCTCGCCGTAGCGCAGCACATCGACCACCTGGCTCGCGCCCGCTTTCTGGGTGCAGCCGAGAGATTTCTCTTCCAGCGTGGTGATCCCACCCGCCTTGTTGCCCGGCGACGGGTTCTCATAAATCGGCTGATTGTGGGCGATGAAGTACTGTTTGAAGTCGTTCACCATGGTGACGGTTTTCTCAAATGTCTCTTCGTCGCGGCAGTGGCTCATCAGAATACGCTCCGCGCCGAACATTTCCGGCACTTCGGTCAGCACCGTGGTGCCGCCGTTGGCGATGACGTAGTCGGAGAAACGGCCGAGCATCGGGTTAGCGGTAATACCTGAAAGACCATCAGATCCGCCGCACTCCAGACCAAACTTCAGCTCGCTCAGCTTGCCCGGCTCGCGCCTGTCGTGGCGCATCACGTTATACAGCTGGTGCAGCTGCTCCACGCCCGCTTCCACTTCGTCGTCCTGATGCTGGCACACCATAAAATGCACGCGCTCAGGGTCGAATTCCCCCAGCGTGTCGCGGAAGGCGTCCACCTGGTTGTTCTCGCAGCCCAGACCAATCACCAGCACCGCGCCCGCGTTCGGGTGGCGCACCATGTTTTGCAGCATGGTGCGGGTATTGATGTGGTCGTCACCCAGCTGCGAGCAGCCGTAGGTATGGCTGAACAAATGCACGCCGTCAGTGCCTTCGGCATCGTTGGTCTCTTTCAGGAAACGCGTCTGAATTTGACGCGCAATTCCGTTCACGCAGCCGACGGTCGGGAGGATCCACAGCTCGTTGCGGATCCCCACCTCGCCGCTGGCGCGACGGTAGATCTGCACGTCACGATCTGCCGCCTGTCCGGCTTCCGCCTGAAAATCAGGTTGATAGCTGTACTCGTCCAGATCGCTCAGATTGGTGCGGGTATTGTGGGAGTGAATATATTCACCCGGCGCAATATCCGCCAGCGCATGACCGATGGGCAAACCGTACTTCACCACGTTCTCCCCTTTCGCAATGGGGATCAGGGCAAACTTGTGTCCACGCCCAATGGCCTGGCGCAACGTGACAGACTGACCGTCGAACGTGACGTTCGTTCCTTCAGTCAAATCAGCCAGCGCGACGGCAACGTTATCCAGCGAATGGATTTTGATGTATTGCATATCAACCTCAGACGGCCTTAGTTCAGTTCAATGGCGAAGTAGTCACGCGCATTGTTAAAGCAGATGTTTTTCACCATTTCCCCCAGCAGCTGGATATCCGCTGGCGCTTCGCCCGCGTGCACCCAGCGGCCAATCATCTGGCACAGAATGCGGCGGAAGTATTCATGGCGGGTATAGGACAGGAAGCTGCGGCTGTCGGTCAGCATGCCGACAAAGCGGCTCAGCAGGCCAAGCTGCGCCAGCTGCGTCATTTGACGCTCCATGCCGTCTTTCTGATCGTTGAACCACCAGCCGGAGCCGAACTGCATCTTGCCCGGCATCCCTTCGCCCTGGAAGTTGCCGACCATGGTGCCCAGCACTTCGTTATCGCGCGGGTTCAGGCAGTAGAGGATGGTTTTTGGCAGCAGGTTTTGCTCGTTCTGTTTGCTCAGCAGTTTGGACAGCTCTTCCGCCAGCGGACGATCGTTGATGGAGTCGAAGCCCACGTCCGCACCCAGCAGTTTGAACTGGCGCTGGTTGTTATTGCGCAGCGCGCCGATATGGTACTGCTGTACCCAGCCGCGACGGGCGTATTCTGCGCCGAGGAACACCAGCACCGCCGTTTTGAACTGGGCAATTTCATGCTCGCTCAGCGTTTCGCCGGAGAGACGACGCGCGAGGATGCTGTCCAGCTCGGCTTCGTTGGATTCCGCAAACAGCACCACGTCCAGCGCATGGTCAGAGACTTTACAGCCGTGCGCCGCGAAGTGATCCAGGCGTTTAGTCAGCGCGGTTTGCAGGTCAGCAAAACGACGAATATCGGTATCGGACACTTCCGCCAGCTTCGCCATGTAGTCAGTGAAGGTGGCCTGCTCAATGTTGAAGGCTTTGTCCGGGCGCCAGCTTGGGAGCACTTTGATATCAAAAGAGGTGTCCTTGGCGACGACGGCATGATGTTCCAGGGAATCAATCGGATCGTCGGTGGTACCCACCATCTTCACGTTCATCTGCTTCATGATGCCGCGCGCGGAGAACTGTTCCTGCGCCAGCAGATCGTTGCATTGAGCCCAGATTTCATCCGCTGTAGCGGGAGAAAGCAGTTTACCGGTGATGCCAAACGGACGACGCAGCTCGAGGTGCGTCCAGTGATAAAGCGGGTTTCCGATGGTGTGCGGAACGGTCGCCGCCCAGGCGTCAAACTTCTCGCGATCGGTGGCGTCGCCGGTACACAGGCGCTCAGCGACGCCGTTGGTGCGCATCGCGCGCCATTTATAGTGGTCACCCTTCAGCCAGATATCATACAGGTTTTTGAATCGGTAATTTTCGGCAACCTGCTGCGGCGGTAAATGGCAGTGATAGTCGAAAATCGGCTGGTCCTTCGCGTAGTCGTGGTACAGGCGGCGAGCAAATTCAGTATCTAACAGAAAATCGTCGGTCATAAACGGCGTCATTATCGTCTTCCTCATTACGGGAGCGTCAGAAAGCGTATGTTCATATGCTGCAAAGTTATCACACCAATTTCCACCCACCGAAGTTTTTTTCGTGAGTCAGATCAATAAACGTCGACAAAAAAATTACCCCAAATGGAGTAAACCCTCTCGCAGACCGCGCCAATACTGGCTTTGCGCGCGCTGCAGAATATCCCTACAAAGATTCACACATTTGTGATGTCACTCACCTTTTAAAGTTGTATGACAAGTTATCGTTTCGCCGTCGCAAACACTACGCCTACGGAATGCATTGCTGGTGTCAAGAACATCAGATTTAACGGTACGGAAACCGACTAATGCACGATGACTTATGGCAAGGTTCGGGCCGTTCCGGGACTTCTCCCGGTTATGCCCCTCCCGTTACTGAACAACTCCCGGCAACGGTTGAGTTGTTACCGTGTTCTGGCACGGAAATAACATAACGATGAGGTTTTACATGCGTAAAATTAAAGGGTTACGTTGGTATATGATCGCACTGGTGACGCTCGGCACCGTGCTGGGCTACCTGACGCGTAACACAGTGGCAGCAGCGGCTCCAACGTTGATGGAAGAGTTGCACATCACCACGCAGCAATACTCCTACATCATTGCGGCCTATTCCGCGGCTTATACCATCATGCAGCCTGTTGCGGGCTATGTTCTGGATATTCTGGGTACCAAAATCGGCTATGCCTTCTTCGCCGTAGCATGGGCGATTTTCTGCGGTGCAACCGCACTGGCAGGCAGCTGGGGCGGCCTGGCGCTGGCGCGTGGTGCGGTCGGTGCGGCTGAAGCCGCCATGATCCCGGCGGGCCTGAAGGCAAGCTCCGAATGGTTCCCGGCAAAAGAGCGCTCCATCGCTGTAGGCTACTTCAACGTGGGCTCGTCCATCGGCGCGATGATTGCACCGCCGCTGGTGGTCTGGGCCATCGTGATGCACAGCTGGCAGATGGCGTTCATTATCTCTGGCGTACTGAGCTTTGCCTGGGCAATGGCATGGCTGGTGTTCTATAAACACCCGCGCGACCAGAAGAAACTCTCTGAAGAAGAACGTGAATACATCATTGGCGGTCAGGAATCTCAGCATCAGACCAACAACGGCAAAAAAATGAGCGTCTGGCAGATCCTGGGCACCCGTCAGTTCTGGGGTATCGCCCTGCCGCGCTTCCTGGCAGAACCGGCCTGGGGGACCTTTAACGCGTGGATCCCCCTGTTCATGTTTAAAGTCTACGGCTTTAACCTGAAAGAGATCGCAATGTTCGCCTGGATGCCGATGCTGTTCGCTGACCTGGGCTGTATCGTGGGCGGCTACCTGCCACCGCTGTTCCAGCGCTGGTTTGGGGTGAACCTGATTGTCTCCCGTAAAATGGTCGTCACCATGGGCGCCCTGCTGATGATCGGCCCTGGCATGATCGGCCTGTTCACCAGCCCATATGTGGCTATCGCCCTCCTGTGTATTGGTGGCTTTGCGCACCAGTCCCTGTCCGGCGCGCTGATTACGCTATCGTCTGACGTCTTCGGTCGTAACGAAGTGGCAACGGCCAACGGCCTGACCGGTATGGCCGCCTGGACCGCGAGTACGATGTTTGCGCTGGTGGTCGGCGCGCTGGCAGATACCATCGGCTTCAGCCCGCTGTTCGCCGTGCTGGCTATTTTCGACCTGCTGGGCGCGGTGGTGATCTGGACGGTGCTGAAAAGCAAATCGGCAGAGGAGCTGGCGAAAGAGTCCCTCGGGAAACCGGCTACGCAGAGTTAGCATCACTGTGCCGGGTGGCGGCTTCGCCTTACCCGGCCTACAAACCCGTAGGCCCGTGCAAGCGAAGCGCCGCCGGGCATTTAAAGGCCGCTCAGTAGCGGCTTTTTTCATGGCGAAATATGGAGACTGGCTCGCAAAAGTGGTATAACAAATCATCCGCCGTACCCTGCCTGGAGCGCATATGGAAATCACCGAACCACGTCGTTTATATCAACAACTTGCTGCCGAGCTGAAAGATCGCATCGAGCAAGGTGTCTATCTTGTCGGTGATAAACTTCCCGCTGAGCGCTTTATTGCGGATGAAAAGAGCGTGAGCCGCACGGTCGTGCGCGAAGCCATCATCATGCTGGAAGTGGAAGGCTACGTTGAGGTACGCAAAGGCTCCGGCATTCATGTGATCTCCAACCAGGCAAAACACTCCCCGGTACCGGACGAAAATCTGGAATTTGCCAGCTACGGTCCGTTTGAGCTGCTCCAGGCTCGCCAGCTGATTGAAAGCAACATTGCTGAGTTTGCGGCGACGCAGGTGACCAAGCAGGACATCATGAAGCTGATGGAGATCCAGGAAAACGCGCGTAAAGAAAAATGTTTCCGCGATTCAGAATGGGATCTTCAGTTCCACGTCCAGGTGGCGCTAGCCACGCAGAATACGGCGCTGGCCGCAATCGTGGAAAAAATGTGGACTCAGCGCGTTCACAACCCGTACTGGAAAAAACTGCACGATCATATCGATTCGCGCACCGTGGATAACTGGTGTGACGATCACGACCAAATCCTTAAGGCACTGATTCGCAAAGATCCGCATGCGGCAAAACTGGCGATGTGGCAGCACCTGGAAAACACCAAACAGATGTTGTTCAACGAGACCAGCGACGACTTCGAATTCAACGCTGACCGCTATCTTTTTGCCGATAATCCTGTGGTTCATCTCGATACCGCATCCAGTCACGCAAAATAGACTACCTTGATGCCGGCAGGCGCTTCGCTGCGCCTGATGGCGAACAGAGGTAAGCAAAACATATATAGTGTCAGCCTTTGTAAAATCCCTCGCTCCCTTCCAGGCCTTACGCCAAAATCACTTCACCCTGCAAATTCTGTGACGCAGAACGTCGGGCTTTGTTACAATTGGATTCACTTCGTTATTTTGTAAGTTAGTGCTTGCTAACCAGCCAATTAACAGGGAACAGTGTTGGCCACACACCAATGTGTCCGCGAGCGACCATAATGAAATCACAACAATGTCGCCGTGCTGTTTTTCCCGGATTACAGGCGTGACGTTAACCGATTTCCAGGAACACTGAATGGAACTTTTGACCCAACTACTGAATGCCCTGTGGGCTCAGGATTTCGAAACGCTGGCCAACCCTTCCATGATTGGCATGCTTTATTTTGTCCTCTTTATGATTCTGTTCCTTGAGAACGGACTGCTTCCTGCTGCTTTTTTACCGGGCGACAGTCTGCTGGTGCTGGTAGGCGTACTCTGTGCGAAAGGGGCGATGGCCTTCCCGCAAACCGTATTGCTGTTAACCATTGCGGCCAGCCTGGGCTGCTGGGTGAGCTACATTCAGGGACGATGGCTGGGCAACACGCGGATTGTGCAAAACTGGCTTTCGCACCTTCCGGCCCATTACCACCAGCGCGCACACCATCTTTTCCACAAGCACGGGCTTTCGGCGCTGCTGATGGGCCGTTTTATCGCCTTTGTTCGTACTCTGCTGCCCACCATCGCCGGGCTGTCCGGTCTGAGCAGTGCCCGCTTCCAGTTCTTTAACTGGATGAGCGGCCTGTTATGGGTACTGATCCTCACCACGCTGGGCTACGCGCTGGGGAAAACCCCGGTTTTCATGAAGTATGAAGATCAGTTGATGTCCTGCCTGATGCTGTTACCGGTGGTCCTGCTGGTCTTTGGCCTGGTGGGTTCGCTGGTTGTCCTGTGGAAAAAGAAATACGGCGCCAGGGGCTAACCATGGTGATCTCCCCGCTTGCTCTGCGTCGCGTCTCTTACGCCATGATCGCGCTGATGATGTTCAGCGTCCTGATCCTGGCATGGGCTGCGCTGCAGCATCAGGAATCGACGCTGGCAATACGTCCGGTAAATCAGGGTGCCAGCGTGCCGGATGGTTTTTCCATCTGGCATCATCTGGACGCCAACGGGATCCGCTTTAAAAGCATCACGCCGCAAGACGACGTGCTGCTGATAAAATTTGACTCCAGCGCACAGAGTGCAGCGGCAAAAGCCGTGCTCGACAGAACGCTGCCGCAGGGTTATATCATTGCGCAGCAGGAAGACGACAGCCATGTTGCCGCCTGGATGTCGCTGCTACGCGATACGTCGCATCGGTTTGGTTAATTACCAGGATTCCGAATCTTTTCACTCACTTTGGTGATTACGCCGTTTACTTACTATGCTTAAGTACGCGGAGCACCCCTCAGATGTTCTCCGCATAGTTCTGGATCACGGCTCACGCCGTAACACAATGGAAGGTTTCGATAATGAAATTCCGCATTACCCTGGCTCTGGCCCTTTTTTCTTTAAGCGCAGCTTCATACGCCACCTCTCTCTGTCAGGAGAAAGAACAGGATATCCAGCGCGAGATCGGCTATGCCGAAAAGCATAACAATCAGCACCGCGTTAATGGCCTGAAGAAAGCGTTAAGCGAAGTGAAAGCCAACTGTTCCGACAGCAAGCTGCGTGCCGATCATCAGAAAAAAATCGCTGAACAGAAGGACGAGATAGCCGAGCGCCGTCAAGACCTGCAGGAAGCGAAAGAGAAAGGGGATGCGGAAAAAATTGCTAAGCGCGAGAAGAAGTTGAAAGAAGCGCAGGACGACCTGAAAGCGCTGGAAGCTCGCGATTATTGAGTTAACGGAAATCTCAACAGGAGAGAATCATGTCAAAAGATACTACGTCAGAAAATCTGCGCGCTGAACTGAAATCACTGGCGGACACCCTGGAAGAGGTACTTAGCTCTTCTGCCGATAAGTCGAAAGAAGAGGTCAGCAAACTTCGCAGCAAAGCGGAGCAGGCGCTGAAAGAGAGCCGTTATCGCCTCGGTGAAACCGGCGATGCGTTAGCCAAACAGACCCGTGAAGCCGCCGCGCGCGCTGACGAATATGTTCGCGACAATCCGTGGACGGGTGTGGGTATCGGCGCTGCCGTTGGTGTAGTGCTGGGTGTCCTGCTGACGCGTCGTTGATTATGGAAGATCCTCGTCACGCACAAGGGCCTGCTAATAACGTCCTCGGTATCGGCCAGCGTATATTAACCACGCTGGTCGGCATTGCCGAAACGCGCGTCCGGCTGGCAGTGGTTGAACTGGAAGAGGAGAAAGCCAATCTCTTCCAGATGCTGCTCATGCTCGGGCTAACCATGCTCTTCGCCGCGTTCGGTCTGATGAGTCTGATGGTATTAATCATCTGGGCTATCGACCCGCAGTATCGTCTTAACGCGATGATTGCCACCACGGTGGTGTTACTGGTTGCGGCATTGATTGGCGGCATCTGGACAATGCGTAAAGCGCGCAGGTCCACCTTCCTGCGCCACACGCGCCAGGAGCTGGCCAACGATCGTTCGCTGCTGGAGGATAACAAGCCGTGAGCGATAAAGCCGAACGTCAAAAGCGAAAAGCGTATCTGCTAAGCCAGATCCAGCAGCAACGGCTGGATCTGTCCGCCGGTCGTCGCGACTGGATCGAGGCAACACGTCCGTTCGACCGGGGCTGGAATACATTTTTGAGCCTGCGTTCCTGGGCGCTGGTGGGCAGCAGCGTGATGGCTATCTGGACGGTTCGTCATCCGAATATGCTGATCCGCTGGGCGCGTCGCGGCTTTGGTGCCTGGAGCGCCTGGCGTCTGGTGAAAGCCACGTTGCGGCAGCAGCAGCTGCGGTGATAAAAGCAAAACGGTAACCCAGGTTACCGTTTTTTGTTTTACGCCCTCTCCCTGTGAGAGAGGGTTGGGGTGAGGGCACCAGCGCGCACCTCCCTTACTCAATATCTTTGAAGAAGATTGACAGTTTTCCTTGCTAACAATCGCCCACCGTCACGTTTATGATGCTCTCCATCGACAGCAACGACGCGGTATCTACCCGGAATTGCAGACAAATAACGTTCAGCCGCGCATGTGGTTTCCTGGAGAGTAAAATGAAAAAATTAGAAGATGTTGGTGTACTGGTAGCACGTATTCTGATGCCAATTCTGTTCATCGTGGCAGGTTGGGGAAAAATCACCGGTTATGCGGGTACCCAGCAATATATGGAAGCCATGGGCGTGCCGGGGTTCCTGCTGCCTCTGACCATCCTGCTTGAGTTCGGCGGCGGCCTGGCAGTGCTGTTCGGCTTCCTGACCCGTACCACCGCGCTGTTCACCGCAGGCTTCACCTTGCTGACAGCGTTCATCTTCCACAGCAACTTTGCGGAAGGCGTGAACTCTCTGATGTTCATGAAAAACCTGACCATCGCGGGTGGCTTCCTGCTGCTGGCCATCACTGGTCCAGGCGCATACAGCATCGACCGTCTTCTGAATAAGAAGTGGTAAGCACGCTATACTGATTGAACCCAAAGCGAGGAGATATCTCCTCGTTTTTGCTATCTGACGGAGGAGAAAAAAATGGGACAACTCGTAGACGGCGTCTGGCAGGATGTCTGGTATGACACCAAATCCACCGGGGGTCGCTTCAAGCGCTCTGTTTCGGCCTTCCGTAACTGGCTGACCGCCGACGGCGCGCCAGGCCCGAGCGGCGAAGGTGGCTTCGCGGCAGAAAAAGACCGTTATCATCTCTATGTTTCTCTCGCCTGCCCGTGGGCACACCGCACGCTGATTGTGCGCAAGCTTAAGGGGCTCGAATCCTTCATTCCGGTATCGGTGGTCAACCCGCTGATGCTGGAAAACGGCTGGACGTTCGACAGTGATTTTCCTGCCGCAACCGGTGACGACCTTTATCACCACGATTTTCTCTACCAGCTTTATCTGCGCGCAGATCCGCACTACACCGGACGCGTCACCGTACCGGTATTGTGGGACAAGAAAAACCAAACGATCGTCAGCAACGAATCGGCGGAGATCATCCGCATGTTCAACACCGCGTTTGATGCCCACGGTGCCCGCGCCGGGGATTATTACCCGGTCGAGCTGCGCGATAAAATTGACGAGCTGAATAGCTGGATCTACGACAACGTGAACAACGGCGTCTACAAGGCCGGTTTTGCCACCAGCCAGGAGGCGTATGACGAAGCGGTTGGGAAGGTGTTTGAATCGCTTGAGCGTCTGGAGCAGATCCTCGGCAAGCATCGCTACCTGACGGGCGATCGCCTGACGGAAGCGGACATTCGCCTGTGGACCACGCTGGTTCGCTTTGATCCGGTCTATGTCACCCACTTTAAGTGCGATAAGCACCGCATCAGCGATTACCTGAACCTGTATGGTTTCCTGCGCGACATCTACCAGATGCCGGGCATCGCGGAGACGGTCGATTTCAACCATATTCGCACCCACTATTTCCGCAGCCACAAGACGATTAACCCAACGGGCATCATATCCATTGGGCCATGGCAGGATCTGGATGAACCTCACGGGCGCGACGTTCGTTTCGGATAAATATTCAGGGCATCAATAGATGCCCTTTTTTAATTCACAATCTCCATCTATCCTTACCTCGATCGCTTAGAAAACAAGTGATTGACTGACTAATGAGGCAAGGAAAATGGACTGGTATTTAAACGTACTGCGCAACTACATTGGATTTGGTGGCCGCGCCCGCCGCAAAGAGTACTGGATGTTCGTTCTGGTGAACTTCATCCTCGCCCTGGTGTTGAGTATTGTGGACAAAATTCTGGGCTGGGAGCGTGCCGGGGGAGAAGGCATTCTCACCACGATTTATGGCGTGTTTATTATGCTGCCTTCCTGGGCGGTTCAGTTCCGACGCCTGCACGATACCGATCGTTCGGCCTGGTGGCTCTTGCTGCTGTTGATCCCGATCGTGGGCTGGATCGTGATCCTGGTCTTCAACTGTCAGAACGGCACGGCGGGTGAAAACCGCTTTGGTCCGGATCCGAAAGCTGGCATGTAAATCAGAGCCCGGTGGCGCTTACGCTTACCGGGCCTACGATATTATTTATTGTGGTGGGCAAAAAGCTTTGGTATTTCGCGCAGGCACCAGGATTTGGCTTCGCCCATGCTGTCGCGTCGCCACGCCATAATGATATCCACCTCGCTGGTGTATTCCGGGCTGACAACGCGCAGTCGCCCTTCCGCAATGTCCTTTTCAACAAAAGGATAAGGCATCGTCGCCACGCCCAGACCGGCCAGCAGCGCCTGCCGTTTGTCTTCCAGTGAGGTCACCGTCAGACGAGGCTGTTTATCCAGCAGCTGTACCGTTAACACGGGACGTTCACGGGCGGTATCCGCGACCGCCACGCCACGATACTTCACGCGCGTAACCTCCGAAAGCGGCTCCGGCTCCTGATGGATCGGGTGATCGGGCGCGGCGACATAAACGTTCATCACGCTATAGAGCTTGCGGGAGTTAATTTCTGACGATGAGCGGAAGTGCATGTCCGGCGCAATAACAATATCCGCCCTGCCCGTTTCCAGACGCTCCCACGCTCCTGCCAGCACCTCGGTAATGATCGACAGCTGGGTATTGGCCTTCGCCGCCAGCCGGTCCACCAGCGGGAACAGCGCTTCGGTTGGCACCAGCGCTTCGGTAACTAACGTCAGATGGGTTTCCCAGCCGCGCGCCAGCGCTTCGGCGTCTGTCGTCAGCTTGTCCGCCGCTTCCAGCAGCACGCGGCCGCGCTCCAGCAGCATTCGCCCGACGTTGGTGAATTTTGTTCGATGACCGGAGCGGTCAAACAGCACCACGTCCAGCTCCTCTTCCAGCTTCTGCATGGTGTAGCTCAGCGCAGACGGAACGCGCCCCAGTTCATCGGCCGCCGCCGCAAAACTGCCGCGCCGGTCAATCGCGTCCATGACGCGAAGCGCCTCAAGCGTCAATGCTCTCTCTTTAGCCATCTCGTTCTCATTCAGGAAATTTGAACATACCGGGCAGAATATCTGGCTAACAATGCAGCGTCCATACCTTTACCATTGTTTTAGTGTAAAGAGAGGTCAAGTTTATGATTACGACAAGAACAGCTAAACAGTGCGGACAAGCCGATTTCGGTTGGCTGCAGGCCCGCTACACCTTTTCCTTTGGACACTACTTTGACCCTAAACTCCTCGGTTACGCTTCACTGCGCGTGTTGAACCAGGAAGTGCTCGCCCCGGGCGCCTCCTTCCAGCCGCGTACGTATCCGAAAGTCGATATCCTGAACCTGATCCTGGAAGGCGAGGCAGAATACCGCGATAGCGAGGGCAATCATGTCCAGGCAAAGGCTGGCGAAGCGCTGTTAATTTCCACGCAGCCGGGCATCAGCTACAGCGAGCATAACCTCAGTAAAGACAAAACGCTGACCCGCATGCAGCTGTGGCTGGACGCCTGCCCTGAGCGGGAAAATCCGCTGGTACAGAAGTTAGATTTAACGGGCGATAAGCAGCAGCTGATTGCATCGCCGGATGGCAGTAAAGGTAGCCTGCAGCTGCGTCAGCAGGTGTGGCTGCACCATATCGAGCTGAAGAAAGGTGAACAGGCGAGCTTCCAGCTTCATGGTCCGCGCGCCTATCTGCAGTCGATTCACGGTACGGTGCATGCGGTGACGCATACGGAAGAGAAAGAAGCGCTCACCTGCGGCGACGGGGCGTTTATTCGTGATGAAGCGAATATCACCCTGGTGGCGGATACGCCGCTGCGCGCGCTGCTGATTGATTTACCGGTTTAAAAATCCCCCTCACCCCAACCCCTCTCCCCAAAGGGGCGAGAGGCTCGATCGGTTCCCTCTCCCCTTTGGGGAGAGGGCCAGGGTGAGGGGTTGGATTAAATCACGACACCTTACTCGCCATAATCTCAATAATCTGCCGGTCCGTGGCCTGCATCGAGCGACACGCCAGCGCGCACAGGTTTGCGATTGACTGCTCCACATCGTGCGCCACAATCCCCTCGTTTCCCGTTACGCCCGACTCATCCAGCGCCATCATCACCGCTTTCCAGGCGCTACTGACGCTGGTTGAGACCTTCATGGCGCAGCTGTTTGACGCCCCGTCGCAGATCATCCCGCTGACGTCACCAATCATGCTTCCAATCGCCATCGCGATGGTCTGGTAAGTGCCACCCATCAGCCACGCCATACCCGCCGCAGCGCCCATCGCCGCCGTTGTCGCCGCACACAGTGCGGACAGGCGCGGAAGCTGATAATGAATATAGATCGCCGACAGATGCGACAGCATCAGCGCCCGCGCCAGCCTTTCGTCACCGGCCTGAAGGTGCTCAGCCACAACAACGACGGGCATGGTGGCGGTGATCCCCTGATTGCCGGAGCCCGAATTACTCATTGCCGGCAGCGTCGCGCCGCCCATCCGGGCATCCGAGGCGGCGCTGGTGCGGATAACAATGTCTGACCCCAGATCCTGCGCCATCCATCCGCGCGAGCGCTGCTTATCCAGCGTTGCGCCAATATGCAGCCCCCACTTCCCGCTGAGCCCTTCGCGAGAGAGTGCGTCGTTCAGCTGCCCTGCTTCCAGGATGAAGCGGATGTCTTCAAACGGCACCTGCTCGACAAATTCCAGGAGCTGCGACAGCGTGCTGGCTGATAGCACCGCCAGAGGATCGGTATTTTCTTCAGTCAATTGTTCACCCAGCGTAAAGCGCGTTTCGCCCTGGCAAATCACTTCCGCCACCCGCGTATGCCCACCGGCGATGGTCACCGTTGCCGAGGTACCCCCGGCATGAACACGGGCGCGGGAGTAGAGGATCTCATCGCACGGTGCCTGCAGTTTGACCTGCACCTGTCCCGCCTCAAGCAGGGCTTTGGCACGTATTAGCGCATCGGCGGTAGCATCTTTCAACACCTCCAGTCCGGCGTGCGCGTTACCGCCAGTCGCGCCCAGCGCCGCTGCAATGGGAAGACCGACCATCCCGGTGCCTGGCACCGTCACGCCTAGCCCGTTTTTCATCAGGTTCGGCGATACCCACGCTTCAATCCGCGTGACCTCCCCCGGCAGAAGGTCTGCGGCCATCGCGCAGGCCAGTGCCAGAGAGACGGGTTCGGTACACCCAAGGGCAGGCTTCACTTCTTCCTGCACCGCGCGAATAAATTGATTCCATAAAGGATGAGTTTGCTCAGACATCGTTACGACCTTAATTACCCTCAGGAGAATGCGAGGAAAGGAGAAACACAAAGCAGCAGTCCGGTGATGACGATAATCACCAGCGATACGCCTTTATATTTATGCAGGGCCGGTACCTTGTAGACCAGCCATGCCGGGATCAGGCAGCCCACCATGCCGAAGATGGGGCTGCAAATGGAGGTGAAGCTCAGCACCGGCGCGTTCAGGACTATCGCGCTCCAGGCCAGCAGAATGGCGAACAGCATAATCCCGCGCTGGACGGCGTTTTCATTGATTTTTTCTGCCGGCATTCTGCGGCGCAGGATGTTCATGACGATACCCTGCGTCGCCTCGCGGAAGCCGAGGTAGACGCCAAAGAACGCGGTCATCACGGCGAAGATATTGAGGATCACGCTGACGATTTTGACCCAGCCCGCGCCGTCACCGCTGATAAACTGCGCCGCAATCGCCAGAGCCGAAATGTTCTGCTCGTAGGCTTTAACCGCCTCATCGTGCCCCATCGCCAGGGTGAAGGAGACGGCATAGAAGAAGACCGTTACAAACAGCACACCAAAGGCAATGTTCATCGCCCGCAGCGCTTTATGGCGCGCAACCTCCACCGATTTTTCACGTGAACGGTACGAGATCACCATCGGGCTAAGGGTCTGAATAAACAGAATGGAAGTTAGGGTAAAGGGCAGTGTAATGATGGCGTTTTTAATCAGCAGCCCCATCGGCGGCAGCATGCCCACGTTGGCTAAATGCCAGAGGCCAATCATCGACAGCCCCAGCGCGGCTACCACGAATAATTTGGTCAGCACCATCAGGCTGGAAACCTTAAACAGCAGCTTTTCACCGCGTGAAGAAATGGCCACCAGAATGCAAATCAGAAATAAACCGTAGAATGGATTTTCCGAGAGCAAACCGTCGGTCACGCCGAAGGTGTGCAAATACGAGGCGCTGTCGTTGGTGATGGCCGTGGAATAGACAAACATCCAGATCACCAGCATCACGAAATAGAGCGCGCCTAATAAGATGCCCCAGTTTTTACCCAAATAACCGCTAATGACGCTCGGGTAGTCTTTGCACTCCGGTGATTCCGCCAGAGTGTTAATAAACAGACGCTGGAATAAATACATAGCGGGATAGCCAATTATTGATGAGAGCAAAAATACCCACAGCCCCATTAACCCGACCTGCACGGGGAGAAAAACTATCCCCGCACCGATAGCCATCCCGATACTCATGATGACCCAGCCCGTGTCGGTGCTGTCGAATTTAATTGCCGCTTGCCACTCGCTCTCGCTCATTCCCGCTCGCCTTGCCGCGGGGGAATCACTCACAATCACACTGCTGTTTGTTGCCGTATCCATTGGGCACTCGCTTATTTTGTAGGGTAAACAGTTGTTTTTATGGATTTCCGATCGCCAGCGATTGCGATTCAGAGGGTTGCAGGTGTGTGTTATTGGTGTGGGAAGATCATATCCGGAGCGTGGGAGAAAAAGGTCACAACATTAATAAGGATATTCTGTGCCGGGAGGAAAATTTGCTTCTGTAGTATCAAATAAAACTGGGATTTTCTAAAAGTGATGCTGATCACGAAATGAAAGCCTCCCCAAAGAGGAGGCTTGGGGGAAGCCTGCGTCACATCGCCTGCGTAAACGTCCTCGAAATCACATCCTGCTGCTGCTCGCGCGTCAGGGCGTTAAAGCGTACCGCATAGCCCGAAACGCGGATCGTCAGGTTCGGGTAATTCTCGGGATGGGCAATCGCATCCAGCAGCATTTCCCGGTTCATGACGTTCACGTTCAGATGCTGCCCCCCCTCAATGGACGCTTCGTGATGGAAGTAGCCGTCCAGCAGCCCCACCAGGTTGGTTTTGCGCACCAGCTCGTCCTTGCCCAGCGCCTGCGGCACGATGGAGAAGGTGTAGGAAATTCCGTCTTTCGCATAGGTGAACGGCAGTTTGGCAACCGACGTTAGCGAGGCCACCGCCCCTTTTCTGTCGCGTCCGTGCATCGGGTTCGCACCAGGTGCAAACGGCGTGCCGCCGCGTCGTCCGTCCGGCGTGTTCCCGGTCTTCTGGCCGTAAACCACGTTGGAGGTGATGGTCAGGATCGACTGTGTCGGCACCGCGTTGCGGTAGGTTGGCAGCGCCTGAATTTTCTTCATAAAGCGCTCCACCAGGTCGCAGGCAATACTGTCCACGCGGTCGTCGTTGTTGCCGTACTGCGGATAGTCCCCTTCAATCACGAAATCGACCGCCAGTCCGGTATGGTCGCGCACCGGCTTCACCGTGGCGTATTTAATGGCCGACAGGGAGTCCGCGGCTACCGACAGCCCGGCAATGCCGCAGGCCATGGTGCGATAGACGTCCCGGTCGTGCAGCGCCATCAGCGAGGCTTCGTAGCTGTACTTATCGTGCATGTAGTGAATGAGATTCAGGGCGCTGATGTACTGCACCGCCAGCCAGTCCATAAAGTGATCGAGGCTCGCCATCACGGTGTCGTAATCCAGCACGTCGTCCAGCAGCGGCTCGGTTTTCGGACCGACCTGGATCTTGAGCTTCTCGTCCACCCCGCCGTTGATCGCGTACAGCAGCGTTTTGGCGAGGTTGGCGCGCGCGCCAAAGAACTGCATCTGCTTGCCGATCACCATCGGGCTGACGCAGCACGCAATGGCGTAGTCGTCGCTGTTGAAGTCCGCACGCATCAGATCGTCGTTCTCATACTGCAGCGACGAGGTGACGATCGACACCTGCGCGGCGTATTTCTTGAACGCGATCGGCAGCTGTTCTGACCAGAGGATCGTCAGGTTCGGCTCCGGCGCAGGCCCCATGGTGTGCAGCGTGTGCAAATAGCGGAAGCTGTTTTTGGTCACCAGCGTGCGTCCGTCCAGCCCCATGCCGCCGATCACTTCCGTCGCCCAGATCGGATCGCCGGAGAAGAGCGTGTCGAACTCCGGCGTGCGCAGGAAGCGCACCATGCGGATCTTCATGATGAAGTGGTCGATCAGCTCCTGCGCCTGGACTTCATTCAGCCTTCCTGCCTGCATGTCGCGTTCAATGTAGATATCGAGGAACGAGGCCGTGCGCCCCAGCGACATCGCCCCGCCGTTCTGGGATTTCACCGCGGCAAGGTAGGCAAAATAGAGCCACTGCACCGCTTCCTGGGCGTTCATCGCCGGACGCGAGATATCAAAGCCATAGTTCGCCGCCATCTGCTGGATCTGCAGCAGCGCGCGCTTGTGCTCCGCCAGCTCTTCACGCAGGCGGATCGTCGCCTCCAGATCCTCTCCGCGCTCCAGCCTGCCCTGCAGATCCGTAAACTGGAGTTCACGCTCGCGCACCAGATAAGCGATCCCGTACAGCGCCACGCGGCGATAGTCGCCGATGATGCGTCCGCGCCCGTAGCCGTCCGGCAAGCCGGTCAGCACGCCGGACTTACGGCAGCGCATCATCTCCGGCGAATAGACGTCAAATACGCCCTGGTTGTGGGTTTTGCGCAGGTCGGTAAACAGGTATTCGAACTGCGGATCCATCTCGCGGCCATAGGCTTCGAACGAGCTGCGGATCATGTTGATCCCACCGTACGGGTGCAGCGCGCGCTTGAGCGGCTTGTCGGTTTGCAGACCAACGATCGTCTCCAGATCCTGGTCGATATAGCCCGGCCCGTGGGCCGTAATGGTGGTGGCAATGTTGGTGTCAAAATCCACCGGAGCGTGGGTAGCATTCTCCTGACGAATGCCGACCATCACCTTCTGCCACAGCGCCGTCGTTGCTGGCGTCGCCTGCGCGAGGAAAGCTTCATCGCCTTCATAAGGGGTGTAGTTATGCTGAATAAAATCGCGGACGTTGACGGCGTTTTTCCATTCTTCACCGCGAAACCCGGCCCATGCGTCGCTGTAGGGCGCGACGCCCGTATCGATTGTTACTTTCATGTGTTTCTCGCTTTATCAGGCGTAAGCCGCAGCCGGGGTAACCTTCCCAAGACGGAGGGCGTCCAGCGCGATCATTTTTTCTTCGTTGGTAGGGATCACCGCGCAGGCCACGCGGGACGAATCGGTGCTGATGACGCGCTCACCCGCGCTGCCCGGCAGGGCATTTTTGGCATCGTCGAGGAGGATGCCAAACACCTTCAGGCGTTCAGCCACCAGGGCGCGAATCAGCGTTGAGTTTTCGCCGATCCCGCCGGTAAAGACCACCCCATCCAGGCGGTGCAGCGACGCCGCGTGCCCGGCAACGTGTCGCGCAATGCGGTGAACGAAGGTCTGGATCGCAAGCACGGCCCGCTCGTTGCCTTCATGCCAGGCTTTCTCCAGCGCCCGCAGGTCTGAAGAGATGCCGGAGATCCCCAGCAGCCCAGACTCTTTGTTGACCACGCGCTCCAGATCCTCGAAGGACTGCCCGGTCTGCTGGGCAATCCACGCCATCGCGCCAAAATCCACGTCGCCGCAGCGCGTGCCCATCATCAGCCCTTCCAGGGGGGTCATCCCCATGGAGGTATCCACGCTTTCGCCGTTGCGCACCGCGCAGATGGACGCCCCGTTGCCGAGATGGGCGATCACCATGCCGCTGTCTTCGGGGGACAGCCCGAGAAGCGTATGCGCCTGCGCGGCCACATAGCGGTGAGAGGTGCCGTGGAAGCCGTAGCGGCGAACGCCCAGCTCTTCAAAATAGCGGTACGGCAATCCGTACAGATACGCCTGCGGCGGCAGCGTCTGGTGGAAGCTGGTATCAAATACCGCCACCTGCTGCACGCCCGGGAACAGGCGCTCTGCGGCTTCCACGCCGCTCAGGTTGGCGTAGTTATGCAGCGGCGCCAGCGGGGAGACCTGGCGGATCTGCGCAATCACCTCTTCCGTGATCAGGGTCGACTCGCTGAAGAGGTCGCCGCCGTGAGCAATGCGGTGGCCAATTAAGGCCACGCTGCTCATCAGGTCACGCTTCTCCAGCTCCAGGGCGATGGCAGCCAGCGCCCCTTCGTAGTCCTGGTGAGCCAGCCTGACCGGCTCACCCCCGTTCACGGAAATAAAGGCCTTCTCGGTGTTGATGCCGTCTGCAATGCCCGTCATCAGGGCGTCGCAGCTGCTGGCGTCGAGCACCGAAAACTTAACAGAGGACGATCCGCAGTTAATAACCAGTACTACCGGAAACTCAATCATCATGTGACTCCGCTCTTCCTGAGCAATGGGTTAGAACAGTTTGTAAACGATATTCAGAATGGTCAGCAGGCCCACAACCGTGACGAAGATGTTCTCGGGTTTGCCCTTATACTTCGCCATGGCTGGCGCTTTGCGGATGGCGTACATCGGCAGCAGGCAGAGCAGAGAAGCGATGATTGGCGCGCCCATGGCTTCAATAAGGTCCAGGATGTTCGGGTTGGCGTAGGCCACAACCCAGGTGGAGCCCATGATGAAGATCATGCTGATGGTGTTCAGCTTGCCGACGGAGACTTTCTTCTTATCGCCCTTGTAGCCGAACTTGAGGATCAGGCCGTTCAGCCCTTCCAGGGTGCCCAGATAGTGGCCAAAGAAGGATTTGAAGATAGCGACCAGCGCGATGATGGACGCGCCGTATTCCAGCACGGTGGCGAAGGTAGATTTAGTGCCTGACAGCGACGCGAAGTGGTTTGCCAGATAAGAGAGCACCGGAATGTTCTGCGCCTTGGCGTCCGCCATGTTCTGCGGAGAGAGGGTGAACAGGCAGCTGAAGGCGAAGAACATCACCACGGCCACCATCAGCAGGCTGGCGCGGCCGATGATTTTGGAACATTTCTGCTCGGTAAACTCTTTCCCGAACTCCGGCTCGTACTCTTCGCGCTTGGAGACCACGAACGAGGAGACGATAGGCGAGAAGTTAAAGGAGAAGACCATGATGGAGATCCCCAGCCACACCGTGACCAGGATGCCGTCATGGCCGGTGAAGGCGATATCGCTCAGGTTGACCTGGTCGATTACCGCCGAGTTCCAGTACGGGATCAGCGACAGGGAAATCAGCACCAGGCTGGCGATAAACGGGAACACCAGGAAGCTCATGACCTTCACCATCAGGTCTTTACCAAACCAGATAACAAAGGCCATCAGCAGCAGCAGGAACAGCGCCACAAAGCCACGGTTCAGCGCGGGCAGCTGGAGCTGGTTTTCCCAGAAGGTCATGAAGGTGTTGGTAATAGTGACGCCGTAAATCCACAGCAGCGGGCAAATCGCAAAGAAGTAGAGGAAGGTGATGACCACCCCGCCGGTCTTGCCGAAGTGCTCTTCCACCGTTTCGGTGATGTTGCCGGAGACGTTACTGCCTGACAGACACAGGCGCGCCAGCGCCCGGTGGCAGTAGAACGCAATCGGGAACGCGAGAACCAGCATCAGCAGAATGGGGATCAGGCCACCGAAGCCTGCGCGAATAGGGAAGAACAGCACGCCCGCGCCAATGGCGGTACCAAACAGGCCAAGCGTCCAGGTGGTATCAGACTTACGCCAGGAGGACGTTTTTGTCTGGCCAACGATAATGCTTTCTGTGTTGCTCATAGGTCATCCTTATGCGTCAACGAAGCCGGTAATTTGGGAAACACGGGAGAGATCGATATTGCCGCCGGAAATAATGCAGACGGTTTTACGACCCTGAATATAATGGTCAAGCTTGCCGCTTAATAACGCCGCGCAGGCCAGCGCGCCGGCACCTTCTGTCACCACTTTGTTTCGCTGAATAAGCGCTATCATGCTGTTGCGAATATCGTCCTCGCTGACCAGCACAATGTCGTCAACTAATTCACGAACAATTTCGAAGGTTAATTTGCCGGGACGAGAAACATCGCAGCCGTCCGCTAATGTTCCGGTGACGCGATGGTTGACGATTTCCCCGGCCTGATAAGACGCAGCCATACCGTGAACGTTCTCAGACTGCACGCCGATAATATTAATGGTCGGGTTGATGGATTTAATCGCCGTGGCAATCCCGGCAATTAATCCGCCGCCGCCGATAGGCACAATGACGTTATCCACGTCGTATAAATCTTCGAGGATTTCCAGGCCAATGGTGCCCTGTCCGGCAATCACTTTTGGGTCATCATAAGGCGGGATAAAAATGCGCCCCTCCATCTCGACGATTTCGCTCACTTTGGCGATGGTGTCGTTGAAGTTCTCGCCGTGCAGCACCACTTCGGCGGAGTAGTCGCGCGTGGCGGCAACCTTAGATTTCGGCGCGCCCATCGGCATCACCACTTTGCCGTCGATGCCGAGCATCGCGCAGGAGAGGGACACGCCCTGCGCGTGGTTCCCCGCCGAGCAGGCGACAACGCCTTTACGTTTTTCAGCATCGGTGAGTGAGCTTAACTTATTAAACGCGCCGCGAATTTTGAATGAACCGGTACGCTGCATGTTTTCAAACTTCAGGAATATCTCGCCCTTACAACGTCCGCTGAGATAATTCGAACGCGGCATACCGGTTTTATAGATTTTTCCTGCCAGTCGTTTTCTGGCATCCTGAATATCTTCAATCGTTACCGGGAGATCGTAAGTAATGTGCATAATATCCTCGTTATAATAATTCATTGTTTTCAGGCAAAGTCAGGGTATCAGAGCGGTACTGAGATAAGCTCTGGGTGTTTTTAAATGGATGCTAATTATTCATCGTCGTCTTTCGATATTCATCGACGAATATTGTTTTGCCAGTTCAACTAATACGGACGCTGATTTTTTAATCCTGTAATTTTTAGACCATACCGCGGCATAACGCGCCACGGGTAATTCATCTTCTACCGGCAGGACAATAAACTGGTCAGAACCGAACGGCGCAATCATGTCGCGGGGAATCACCGTCAGATAATCGGCATTAAGGACAAGGTTATAAATGGTAACGACGGAATCGGTCTGGACGATGTTTTCAATGCTGATGTGGTTGTCTTGCAGGGTGGTCAGAAGTTCTTTGTAGTAGCCCATATCGGTTTGCGGCATCACCCACTGCTCGTGCGTGAGCGATGCCAGTGTTGTCGGGCCGGTGCACGTTCGTGATTTGCTGGCGACCAGCACAAACTCGGACTCGAACAGAGGCTCGACGTGCAAGTCTTGCAGCAGCATTTCATCACTTAGCGTACCGATGGCAAAATCCAGTCGGCCATCGCGGATAGCGGGCAGGAACGAAGAGAGCTGTGCTTCGTACATCGAGACGCGCGCTTTCGGGAACACTTCCTTGAATTTTTTGATCATCTCAGACAGGAAGGTGAAGCCTATCAGCGACGGATAGCCAAAGGAGACGTCCATAACGGTGCTAAAACTGAGGCTGTTAATCTCGCTCACCATGTTTTTCATTTCGCGGGTGATCGACTCTGAGTACGAGAGCAGAACCTGGCCTGCTGCGGTCAACTTAACGCCCGTGTTTTTACGAATCATCACTTCAACCCCGAAGTAGGATTCGATATCGCTGATGATTTTGCTGACGGCCGGTTGCGTCAGGCCCAGCTGTCTTGCCGCAGAACCTATGGAGCCACTTTTAATGACTTCCTGAAATACCACGAGGTGCTGTGTTTTCGGTAGAATAATAGTGTTCATAATATTCTGCGCTTATTTCCCTATGACGGAGCGAATTCTACCTAATAGTGTTTCAGGGGGTATGTGCTGTTACTCACAATTTGCCTTTTCACATCATTTCCCTCCCCCACAAAACGCCATTAAAACACTTATATATCAATTGGTTAATAATACAAAAACACACCAATACGCTGATATTGATCAATAAAAATGGCGGTAATAACTTTATTTTATGGTGATAACTGCGGTGGATTTTTTGTATTTTAAAATATCAATAAAGACTATCTTTCAGACAATTAACGGCTAATAAACAACCATTTTCTTTTTAAAACATTTTTGTGTTTTATCAAAAAGAACAATAATGACGTTATTAGCGCATACAAAAGGGTCGAATACATCACACATTCATAGTATGAATGTTTTTGAATTCAATATTCACATATCAAATGTGAAAACTATGAACACCATTAGCGCAACATCAGCAACAAATTAACAACACTGAGAAAGCGTCTTTTCTTAGCGGGAAATTTTGTGATTAGGATCGTATAGGGCAAATGAACGGATTCATTAACCACATAAATAGTGAAATGTGCTTAGTGTCGCAATTTTGATAATTGGTATCCTTTGCCCATATGACCGGATGACCTGAAAGCAAAAACCCCGCCGAAGCGGGGTTCTTTAAGAAGTTGAAGCTGACCGATAAGCCGGGTTCTGTCGTGGACAGTCATTCATCTAGGCCAGCAATCGCTCACTGGCTCAAGCAGCCTACCCGGGTTCAGTACGGGCCGTACCATGTGAACCCCTATTTGGCCTTGCTCCGGGTGGAGTTTACCGTGCCGCGGACTGTTACCAGCCGCGCGGTGCGCTCTTACCGCACCCTTTCACCCTTACCTGATCCCGCTTGCGCGGGCCATCGGCGGTTTGCTCTCTGTTGCACTGGTCGTGGGTTTCCCCCCCAGGCGTTACCTGGCACCCTGCCCTATGGAGCCCGGACTTTCCTCCCCTCCGCCCGTCTCCCCCGAAAGGGACGACGACGAAGCGGCGACTGTCTGGTCAGCTTCGGCGCGCAGTATAGAGGGTTTGCGCGCCGCTGTCACCCTTGGGTGTGCATCCCCACCTGCAAAGTCGCGGCGATATTGCGTGAGGCGCGATAAATGTTGTCATAGGCCCCGCGAAACGCTTCTTCCAGTGACCCAATGCTGGTCAGCACGCTGAACACAGCGTCAATGCCGTACTGGTGCACGACGCCCACGTCCGGGGTCAGGCTACCGGCAATGCCGATCACCGGCTTATGGTATTTTTTAGCGACGTTCGCTACGCCGATGGGCACTTTGCCGTGAATGCTCTGGCTGTCGATGCGCCCTTCCCCCGTCAGTACCCATGTGCAGTCGTGGATATGCTCTTCAAGGTTGAGCGCCTGGGTGACAATCTCAATCCCGCTCTTAAGTTCCGCGCCGAGAAACGCCATCAGCGCTGCCCCCATACCGCCCGCAGCACCGGCTCCCGGCACGTGCTTCACGTCGATACGCAGGTTTTTTTTCATCACGTCAGCAAAGTGGCTGAGATTGGCGTCCAGCTCGAGGATCATCCCCTCGGTCGCCCCTTTTTGTGGGCCGAAGACGCGCGACGCGCCTTTCTCTCCCACCAGGGGGTTGGTGACGTCGCAGGCGACGCGGATCGCACAATGCTGAAGACGCATATCAAGACCCGAAAGATCAATACTGTTAAGCGCCATCAGGCTGCCGCCGCCGTAGCCGATCTCCGTGCCGTTAGCATCGCTGAGCTTCGCCCCGAGCGCCTGCATCATCCCCGCGCCGCCGTCGTTGGTCGCGCTGCCGCCGATGCCGATAATAATATTGCGCGCGCCTTTATCCAGCGCGCAGAGGATAAGCTCCCCGGTGCCGCGTGAAGTGGTAACCAGCGGGTTGCGCTGTGCCGGAGGGACTAATGCCAGACCGCTGGCTGCCGCCATCTCGATAAACGCCGTACTGCCGTCACCGGACATTCCCCAGCAGGCATTCACCTTTTCACCCAGCGGGCCCGTGACGACGGCATGATGTTCGCTGCCGTGGGTGGCGGCGATCATCGCTTCAACCGTGCCTTCCCCGCCGTCGGCGACGGGAACAGAAACATAAAGTGCGTCGGGGAAGATTTCCCGAAATCCTTTTTCTATCGCCTGAGCTACCTCGGTGGCAGAAAGGCTTTCTTTATAAGAGTCTGGCGCGATTACGATTTTCATAGTTGTAGCCTGTTACAGCACGGATCCGGCCTGGACCGTAGGCCCGATGAGCAAAGCGCCACCGGGCAGGACGTCATTAGCGAGCAACTTCCACTTTCGCCAGTTTTTCGTAGTAGCATGCAATCGCGCTGTGGTCGGCGGTGCCCAGACCGTCCGCGCGCAGCGCCTGCATCATCTCCATCACCGCCGCGGTCAGCGGCAGCTGTGCGCCCACGCCGTGAGAGGTATCCAGCGCGTTAGCCAGGTCTTTAATGTGCAGGTCAATGCGGAAACCCGGCTTGAAGTTACGATCCATCACCATCGGCGCTTTCGCATCCAGCACGGTGCTGCCCGCCAGGCCGCCGCGGATCGCCTGATAGACCAAATCCGGGTTGACGCCCGCCTTGGTGGCCAGCGTCAACGCTTCTGACATCGCCGCGATATTCAGCGCCACAATCACCTGGTTTGCCAGCTTGGTGACGTTACCCGCGCCGATTTCACCGGTATGCACCACGGAACCGGCCATGGCTTTCATCAGGTCGTAATATTTGTCGAAAACTGCCTTGTCGCCGCCCACCATCACCGACAGCGTGCCGTCGATGGCTTTTGGCTCGCCGCCGCTGACCGGCGCGTCCAGCATGTCCACGCCTTTCACCTTCAGCGCCTCGCTGATTTCACGGCTCGCCAGAGGGGCAATAGAACTCATGTCGATCACCACCAGGCCCGGCTTCGCGCCGTCGATAATGCCGTTCTCGCCCAGCGCCACCTCTTTCACGTGCGGAGAGTTTGGCAGCATGGTGATGATCACATCGCACTGCTCGGCAATCGCTTTGGCCGTGGTTGCCGCTTCCGCTCCGGCTGAAATCACTTCCGCCACGGCGTCTGAATTACGGTCTAAAACCACCAGTGAGTAACCCGCTTTGATGAGGTTCTTACTCACTGGTTTACCCATGATACCTAAGCCAATAAAGCCCACTTTCAGCGTCATAATCTTTTCCTCAGTGATGGTTATTTTTTAAAAGCGTCTGCTAATTTCTGCGTGGCGGAGCGGAACACGCCGAGATCGCTACCTACGGCAACGAACGTCGCCCCCCACTCCAGATAGCGGCGGGCATCGGCTTCAACCGGGGCCAGAATGCCGCACGGTTTGCCGTGCGCTTTGGCACGCGCGAAAATGTGCTGAATGGCGCGCTGCACGTCAGGATGACCCGCATTGCCCAGATGCCCGAACGCAGCGGCCAGGTCGCTTGGACCGACAAAGATGCCGTCCACGCCGTCGGTTGCGGCGATGGCATCGACGTTATCCACGCCCTGCTGGCTCTCGATCTGCACCAGGATGGTGATGTTCTTGTTGGACTGGGCGAAGTAGTCCGGCACGGTGCCAAACATGTTGGCGCGGTGCGACACGGACACGCCGCGAATGCCCTCCGGCGGGTAGCGGGTAGAGGCCACGGCCAGCACCGCCTCTTCTTCCGTTTCCACAAACGGGATCAGGAAGTTGTAGAAACCGATATCCAGCAGGCGCTTGATGATGACCGGCTCGTTCGTCGGCACGCGTACCACCGGCGCGCTATGGCTGCCCTTCAGCGCCATCAGCTGCGGAATAAAGGTACTGATGTCATTTGGCGCATGTTCGCCGTCCAGCACCAGCCAGTCGAACCCGGCCAGTCCAAGTACTTCGGTGCTGATCGGGCTTGCCAGCGCGGACCAGCAGCCAATCTGGATCTGATGCGCCGCAAGGGCCGCCTTAAACTTGTTCGGGAAGATATCGTTACTCATCGCTTATACCTTTGCTTATTTCTGCAATTCCATACGTTTGATGTCGCCTACCACGAACAGGTAGCAGAACATCGCCATCAACGCTGAACAGCCAACGAATACCAGTGCCGCGTTGAACGAATGCAGCTCACTGACCAGATAACCAATGACCAGTGGAGTCGCGATGGACGCCACGTTGCCAAAGACGTTAAATACCCCGCCGCACAGGCCAACAATCTCTTTTGGCGCGGTGTCGGAAATCACCGGCCAGCCCAGCGCACCAAAGCCTTTGCCGAAGAACGCCAGCGCCATCAGGGTTACCACCAGCGTGGTGTTGTTGGTGTAGTTGCACAGAATGATGGACGACGCCAGCAGCATGCCGAGCACAATCGGCAGCTTGCGCGCCAGGGTTATCGACTTGCCCTGCTTAATCAGATAATCCGAGAACACCCCGCCCAGCACGCCACCGGCAAAACCGCACAGCGCCGGAATGGAGGCCACCAGACCCACTTTCAGAATCGACATCCCTTTTTCCTGCACCAGATAAATCGGGAACCAGGTAAGGAAGAACCAGGTGATGGTGTTGATAAAGTATTGACCAAAAAAGACGCCCAGCATCATGCGGTTGGTCAACAACTGTTTGATGTAATGGAGTTTAGGACCGCCTGCGACCTGCGCTCCGGGCTTTTTATGGTCCATATCAACCACCGCGCCGCCTTCGGAGATGAACTTCAGCTCCTGCTCTGACATGCGCGGGTGATCGGTCGGGTTATGGATATACTTCACCCATACGCCGGTCAGCACAAAGCCAATCACGCCCATCACGGTAAAGACGTGTTCCCAGCCCCAGGCGAAGGTCAGCCAGCCCAGCAGCGGAGAGAAGATGGCCAGCGAGAAATACTGCGCGGCGTTAAACAACGCAGACGCGGTGCCGCGCTCTTTGGTCGGGAACCAGGCCGCCACGATCCGGGCGTTTGCCGGAAACGATGGCGCTTCCGAGAAGCCGAGCATAAAGCGCATGATGAACATCGACACGCCCGCCCAGGCCAGCGGGAAGACATCCACAAAGCCCTGCAGGAAGGTGAACAGCGACCAGAAGAACAGGCTGTAGGTATAGACTTTTTTGGAGCCGAACTTATCCAGCAGCCAGCCTCCGGGGATTTGCATCAGCAGGTAGGCCCAGCCGAAGGCGGAGAAAATATACCCCATTGAGACGGCACTGAGCTGCAGCTCTTTTGCCACTTCCGTACCGGCAATCGACAGCGTCGCACGGTCAGCGTAGTTAATGGCCGTGACGATAAAAATAATCAGTAATATTAAATAGCGAGTGGGTACACCCTTTTTCGATTCTACAGCAGTATCCAGAATCATGTTTATTTCCTCAGGCACAGCGAAATTTATATTTATAATTTTAGAAAACATATTTCCTGATTATTTATCGATAGCAGGCAATATCAGGTAATTAACCAGACGCAATATCAATGTGATTCAGTATAATCATCACTTTATGGCATCGCACTGGATTAACGCTCAATTATCACGCCTGATATGAATAAGTTTTTGAGCATATGCACAAAGCACTGGGCGCTGCTGCACAGAATCACGCATTCACAGCCGCAGCGCGCTGTCTCTCGCTTTAGGGGGTGACCTGGATCACATTCTTATATCTCAAGTCCTGACATTCTTTATTTAAGTAAGCAGCGTCTTTATTTCGAAAATAAGTAAATTACTACCTGTGTGGCTGCATTAATGATCAGACACTTTGCTGGAGAATAGTGAACAATGGCCGACATTGAAATTCGACAGGCATCGCCGACGGCGTTTTATATAAAAGTACATGACACCGATAACGTGGCGATTATTGTCAACGACAACGGCTTAAAAGCGGGAACCCGTTTCCCGGACGGGCTGGAACTGATTGAGCATATTCCGCAAGGGCATAAGGTGGCGCTGGTGGATATCCCGGCGCACGGTGAAATCGTGCGCTACGGTGAAATTATTGGCTATGCCGTCCGCGCGATCCCGCAGGGAAGCTGGATTGAAGAGTCGCTGGTTGAACTGCCAAAAGCGCCGCCGCTGAATACCCTGCCGCTGGCGACGCGCGTGCCTGAACCGCTGCCGCCGCTGGAGGGCTATACCTTCGAAGGCTACCGTAACGCGGACGGCAGCGTCGGCACCAAGAACCTGCTCGGCATTACCACCAGCGTACACTGCGTGGCGGGCGTGGTGGATTACGTGGTGAAAATCATCGAGCGCGACCTGCTGCCGAAATACCCGAACGTGGATGGCGTAGTGGGCCTGAACCACCTCTACGGCTGCGGCGTGGCGATCAACGCGCCCGCGGCGGTAGTGCCGATCCGCACCATTCACAATATTGCCCTCAACCCGAACTTTGGCGGCGAGGTGATGGTAATCGGTCTGGGGTGTGAAAAACTTCAGCCTGAGCGCCTGCTTCAGGGCACCGAGGATGTGAAAGCGATTCCGGTAGACGATGCCAGCATCGTGCGCCTGCAGGACGAGCACCACGTCGGCTTTCGATCGATGGTCGACGATATTCTGCAGGTGGCTGAACGCCACCTGGATAAGCTCAACAAACGCCAGCGCGAAACCTGCCCGGCCTCTGAGCTGGTGGTGGGCACCCAGTGCGGCGGCAGCGATGCGTTTTCCGGCGTGACCGCCAACCCGGCGGTGGGCTATGCGTCCGATCTGTTCGTGCGCTGCGGCGCCACGGTGATGTTCTCCGAAGTGACCGAAGTGCGTGACGCTATCCACCTGCTGACGCCGCGCGCCGTCAACGAAGAGGTGGGCAAACGCCTGCTGGAAGAGATGGCCTGGTACGATAACTATCTCGACATGGGGCAAACCGACCGCAGCGCTAACCCTTCGCCGGGCAACAAAAAAGGCGGCCTGGCCAACGTGGTGGAAAAAGCCCTTGGCTCGATTGCCAAATCCGGCCAGAGCGCGATTGTCGAAGTGCTCTCTCCGGGCCAGCGCCCGACCAAACGCGGCCTGATTTATGCCGCAACGCCTGCCAGCGATTTCGTCTGCGGCACGCAGCAGGTGGCGTCCGGCATTACGGTGCAGGTCTTTACCACCGGGCGCGGCACGCCGTACGGCCTGATGGCGGTGCCGGTGATCAAGATGGCGACCCGCACCGAGCTGGCAAACCGCTGGTATGACTTAATGGATATCAACGCGGGCACCATCGCCACCGGGGAAGAGAGCATTGAGGACGTGGGCTGGAAGCTGTTCCACTTCATTCTGGATGTTGCCAGCGGCCGGAAGAAAACGTTCTCTGATCAATGGGGATTACATAATCAGCTGGCGGTGTTTAACCCGGCACCGGTGACGTGAGTTTGCTGTAAACCTCGCTTAGCATGGCTTCGGCCATGCTTTTTTTTGCTTTCATTTCTTTCGCATCCTTATCTTTCATTTCGATTCTTTCATTTTTAAGATACCAATCACAAAATAACATTCCGAAACCCTATATTGTCTTTCGCATAAACAAAACGAAAGGTTTCGGAGGAAAGATGTTCATCATCTCGTCGAAAGCGATGCTGCTGAAAGCACAGCGCGAAGGTTACGCCGTACCGGCATTCAATATTCATAATCTCGAAACGCTGCAGGTGGTCGTTGAAACGGCCTCTGAGATGCGATCTCCGCTGATCGTGGCGGGTACGCCCGGCACGTTCAGCTATGCCGGAACCGGGAACGTTGTCGCCATCGCCAGCGATCTGGCCAAAACGTACAACCAGCCGCTGGCGATCCACCTCGATCATCACGAAGCGTTCGACGATATCGCGCAGAAAGTCCAGAGCGGGATCCGCTCGGCGATGATCGACGGATCTCATCATCCGTTCACTGAAAACGTCGCGCTGGTGAAGAAAGTGACAGACTACTGCCACCGTTACGATGTGAGCGTGGAGGCTGAACTTGGCCGTCTTGGCGGGCAGGAAGATGACCTTGTGGTCGACAGCAAAGATGCGCTTTACACCAACCCGCTACAGGCACGCGAGTTTGTTGAATTAACGGGTATCGACTCATTGGCCGTCGCCATCGGTACCGCGCACGGCCTCTACACCGCCACGCCGAAACTTGATTTTGAACGTCTGGCAGAGATCCGCAATCAGGTCGATATCCCGCTGGTGCTGCACGGCGCTTCCGGTTTATCGACGGCCGATATCCGTCAGGCCATTCGCCTCGGTATCTGCAAAGTCAACGTTGCCACAGAACTCAAAATCGCCTTCTCGAATGCCCTGAAGGCCTATCTCGCTTCACATCCCGAAACCAGCGACCCGCGACATTACATGGTGCCCGCCAAACGCGCCATGAAAGAGGTGGTGCGTAAAGTGATTAACGATTGTGGCTGTGAAGGAAAGCTCTAAATACGAAAGCCTGAAGTCCTGACCTGGAGGAAACGTGAAAGATATTATTACCCGCCATAAAGCGGGAGAAGATCTCGGTATTTGCTCAGTTTGCTCAGCGCACCCGCTGGTTATCG
The DNA here is from genome assembly GCF_018597345.1 of Enterobacter quasimori. Classification (NCBI taxonomy): domain Bacteria; kingdom Pseudomonadati; phylum Pseudomonadota; class Gammaproteobacteria; order Enterobacterales; family Enterobacteriaceae; genus Enterobacter; species Enterobacter quasimori. The sequence continues at coordinate 141,931 of NZ_JAHEVU010000003.1, read as the reverse complement.
AAGCCGCATTGCGGTTCGATCTGCATACCGACAACAAGATGCTGATTGAAGCCACCTCAAATCAGGTGAACCAGTTCGGCGGTTACACCGGTATGAAACCCGCTGATTTCCGTGATTTTGTGCTGAAGATCGCTGAAGCGGTGGGCTTTCCGCATGAACGTTTGATCCTGGGTGGCGATCATCTGGGGCCAAACTGCTGGCAAAACGAACCGGCCGACGCGGCGATGGAGAAATCCATCGCATTGATCAAAGCCTATGTCGCGGCAGGGTTTAGCAAGATCCACCTGGACGCCTCAATGTCCTGCGCCGACGATCCTGTTCCACTCCCGCCTGAAGTGGTGGCACAGCGTGCCGCCCGACTGTGCAAAGCCGCAGAAGAGACGGCTACTGAAGAACAGAAAGCGGCGCTAGCCTACGTGATAGGTACTGAGGTTCCCGTTCCCGGCGGTGAAGCCAGCAGTATTAACAGCGTGCATGTTACCCGTGTGGAAGATGCCGTGCAGACGCTGGAAACGCATCGTGAGGCCTTTGCCGCGCTCGGTCTGGACGAGGCGATGACGCGAGTGATTGCGTTAGTCGTGCAACCCGGCGTGGAGTTCGACCATACGCAAATTATTCACTACCAGCCGCACGCGGCAGAGGCGCTTTCCGGCTGGATCCGCCAGACCCCCATGGTCTATGAGGCGCACTCCACGGACTACCAGACTCGTCAGGCCTATCGCGCTTTGGTTCGCGATCACTTCGCGATCCTGAAAGTCGGCCCGGCGCTGACCTTTGCCCTGCGAGAAGCCATTTTTGCCCTCGCACAGATGGAGAAGGCCCTCATCGCCCCTGAGCAACGCAGCCATGTGCTTGACGTGATCGACGAAGTCATGCTGAACGAGCCGGATTACTGGAAGAAGTACTACCGCCCCACCTGGAGCCAGGCAATGGTGGATATTCACTTTAGCCTGTCCGATCGCATTCGCTACTACTGGCCGCACCCGCGTATTCGCCAGAGCGTTGAGAAGTTGATCGCTAATCTGAGCGCAACCTCCTTGCCTCTGGGGCTGATCAGCCAGTTTATGCCCGTCCAGTTCGAACGATTGTCGATGAATGAGATCGCCGCAACACCGCAAAATCTCATCATCGACAAAATACAGGATGTATTACGCGCCTATCGATTTGGCTGCACCCCTGAACCCGTCTGATGCCGGAGAGTGTATGAGTCACGTTTTTGTCCGTACCGGAATTGAGTTTGAAACCTGCCAGCAGGCGCTGGCGCATATTGGCGAGGAGATGCTGGCTAACGGTGTTGTACACGCCACCTACCCTGCCGCCCTTCTGGAAAGGGAGATGAACTACCCCACCGGCATTGCCCTTGAACGCCATGCGGTCGCTATTCCGCACTGCGAAGCCGTACATGCGAAACGCCCCGCGATTTACCTGATTCGTCCGGACAAACCGGTGCATTTTCAGCAGGCCGATGATGATGGCGAGGTCGCCGTCTCACTCATCATCGCGTTAATCGTTGAAAACCCTGCGGCGCAAATGACATTGCTGCGCCGCCTTTTCAGTGAGCTACAAAACCCGGACACGCTGGACATGCTGCTGGCTGCGCCCGCAGAGCGCCTGGCCGATCGTTTCCGGGAGACGATCCTTGAGCCTGTCGCCTGTGCCCAGGCTTCATAACATACTGATAATAAGAAAGGAGTGCCCTATGAAACGCAAAGTTATTGTTGCCTGCGGCGGTGCTGTCGCCACCTCAACCATGGCAGCAGAAGAGATCAAAGAACTGTGTGAAGCCCACCACATTGAGCTGGATCTGGTCCAGTGCCGGGTGACTGAAATCGAAACCTATATGGACGGTGCAGACCTGATTTGTACCACGGCGAAAGTTGACAGAGCCTTTGGCAATATCCCGGTGGTGCACGGCATGCCGTTTGTATCCGGCGTCGGCATCGAAGCCCTGCAGCAAAAAATTCTGACCATCCTCGAGGGGTAAGATCATGTTTACCGAAATCATGCGGTACATCCTCGATCTGGGGCCAACCGTAATGCTGCCAATCGTCATCATCATCTTCTCAAAGCTGTTGGGGATGAAGCTGGGCGATTGCTTTAAATCCGGCCTGCATATTGGCATTGGCTTTGTTGGGATCGGGCTGGTCATCGGCCTGATGCTTGACTCCATCGGCCCGGCGGCCAAAGCGATGGCTGAGCAGTTCCAGATTAACCTGCACGTGGTGGACGTCGGCTGGCCGGGTTCATCCCCCATGACCTGGGCATCCCAGATTGCGCTTATCGCTATCCCTGTTGCCATTGGCGTTAACGTTGTCATGCTGGTGACGCGGATGACGCGGGTGGTGAACGTCGATATCTGGAACATCTGGCACATGACCTTCACCGGTGCAATGCTGCACCTGGCAACCGGCTCTTACTGGCTGGGGATCCTGGGCGTTGTGGTGCACGCCGCGTTTGTTTACAAGCTGGGGGACTGGTTTGCCAAAGACACGCGGGACTTCTTCGGTCTGGAAGGGATCGCCATCCCTCACGGGTCGTCAGCTTACCTCGGCCCAATCGCCGTTCTGGTCGATACGATTATCGACAAAATCCCAGGCCTGAAGCGTATTCATTTTAGCGCTGACGACGTGCAAAAACGCTTTGGCCCGTTTGGCGAACCGGTCACGGTTGGGTTTGTGATGGGACTGGCCATTGGCCTGCTGGCAGGCTACGACGCCAAATCCGTTCTCCAGCTGGCCGTGAAAACCGCCGCCGTGATGCTGCTGATGCCGCGCGTTATCAAACCGATCATGGACGGCCTGACGCCGATTGCTAAACATGCCCGTAAACGTCTGCAGGCGAAGTTTGGTGGTCAGGAGTTCTTAATCGGTCTCGATCCGGCGCTGCTGCTGGGCCATACGTCCGTCGTCTCCGCCAGCCTGATTTTTATACCGCTCACTATCCTGATTGCTGTTCTGGTGCCGGGAAACCAGGTGTTGCCGTTCGGTGACCTTGCCACCATCGGCTTTTTTGTGGCGATGGCGGTCGCGGTGCATCAGGGCAACCTGTTCCGCACGCTTATCTCCGGCGTCATCATCATGGGGATTACGCTGTGGATTGCGACCCAGACCATCGGCCTGCACACCCAGCTTGCGCAAAATGCTGGCGCGTTGAAAGCGGGCGGGCTGGTGGCCTCCATGGACCAGGGCGGTTCACCCGTCACCTGGCTGCTCATCCAGTTGTTCACCTGGCAAAACGTGATGGGGTTCATCGTGATTGGCGCGATTTACGTCACCGGCATCCTGCTCACCTGGCGACGTGCCCGCGTGTTTAACGCGGCAGAAAAGAACGCCGCAACCCCGCAAAGCCAGACGGTGTCTTGATATCCGGGGAGCCATGCTCCCCCTCTTTTTCTGGAGTGAATATGAAATCAGTGGTAATTCACGCTGAGGGCAACGTGCGCGTTGAAGAACGTCCAATCCCTCACATTCAGGCTGCGGATGATGTGCAGGTGCGCATTGCCTGCTCAGGATTATGTGGCTCCGATATTCCGCGAATTTTTGCCGGAGGGGCACATTATTATCCCATCACCCTCGGACATGAATTTAGCGGTTATGTCGAAGCCTGTGGTACCGAAGTGCACGATCTCAAGGCAGGCGATCCGGTTGCCTGCGTGCCATTACTGCCCTGCTTTTCCTGTCCGGCGTGCGAAAAAGGCTATTACTCGCTCTGCAAGCAGTATCAGTTTGTCGGATCTCGCAGCGAAGGCGGTAACGCGGAATATATCGTGGTGAAGCGCGCAAACCTGTTCCGCCTTCCTGCGGAGATGGCAATTGAAGATGGTGCATTTATTGAGCCCATAACCGTAGGGCTACACGCGTTTCATCTCGCTTCCGGCTGCGAGGGTAAGAACGTCGTCATTGTCGGCGCAGGAACGATCGGCCTGCTGGCGATGCAGTGTGCGCTGGCATTGGGTGCCAACAGCGTTACCGCGATCGACATCAACGACGATAGGCTCGCGCTGGCAACAACGCTGGGGGCAACTCAGGTGTTTAATAGCCGCACTCTGGCCGCAGACGACATCCTCAACGCCTTGAGCGACCACCCGTTTGATCAGTTGGTTCTGGAGACTGCCGGCACACCGCAAACCGTCACGCTCGCCATTGATATCGCCGGGCCGCGCGCCCAGGTCGCTCTGGTGGGAACGCTGCATCACGACCTGAACTTACCGGCGGCGACATTTGGCAAGATACTGCGTAAGGAGTTGACGCTTCTGGGGAGCTGGATGAATTATTCGGCCCCGTGGCCGGGTGAAGAATGGGAAACCGCGGCCCGCCTGCTTACAGAGAAAAAACTGCAGCTAAAGCCCCTTATTGCTCATACCGGCGATAGCGATAGCTTTGCGCAGGCCGTTCAGGGACTAAACGGTGCCCCAATGCAGGGCAAAATCATGCTGCGCTTCGCGTAGCGCTTCGAGCCAGCAACCTGAGCTGGCTCACATTTACTTTCGAATATTACCGTACACCTTTCGCATACCTTCGATTAGAATAGAGGCAGTTAATTATCAGGCATTTCAATATGAACTCATTTGAGCGACGCAATAAAATCGTTGACCTCGTCAACGCTCAGGGCAGTGTGATGGTGTTGGATCTGTCGACTATGTTTGGCATTTCAGAAGTGACGATCCGAACAGATCTGCGCCTGCTGGAAGAAAAAGGATTGGTCACGCGCTTTCACGGTGGCGCAGCAAGACCCGGCAGCAGCCTGGCGGAAAGCGAAAATCAGGAAGTGGTACTGGAGGATCGTTATCAGCTGGCGAGCGACCCGAAAAAGCGGATCGCACAGGCTGCAGCGGCCATGATTGAAGAAGGGATGACGATCATTCTCGATAGCGGTAGCACCACCATGCTCATCGCCGAAGCACTCACCAAAAAAGCCAATATCACCGTCATCACCAACAGCCTGCCTGCCGCGTTTGCCCTCTCGGAAAATAAAGATATTACGCTCGTGGTCTGCGGCGGTACCGTGCGCCATAAAACTCACTCTATGCACGGCACCATCGCCGAGCGCTCTCTGACCGGGATAAGCGCGGACCTGATGTTTGTCGGGGCGGACGGTATTGACGCCACCAACGGCATTACAACGTTCAATGAAGGCTATTCGATTAGCAGCGTGATGGCTGCCGCCGCGCATAAGGTGATTGCCGTGCTGGACGCCAGCAAATTCAACCGCCGCGGGTTCAACCAGGTGTTGCCGATGGAAAAAATCGACTGTGTGATTACGGATGATGGGATCGGAAAACACGAAAAAGAACTGTTGGGTAAAACGGGTACCGAGATCATCACGGTGTAGTGTGCAGGCCGGGTAAGGCACAGACGCCACCCGGCAAAACAGGCGTTAGGGGCTTACTCCCCCTGCTGCTCCAGCGCATGCTTATATAGCGCATTTTTCTTCACGCCGTGAATTTCCGCCGCCAGCGCAGCCGCTTTCTTCAGCGGCAGTTCCGCCTGCAGCAGCGCCAGCGTGCGCAGCGCGTCAGCAGGAAGCGCGTCTTCCTGCGCTTTATGCCCTTCGACAATCAGCACCATTTCGCCCTTGCGGCGGTTTTCGTCTTCCTTTACCCACGCCAGCAGTTCGCCCACCGGCGCGCCGTGGATCGTTTCCCAGGTTTTGGTCAGCTCGCGCGCCAGCACCACGTAGCGGGATTCACCCCAGACGGTCACCATATCTTCCAGGCTTTCCAGCAGGCGGTGTGTGGATTCGTAAAAAATCAGGGTGCGCGGTTCGGCTTCCAGATCCTTTAACACGTCGCGACGGCCTTTGGATTTGGCAGGGAGGAAGCCTTCATAGCAGAAGCGATCGGACGGCAAACCTGCGGCGCTCAATGCCGCAATGGCGGCGCACGGCCCCGGCAGCGGCACAACGCGAATACCGGCTTCGCGACAGGTGCGCACCAGGTGATAGCCCGGATCGTTGATCAGCGGCGTACCGGCGTCGGAGACCAGCGCAATGCTCTGTCCCTCTTTCAGCTTCGCCACCAGCGTTTCGGCTTTTTGTTGCTCATTGTGATCGTGCAGGGCAAACAAACGGGCGTTAATTGCGAAATGTTGCAGCAGTAAGCCGGTGTGGCGGGTATCTTCAGCGGCAATTAAATCAACAGCTTGCAACACGGTGAGCGCACGTTGGGTAATATCAGACAAATTCCCGATAGGAGTAGGTACAATATAAAGCTGGCCTTGAGAATTATCTGCCGTTTCGTGTTGTTTCATTGTTTCGTCCGTATTGCCGATTTAATATTGAGCATTGCGTAAAAAAAATCACTGGATACAGTATGGTACCGTTAACGTTTCTTCGAAAAAAAGCCACGCGCAGCGTGCCGCTTCTGCTCGCAGCCCTGATCTTTGCAGGCTGTGGCACCCAGGCACCCGATCAGACCGCTGCCCATATGCAGGGATCCGCTCAGGCTGATTCTGGCTTTTATCTGCAACAAATGTCGCAGAGCTCAAATGATACCAAGACCAACTGGCAATTACTCGCCATTCGTGCACTGCTGAAAGAGGGGAAAACCCAGCAGGCCGCCGAACTGTTCAATCAGCTACCGCAGGATCTTAACGACGATCAGCGCCGCGAGCAGGGTCTGCTCTCTGCTGAACTGAAGGTAGCGCAGAAAGATTATGCGGCAGCGAAGAAAATCCTCGGAGACCTCGACGTCGGTGCGCTGGACAAAAACCAGCAGGCGCGCTTCTGGCAGGCGGGCATTACCGCCGAGCAGGGTCGCCCTTCCCTGACGCTGCTGCGCGCGCTTATCGCCCAGGAGCCGCTGCTCGCCGGTGCGGATAAACAGAAAAATATCGATGCGACCTGGCAGGCGCTCGCCTCCATGACCCCGGAACAGGCGCAAACGCTGGTCATTAACGCCGACGAAAATGTCTTGCAGGGCTGGCTGGATCTGCAGCAGATGTGGTTTAACAACCGCAGCGATCCCACGATGCTGAAAGCGGGTATTACCGACTGGCAAACCCGCTACCCGCAAAATCCGGGCGCGAAAATGTTGCCGACGCAGCTGGTGAATGTGCAGAACTTTAAGCCAGCCTCGACCAGCAAAATCGCGCTGCTTCTGCCGTTGAACGGCCAGGCGGCGGTCTTTGGTCGCACCATTCAGCAAGGCTTTGAAGCGGCGAAAAACGGGACGACTGCCGTAAGCGGTAGTGCCGTACCGGCGCAGTCCGCACAGGCAGCCAACGTCAGCGACGTTGTCAGCCCTTCTGCCGCTGAAACCAGCGATCTGACGGCGGCACAGGCGCCAGCGCAGGGGACAATGCAGAACCCGGTCACTGCACCGACGACGCCACCAGCCGCAACACCTGCACCTGAAGCAGTAGAGGCCCCTGCGGAAACTCAGGCTCCCGTGACGGCTGAACAGCCGCAACCGCAAGCCGCGCCAGCAGAACAGCAACCTGCCGCGCAGCCTCAGGCCGTAGCGACCACCAGCGCCAACCCGAGTGCTGAGCTGAAAATCTACGACACCACCGCTCAGCCGCTCGATCAAGTGCTGGCGCAGGTGCAAAAAGATGGCGCGAGCATCGTTGTCGGCCCTCTGCTGAAAAACGACGTGGAAACGCTGATAAAGAGCAACACCACGCTGAACGTGCTGGCGCTTAACCAGCCAGAGAACGTGCAGAACCGCGCTAACATCTGCTACTTTGCTCTTTCGCCAGAAGATGAAGCTCGCGACGCGGCGCGTCATATTCACGAACAGGGTAAACAGGCACCGCTGCTGCTGATCCCGCGCAGCGCGTTGGGCGATCGCGTCGCCAATGCCTTTGCCGATGAGTGGCAGAAGATCGGCGGTGGCGTGGTGCTGCAGCAGAAATTTGGTTCCGCCTCAGAACTGCGCGCTGGCGTCAACGGCGGTGCAGGTATCGCCCTTAACGGCAGCCCGGTCAGCGCCAGCCTGCCGCAGCAGCAGAGCGTGACCATCGGCGGCCTGACCATTCCGGCCCCTCCAACCGACGCGCAAATCAGCGGCGGCGGCAAAGTGGATGCGGCCTACATTGTCGCAACGCCGGAAGAGATTGCTTTCATCAAGCCGATGATTGCGATGCGCAACGGCAGCCAGAGCGGCGCGACCCTCTACGCCAGCTCGCGCAGCGCGCAGGGCACCGCAGGCCCGGATTTCCGTCTGGAAATGGACGGCCTGCAGTACAGCGAAATCCCAATGCTCGCGGGCAGCAACCCGCCGCTGATGCAGCAGGCGCTGAGCTCGGTACGTAACGACTACTCGCTGGCGCGTCTGTACGCCATGGGCGTGGATGCGTGGGCGCTGGCAAACCACTTTACCCAGATGCGTCAGGTGCCGGGCTTCGAGCTCAACGGCAACACCGGCGATCTGACCGCCACTCAGGACTGTGTGATTAACAGGAAGTTATCATGGCTCAAATACCAGCAGGGGCAGATCGTCCCGGCCAGTTAAGCCGTAAAGAGACCGGCGACGCGTGGGAGTTAAAGGCGCGTCGCTGGCTTGAAGGCAAAGGACTGCGTTTTATCGCCGCCAACGTCCGCGGGCGCGGCGGCGAAATCGACCTGATCATGAAAGACGGTCAGGTCACCGTGTTTGTAGAAGTGCGCTTTCGACAGTCCTCCCGTTTTGGCGGTGCTGCCGCCAGCGTGACGCTCGCCAAACAACATAAATTATTACAGACTGCCCACTTGTGGCTTGCCCGCCATAATGGGAGCTTTGATACTGTGGATTGCCGGTTCGATGTGGTAGCCTTCACCGGAAATCAGATCGAATGGCTTAAAAACGCTTTTGGCGAAGACGCATAATTAAGATTTAAAAGGGATAACGTGCTCGAAAGAATTAAAGTGTGCTTCACAGAAAGCATTCAAACACAGATTGCCGCGGCGGAAGCCCTCCCGGACGCGATCTCCCGCGCAGCAATGACGCTGGTACAATCTCTTCTGAACGGCAACAAAATCCTCTGTTGTGGCAATGGCACTTCAGCCGCCAACGCACAGCATTTTGCTGCCAGCATGATCAATCGTTTTGAAACAGAACGCCCGAGTTTACCTGCCATTGCACTTAATACCGATAATGTGGTCTTAACAGCGATTGCTAACGATCGTCTGCATGACGAGATCTACGCGAAGCAGGTGCGCGCCTTAGGCCATGCCGGAGACGTGCTGCTGGCCATCTCCACGCGCGGTAACAGCCGGGATATCGTTAAAGCCGTTGAAGCGGCGGTCACCCGCGATATGACCATCGTTGCGCTGACCGGCTATGACGGCGGCGAGCTGGCAGGTTTACTGGGACCGCAGGATGTGGAAATTCGCATTCCTTCTCACCGTAGCGCGCGTATTCAGGAAATGCACATGCTCACGGTCAACTGCTTATGCGATCTGATCGATAACACGCTTTTCCCTCACCAGGATGATTAAGGAGTTCTAATGAAGGCTTTATCGACCCTTGCAGTCCTTATGTCTGCACTTCTACTTCAGGGATGTATTGCCGCTGCTGTTGTCGGTACCGCAGCTGTCGGCACCAAAGCGGCGACCGATCCGCGTTCTGTCGGGACCCAGGTTGATGACGGCACGCTGGAGCTGCGCGTCAACAGTGCGCTGTCGAAAGACGAACAAATCAAGAAAGAAGCGCGTATTAACGTAACGGCTTATCAGGGCAAAGTGCTGCTGGCAGGCCAGGCACCCAATACCGAATTAGCCTCCCGCGCTAAACAGATCGCGATGGGTGTAGAAGGGACAACAGAGGTGTTCAATGAAGTGCGCCAGGGCCAGCCAATTGGTTTGGGTGACGCCTCATCCGATACCTGGATCACCACCAAAGTGCGCTCTCAGCTGCTGGGATCGGACCAGGTGAAATCGTCAAACGTGAAAGTGACCACCGAGAACGGCGAAGTGTTCCTGCTGGGTCTGGTGACTGAGCGTGAAGGGAAAGCGGCGGCGGATATCGCCAGCCGGGTGAGCGGCGTGAAGCACGTCACCACCGCCTTTACTTACATTAAGTAATTCCCACCTGTCCGTAGGCCCGGTAAGCGCTAGCGCCACCGGGCTTTTTTTACATCAACGCAATACTGCCCACAATCATCCCACTTAACGCCACCAGCCCCGCCGTCAGCCACAGCGCTTTCGCCGGGAAAGACTTACGCAGCATGATAAGCGACGGCAGGCTGATCGCCGGCAGCGTAATCAGCAGCGCCAGCGCCGGTGCGGTCCCCATCCCAGCCAGCATCATGGCCTGAACAATTGGAATTTCCGCCGCCGTTGGGATCACGAAGAGGCAGCCCGCGACCGCCATTGCGATTACCCACATCAGCGTGTTGTCGATAGCGCCATCCGCATGCGGGAAGAGCCAGACGCGCGCCGCTCCCAATACCAGCACCGCCAGGATATAAACCGGGATGGTGCTCCAGAAAAGCTGCCACAGCGCGATACCCCAGCGGGCAAAAAAACCACCCTGCGGCTCGCGGATGTCCAGCTCAACGGCAGCGGCCTCAGGCGCGCTGTCCTTCACCAGTTTTTGCACCAGCGTCGCCACCACCAGCACCGTCGCCAGCCCGGCAACCAGGCGGATCGCAGCAAAATGCCACCCAAGCACAAAGCCCATAAAGACCAGCGTTGCCGGGTTGAGCAGCGGGTTACCCATCCAGAACGCCAGCGCGCCGCCCATCGACACGCGCTGACGACGCATACCCGCCGCAACCGGTGCAGCGCAGCAGGAGCACATCATGCCCGGCAGGGAGAAAATCGTCCCCAGCAGCGTGCCCTGAAAACGCGGCTGGCCGAGTGTTTTTACCAGCCAGTTGCGCGGGATGAGCACCTGTATCAGCGAGCCCAGAATCACGCCCAGTACAGCGGCTTTCCAGACGGCAAGGAAGTAGACCATGGCGTAATCCCACGCCGCCTGAAGCGGGCTGGAATCAGCCTGAGCGAGAATAGATTTACCGATGCTGTGCGTTTCGGCGGCGGTGAAGGCTTTGCCGTAGTACGGCTGCCATTTCACATACCAGAGGCCAACAATGACCACGAGAAAGAAAAGTGCGGGCTTCCACCATTGGACAGGTGTTGCCGCCTGAGATGAAGACTGACCAGTCATAGCATTCCCCGGAGAGTATTATTTAATTAGCCGGAGGAGTTTACGCCTCGTCCTGGGCGATTTCACGCAGTTTTGCCGAAGGGATAATGTTGACGCCCGCTTTCAACGGTGCCAGCCACTCTTTTAGCATCGCGAGGGCAACGTCCCGCGCGTCGATAGATTTCCAGTTGCCGGGAAGGATGCGAAACAGCGGGGCCAGGATCGACTCGTTAAATCGGCGTTCGTCCCTGTGGCCGCTCAGCATTGAGGGGCGCACAATCGTCAACTGCTCCCATTTCTGCGCAATCAGCGCATCTTCCATCTTGCCCTTCACCTTGTTGTAGAAGAAAGGCGATCCGGCACTGGCGCCCAGCGCGCTGACCACCAGAAAATGTTTTGCGCCCAGTTTTTTCGCCGTGAGCGCCGTGTCCACCACCAGCGTATAGTCGGCGTGGATAAATGCCTCTTTGCTGCCCGCCTCCCGCCGCGTGGTACCCAGACAGCAAAAGGCGATATCAATGGGATCCTGGACCTGCGCCAGCGCGTCCGTCAGCTGCGGATCGTGCGGGTTAAATACGCCGGAGACGTCCACCAGCGGCCGACGCGTAGGCGCTGCAATGTAGTTCACGCGGCGATCCTGAATCAGCAGCCGCAGCAGATGATCCCCCACCAGCCCGGTGGCGCCCGTAATCAGTACCTGACTCATCGTATCCCCTTTACAGAATTGTCCGTTTGCGAACTCAGCGTGGTCGACCACACTTAGAAGTCTGTTACAGGTAAGTATTTACCACAAGCGGAGAAAAATCAGTCTGAAGCCAAAACAACGGAGGAAGCATGGGCAAGAAAATCGCAGTCTTGATTACCGACGAGTTTGAAGATTCAGAATTCACCTCTCCTGCAGAGGCGTTCCGCAAGGCGGGACATGAGGTCATCACCATTGAGAAAGAGGCAGGCAAAACGGTGACGGGCCATAAGGGCGAGGCCACGGTGACGATTGATGAGTCTATCGATAACGTTAGCCCCTCAGATTTTGACGCTCTGCTGTTACCCGGCGGCCATTCCCCGGATTACCTGCGCGGAGATGAGCGCTTTGTCACCTTCACCCGCGACTTTGTGAGTACCGGTAAACCGGTATTTGCCATCTGCCACGGCCCGCAGCTGCTGATCAGCGCTGAAGTCGTACGCGGGCGTAAGCTGACCGCCGTGAAGCCGATCGTTATCGATCTGAAAAATGCGGGCGCCGAGTTTTACGATCAGGAGGTGGTCAACGACAAAGACCAGCTGATCACCAGCCGAACCCCGGACGATCTCCCGGCGTTTAACCGCGAAGCGCTACGCCTGCTCGGCGCGTAGCCAGTGCAGCTTCTTGCCAAAGCCCAGGTTGTTGTCGGTAAATTTCAGCTCATCGAGGCGGATTTCCCACACCGGGGCTTTTAGCGCAGCGGCAACGGGAAAGCGGCGCGTGTAGCGCTTACGGCGCGCGTCGCTCTCTTCGCCATCCAGACGACGGATCTCCCCTTTGAACTGCACGCCGCGGATCAGCGCGACCGTTTTCGGCTGGCCGTTCACCGTACCCGCCACCTTTGCCTGCTGGCCGGTCATCTGCGCATGACGCGTGTTGTCTTCACTCATGACGTAAAAAGCCACGCGCTCAGGGTCGTAGTAGTAAAACGCGTTGGCGCACCACATCTCACCCTCGTCACAGACGCACCAGGTGACAACATGCTGCTTCGCCAGCCAGCGGTTAATGGCGGCCAGTGTTTCCATTTTCGTTCTCTCTCATGCTATGGTGCGTTCACCTTAACATACTGAATCTGTTTACCGTGTGCTGGTTTCTCTATCTTGTCCGAACCGCTGATAACGCACTCTACACCGGGATCACCACCGATGTGGCGCGGCGTTTTTTACAACATCAAACGGGAAAAGGGGCAAAGGCGCTGCGGGGAAAAGGAGAACTACAGCTCGCCTTCTCGGCGGCCGTCGGCGACCGATCGCTGGCGCTCAGGCTGGAATACCGTATCAAGCAGCTGACGAAGCGCCAGAAGGAGCGCCTCGTGACCGGAGACGGCTCCTTTGAGGCGCTACGCGAGAGCCTGATTAAAAGCGATTGAAATGGTCGTGGTAGTCCACCAGGCCATTGACGCCGTTGAGGGCATCATCCGCCAGACGGTGCACCTGGAAAGCGGATTCCGTACCCGGCCAGCGGCAGCGCAGGTCGTAATGCGCGGCCTGCTCGAAGCCTAATCGGCCATAGAACGCCGGATCGCCCAGCGTGACTACCGCGGCATAGCCAAACTCATTCAGCGAGTCCAGCCCTTCATAGACCAGCTGGCGCGCCAGACCTTGCCCGCGATAGTTTTCATCTACCGCCAGCGGTGCCATTCCTACCCACTGAAGATCGTCGCCCTGAACGATGACCGGGCTGAAGGCGACATAGCCGACAACCTGACCTTCATCATCGGTAGCAACCAGACCCAGCGTGATCAGGCCGTCTTCACGGAGATCGTGGACCAGTTGAGCTTCCGCATCGCTCTCAAAAGAGCGGCGCAATAACGCATCGATACCCGGTGCATCAATCCCAATTTCGACTCGAATCAGCATGGCTCACCTACTGAAATGTGTTTACCGTCCGGCGGGGTTTTCAGCCCGGCCTCAACAAAATCTGCCATTTGCATCAACATCACGCGCAGCGCTTTCGGCATCTGCTCCAGCTCAATGGCATCCATTAAATTCTTCACGTACAGGCCAAGCTCCGTGTCCCCTTCAATTACCAGACGGCGCTGGAAGAAGAGCGTATCCGGATCCTGCTTCCGCGCGGCGATCATCAGCAGATCGCTGGCATCAGCGCTAAAGCTCACGTCCGCCTCTGCGGACTCGCGCACGATCAGCTGGCCGTTCTCTACGGAGGTAAACCAGCGCAGCCCGATGTCGCGCACCTCAATGCTGAGCCAGCGGCCTTCCAGGAATTCCAGCTCGCCATCCTGCAGCGCCTGGCGGAACTGCCAGCTCAGGACCTGCTCCAGCACCTGGCGCTTAAGCGCGAACGGTGCCAGCTTGACCGGCACGCTCAGCATAGATGGACCCAATTGTACGAGACGTGAACGCAGTTTCTCCAGCACGAGCTTTACTCCCTGATATCTGTAATCCCGCTATTTTGCCACATTCATTCCAGAACATAGCGGCGTAAATCAACAAACCGTCGTCCGGCTTACCTCATTATTGGTGTCATCAATACGCCATTAGCTGCCTTAAATCAAAAATTGTCGCCTGTGGGTTAATTAAAATCCCAGCTCGTTAACAATTTTGCGATCCCTGCGATCGAGAACATCAGGATAAATTATGGAGCTGCTCTGCCCTGCCGGAAACCTTCCGGCGCTTAAGGCGGCCATTGAAAATGGGGCCGATGCGGTCTATATCGGGCTAAAGGATGATACCAACGCCCGCCATTTTGCTGGCCTCAACTTTACGGAGAAAAAGCTTCAGGAAGCCGTTAACTTCGTTCATCAGCACCGCCGCAAGCTGCACATTGCCATCAATACCTTTGCCCATCCTGATGGCTACGCCCGCTGGCAGCGCGCGGTGGACATGGCGGCACAGCTGGGTGCCGATGCGCTGATCCTGGCCGACATCGCCATGCTTGAGTATGCAGCAGAACGCTATCCGCATATTGAGCGCCACGTCTCTGTACAGGCATCCGCCACCAACGAAGAAGCCGTGCGTTTTTATCATCAAAACTTCGACGTGGCCCGCGTGGTGTTGCCGCGCGTGCTCTCTATTCATCAGGTTAAGCAACTCGCGCGCGTCACGCCAGTGCCGCTGGAAGTTTTTGCCTTTGGCAGCCTGTGCATCATGGCCGAAGGCCGCTGCTATCTCTCCTCTTATTTAACCGGTGAATCGCCGAATACCGTCGGAGCCTGCTCCCCTGCCCGCTTTGTTCGCTGGCAGCAGACCCCTCAGGGGCTCGAGTCTCGCCTGAATGAGGTGCTGATTGACCGCTATCAGGACGGTGAAAACGCCGGTTATCCAACCCTGTGTAAAGGCCGCTATCTGGTCGACGGCGAGCGCTACCACGCGCTGGAGGAGCCGACCAGCCTCAACACGCTGGAGCTGCTGCCGGAACTGCTGGCGGCCAATATTGCCTCGGTGAAAATCGAAGGTCGTCAGCGCAGCCCGGCCTACGTGAGCCAGGTGGCGAAAGTGTGGCGTCAGGCCATCGACCGCTGCATGGCGGACCCGCAGAACTATGCTCCACAGCAGGCCTGGATGGAGACGCTCGGTTCGATGTCCGAAGGCACGCAAACCACGCTGGGCGCGTATCACCGTAAATGGCAGTGAGATAACCATGAAATATTCATTAGGACCAGTGCTCTACTACTGGCCAAAAGAGACGCTGGAAGATTTTTACCAGCAGGCGGCTAACAGCAGCGCCGATGTGATTTACCTCGGCGAAGCGGTGTGCAGCAAGCGCCGCGCCACCAAAGTGGGCGACTGGCTGGATATGGCGAAAAGCCTGGCCGGCAGCGGCAAGCAGGTGGTGCTCTCCACGCTTGCGCTGGTGCAGGCGTCTTCTGAACTGGGCGAGCTGAAGCGCTACGTCGAAAACGGCGAGTTCCTGCTGGAGGCGAGCGATCTCGGCGTGGTGAATATGTGCGCCGAACGCAAGCTGCCGTTTGTCGCGGGCCACGCTCTGAACTGCTATAACGCCGTGACCCTGCGCCAGCTGCTCAAACAGGGGATGACGCGCTGGTGCATGCCGGTGGAACTCTCTCGTGACTGGCTGGCAAACCTGCTCACGCAGTGCGACGAGCTGGGCATCCGCAACAAGTTTGAAGTGGAAGTGCTGAGCTACGGGCATCTGCCGCTGGCCTACTCCGCCCGCTGCTTTACCGCGCGCTCGGAAGACCGTCCGAAAGACGAATGCGAAACCTGCTGCATCAAGTACCCGAACGGACGCAGCATGCTGTCGCAGGAAAACCAACAGGTGTTTGTCCTCAACGGCATTCAGACCATGAGCGGCTATGTCTATAACCTCGGCAACGAGCTGGCGTCGATGGACGGGCTGGTGGATATGGTGCGTTTGTCGCCACTGGATACCGGCGTGTTCGCGATGCTGGACGCCTTCCGCGCCAATGAAAACGGCGCCGCTCCGCTGCCGCTGACGGCAAACAGCGACTGCAACGGTTACTGGAAACGTCTCGCCGGGCTGGAACTTCAGGCGTAAAAAAGGCTCACTTTGTTAACAACGGTTATCATTTTTTAATGCAGTATTAAAGATTCACCGTCGACAAAGTGAGCTGTTATGACTGACAAAACCATTCCGTTTTCGGTGCTGGATCTGGCGCCGATCCCTCAGGGTTCCTCGGCTCGAGAAGCCTTTTCGCACTCTCTCGATCTCGCTCAGCTGGCCGAAAAGCGTGGCTATCACCGCTACTGGCTGGCCGAGCACCACAACATGGTGGGCATCGCCAGCGCCGCCACCTCGGTACTGATTGGCTATCTGGCAGCAAACACCACAACGTTACACCTTGGTTCGGGTGGCGTGATGCTGCCGAACCACGCCCCGCTGGTGATTGCCGAGCAGTTCGGGACGCTGAACACCCTCTATCCGGGCCGTATTGATTTAGGGCTTGGCCGCGCGCCGGGCAGCGACCAGCCAACCATGCGCGCCCTGCGTCGCCACATGAGCGGCGATATCGATAACTTCCCGCGCGACGTGGCAGAGCTGGTGGACTGGTTCGACGCGCGCGATCCGAACCCGCACGTGCGCCCGGTACCGGGCTACGGTGAGAAGATCCCGGTATGGCTGTTGGGATCAAGCCTCTACAGCGCACAGCTGGCCGCACAGCTGGGGCTGCCGTTTGCCTTCGCCTCGCACTTCGCGCCGGATATGCTGCATCAGGCACTGCATCTTTACCGCACGAACTTCAAACCGTCCGCGCGTCTGGAGAAACCGTACGCGATGGTGTGTATCAACATCATCGCAGCCGACAGCAACCGTGACGCGGAATTTCTCTTCACTTCCATGCAGCAGGCGTTTGTGAAGCTGCGTCGCGGTGAGACGGGCCAGCTTCCGCCGCCGGTGGAGAATATGCATCAGCTGTGGTCAGCTTCAGAGCAGTATGGCGTTCAGCAGGCGCTGAGCATGTCGCTGGTAGGCGATAAAGCGAAAGTGCGTCACGGGCTGGAGGCGGTGCTGCGCGAAACGCAGGCGGATGAAATTATGGTTAACGGCCAGATTTTCGATCACCAGGCGCGTTTACATTCGTTTGAACTGGCGATGCAGGTGAAAGAGGAGTTGGTGGGGTAGTTTTTTGCTTTGCCCGGTGGCGCTTCGCTTACCGGGCCTACATTCTTTTCTCCCTCTCCCTTCGGGAGAGGGGCGGGGTGAGGGGATCAGCCCGCACGGTTTAATGGTAAACAGGCAACAGATTAAAACTCGACAGCACGTGTACCAGGGCATTGCCAGCGCCAAACACCAGAATCAGCGCAATCATCGGCTTACCGCCCCAGACGCGGAATTTCGGGCTGCCGAAGCGTTTACGTGATTTACGCGCCAGCAGCGCCGGCACAATTGCCGCCCAGATGGTCGCCGCCAGTCCGGCATAGCCGATGGCGTACAGGAAACCGTTCGGCCACAGCAGGCCACCCACAATCGGCGGCAGGAAGGTCAGCAGCGCGGTTTTGAAACGCCCCATCGCAGAATCATCAAAGCCAAACAGATCCGCCAGGTAATCAAACAGGCCCAGCGTCACGCCGAGGAAAGAGCTCGCCACCGCAAAGTTAGAGAAAATAACCAGCAGCAGATCCAGGCTGCGGCTGTTCAGCACGCCGCTCAGGGCCTGCACCAGCACGTCGATGTTACCGCCCTTCTGGGCAATGCCGATAAACTCCGGGCGCGGGATGTTGCCCATCGTCCCGAGCAGCCAGATGACGTACAGCCCCAGCGCCAGCAGCGTGCCGTAGACCAGACACTTCACAATGGTGCGCGGATCTTTGCCGTAGTACTTCATCAGGCTCGGCACGTTACCGTGGTAGCCAAACGACGCCAGGCAGAACGGCAGCGTCATCAGCAGATACGGCGTATAGGAGGTATTCACTTCGGCAACGTTAAGCAGCGTGGCGGGCGTCACGTGCCCCAGCAGACTGCCGAAGGTCAGGAAGAAGGTGATGACCTTCGCGCCCAGCACGATCGCCGTCATCCGACTCACCGCTTTGGTACTCATCCAGACGATAAACGCCACGCCCAGCGCAAAGCACAGCCCGGCCAGACGCGCCGGTACGTTCAGCGACATCTCCGAGAAGGTGTGATGCAGAATCGAACCGCTTGCCGAGATATACGCGTAGGTCAGGATATAGAGCACAAACGCGATGGACAGCCCGTTCACCAGGTTCCAGCCTTTGCCCAGCAGGTCTTTGGTGATGGTGTCGAAGCTCGCGCCAATGCGGTAGTTCAGGTTGGCTTCGAGGATCATTAGCCCGGAATGGAGCATACAGAACCAGGTAAAGACCAGCGCGGCCAGCGACCAGAAGAACCACGCACCGGACATGACCACGGGCAGGGAGAACATCCCGGCACCTATAATGGTTCCGCCGATGATCACCACGCCGCCAAGCAGCGAAGGTGACGTTTGGGTGGTGGTTAGTGTCGCCATACAGCCTTTTCTCCAGTCAATCATGCGGTTCTGCATTTTAATGTGACGCACTGTACCAGTACAAGAGTACAAAGGGAATAAAAAAAGCCCCGATAGCATGTATCGGGGCTGTATATTTTACTTTACGTCAGAAGCGTAAGGCTTACGCGTCACCGAAACGACGACGGCTGGTGCCTTCTTCACGACGCGGGCCACGGCTTTCGCGGCGCTCGCCGGAGAAACGACGACCTTCACCACCGCGACCTTCGCTGCGACCGCCTTCACGACGCTCGCCGCCGAAACCGCGACCACCGCCACGACGTTCGCCGCCACGGTCAGGGCGTGGCTGTGCATCGCCCAGCAGCTGCATGTTCATCGGCTTGTTCAGGATGCGGGTACGCGTAAAGTGCTGCAGTACTTCACCCGGCATGCCTTTCGGCAGCTCGATGGTAGAGTGGGAGGCGAACAGCTTGATGTTACCAATGTAACGGCTGCTGATGTCGCCTTCGTTAGCGATAGCGCCAACGATGTGACGAACTTCAACACCATCATCACGGCCCACTTCAATGCGGTACAGTTCCATATCGCCTGCGTCGCGACGTTCACGACGAGGACGGTCTTCACCACCACGCTCTGGACGGTCACCACGTGGGCCACGATCGTTACGGTCGCCACGACGTTCGAAGCGGTCGTCACGGTCACGGAATTCACGCTTAGGACGCATCGGTGCATCTGGTGGCACGATCAGGCTACGTTCGCCCTGAGCCATTTTCAGCAGTGCTGCAGCCAGGGTTTCCATGTCCAGCTCTTCGCCTTCAGCAACAGGCTGAATCTGCGACAGCAGCGCACGGTACTGATCCAGATCGCTGCTTTCCAGCTGCTGCTGTACTTTGGCGGCGAATTTTTCCAGACGGCGTTTGCCCAGCAGTTCTGCGTTTGGCAGGTCCGCTTCTGGAATGGTCAGCTTCATGGTGCGTTCGATGTTACGCAGCAGACGACGCTCGCGGTTCTCAACGAACAGCAGCGCACGGCCAGCACGACCCGCACGACCGGTACGGCCGATACGGTGAACGTAAGACTCGGAATCCATCGGGATGTCGTAGTTAACAACCAGGCTGATACGCTCAACGTCCAGACCACGTGCTGCCACGTCGGTTGCAATCAGGATATCCAGACGACCGTCTTTCAGACGCTCCAGAGTCTGCTCACGCAGGGCCTGGTTCATGTCGCCGTTCAGCGCGGCGCTGTTGTAGCCGCTACGCTCCAGGGCTTCAGCCACTTCCAGGGTCGCATTTTTGGTACGAACGAAGATAATCGCCGCATCAAAATCTTCCGCTTCCAGGAAACGTACCAGCGCTTCGTTTTTACGCATGCCGTATACAGACCAGTAGCTCTGGCTGATATCCGGGCGAGTGGTTACGCTGGACTGAATGCGCACTTCCTGCGGCTCTTTCATGAAGCGGCGGGTAATGCGACGGATAGCTTCCGGCATGGTTGCAGAGAACAGCGCGGTCTGATGACCTTCCGGGATCTGCGCCATGATGGTTTCGACGTCTTCGATGAAGCCCATACGCAGCATTTCATCTGCTTCATCCAGTACCAGGCCGCTCAGTTTAGAGAGGTCCAGAGTACCGCGCTTCAGGTGATCCAGCAGACGGCCCGGCGTACCGACGACAATCTGTGGGCCCTGGCGCAGGGCGCGTAACTGCACGTCATAACGCTGGCCGCCGTACAGGGCAACCACGTTTACGCCGCGCATATGTTTAGAGAATTCCGTCATGGCTTCAGCAACCTGAACAGCCAGTTCACGGGTTGGTGCCAGGACGAGGATCTGCGGCGCACGCAGGTCCGGATCGATGTTGTTCAGCAGCGGCAGCGAGAATGCTGCAGTTTTACCGCTACCAGTCTGGGCCATGCCCAGCACGTCACGACCAGAGAGCAGATGTGGGATACATTCTGCCTGGATCGGAGATGGTTTTTCGTAACCCAGATCGTTAAGGGCTTCAAGGATAGGAGCCTTCAGGCCCAGATCTGCAAAAGTGGTTTCGAATTCAGCCATGTAGTACGAGTGCCTCAATGTCAATGGCGGCCAGTCTACTTAGCTCATCGTGAAAATGATTAGCAATTTTCATTGAAAAGTGTGAACCGGCTCAAAGTAGGTGTATTGACGAACAACAACGCCCTCACCAGTTAAGGTGATGACAATCAAAAGATTACGGGCTGATGTTTATGTCGTCAGCTATTGCTGGTCCGATTCTGCCAGGTCGTCTTGCTCCTGGCCCAAGAGCGATAATTCCAACAATGCATAACGGTGCTCAACGAAGTTGTGTACGTTGTTAGCAACCGCTAATTTGAACAGTGCCGTAGCGCTGTCCTTATCCCCCAGACTTAGGTAGTACTTACCTAAATAGAAGTTGGTTTCACTGAGATGCTCAGCGAGCGAGGTGTTATCCGTTGCGTCCGCCTTGAGGCGTTCCATCAGCGTTGCTTCGCTAATGTTGCCCAGGTAGAACTCGACAATGTTCCATCCCCACTGTTCCTTGTCCGATTTATCGAAGCGCTGTTTCAGTGCTTCTTTGGCCTGCTTCTCATCGAGCTTCTGCTCAACGATGTAAAGCCACAGGCTGCGGAAAGGATCATTAGGATCGTCTTGATAAAACGCCAGCAGATCATCTTGCGCTAACTTATCACGACCGCCGTAATACAATGCGATACCGCGATTCAAGTGCGCGTAGTTGTAAGTTGGATCAAGCTCAAGTACAGAATCAAACGCTTCATAGGCAGCATCAAAATTGCCTGCCTGCGTTAAGTAAATGCCTAAGTAATTGAATACTTCAGGCATATCAGGTCGAATTGCCAGCGCTTGTGAAAAATCATTCCGCGCTAATGCCCTCAGACCGAGACTATCATACAACACTCCGCGCTCATATAAAAGCTGTGCGCGTTCGTCATCGGTTAAAGCCCGACTGGCAAGAATTTGTTCCATGCGCGCCAGAATCACTTCCTGCTGCAAAGTCGGTTGCAATGGCACTGCGAGGACTTCGCTCTTACGCCAGGCAGAGTTGCTGCATCCTGCCAGCGTTAAAGCTGTCGCAACGAAACACCAGCGCAAAAAAGGCTTCATTTCCCACTCCCGAAGACAACTATTGGATGAACGTCCTGTCCCCCGGCGGCTTAACAAGGCGTCCTGCCTGATAATAAACCCTCCGCCGAAGCGGAGGGCAAATGCTACCTTACTCGCCTTGTTCTGCGGCTGGCGCTTCTGGCGCAGCGGCAGGAGACTGCTCGGTTGCTTCTTTAATGCTCAGACGGATACGGCCCTGACGGTCAACTTCCAGAACCTTAACCGGCACTTCCTGACCCATCTGCAGGTAATCGGTCACTTTCTCAACGCGCTTGTCAGCGATCTGAGAGATGTGGACCAGACCTTCTTTACCGCCACCGATGGCAACGAACGCGCCAAAGTCAACGATACGGGTCACTTTACCTGCGTAGACACGACCCACTTCGATCTCTGCAGTGATCTCTTCGATGCGGCGGATAGCGAATTTCGCTTTTTCGCCGTCGGTTGCTGCGATCTTCACAGTACCGTCATCTTCGATTTCGATCGTGGTGCCGGTCTCTTCGGTCAGCGCACGGATGACGGAACCGCCCTTACCGATAACATCTTTGATCTTGTCTGGATTGATCTTGATGGTGTGAATACGCGGTGCGAATTCAGAGATATCACCGCGTGGCGCGTTGATAGCCTGTTCCATCACGCCCAGGATGTGCAGACGCGCACCTTTAGCCTGGTTCAGAGCAACCTGCATAATCTCTTTGGTGATACCTTCAATTTTGATATCCATCTGCAGCGCAGAGATACCTTCGCGGGAACCCGCGACCTTGAAGTCCATATCGCCCAGGTGGTCTTCGTCGCCCAGGATGTCAGACAGAACAACAAAGTTGTCGCCTTCTTTCACCAGACCCATAGCGATACCCGCCACAGCGGCTTTGATTGGTACGCCTGCATCCATCAGCGCCAGAGAGGCACCACACACGGAAGCCATGGAAGAAGAACCGTTAGATTCGGTGATCTCAGAAACCACACGCACGGTGTACGGGAATTTGTCAGCTTCCGGCATCACTGCCAGCACGCCGCGCTTCGCCAGACGACCGTGACCAATTTCACGACGCTTCGGCGAGCCAACCATACCGGTCTCACCTACGGAGTACGGAGGGAAGTTGTAGTGGAACAGGAAGCTGTCAGTACGCTCGCCCATCAGTTCGTCGATGTTCTGTGCGTCACGTGCGGTACCCAGGGTCGCGGTAACCAAGGCCTGCGTTTCGCCACGGGTGAACAGTGCGGAACCGTGAGTACGTGGCAGTACGCCAGTACGAACATCCAGACCACGGATCATGTCTTTTTCACGGCCATCGATACGCGGTTCGCCTGCCAGTACGCGGCTACGAACAACGTTTTTCTCGATAGCGTGCAGAATTTCGCTCAGCTCGTTAGCATCCAGCGTTTCGTCTTCAGCAACCAGCGTAGCGATGGTTTCAGACTTGATCACGTCAACCTGAGCGTAACGCTCCTGTTTGTCGGTGATGCGGTACGCATCGCTCAGACGAGATTCTGCCAGAGCGGCAACGCGTGCATTCAGCGCGTCGTTTGCTGCTTCTGGCTGCCAGTCCCAACGCGGTTTACCGGCTTCTTTCACCAGGTCGTTGATGTTCTGGATAACGATCTGCTGCTGGTCGTGGCCAAATACCACAGCGCCCAGCATCTGGTCTTCGCTCAGCAGTTCAGCTTCGGATTCCACCATCAGAACTGCCGCTTCGGTACCCGCAACCACCAGGTCCAGCTTACTTTCTTTCAGCTCTTCCTGAGTTGGGTTCAGCACGTACTGGTCGTTGATGTAGCCAACGCGCGCGGCACCGATTGGGCCATTGAATGGAATACCAGACAGTGACAGGGCAGCAGATGCGCCGATCATAGCAACGATGTCCGGGTTAACCTGTGGGTTAACGGAAACAACGGTCGCGATAACCTGTACTTCGTTAACGAAGCCTTCCGGGAACAGCGGGCGAACCGGGCGGTCAATCAGACGCGCGATCAGCGTTTCGCCTTCGCTTGGACGGCCTTCACGACGGAAGAAGCCACCCGGGATTTTACCGGCAGCGTAGGTACGCTCCTGGTAGTTAACGGTCAGCGGGAAAAAGTCCTGACCTGGTTTAGCTTTTTTCTGGCCAACAACGGTAACGAATACCGCGGTGTCATCCATGCTTACCATAACGGCAGCAGTAGCCTGACGTGCCATCATGCCGGTTTCCAGCGTGACGGTATGTTGACCATACTGGAATTTACGAACGATCGGATTCAGCAAAGTTCTGTCCTTTCTTAAATGTATGACAGCACACCACAGGTGTGCTGACGATTTAACCCGACCTTCTTCGCATCCTCGCGACTAATGACAACCGACACCCCCATGGGTGAAGCCTCTCATTAGCCGCGCGAACCTCTGCAATGAAGATCATTTATAGCAACAATACAATAGTTTCCAGTGAATTGCTGCCGTCTGGTTGAAAAAAGGGGCCATCAGGCCCCCTTTTCTGAAACTCGCAAGACTTAGCGACGCAGACCCAGACGCTCGATCAGCGCGGTGTAACGTGCAACATCTTTACGTTTCAGGTAGTCGAGCAGTTTACGACGCTGAGAAACCATACGCAGCAGACCACGACGGCTGTGGTGATCTTTTTTGTGCTCTGCAAAGTGACCCTGCAGGTGGTTAATCTGTGCAGTCAGCAGTGCAACCTGAACTTCGGTAGAACCGCTGTCGTTAGTACCACGACCAAACTCAGAAACGATTTTAGCTTTAGCTTCAACGCTTAGAGACATTTTCAAACTCCAGAATATAAAGAATGTAAGGATGCCGATCTCTAATTCAGCAATCCCAGTATACGACCAACAAACTGTTAAACAATTTGCAGACCGTTAAGCGGCGATATTCTACTCGTCTCCCCTGCTTATCGCAAGGTGAGGTGTTATTGCCGTCACGCTTCGACCGGATACTCGACGACCAGACGACGCGGCGCAACGCGCCCTTCACCGTCCATTTCGCCCATACCGATGAATTTCCCGTCATCACCTTCCGTCACGCGTACCAGCCCTTCAAGCGGCGCATCCGCCGTACGAACCGGGTTTCCGTTCTTAAAGTAAACGGACGATGTTAAAGGAAGATTAACGATCGGAAAGTCCGCCGCCGGACTGTCCATTGGCATCAGCAAGGGATCCAGCAATTCTGCTGGCGCTATTCCCTGCGCTTCCGCCTGTTCAACCAGTTCGCGAAGACGCTCAAGCGTCACCATACGTTCGACCGGATACTTGCTGACAGCCAGACGACGCAAATAAATCACATGCGCCCCGCAGCCCAGTTTTTCACCGAGATCGTCGATGATGGTACGAATATAGGTACCTTTCGAACAGTGCACTTCCAGCTCCAGCTCATCGCCTTCATGGCGAATGAACAGCAGTTCATACACGGTAATCGGACGGGCTTCACGCGGGACGTCGATGCCCTGGCGCGCATATTCGTAGAGCTTTTTGCCCTGATATTTCAGCGCCGAATACATCGACGGAACCTGCATCGTGTCACCACGGAAGCTTTCCAGCGCCGCATCAAGCTGCTCTGCGCTGAAGGCCACCGGGCGCTCCTCCACGACCTGGCCATCCGCGTCGGAGGTGTCCGTTCGCTGGCCCAGTTTAGCGATAACGCGATAACGCTTATCGGAGTCGAGCAGGTACTGGGAGAACTTTGTCGCCTCTCCCAGGCAGACCGGCAGCATACCGGTCGCCAGCGGATCCAGCGCGCCCGTATGGCCCGCACGGTTGGCGTTAAAAATACGCTTCACTTTTTGCAGTACGTCGTTGCTGGATGCACCCTGCGGTTTATCCAGCAGCAGTACGCCATGCACGTCGCGACCGCGACGACGAGGACGACTCATCAGTCCTCCTTGCTGTCGTCCGATGGGTTCACACGACGCTCATCGTCATGTTTCACCACGCTGGTCACCAGGTTGGACATGCGCATACCTTCTACCAGCGAGTTATCGTAGAAGAAGGTCAACTCAGGCACGATACGCAGACGCATCGCTTTGCCGAGCAGAGAGCGGATGAAACCAGAGGCTTCCTGCAGCGCTTTAATACCGTTTTTCACCGCGGCTTCGTCCTGATCGTTCAGGAAAGTCACGAACACTTTGGCATAGGCCAAATCGCGGGACATCTCAACACCGGAAACGGTGGTCATCATACCAATACGCGGGTCTTTGATTTCGCGCTGCAGGATGAGCGCGATCTCTTTTTGCATTTCCTGCGCCACGCGCTGTGGGCGACCGAATTCTTTCGCCATAATAAATTCTCCAGACAAAAAAGGGGCTAAAAGCCCCTTTTAAAATTATTGCCGGGTGGCGCTTCGCTTACCCGGCCTACGTCAGCCAATCTTCAGTCGACGAAGATTACGCGATGGTACGCTGAATTTCGATGATCTCGAACACTTCGATCATATCGCCAACGCGAACGTCGTTGTAGTTCTTCACGCCGATACCACATTCCATGCCGTTACGGACTTCGTTAACGTCATCTTTGAAGCGGCGCAGGGATTCCAGCTCGCCTTCGTAGATAACCACGTTGTCACGCAGTACGCGGATTGGGTTGTGACGCTTGATGTTACCTTCGGTAACCATACAGCCCGCGATCGCACCGAATTTCGGTGATTTGAACACGTCACGTACTTCAGCCAGACCGATGATCTGCTGTTTCAGCTCAGGAGACAGCATGCCGCTCATCGCTGCTTTCACTTCGTCGATCAGGTTATAGATGACGGAGTAGTAGCGCAGATCCAGGCTCTCGGATTCAATCACTTTACGCGCAGACGCATCAGCACGAACGTTGAAGCCAACCAGGATGGCGTTGGACGCAGCAGCCAGTGTCGCGTCGGTTTCGGTGATACCACCTACGCCAGAACCGATGATCTTCACCTTCACTTCGTCGGTAGACAGTTTCAGCAAGGAGTCGGAGATCGCTTCCACAGAACCCTGAACGTCGGCTTTCAGCACGATGTTCACTTCGTGAACTTCGCCCTCGGTCATGTTGGCAAACATGTTCTCGAGTTTAGATTTCTGCTGACGAGCCAGTTTAACTTCACGGAATTTGCCCTGACGATACAGTGCAACTTCACGCGCTTTCTTCTCGTCACGCACAACGGTCACTTCGTCACCGGCAGCCGGAACACCGGACAGGCCCAGGATTTCCACTGGAATGGATGGACCCGCTTCCAGCACTTCCTGACCCAGTTCGTTACGCATCGCACGAACGCGACCGTATTCGAAACCACACAGAACGATGTCGCCTTTGTGCAGCGTCCCTTCGCGAACCAGAACGGTTGCAACCGGACCACGACCTTTATCCAGGAAGGATTCGATAACCGCGCCGCTTGCCATACCATTACGGATCGCTTTCAGCTCCAGAACTTCAGCCTGCAGCAGGATAGCGTTCAGCAGGTCGTCGATACCGGTACCCGCTTTTGCAGATACAGGGATGAACTGCGCTTCGCCGCCCCACTCTTCCGGCATAACGCCGTACTGAGACAGTTCGTTCTTCACGCGATCCAAATCGGCTTCTGGCTTATCGATTTTGTTGACCGCAACAACCAGAGGCACCTGCGCCGCTTTCGCGTGCTGGATAGCTTCAATGGTCTGCGGCATCACGCCATCGTCTGCCGCAACAACCAGTACAACGATATCCGTTGCCTGAGCACCGCGAGCACGCATTGAGGTAAACGCTGCGTGGCCTGGGGTATCCAGGAAGGTGATCATGCCGTTTTCGGTTTCTACATGGTAAGCACCGATGTGCTGGGTAATGCCACCCGCTTCGCCGGATGCCACTTTAGTCGAGCGAATGTAGTCGAGCAGAGAGGTTTTACCGTGGTCAACGTGACCCATGATGGTCACTACCGGTGCGCGCGGTTCAGCCGCTGCGCCGGTGTCACGGTCGCTCATTACTGCTTCTTCCAGCTCGTTTTCACGACGCAGGATAACTTTGTGGCCCATCTCTTCAGCAACCAGCTGTGCGGTTTCCTGGTCGATGACCTGGTTGATGGTCGCCATTGCGCCCAGCTTCATCATCGCTTTGATGACCTGAGAGCCTTTAACCGCCATCTTGTTCGCCAGTTCGCCAACGGTAATGGTTTCGCCGATCACAACGTCACGGTTAACGGCCTGAGCCGGCTTCTGGAAGCCCTGCTGCAGAGCGGAACCTTTACGCTTGCCGCCTTTACCACCGCGAACAGCCGCGCGTGCTTCTTCACGATCGGCTTTAGATTCAGCGTGCTTGTTGCCTTTTTTCGCCGGACGCGCAGCTTTTGCATTACGGCCACGGCCACGGCCGCCTTCTACTTCACGGTCGTTATCATCTTCTGCCTGACGTGCGTGCTGAGAAGTGGTCACGTGATAGTCGCTGGTGTCTTCAGACTGCTCAACGGTATCAACACCGTTCTTCTCATTTTCTTCTGCCATACGACGCGCTTCTTCGGCGACGCGGCGAGCTTCTTCTTCCAGCTTACGGCGGGCTTCTTCTTCCGCTTTACGCTTAAGCTCGGCAGCTTCATTTTCACGGCGGGCTT
The DNA here is from genome assembly GCF_018597345.1 of Enterobacter quasimori. Lineage (NCBI taxonomy): Bacteria > Pseudomonadati > Pseudomonadota > Gammaproteobacteria > Enterobacterales > Enterobacteriaceae > Enterobacter > Enterobacter quasimori. Next base: position 113,573 of record NZ_JAHEVU010000003.1, on the reverse strand, counting down.
TTTCAGCCTGGGCGGTTTTGGTCATTTCGTCTGTCTGTTGATTGCTCACTTTGTCTTTTTCCGCAGCGTCACGCTTCACTTTATCACTTGCGTCGCGTTTCGCTTTTTCTGCGGCCTCACGTTCAGCTTTTAATTCTGCTTCACGTTTGGCGGCTGCTTCCGCCTCACGCTGAGCTTGTTCTTCCGCTTCACGCTGTGCCTGCTCTTCCGCGGCAAGGCGTTCTGCCTCTTGCGGATCACGTTTTACAAAGGTGCGCGTCTTGCGGACTTCAATTTGTACCGATTTGCTTTTGCCACCGGTACCAGGGATGTTTAACGTGCTACGCGTTTTGCGCTGCAGCGTTAACTTGTCAGGCGTAGAGCCGTGTTCACGGTTCAGGTGCGTTAACAAGGTTTGTTTTTCTTGCGCGGTCACCGAGTCATCAGCGGACTTCGGGATCCCTGCATCAGCAAATTGCTGTACCAGGCGGTCCACGGAGGTCTGAATCTCAGCAGCCAGCGATTTTACAGTTACATCAGTCATGCTGTTCCTTCCTGCTACAGTTTATTACGCTTCGTCGCCGAACCAGCAAATATTACGTGCGGCCATGATGAGCTCGCCGGCTTTCTCGTCGGTTAAACCTTCGATATCAGCCAGGTCATCAACGCCTTGCTCGGCGAGATCTTCCAGCGTACAAACACCACGGGCAGCCAGCTTGAACGCAATCGCACGATCAAGACCTTCCAGATTCAGCAGGTCATCAGCCGGCTTTTTATCGCCAAGGCTTTCTTCCTGAGCCAGTGCCAGGGTGGTCAGTGCGTTTTTAGCGCGTTCACGCAGGGCTTCAACAGTCTGTTCATCCAGACCGTCAATTTCCAGCAGCTCTTTCATTGGCACATAGGCCAGTTCTTCCAGCGTAGAGAAACCTTCTTCAACAAGAACAGTGGCGAAGTCTTCGTCAATGTCGAGGTATTTCGTGAAGGTATCGATCGCCGCGTGGGCTTCAGCCTGATGCTTAGCCTGCAGATCATCAACGGTCATGACGTTGAGTTCCCAGCCGCTCAGCTGTGACGCCAGACGTACGTTCTGACCGTTACGGCCAATCGCCTGCGCCAGGTTGCCCGCTTCTACAGCGATATCCATGGTGTGTTTGTCTTCGTCAACAACGATAGACGCGACATCCGCCGGAGCCATTGCGTTTATCACGAACTGCGCCGGGTTGTCGTCCCACAGAACGATATCGATACGCTCGCCGCCCAGCTCGGTCGAAACCGCCTGAACACGCGCGCCGCGCATACCGACGCAAGCACCGACCGGGTCGATACGCTTGTCGTTGGTTTTCACCGCGATTTTCGCACGGGAACCCGGATCGCGAGCCGCCGCTTTAATCTCGATAACTTCTTCGCCGATTTCCGGCACTTCGATACGGAACAGTTCAACCAGCATTTCTGGTTTAGAACGGGTCACGAACAGCTGTGCACCACGCGCTTCAGGGCGTACCGCGTACAGAACACCGCGAATACGGTCGCCTGGGCGGAAGTTTTCACGCGGCAGCATGTCTTCGCGCAGGATCACGGCTTCAGCGTTGCCCGGCATCCCTTCGGATTTGATCTCCAGAGAGATGTTGTCGCGGTTCACTTTCTTCACCACGCCGGTGATGATTTCGCCTTCCTGATCGCGGAACTGATCGACAACCAGCGCGCGCTCGGCTTCGCGCACTTTCTGCACGATAACCTGTTTGGCGGTCTGGGTGGTGATACGGTCGAAGGTGACAGATTCAATCTGATCTTCAACGTAGTCACCCACGTTCAGACTTTCGTCTTCAAAACGTGCGGCTTCCAGCGTGATCTCTTTGGTCGGCTGGGTCACTTCTTCAACGATTACCCAACGACGGAATGTATCGAAGTCACCGCTTTTACGATCGATTTCTACGCGAACATCGATCTCTTGTTCATATTTTTTCTTGGTTGCTGTAGCCAGTGCACTTTCCAGCGCTTCAAAAATCTTCTCACGCGGCAGTGATTTCTCGTTGGAGACGGCTTCAACAACAGCCAAAATTTCTTTGTTCATCGCGGGCTTTTCACCTCAATCCAGACTGTTAAAAGTGGGGAACCAGGTTCGCCTTCTGGATATTACTCAGCGCGAACACTTCATCTTTGCCTTCGACTGTCACCGTGATCATTTCACCATCAACGGCTTTGATAATTCCCTGCCATTTACGGCGGTTCTGTACGGCCATACGCAGAACGAGAGCCACTTCTTCACCGGTAAAGCGCACATAGTGCTCGGCCGTGAACATCGGGCGATCGAGGCCAGGTGAGGAAACTTCCAGGTTGTACGCAACGGTAATCGGGTCTTCAACATCAAGAACCGCACTCACCTGGTGGCTGACATCAGCACAATCATCAACATTGATGCCATCTTCACTATCAATATAGATGCGCAGCGTCGATGTACGGCCGCGAACGAATTCGATGCCGACCAGTTCGTAGCCCAGTGCTTCGACCGGTGCAGTAATCATCTCTGTTAATTTTTGCTCTAATGTGGACAAGCCCACCCCCAAGACATAAAAAAAGGGCGTAAAGCCCAGTTATTCTGTAGTCAGATAACAAAAAACCCCGATAAATCGGGGCTTTAGATAACTGAACCCTATAGCCACAACTGTGGCCTGGAGCACTCTCCGAAAGAATTTTTTCAAATCCAGCTACGAAGGCTCTAAGTCTTCACAGTATATTTGAAAAAGAACTTTATGGGAAAGTGGTTGCGGGGGCCGGATTTGAACCGACGACCTTCGGGTTATGAGCCCGACGAGCTACCAGGCTGCTCCACCCCGCGCCTGAAACGTGGCAAATTCTACGCGTTTTAGGTAGAAAATGCAAATAATGCTGGGATTTGGTACCGAAGACGGGACGTAAAATCGGCGTTCAGTATATTGATAGTTGACCCCGCCTGTCAAGGCGACTTCGGCCAGATCGATTAGACCAAATTTTTTACAAAAAACGCATGAGTCTCTTCCGGTCTTCGGCAAAAGATGATTAAATGAATACTCACTTATTTTGCATAAAAATGCACAAGAGAGCGAAAGCGGTCTCTAATCAGTCAATCAAGCAGGGTTTTATTATATGACGACGATTCTCAAGCATCTTCCGGTAGGACAACGTATTGGCATCGCTTTCTCAGGCGGCCTGGATACCAGCGCTGCACTGCTGTGGATGCGCCAAAAGGGAGCGGTTCCGTATGCATATACTGCGAACCTGGGACAGCCGGATGAGGAAGATTATGATGCGATCCCTCGTCGTGCCATGGAGTATGGCGCAGAGAACGCACGATTGATTGACTGCCGTAAGCAGCTGGTAGCCGAAGGTATCGCTGCGATTCAGTGCGGTGCTTTCCACAACACGACTGGCGGCCTGACCTATTTCAATACCACCCCGCTGGGGCGCGCCGTGACGGGCACCATGCTGGTTGCCGCCATGAAAGAAGATGGCGTGAATATCTGGGGTGACGGCAGCACCTATAAAGGCAACGATATCGAACGCTTCTATCGTTATGGCCTGCTGACCAACGCCGAGCTGCAGATCTACAAACCGTGGCTGGATACCGACTTCATCGACGAGCTGGGTGGCCGTCATGAAATGTCTGAATTTATGATCGCCTGCGGCTTTGACTATAAGATGTCCGTCGAGAAAGCCTACTCCACAGACTCCAACATGCTGGGTGCGACGCACGAAGCGAAAGACCTGGAATTCCTGAACTCCAGCGTGAAGATCGTTAACCCGATCATGGGCGTGAAGTTCTGGGACGAGAACGTGAAGATCCCGGCAGAAGAAGTGACCGTACGCTTCGAACGCGGCCATCCGGTTGCCCTGAACGGTAAAACTTTCTCTGACGACGTTGAGCTGATGCTGGAAGCTAACCGCATTGGCGGTCGTCACGGTCTGGGCATGAGCGATCAGATTGAAAACCGTATCATCGAAGCGAAAAGCCGTGGCATCTATGAAGCCCCGGGCATGGCGCTGCTGCACATCGCTTACGAGCGTCTGCTGACCGGTATTCATAACGAAGACACTATCGAGCAGTATCACTCGCATGGTCGTCAGCTGGGCAAACTGCTGTATCAGGGCCGCTGGTTCGATCCGCAGGCGCTGATGCTGCGCGATGCGCTGCAGCGTTGGGTGGCGAGTGCAATCACCGGTGAAGTGACGCTGGAACTGCGTCGCGGCAATGACTACTCCATCCTGAATACCGTGTCTGACAACCTGACCTATAAAGCAGAGCGTCTGACCATGGAGAAAGGTGAGTCCGTGTTCTCGCCGGACGATCGTATCGGCCAGCTAACCATGCGTAACCTGGACATTACCGATACCCGCGAGAAGCTGTTCAACTATGTTGAGAATGGCCTGCTCTCCGCCAGCTCCGGTAACGGCCTGCCGCAGGTTGAAAACCTGGAACACAGCGATAAGAAGTAATAGACAGCAAGACATGCAAAAGGCGCCCACTGGGCGCCTTTTTTGTGCGCTTACCGGGCAAAATGGCGGGTGGCGCTTGCGCTTACCCGCCCTACAAAAGATCGGAGACACATAATCTACAGACGAAAAAAAAGACGTCTTTCGACGTCTTTCTTCTGGAATATTGGTACCGAGGATGGGACTCGAACCCACAAGCCCGTTAGGGCACTACCACCTCAAGGTAGCGTGTCTACCAATTCCACCACCTCGGTACGGAATACTTACTGCGGGATATCGCTGGTCGGCTTAGCCGGTGCAGCTGGCTGAGTCTGCTCAGTTTTTGCTGGCGCGCTCAGATTTTCCCACTCGCTTCCTTTACTGGTCTTGTTGCTATTGATATTGCCCAGCACCAGACTGATGATGAAGAACAGCGTAGCCAGAATCGCCGTCGTACGGGTCATGAAGTTCGCAGAACCACTTGAACCAAACAGCGTACCGGAAGCGCCTGCTCCGAAGGAGGCTCCCATATCAGCGCCTTTACCTTGCTGCAGCATGATCAGCGCTACAAGAGCGATGGCTACAATAAGGAAAATAACTAAAAGAGCTTCGTACATAATCAACCTGTTCCTTGCGGATTTGCCGCATACCAATGCTTCGACCAATTAGCAGGATTTTTGTTTCCCACTGAAGCGGGTGTGAATACTAACCAAAGCGAATGACCTTCGCAAGGGCATTTTCGACGCATTGTATCAACTGCGGAAAAAAACAGCAAAAAGCCATGAAATGCTTAAAACAAAGGCGGCAAGCGCCGCCTTTTTAAACACTTACTGTGAAAAGTTATGCAGCTTTCACCGCATCCGCGATGCGATGCGCGAATTCAGTCACCTGCGCTTCGTCTTCGCCTTCCACCATCACGCGGATCAGCGGTTCGGTACCGGACTTACGCAGCAGCACGCGTCCACGGCTGCCCAGAGCCGCTTCAACGTCAGCCATCACCGCTTTCACGTTGTCATTTTCAAGCGGATCGCCTTTCCCCGCTGTGAAACGCACGTTAACGAGGATCTGCGGGAACATCTTCATGCCGCTGCAGAGATCGTGCAGGCTCATATGGTTGCGCGCCATGGCGGCAACCACCTGCAGGCCCGCCACGATGCCGTCACCGGTGGTGGTTTTATCGAGCAGGATCACGTGACCGGAGTTTTCCGCACCGATTCGCCAGCCCTTCTCCTGCAATTTTTCCAGCACATAGCGGTCGCCCACTTTCGCGCGGACAAACGGAATACCGAGCTGTTTCAGCGCCAGTTCCAGCCCCATGTTGCTCATCAGCGTACCTACCGCGCCGCCACGCAGCTGACCCTGACGCAGACCTTCACGTGCAATGATGTAGAGGATCTGATCGCCGTCGACCTTGTTACCTTCGTGGTCGACCATGATCACGCGGTCACCGTCGCCGTCGAGGGCAATACCCAAATCGGCTTTTTCCGCCAGCACGCGAGCCTGCAGGGCACGCACGTCCGTCGCCCCCACTTCTTCGTTGATGTTCAGACCATCCGGCTCACAGCCGATGGTGATGACCTTCGCACCCAGCTCGCGAAAAACATTTGGAGCAATGTGGTAGGTCGCGCCGTTTGCACAGTCCACCACAATTTTAAGATGGGCCAGACTCAGCTCATTCGGGAAGGTGCCTTTACAGAATTCGATATAGCGACCCGCGGCATCAACGATACGGTTCGCTTTACCCAGCTCAGCGGAGTCGACGCAGGTGATCTCTTTTTCCATTTCCGCTTCAATGGCCTCTTCAACATCATCCGGCAGCTTGGTGCCGTCAATGGAGAAGAACTTGATGCCGTTGTCGTAGAACGGGTTATGGGAAGCAGAGATAACAATCCCTGCTTCCGCACGGAAGGTGCGCGTCAGGTAAGCAACAGCAGGCGTTGGCATTGGGCCTGTAAAGGAAGCGGAAAGCCCCGCTGCTGCCAGACCGGCTTCCAGGGCGGATTCCAGCATATAGCCTGAAATACGGGTGTCTTTGCCGATGATGATCTTACGGGAACCATGACGCGCCAGCACCTTGCCAGCAGCCCAGCCCAGCTTCAGGACAAAATCAGGGGTGATTGGAGCATCGCCTACGCGCCCACGGATACCATCGGTACCAAAATATTTACGATTACTCATAGCGTTTGTTTTCCTTCGCTGCCAGTGTGGCTTCCACCACACGCATGGCTTCTACTGTTTCTTTGACGTCATGGACACGAATAATGTGCGCACCCTGCATCGCCGCAATCACCGCGCAGGCCAGGCTGCCGCTCAGGCGTTCGCTCGGCCCTACATTCAGCAACTGGCCAATCATCGATTTCCTCGACATCCCCACGAGCAGCGGCAGGCCGAAGTGATGAAATTCTGATAAGCGCGCAAGCAGCGCATAATTGTGAGAGAGATTTTTACCGAAACCGAACCCCGGGTCGAGCAGCAATTTCTCTTTTGCGATACCCGCACGCTCGCAGCGTGCGATATGCTCAATAAAGAAGCGATTCACGTCGGCAAAGACATCATCATACTTCGGCGCCTCCTGCATGGTTTTCGGCTGTCCCTGCATGTGCATCAGGCAGACCGGCAGGCCCGTTTCCGCAGCCGCTTCAATCGCGCCAGGCTCAGTCAGTGAGCGAATGTCATTGATAATGTGAGCGCCCACTTTCGCCACTTCACGAATCACCTCAGGCTTGGACGTGTCAACGGAGATCCACACCTCAAATCGCTGAGCAATGGCCTCAACCACGGGCACCACGCGCGCCAGCTCTTCTTCCACAGACACGTCCGCCGCACCGGGGCGCGTCGATTCTCCACCGACATCAATGATGGTGGCACCCGCATTGATCATTAAATTTGCGTGCTTCACCGCCTCAATAAGCGTGTTATGCGTGCCACCGTCAGAGAAGGAGTCAGGGGTAACATTCAGGATCCCCATCACATGCGGATGCGAGAGATCGAGATGCGAGTCCTGGGCGAAGAGTTTCATGGCAAAATCCCTGGTATTTATAAGTTTTAACGGATAAGAAAAACCCCGGAGCAAGCTCCAGGGTTTGAGGTACAGACAAACATTTCAACAGATGTGACTTACTTGTCGCCCAACTGTTCTGACATGGTGTTGCCCGGGTTTGGCGTACGCGGTTCATCAACCGGGCGCGGTGCACGCGGGGTGCCATTGTTGTCAGAATTGTTGGAAGCACCTGGATCTTCCCAGCCAGCTGGCGGACGCACTTCACGGCGTGCCATCAGGTCGTCAATCTGCGGTGCATCGATGGTCTCATATTTCATGAGCGCATCTTTCATCGAATGCAGAATGTCCATGTTGTCATTCAGGATCTGACGCGCGCGGCCGTAGTTACGTTCAATCAGCGCCTTCACTTCCTGGTCGATGATACGAGCCGTTTCATCGGACATATGTTTCGCTTTCGCCACGGAGCGGCCCAGGAAGACTTCACCCTCTTCCTCTGCATAGAGCAGCGGACCGAGTTTGTCGGAGAAGCCCCACTGCGTGACCATGTTACGCGCCAGGTTTGTCGCGACTTTAATGTCGTTAGACGCACCAGTAGAAACATGTTCTGCGCCGTAGATAATCTCTTCAGCCAGTCGACCGCCGTACAGCGTTGAAATCTGACTTTCCAGTTTCTGACGGCTGGCGCTGATCGCATCACCTTCCGGCAGGAAGAATGTTACGCCCAGAGCACGGCCACGAGGAATAATCGTCACTTTGTGCACCGGATCGTGTTCCGGCACCAGGCGACCGATAATCGCGTGACCTGCCTCGTGGTACGCCGTGGACTCTTTCTGCGCTTCCGTCATCACCATGGAGCGACGTTCCGCACCCATCATGATTTTGTCTTTCGCTTTCTCGAACTCCACCATCGACACCACGCGCTTGTTACCGCGAGCAGCAAACAGGGCAGCTTCGTTGACCAGGTTAGCCAGATCCGCACCGGAGAAGCCCGGAGTACCGCGCGCAATGATTGCCGCGTCGATATCTGGTGCCAGCGGTACGCGACGCATGTGGACTTTCAGAATCTGTTCACGACCACGAACGTCCGGCAGACCGACCACGACCTGACGGTCGAAACGGCCTGGACGCAGCAGCGCCGGGTCAAGTACGTCCGGACGGTTAGTCGCCGCGATAACGATAATACCTTCGTTACCTTCGAAGCCGTCCATTTCAACTAGCATCTGGTTCAGCGTCTGCTCACGTTCATCATGACCACCGCCCAGACCTGCACCACGCTGGCGGCCTACGGCGTCGATTTCATCGATGAAGATGATGCACGGTGCTGCCTTCTTGGCCTGCTCGAACATGTCACGCACACGAGATGCACCAACACCCACGAACATTTCTACGAAGTCAGAACCTGAAATAGTAAAGAACGGCACCTTCGCTTCACCCGCGATAGCTTTCGCCAGCAGGGTTTTACCGGTACCCGGAGGACCCACCATCAGAACGCCTTTCGGGATCTTACCGCCCAGTTTCTGGAAACGGCTCGGCTCACGCAGGTATTCAACCAGTTCGCCCACTTCTTCTTTTGCTTCGTCACAACCTGCAACGTCAGCAAACGTGGTCTTGATCTGATCTTCCGTCAGCATACGCGCCTTGCTCTTACCGAACGACATGGCACCTTTGCCACCGCCGCCCTGCATCTGACGCATAAAGAAGATCCAGACGCCGATAAGAAGCAGCATCGGGAACCAGGAAATGAAGATAGAAGCCAGCAGGCTTGGTTCTTCTGGCGGCTCGCCAACCACTTTGACGTTTTTAGTCAGAAGGTTATCGAGCAGCTTAGGATCGTTCACCGGGATGTAGGTCGTGTAACGGTTACTATCTTTCTTGGTAACGTTTATCTCACGTCCGTTGATACGCGCTTCGCGAACCTGGTCCTGATTGACCTCCTGCAGGAAGGTAGAATAATCCACCTTGCGGCCATTCGACTCGCTGGGCCCAAAGCTCTGGAATACTGACATCAGCACGACGGCAATGACCAGCCAGAGAATTAGGTTTTTCGCCATGTCACTCAAGGGATTAACCTCACATTACAACTGTGTTAAAAACAGCGTCAGGATACTCTATATCCAGTTTCATTCAAACTTTCGTCTGAAATCTACCGGTTATCATTTTCGCCCGGTCGCTACAATATACACTTCACGGGAACGCGCCCGGGAAGAGTCCGGCTTACGAACTTTAACCTTCGCAAACAGGGAGCGAATTTCCTTAAGGTACTCCTCGAAACCTTCGCCCTGAAACACCTTCACAACAAAACTACCACCAGGCGCTAGTACATCACGACACATTTCTAACGCTAGCTCCACCAGATACATGGCGCGGGGGATATCCACCGCCGGTGTTCCGCACATATTTGGTGCCATATCTGACATGACAACCTGGACCTTACTGTCACCTACACGATCAAGTAACGCTTTCAGCACTAATTCATCACGAAAGTCGCCCTGAAGGAAGTCGACACCGACGATGGGATCCATTGGTAAAAGATCGCACGCGATGATTCGGCCCGTTCCGCCGATCTGCGTTACCGCATACTGGGACCATCCGCCAGGTGCCGCACCGAGGTCAACAACCGTCATCCCCGGCTTAAAAAGTTTGTCACTTTGCTGTATTTCATCAAGTTTAAACCAGGCACGGGAACGCAACCCCTTTTTCTGTGCCTGTTGAACATATTTATCGCTAAAGTGTTCCTGGAGCCAGCGGCTGGAGCTGGCAGAACGCTTTTTACCTGTCATTTAACATTTCCGTCCTGGTTCATCGTTGCTTGCCTGTGACGTAAATTTCTACGCAGCTATTTGGCGATATAAGGGAGATGGCGGTAGAATGAACCGTTTTCAATCCCAACGTAAGCAAAAATATACGATGAATCTGAGTACTAAACAAAAACAGCACCTTAAAGGTCTGGCACATCCGCTCAAGCCTGTAGTGATGCTTGGCAACAATGGTTTGACCGAAGGGGTGCTTGCCGAGATTGAACAAGCGCTGGAACACCACGAGCTGATCAAGGTGAAAATCGCCTCTGAAGACAGAGACACTAAAAACCTGATCGTGGAAGCCATCGTGCGCGAAACCGGCGCCTGTAATGTACAGGTCATCGGTAAAACGCTGGTGCTCTACCGCCCATCTAAAGAGCGCAAAATCTCGCTGCCACGTTAAGGATATCCCTAATCGAACACATTTTCTGTGTAAAACGAGGGATTTCTGTCAGCAGGTGAGCAAAATGCCACGCTCCTTGAGTTGTTAAAAGGCCGCTATGCGGCCTTTTTCTTTTCTTTACAATGTATCAACATCTCAGTGGAGAAGCGAATTACAGGTACTCAACCTTAGTAATTTCGTATTCCACTTCACCACCTGGCGTACGGATCACGACCACATCGTCTTGCTCTTTGCCAATCAGACCACGCGCGATGGGCGAGTTCACGGAAATCAGGTTCTGCTTAAAGTCAGCCTCATCGTCACCCACGATGCGGTAAGTCTGCTCTTCGTCGTTGTCCAGGTTCAGAACGCTCACGGTAGAACCAAAGATCACGCGACCATTGTTTGGCATTTTAGTGATGTCGATCACCTGCGCATTAGACAGCTTCGCTTCGATGTCTTTAATACGCCCTTCACAGAAGCCCTGCTGCTCACGCGCCGCATGGTATTCAGCGTTCTCTTTCAGGTCGCCATGCTCGCGCGCATCCGCGATAGCGGCGATGATTTCAGGGCGACGAACGGATTTCAGGAAATCCAGCTCTTCGCGCAGTTTTTCGGCACCACGTAAGGTCATCGGAATAGCTTGCATTTGTTATACCTCTTAAACATTCCTGTTGGGAGCAGTGTTCCCTGCTCCTGCCCCCCTAAGCGGGCAAGAAGCAAAAAGAAAACCGACCCGGGAGCAACGCCCCAGGTCAGCAGCAATTTTTCAATTTGATACGCATTTTACCGCGAAGTTCACTATGGGTCATCGTTTACTTTGCAGTGCTATGCACCGTAGTATGACGGTTTGTTTTCGGGTTGTTAGCGCGAGATTATGCGATTTTCCAGTTTTATCATCGGATTGACTACCAGTATGGCGTTCGCCGCTCAGGCCGCGAACGTTGATGAGTACATTAATCAACTGCCCGCTGGCGCTAACCTTGCGCTGATGGTGCAGAAGGTTGGCGCCCAGGCACCTGACATTGACTTTCACAGTCAACAGATGGCGCTGCCTGCCAGTACCCAGAAGGTGATCACTGCCCTCGCCGCCCTGCTTCAGCTTGGCCCTGACTTCCGGTTTACGACCACGCTTGAGACCAAAGGTAACGTCGAAGGTGGCGAACTGAAAGGCGATCTGATTGCCCGCTTTGGGGGTGACCCGACCTTCAAGCGCCAGGATATCCGCAATATGGTGGCGGTGCTGAAAAAATCTGGCGTGCAGAAAATTGATGGCAACGTGCTGATCGACACGTCCATCTTTGCCAGCCACGATAAAGCCCCTGGCTGGCCGTGGAATGACATGACGCAGTGCTTTAGCGCCCCGCCTGCCGCGGCCATCGTTGACCGTAACTGCTTCTCCGTGTCGCTCTACAGCGCCCCCAAGCCGGATGATTTAGCCTTTATCCGCGTGGCGTCCTACTACCCGGTCACGATGTTCAGCCAGGTACGCACATTAGCAAAAGGATCGCCGGATGCGCAGTATTGCGAGCTGGACGTCGTGCCGGGCGATCTTAACCGTTTCACCCTCACCGGCTGCCTGACGCAGCGTGCCGATCCGCTGCCGCTGGCCTTCGCCATTCAGGACGGAGCGGGTTATGCGGGTGCGATACTCAAAGACGAACTGAAACAGGCTGGCATCACCTATTCTGGCTCACTGATGCGTCAGACACAGGTTAATCAACCGGGTACCGTCATCGCCAGCAAACAGTCTGCGCCGCTACATGACCTGCTCAGGATTATGCTGAAAAAGTCAGATAACATGATTGCTGACACCGTGTTCCGCATGATTGGTCACGCCCGTTTCGGCGTACCAGGCACCTGGCGTGCGGGGTCAGACGCCGTTCGTCAGATCCTGCGTCAGCAGGCGGGAATCGATCTTGGTAATACCATCGCCGTCGATGGCTCCGGGTTATCGCGCCATAATCTGATCTCCCCAGCCACCATGATGCAAGTGCTTCAGTACATTGCCCAACATGACGCTGAGCTAAACTTTATTTCGATGCTGCCACTTGCCGGGCATGACGGTTCGCTTCAGTATCGGGCAGGGCTTCATGCCGCGGGTGTTGATGGCAAAGTGTCAGCGAAAACAGGTTCACTGCAGGGGGTGTATAACCTTGCGGGCTTTATCACCACGGCCAGCGGACAACGTATGGCATTCGTGCAGTATCTTTCCGGCTATGCCGTCGAACCGACCGATCAGCGTAATCGCCGTATTCCGCTGGTGCGCTTCGAAAGCAGGCTATACAAGGACATCTACCAGAATAACTAGCGATGAAACTACTCATAGTTGAAGACGATCTGTTATTGCAGGAAGGGTTGGCGCTCGCACTGGCGAATGAAGGGTATGCGCTCGACTGCGCCGCCACGGCGGCAGAAGCCGATGCGCTGATCCAGAGCAGTGAATATAGCCTGGTGATCCTCGATTTAGGCTTACCGGATAAAGACGGCGCGACGCTGCTCAGCCAGTGGCGCCGTCGTGGCGTTGAAAATCCAGTGCTGATCCTCACTGCGCGCGATGCCATTGAAGATCGCATTCACGGTCTGGACTCCGGTGCGGATGATTATCTGGTTAAACCTTTTGCCCTCGCAGAACTTCAGGCGCGCGTGCGGGCGCTGATCCGCCGCTATCAGGGACACAGCGATAACATGCTGACTGACGGTGACATTACGCTGAATCTCCAGACGCAGCAGGTGTTGCGTAAGTCCCAGCCTGTCGAAGTGACCCCAAAAGAATTTGCCCTCCTGACGCGCCTCATCATGCGGAGCGGTCAAACGGTACATCGTGAGACGCTGCAGCAGGATATCTACTCCTGGCAGGACGACCCGGGTTCAAATACCCTTGAGGTTCATATTCACAATCTGCGCCGCAAGCTCGGCAAAGAGCGGATCAAAACGGTCCGTGGCGTCGGATACCGCCTGGAGAGCCAGAAATGAACAGTATGCGTCGGCGATTAATGGTTTTGCTGGCGATTATCTTGCTGTTTTTCCAGTTAATAAGCGTCATCTGGTTATGGCATGAAAGCCGTGAACAGATTGGCTTTCTGGTGAATGAAACACTCTCGGCGAAAGCACGTAACAAGCACGTTGAGAAAGAGATCCGTGAAGCGATTGCGTCGCTGCTGGTCCCTTCTCTCGTAATGGTCGGTTTTACCCTGCTCTTCTCCTTTTGGGCGGTTACCTGGATAACCCGCCCGCTTAACAAATTACGCGCCAGCCTGGCCAACCGGTCAGCCGACAACTTGACGCCGCTGCCTATGTATTCCGATATGGAAGAAGTTGGCGCTGTGACGACATCGCTAAACCAACTGCTGGCGCGTCTTGATCACACCCTACAGCAGGAGCGTCTTTTCACCGCTGATGCCGCGCACGAGCTACGAACACCGCTTGCCGGGATCCGGTTGCATCTGGAATTAATGGCTCAGTCCGGCTCACCACAAGCCACCGCGTTGATTAGTCGTATCGATCAGTTGATGCACACCGTTGAACAGCTGCTCATGCTGGCGCGAGCCGGACAGGCGATGGCAAGCGGCCACTACGATACCATCAACTGGACAGAGAATATTATTGCGCCGCTGGGTCTTGAGCACGAAGCCAAAGACCATACGGTGATATGGCCCGCTAAAAGCAGTCTTACCGTGCAGGGAGACGCCGTGCTTCTGCGCCTGATGCTCAGAAATTTGCTGGAGAATGCCGCCCGCTATAGCCCAACGGGAACGACCATCGAAGTGAAATTAGCGGAAGTTGACGGCGGAACGCAGGTCAGCGTGGTGGATCAGGGCCCCGGAATCGATGAGGCTCATCGACAGTCCATTACCGAGCCTTTCCGTCGGCTCGACCAGCGCTACGGTGGCAGCGGCCTGGGGCTGAGTATTGTTCAGCGTATCGTTCAACTCCACCATGGCAATTTAGTGCTGGATAACGGCGCTGAGGGCGGCTTAATCGCCAGCTGCTGGTTGCCGTCGACGTTAGGATAAAAAAAAGCCCCTTAGCGGGGCTTCTTTCAGGTATTAATGCTTGTAGATGAACTCAACGCCTTCTTCGTCGTCTTCATCCCAGTCATCGTCCCAGTCTTCATCATCGTCTTCCGCTTCCAGCTCTTCGAGCTGCTGACGGTGGTAGTCATCCCACATGAATTCGACTTTTTCAGGCTGTTTCGCCTCTTCTGGCTGAACGATTGGGTTCTCGATGATAAAGGTCATCACATCCCAGCAGAGATCTTTCACGCCGACCTGGCTTGCCGCAGAGATCAGATAATATTTATCTTCCCAACCCATCGCTTCAGCAATGGCTTTCGCTTTTGCTTCCGCTTCGGCTTTATCCATCAGGTCGATCTTGTTGAAGACCAGCCAGCGTGGCTTACCTGCGAGTTTTTCGCTGTATTTTTCCAGTTCGCTGATGATGATACGGGCGTTTTCGACCGGATCGGACTCATCGATTGGATTAATATCAACGATGTGCAGTAATACGCGGCAGCGCTCAAGGTGTTTCAGGAAGCGAATACCCAGTCCTGCGCCTTCTGCTGCGCCCTCGATCAAACCCGGGATATCAGCGACAACAAAGCTCTTTTCGTGGTCCATACGGACAACGCCCAAGCTTGGCACCAGCGTCGTAAACGGATAATCCGCCACTTTTGGCTTAGCGGCTGATACAGCACGGATAAACGTCGATTTACCGGCATTAGGCATACCCAGCATACCGACGTCAGCCAGCAGCATCAGTTCCAGCTGCAGCTCGCGCGTATCGCCCGGTGTCCCCATGGTTTTCTGACGCGGAGCACGGTTAACCGATGATTTAAAACGGCTGTTACCCAGACCGTGCCAGCCACCTTTAGCAACCAGCAGGCGCTGACCGTGTTTGGTCATATCACCCATGGTTTCACCGGTGCCCTGGTCAATCACACGCGTACCGACCGGAACCTTGATGTTGACGTCTTTACCACGTTTACCCGTACAGTCACGGCTCTGGCCGTTCTGGCCGCGCTCGGCGCGGAAAGATTTTTCGAAACGGTAGTCGATCAGCGTGTTGAGGTTTTCATCCGCCTCCAGCCACACGTCACCACCATCGCCACCGTCACCGCCGTCAGGGCCGCCACGAGGAATATATTTTTCACGGCGGAAGCTTACACAACCGTTACCGCCATCACCTGCCACGACCAGAATCGTCGCTTCATCAACAAACTTCATTTTACTCTCCGTAACTCATTCGCCTGAGCGGGGGACTACTACGACCGCTTCATTTTTGCGCCAACGCCCCCAGAGACGATGACCAATGGCGGAATACATCGCACCCGCAACCACGACAAACGCACCGAGATAACCCAACAAGTTGAGCATCGGCTTGACGAAGACATCGGGCCAGGCCATTGATAACAAATCTGAAAATAACAGCGTAAACAGCGGAGTCAGCGTGATTAACGCGCTCACCTGCGCTGCCTGCCAGCGCGCCATTGCCTCAGCCAGCGCGCCATAACCGACCAGCGTATTAAGCCCACAAAAGATGAGGCACGCCAGTTGCCAGTCGCTAAGCTGAGTAATCACACCCGGCTTTGCTAACGGCAGCAATGCTATTGTACACAAAGTGTACAATAAAAAGAGGATCTGCTGTGAGGCCAGACGACGCAATAACACCTTTTGTGCGACGCCATAACTCACCCAGACCGTTGCTGCCCCGACACCGAAAATTACACCCCAGGTGTAATCCGTCAGGCGGGTGAAAATCTCAACCAGGCTGGTGTTGAAAAACATCACCAGACCACAGAGCAGCATGCTCGCTCCGATAATCTGCGTTCCGCGCATCTTCTCCTTGAGGATAAAGACGCTGGCGACCATCATGCCGACCGGTGAAAGCTGGCCGATCACCTGCGACGCCGTGGGGCTGAGATATTGCAGGGAGGAGCTAAACAGGATGAAGTTACCGAACAGACCGCCCGTCGCAATCGCCAGTAAAACCAGCCAGCGCGGCTTTCGGAAGAGACGCAGCGGTGGAAGCTTACCTTTAATCACCAGAATGGCACCGAGGCCAATGCTTGCCATCAGGAAGCGATAAAAGACCACCGTAGGCGGCTCCATCACTTCCAGAACCTGCTTCATTGCAATTGGCAGTGCACCCCAGCACATTGCGGTGGTGAGCGCCAAAAGAATACCTATGCCGGCCTGCTGCTTCATGCCCGTTTTCCCTACAGAAATTTTCCGGGTTTCCAATGTAAAAAGCCCCGCAACACGTTGCGGGGCTTTAATCCGTTACCGGACCGAGAAAACCTTACTCAGCAACGATGCTGATGTATTTACGGTTGTTCGGGCCTTTAACTTCAAATTTCACTTTACCGTCTGCTTTAGCAAACAGAGTGTGGTCACGACCGCAACCTACGTTGTTGCCAGCGTGGAATTTGGTACCACGTTGACGAACGATGATGCTACCCGCCAGAACGGATTCGCCACCGAAACGCTTAACGCCAAGGCGTTTAGCTTCTGAATCGCGACCGTTACGTGTGGAGCCGCCAGCCTTTTTATGTGCCATTTAAATCTCTCCTCAGGTCTTAGGCGCTGATGCCAGTAATTTTCACATCAGTGAACCACTGACGGTGGCCCTGCTGCTTACGGTAGTGCTTACGACGACGAAACTTAACGATTTTAACTTTCTCGCCACGACCGTGTGCAACAACTTCAGCTTTGATCACGCCGCCATCAACGAAAGGAACGCCGATTTTGACTTCTTCACCGTTTGCGATCATCAGAACTTCAGCGAATTCAACAGATTCGCCAGTTGCGATGTCCAGCTTTTCCAGGCGAATGGTCTGACCTTCGCTTACTCGGTGTTGTTTACCACCACTTTGGAAAACCGCGTACATATAAACTCCGCTTCCGCGCACATCCTCGTATGAATCAGAGTGCGCTATAAATATTCACAATAGGGCGCGAATATTACGCAAAACGCGAGCCTTTGACAAGTGCTACCATCAATACATGAAGAAAAAAAACACAACGCGTACGGTAACGTTTATCTGAGCCGTTTTTTCAGTACAATCAGCGATACTATTGATAAACCGAAACCCTTTGTGAACCCACACTCCGTGGGATAAACAGGATAAAAAGCCCGGCTTTTGCGATGAATTTAGAAAAAATCAACGAGTTAACCGCGCAAGATATGGCGGGTGTGAATGCAGCAATCCTGGAGCAACTCAACTCTGATGTTCAGCTGATCAATCAGTTGGGCTATTACATCGTTAGCGGCGGCGGTAAACGCATTCGCCCGATGATTGCCATTCTGGCCGCTCGCGCCGTTGGCTATCAGGGAAATGCCCACGTCACGATTGCGGCCCTGATCGAATTTATCCACACAGCCACGCTGCTGCATGATGACGTGGTGGATGAATCAGACATGCGCCGTGGCAAAGCAACCGCGAACGCAGCGTTTGGCAACGCAGCCAGCGTTCTGGTGGGGGATTTCATCTATACCCGTGCTTTCCAGATGATGACCAGCCTCGGCTCGCTGAAAGTGCTGGAAGTGATGTCTGAAGCGGTAAACGTTATCGCTGAAGGTGAAGTCCTGCAGTTGATGAACGTTAACGACCCGGATATCACCGAAGAAAACTACATGCGCGTGATTTACAGCAAGACGGCGCGCCTGTTTGAAGCTGCGGCGCAATGCGCTGGCATCCTTGCTGGCTGCACTGAAGCCCAGGAAAAAGGGCTTCAGGATTATGGCCGTTATCTGGGGACTGCCTTCCAGCTGATCGATGATTTGCTGGACTACAGTGCCGACGGCGAAACGCTCGGCAAAAACGTTGGGGATGACCTGAACGAAGGCAAACCAACGCTGCCGCTGCTCCATGCAATGCGTCACGGAACCCCCGAGCAGGCGAAACTGATCCGTGAAGCGATCGAGCAAGGAAATGGTCGCCATCTTCTGGAACCTGTACTGGAAACAATGGCACACTGCGGATCGCTGGAATGGACGCGTCAGCGTGCTGAAGAAGAGGCAGACAAAGCCATCGAAGCACTTCAGGTGATTCCGGACAGCCCGTGGCGTGACGCGTTGATTGGTCTTGCCCACATCGCCGTTCAGCGCGATCGTTAATCCTTCCCCCTTCTCCCCGTGGCCACACGGGGAGGCTCCAATAAGCACTCATAAATTCCATCATCACGTTAAATCATCGACTTACATCCCGCATGAATAAAGCCATGTCATATTCTGAATATTGCTTCCAGTAACGCGAACTTTTTAGAACACATGTTCGAAGAAGGTATAGTAATCCTGTCATTTCAGGAGAAATGGCGTGGGTGAAAACGAACACAAGGACAGCTTTATGGATATGAAACTGATCGACTGGCACTCAGCTGATATTATTGCGGCGCTGCGCAAAAAAGGGACATCACTGGCGGCGGAATCGCGCCGTAACGGGTTAAGCTCATCGACGCTGGCAAACGCGCTGACTCGCCCGTGGCCGAAGGGGGAATTGATTATTGCGACGGCGCTGGACACGCATCCGTGGATCATCTGGCCGTCACGCTATCACGACCCTATAACTCACGAATTTATCGACAGAACGCGCACGATGCGCCAGAAGAAGCAGTCGAAGTAACACTGCAAATTTAACAGCATCAGCAATCCCCCGGCCTTTACAGGCCAGGGGGGTGCAAGAACGATTACTCGCCTTTCACACGCTCGATATTTGCACCCAGCGCGCGCAGTTTGTCTTCGATACGCTCATAGCCACGATCGATGTGGTAGATACGGTCAACAATAGTCGTCCCTTCTGCGATACAGCCCGCCAGCACCAGGCTTGCAGACGCGCGAAGATCGGTTGCCATCACCTGCGCACCAGACAGTTTTTCCACGCCGTGGCAAATGACCGTATTGCTTTCGATCTCAGCGTGCGCGCCCATACGGATGAGTTCCGGTACGTGCATGAAGCGGTTCTCGAAGATGGTTTCAGTGATGAAGCCCGTGCCTTCGGCAACCAGGTTTAACAGCGTAAACTGAGCCTGCATGTCCGTCGGGAACGCCGGATGCGGTGCAGTACGCACATTGACGGCTTTTGGACGCTGGCCGTGCATATCAAGACTGATCCAGTCTTCGCCGATTTCGATATCCGCACCCGCATCGCGCAGTTTAGCCAGCACCGCATCCAGGGTATCAGGCTGTGCGTTGCGACAAACAATCTTCCCGCCAGAGATCGCCGCAGCCACCAGGAAGGTACCGGTTTCGATACGGTCCGGCAGAACGCGATAGACACCGCCACCCAGGCGTTCAACGCCTTCGATGGTGATACGGTCAGTGCCCTGGCCGGAAATCTTCGCACCCAGCGCCACGAGGAAGTTTGCGGTATCCACAATTTCCGGTTCACGTGCGGCGTTTTCGATGATGGTCGTGCCTTCTGCCAGCGTCGCCGCAGACATAATGGTGACGGTAGCGCCCACGCTCACTTTGTCCATGACAATGTGCGCACCTTTCAGGCGACCGTTGACGGACGCCTTGACGTAACCTTCTTCCAGTTTGATCTCCGCGCCCAGTTTCTCCAGGCCAAAGATGTGCAGGTCAACCGGACGCGCACCGATGGCGCAGCCGCCCGGCAGTGATACCTGACCCTGACCAAAACGCGCCACCAGTGGGCCAAGCGCCCAGATGGATGCGCGCATGGTTTTCACCAGATCGTAGGGCGCAGAGAAGTTGTTCACGTTGCTGGCGTCGATCCAGACGGAGCCGTTACGCTCGACTTTCGTGCCCAACTGGGTGAGCAACTTCATGGTGGTGTCGATATCTTTCAGCTTAGGTACGTTCTGAATTTCTACCGGCTCTTCCGCGAGCAATGCAGCAAAGAGGATGGGCAGCGCAGCGTTTTTTGCGCCAGAAATTGTGACTTCGCCCTGGAGACGCGTTGGCCCCTGTACACGAAATTTGTCCATGTAATTGCTCTCTTATAAATTCAACCGTGCTGCGGGCGTCTCGCCCTCAGCTCAAAAACCGTTTAGTTTGCGATCGCGTGCCCACTCTTGCGGGGTGAACGCTTTAATCGACAGGGCGTGGATGCGGTTATCCGCAATGTATTCCATCAGCGGCGCATAGACAGCCTGCTGTTTCTTCACACGACTCATCCCGTCAAAGATCTCACCCACAGCAATAACCTGGAAGTGGCTGCCATCGCCAGAGACGTGGACTTCCTGAAGGGTGAGTGCATTCATCAGCACTGCCTGGATTTCATTATTTTCCATGGGGTCTATATCATCTGATAGTGAAAACAAGCCCAACATCTTAGAGCAAAGTGGCGTCGTCTTAAACAAGCAAAAAGCCCCGACGATGAAACAGTCGGGGCTTTCAGAAGTAACGCACTGAAAATATTAGCGCGGTAAAACGTCCTGAGGCAGATTATAAAGCTGCGCCAGGGTCATGACGTTATCGCTCGCGCCGTGAAGCCTGACGTTTGCACCCTGGGTTTTACCCACCGCGATCAGATGGGTGAGCAGCGCAACTCCCGCCGTATCGACCCGCGAGACAGCACTGAGATCAATCAGCGTCACGCCCTGCATCGCCTCATGGCGTTTATCCCACAGCGGGTTTAGCAGATCCTGATCGAGCTCACCCGACAACGTTAACGTTTCGCCATCACGCGACCATCTCAGTTGCTGCGACATTACTTCTTCTCGTCTAGGGTAATTTTCTGACGAGAGATAGACTGCAGCTGCGCGGTCAGGCCATCAATGCCTTTCGTGCGCAGCAGGTCGCTCCACTCGTTCTGTTTGGTGGTGATCATGCTCACCCCTTCGGCAATCATGTCATACGCCTGCCAGTTTCCAGTCTGGCTGTTTTTACGCCACTGGAAGTCCAGACGAACCGGCGGACGACCGTTAGGATCGTTAATCGTCACGCGGATAGGCACGATGGTGGCATCGCCCAGCGGCTGTTCAGGCGCAATCTGGTAGGTCTGGCCATGGTACATCGCCAGCGCCTGGCCATAAGCCTGTTTCAGGTATTCACGGAACGCAGCAAAGTAAGCCTCACGCTGTGCCGGGGTCGCATCTTTGTAGTAACGGCCCAGCACCAGTGCGCCTGCATATTTGATCTGCACATACGGCAACAGTTCCTGATCGACCACATCACGCAGGTAATCAGGATTAGCGCGAATCTTCGGCTGTTCGTTTTTAAGACGATCGAAGGTTTTCTTCGCGGCCGCGTCCATCTGTTTGTACGGGTTGCTCTGATCTGCAGCCTGTGCCGCAGTGAGAGGGGCAATGACCAACATGGCAACCATTAGCAGTCGTTTAAACATGAATGACTTCTCCTGAAATTAATTCGCAGCACCAGGGGTCGGCGCAACATTGGTAGGGTCTTCACTCTGCGCAGGGGCAGCCTCAGACTTTTTATCATCTCCTTTACTGTTGTAAAGGAACTGACCAATCATATCTTCCAGCACCATCGCGGACTTCGTATCCTGGATCACGCTACCGTCTTTAAGGATAGTCGTTCCCAGCTCAGGATCTTCAAAGCCAACGTTAAGTGCCAGATATTGTTCGCCAAGCAGACCGGAGGTGCGGATGGAAAGCGAGCTGGTATCGGGAATGTGGTTATAACGCTCTTCAATATCCATCGCGACGCGCGGCAGATAGGTTTTCTCATCCAGCGTAATGTCTGATA
The DNA here is from genome assembly GCF_018597345.1 of Enterobacter quasimori. Classification (NCBI taxonomy): domain Bacteria; kingdom Pseudomonadati; phylum Pseudomonadota; class Gammaproteobacteria; order Enterobacterales; family Enterobacteriaceae; genus Enterobacter; species Enterobacter quasimori. The sequence continues at coordinate 91,294 of NZ_JAHEVU010000003.1, read as the reverse complement.
CGCGTCCAATCACCACGCCGCCAATACGGACCGGTGAGCGCGCCTTCAGGCCACCGATATTATCGAAGGTGGCATAAACGCGATACGTCGGCTCGGTGCGGACAGAGGTGATATCCGCCGCTCTCAGGCAGATAAACAGGGCCGCCAGCAGCGCCAGTAACAGGAATACGCCAACCCAAATTTCATTTTTTCTCGTTTGCATGAACTCAATTCCCAAACATCAGTGCGGTGAGCACAAAATCCAGACCCAGTACGGCCAGCGACGAATGAACGACGGTACGTGTCGTTGCACGGCTGATGCCTGCCGAGGTTGGAATAGCATCATACCCGTTGAATAACGCAATCCAGGTGACCGTAATGGCAAAGACCACGCTCTTGATTAAACAGTTCACCAGATCCATCCGCAGGTCGATGGCATCCTGCATTGCGGACCAGAAGAAACCGGCATCAATACCTTTCCAGTGCACGCCGACCAACGACCCGCCCCAGATACCGACCGCCACAAAGAGGATAGTCAGCAGCGGTAGCGAAATCACCCCCGCCCAAAAACGCGGTGAGATGACGCGACGCAGCGGATCGACCGCCATCATTTCCATACTGGAAAGTTGCTCGGTGGCGCGCATCAACCCGATTTCTGCCGTTAAGGCAGAGCCCGCGCGTCCGGCGAACAGCAGCGCAGCAACGACCGGCCCCAGCTCACGCAGCAGCGAAAGCGCCACCAGCATCCCGAGGCTGGTTTCCGCACTGTAGGTTGTCAGCACCAGGTAGCCCTGCAGCCCAAGCACCATACCAATAAACAGGCCGGACACGATGATGATCAGCATCGACAACACGCCGACATTATAAAGTTGCCGCACCAGCAAAGGCGCGTGCTTGCGGAATTCCGGCTTGCCGACCAGCGCGTTGAATAACATTAATCCGGCACGCCCGAACGTCCTGATGGTTTTTATGCCACGGTGTCCGAGCGCAGCCAACGCATTTAACAGCATGAGTGGCTTAACTCCCTATTCCCAGTAAATCGTCACGATAGTCGCCAGCCGGGTAGCGGAACGGCACTGGGCCATCTGCAATACCGTCGAGGAACTGCCGCACCCGCGGATCGCAATTTTCCTGCAGCGCCTGGGCGCTACCGTGTGCGACGATCTTTTTGTCCGCCACGATGTAGGCGTAATCGGCAATGCTCAACACTTCCGGTACGTCGTGAGACACCACGATGCAGGTAACGCCCAGCGCGCTGTTTAATTCAGAAATTAACTTCACCAGCACGCCCATGGTGATAGGGTCCTGTCCCACAAACGGTTCGTCAAACATGATTAAATCGGGTTCAAGCGCAATGGCACGCGCCAGCGCAGCACGGCGCGCCATACCGCCAGAGAGTTCAGACGGCATCAATTTCGCCGCCCCCCGCAGACCAACGGCTTCAAGCTTCATCATGACGGTGCTTTTCAGCAGTTCGGGCGGCAGATGGGTATGTTCACGCAGCGGGTAGGCCACGTTGTCAAAGACGTTCATATCCGTGAACAAAGCCCCAGACTGAAAGAGCATGCTCATGCGTTTGCGGACGGTATACAGACGCGAGCGCGACATCTCCGGGACGTTCTCGCCGTCGAAGAGGATTTCGCCGCCGTCCGGGGGAATTTGCCCCCCAATAAGACGCAGCAACGTCGTTTTACCGATGCCTGACGGGCCCATAATGGCGGTGATCTTGCCATGCGGCACGGTCAGCGAAATATCATCAAATATCAATCGGTTGCCGCGGGAGAAACTGACACCACGGACATCGACTAAATTCGCCATCGTTTGGCTCATTTATGGTTCCTTTCTTACCCTGCCTCAGGCTAAGCATGAGGCTTAAATCAGCCCTAAACGCCACATTTTTACAGAATATTGCCTGTAGAGGTTAGCGAAAGCTGGCATTTGTTTTACTTTTCCGGCGCATAAAGTCAAAATTAGGAATTCGTTACGACTCAGGCTGTATGCAGCGCCAACAATTCCTGCGCGGTGGACCGGCAAGTATACCTGAAGAAAGGACTTTTGATGCTTTTAGCAACAGCACTGTTAATAATTGGTTTACTTTTGGTGGTCTACAGTGCTGACCGTTTAGTGTTTGCCGCATCAATTTTGTGCCGACTGATTGGCGTCCCCCCTCTCGTCATTGGAATGACGGTTGTGAGCGTCGGCACCTCACTCCCTGAAATCATCGTCTCTGTCACGGCATCGCTGCATGACCAGACGGACCTTGCTATTGGCACCGCGATTGGCTCTAACATCGTCAATATCCTACTGATTTTAGGTTTAGCCGCATTGCTGCACCCATTTCGCGTGCATTCCGATGTTCTGCGCCGTGAATTGCCGCTAATGTTAATCGTAAGTCTGCTGGCGGGTTATGTGCTGTATGACGGGGTGCTGAGCTACGATGATGGCATTTTCTTGCTCGCTCTCGCCGGGATATGGCTGCTGTATAGTGTTAAAATCGCCCGTCAGGCAGAAAAACAGGGGCACGACAGCCTGACCCGAGAACAGGTTGCCGAACTCCCGCGTGAAGGTACGCTGCCCGTGGCGCTATTGTGGCTGGGCGTCGCGCTGATCATTATGCCGATGGCAACGCGCATGGTCGTCGATAACGCGACGGTGCTGGCAAACTATTTCGCCATGAGCGAACTGACAATCGGCCTGACGGTGATCGCTATCGGTACCAGTCTGCCTGAGCTGGCCACCGCCATCGCGGGCGCGCGCAAAGGTGAAGATGATATCGCCATTGGTAATATCATCGGCTCGAATATTTTCAATATCGCGATCGTGACGGGCCTGCCAGCCCTGATCTCACCGGGGCCGTTTAACCCGATGGCGTTCACGCGTGATTACGGAGTGATGTTGCTTGTCAGCGTCATTTTTGCCCTGCTCTGCTGGCGGCGGCAACGACAAATTGGCAAAGGCGCAGGCGCACTGCTGACGGGTGGATTTATCGTATGGATGGCGATGCTGTACTGGCTCTCGCCGCTTCTCTCTGGGTAAACGGAAACGCATTATGTCGCAAATAGAATTGCAGCCGGGTTTTGACTTTCAGAAAGCAGGAAAAGAGGTTCTGGAGATTGAACGTGAAGGTCTGGCGCAGTTAGATCAGTACATTAATCAGGATTTTAGTCTGGCATGTGAGAAGATACTCTACTGTGCCGGTAAAGTCGTGGTAATGGGAATGGGCAAGTCCGGCCACATTGGACGCAAAATGGCGGCGACCTTTGCCAGCACGGGAACGTCATCGTTCTTCGTGCACCCAGGGGAAGCGGCGCACGGCGACCTCGGGATGGTCACCCCGCAGGACGTGGTTATCGCACTGTCGAATTCCGGTGAATCCAATGAGATCCTGGCCCTGATCCCGGTACTGAAGAGACTACAGGTCCCGCTTATCTGTATGACCAGCCGCCCGGAAAGCAGCATGGCGCGTGCGGCGGATATTCATCTGTGCGTAAAAGTGCCCAAAGAAGCCTGCCCTCTTGGCCTTGCGCCAACGTCCAGCACGACGGCAGCACTGGTGATGGGTGATGCCCTTGCCGTTGCGCTGCTTGAAGCCCGTGGTTTTACCCCAGAAGATTTTGCGCTTTCTCACCCAGGCGGTGCGCTGGGCCGTAAGCTGCTGCTCAGGGTTAACGATATTATGCACACGGGCGATGAGATCCCTCACGTCAGCAAAGAGGCTTCCCTGCGTGACGCGTTACTGGAAATTACCCGTAAAAATCTGGGTATGACGGTGGTGTGCGACGATCTGATGAAAATTCAGGGAATCTTCACCGACGGCGACTTACGCCGGGTGTTCGATATGGGCGTGGACGTTCGCACATTGGGTATCGCAGACGTCATGACGCCAGGCGGAATTCGCGTGCGTCCGGGCATCCTTGCGGTGGATGTCCTGAACCTGATGCAGTCCCGTCATATTACCGCAGTGATGGTTGCCGATGGCGACCAGTTGCTGGGTGTGGTACATATGCATGATCTTCTGCGCGCAGGCGTAGTGTAATGAAGGATAAGACAATGAGTAATGCGGGTGCATCCCTTGCAACCTGTTATGGTCCGGTAAGCGCGCACATGATGGCAAAGGCGGAAAACATCCGTCTGTTGATCCTCGATGTGGATGGCGTGCTCTCCGATGGCCTGATTTATATGGGCAACAGCGGCGAAGAGCTGAAAGCATTTAACGTTCGCGACGGGTACGGCATTCGTTGCGCGCTCACGTCCGGCATCGAAGTTGCTATTATCACCGGACGGAAAGCTAAACTTTTAGAAGACCGCTGCGAAACGCTGGGCATTACCCATTTGTATCAGGGGCAGTCCGACAAACTGGCCGCCTTTAACGATTTGCTGGCGAAGCTGGCAATCGCACCTGAGAACGTGGCCTATGTTGGTGATGATTTGATCGACTGGCCGGTGATGGCGGAAGTGGGTCTGAGCGTGGCAGTTGCTGACGCACACCCGCTGCTTCTCCCACGCGCGGATTACGTCACCCGTATCAACGGTGGGCGTGGGGCGGTCCGTGAAGTCTGCGATCTGCTTCTGCTCGCGCAGGGCAAGCTTGATGAGGCCAAAGGGCAATCGATATGAGTAAAACCAGACGTTGGGTTATCATTCTGCTTTCGCTTGTCGCATTGGTACTGATTGGCGTGAACCTTGCCGACCGTGACGATGCACAAACAGAAGTGGTTAATACGAGCGAGCCAACCTATAAAAGCGATCACAGTGATACTGTGGTGTATAGCCCTGAAGGTGCGCTGAACTATCGCCTGATTGCCCAGCATGTGGAATATTTTTCCGATGACGGTATCTCGTGGTTTACCCAACCGGTGATGACCACCTTTGATACTGACAAAACCCCGACATGGTCAATTAAGTCAGATCGGGCAAAACTGACAAATGACCGTATGCTTTATCTGTACGGCCACGTAGAAGTCAATGCCCTGACCGCGGACTCACAGCTGCGCAAAATTACGACGGATAACGCCCAGATCAACCTGGTGACCCAGGACGTGACTTCGCAAGATTTGGTCACACTGTATGGCACAACATTTAATTCCAGCGGTTTAAGAATGCGCGGGAACTTACGCAGCAAAAACGCCGAGCTGATTGAAAAGGTTAGAACCTCCTATGAAATTCAAAACAAACAAACTCAGCCTTAAAGCCATTATCGCCAGCGCACTGCTGGCGGCCAGTCTTCCCGCGATTGCTGTGACTGGCGATACCGAACAGCCGATTCATATCGAATCAGACACTCAGTCCCTCGATATGCAAGGTAACGTCGTCACCTTCACCGGTAACGTCGTGATGACCCAGGGCACCATCAAAATTAACGCCGATAAAGTGGTCGTTACCCGTCCGGGCGGCGAGCAGGGCAAAGAGATCATTGATGGCTATGGTAATCCGGCCACCTTCTACCAGATGCAGGACAACGGCAAACCGGTGAAAGGCCGCGCGTCGCATATGCACTATGAGCTGGCGAAGGATCTGGTCATCCTGACCGGTAACGCCTATCTGGAACAGCTGGACAGCAATATTACCGGCGACAAGATCACCTATCTGGTTAAAGAGCAGAAAATGCAGGCCTCCAGCGAGAAAGGCAAACGCGTCACCACCGTGCTGGTTCCATCGCAGCTGCAGGATAAAGGCAAAGGCCAGGCTCCGGCACAAAAGAAGAGTAACTAATTCGTTATGGCAACATTAACTGCAAAAAACCTCGCGAAAGCGTATAAGGGCCGCCGTGTCGTCGAAGATGTCAGCCTGACCGTCAACTCCGGCGAAATTGTGGGTTTGCTTGGCCCTAACGGTGCAGGGAAAACCACCACCTTCTACATGGTAGTGGGCATTGTGCCGCGTGATGCTGGCAACATCATCATTGATGATGAAGACATTAGCCTGCTGCCGCTGCACGCGCGCGCGCGCCGGGGTATCGGCTACCTGCCGCAGGAAGCCTCAATCTTTCGTCGTTTGAGCGTCTACGACAACCTGATGGCCGTGCTGCAGATCCGTGACGACCTGACCAGCGAGCAGCGCACCGACCGCGCCAACGAGCTGATGGAAGAGTTTCATATCGAACATCTGCGCGACAGTCTCGGTCAGGCGTTGTCCGGGGGGGAACGTCGTCGTGTCGAGATTGCACGTGCGCTGGCCGCCAACCCGAAATTCATCCTGCTGGATGAACCCTTCGCGGGCGTTGACCCGATCTCCGTTATTGATATCAAACGCATTATTGAACACCTGCGCGACAGCGGGCTTGGCGTGCTGATCACCGACCACAACGTCCGTGAAACGCTGGCCGTCTGTGAACGCGCCTACATAGTGAGCCAGGGCCATCTGATTGCCCACGGTACACCGCAGCAAATCCTCGAAGATGAGCATGTTAAGCGCGTGTACCTTGGGGAAGACTTCAGACTCTGATAGGGTAGAGGTAACGTAACGCCGAACCGGAGAAAAATGCTCTGAACATGAAGCAAGGTTTGCAATTAAGGCTCAGCCAACAACTGGCGATGACGCCGCAGCTACAGCAGGCGATCCGTCTGTTGCAGCTGTCCACGTTAGAACTCCAGCAGGAGCTCCAGCAGGCGCTGGACAGTAATCCGCTGCTGGAGCAAACCGATCTTCATGACGAGGTAGAAACCCAGCAAACGCAGGACACTGAAACGCTCGACACCGCTGATGCGCTCGAACAAAAAGAGATGCCGGACGAGCTGCCGCTGGATGCCAGCTGGGATGAAATCTACACCGCTGGAACCCCTTCCGGCACGCGTGCAGACTACCAGGACGACGAGCTACCGGTTTATCAGGGCGAAACCACCCAGTCGCTGCAGGATTACCTGATGTGGCAGGTGGAGCTAACCCCCTTCTCCGATACCGACCGCGCCATTGCGACCTCGATTGTCGATGCCGTTGACGATACGGGTTATTTAACCGTAACCCTGGACGACATCCTGGAAAGTATCGGCGACGACGAGATCGAACTCGAAGAGATCGAAGCGGTTCTGAAGCGCATTCAGCGTTTCGACCCAATCGGTGTGGCCGCGAAAGATCTCCGCGATTGCCTGCTGATCCAACTGTCGCAGTTCGCCAAAGAGACGCCGTGGATTGAAGAAGCCCGCGTAATCATCAGCGATCATCTGGATCTGCTGGCGAATCACGATTTCCGCACCCTGATGCGCGTCACGCGTCTGAAGGAAGAGGTGCTGAAAGAGGCGGTGAATCTGATCCAGTCTCTCGATCCGCGTCCCGGCCAGTCGATCCAGACCAGCGAGCCGGAATATGTCATTCCGGATGTGTTAGTCAGAAAACACAACGGTCGCTGGGTGGTCGAGCTGAACTCAGACAGCATTCCTCGCCTGCAAATCAACCAGCAGTACGCCTCCATGTGCACCAGCGCGCGCAATGACTCCGATAATCAATATATTCGTAGCAATTTGCAGGAAGCACGCTGGCTGATCAAAAGTCTGGAGAGTCGAAATGACACGCTGCTGCGCGTGAGCCGCTGTATTGTTGAACAACAGCAGGCCTTTTTTGAGCAGGGCGAAGAGTTTATGAAACCGATGGTACTGGCGGACATCGCCCAGGCCGTCGAGATGCATGAATCAACCATTTCTCGCGTGACCACGCAGAAGTATCTGCACAGTCCACGCGGTATATTTGAGCTTAAGTATTTCTTCTCCAGCCATGTGAATACCGAGGGCGGCGGCGAAGCCTCGTCAACGGCCATTCGCGCACTGGTGAAGAAGTTGATCGCCGCGGAGAACCCCGCGAAGCCACTGAGTGACAGTAAGTTAACCACCATGCTGTCCGACCAGGGTATTATGGTGGCACGTCGTACTGTTGCGAAGTATCGAGAGTCTTTATCCATTCCGCCGTCTAACCAGCGTAAACAACTGGTTTGACACAACCGATAAGGAAGACACTATGCAGCTCAACATCACAGGACACAACGTCGAGATTACTGAGGCTTTACGCGAGTTTCTGAACACGAAGTTCGCCAAGCTCGAACAGTATTTCGAAAGGATCAATCAGGTCTATATTGTGTTGAAAGTGGAGAAAGTGACTCATATCTCGGATGCAACCCTGCACGTTAACGGGGGGGAACTCCATGCCAGTGCGGAAGGGCAAGACATGTACGCGGCTATCGACGGCTTGATTGATAAGCTTGCGCGACAGCTCAATAAACATAAAGATAAACTGAAACAACACTAATTGTCCGGGCAGTTAACGGGTGCAGGACGGCCTGTTGTGCGACACAACAGGCCATTTGTACAGTTAGCGCTTAGGTGAAATTATGATGAACAACGATTCGGCTCTTCAACTGAGCAATGTCCTTAACCAGGAATGTACCCGCAGTGGCGTTCACTGCCAGAGCAAAAAACGTGCGCTGGAGATCATCAGTGAACTGGCCGCAAAACAGCTGGGCCTGCCGCCACAGGTGGTGTTCGAAGCTATCCTGACCCGTGAAAAAATGGGCAGTACCGGCATCGGTAACGGCATCGCGATCCCGCATGGCAAACTCGAAGAAGACACCTTGCGTGCCGTCGGCGTGTTTGTGCAGCTTGAAACACCGATCGCCTTTGATGCCATTGATAACCAGCCCGTCGATCTCCTCTTCGCGCTGCTGGTGCCGGCAGACCAGACAAAGACCCATCTGCATACGCTGTCGCTGGTCGCTAAACGCCTGGCCGATAAAACCATTTGCCGTCGACTGCGTTCAGCGCAAAGTGATGAAGAGCTCTTCCAGATTATCACTGAAGCAGAAGGCAATCAGGATGACGCGTAACCGGGAGATGGCCTTCACATCTGTTGTCCTGAGGAGAAACGGAACATGGTGCTGATGATCGTCAGCGGTCGCTCGGGGTCGGGGAAATCCGTCGCCCTGCGCGCGCTGGAAGATATGGGTTTTTACTGCGTAGATAACCTGCCGGTGGTGCTGTTGCCCGATCTGGCGCGGACGCTTGCGGACAGACAAATTTCTGCCGCCGTCAGTATTGATGTCCGTAACATGCCAGAATCACCTGAAGTCTTTGAGCAGGCCATGAGCAATCTGCCAGAGTGCTTCTCGCCTCAGCTTTTGTTCCTTGATGCCGATCGTAACACCCTGATCCGTCGCTACAGCGATACCCGTCGTTTACACCCGCTTTCCAGCAAAAACCTTTCGCTGGAAAGTGCCATCGACGAAGAGAGCGATCTGCTGGAGCCGCTGCGCTCCCGGGCCGACCTGATTGTCGACACCTCCGAAATGTCCGTGCACGAACTGGCGGAAATGCTGCGAACCCGTCTGCTGGGTAAACGCGAGCGTGAATTGACGATGGTGTTTGAATCCTTTGGCTTTAAGCACGGTATTCCTATCGATGCGGATTATGTTTTCGACGTGCGCTTCCTGCCGAATCCGCACTGGGATCCCAAACTGCGTCCAATGACCGGTCTGGATAAGCCCGTGGCGGCCTTCCTCGACAGACACACAGAAGTTCACAATTTTATCTACCAGACGCGAAGCTACCTTGAGCTATGGTTACCTATGCTGGAGACAAACAATCGTAGCTATCTGACGGTTGCGATTGGCTGTACCGGCGGTAAACATCGTTCGGTTTATATCGCCGAACAGCTGGCCGACTACTTCCGCTCACGCGGAAAGAACGTTCAGTCCCGTCATCGCACGCTGGAAAAACGTAAAACATGACCGTAAAACAAACCGTTGAGATCACCAACAAGCTGGGCATGCATGCACGCCCGGCAATGAAATTGTTTGAACTGATGCAGGGCTTCGATGCAGAAGTTCTGCTGCGCAATGACGAAGGCACTGAAGCGGAAGCGAATAGCGTCATTGCGCTGCTGATGCTGGACTCAGCGAAAGGTCGCCAGATTGAAGTCGAGGCCACCGGCCCTCAGGAAGAGGAAGCGCTGGCGGCGGTGATTGCGCTGTTCAACGCTGGGTTTGACGAAGACTGATCCCTGCCTCGCTGGCGGGTGGCGCTGCGCTTACCCGCCCTACATAAGATTATTTCGCTGCATAAACCCTTCCCCACCTAGCTGGCGCATCTGGCGCATGATCCACGCCTGACGGCTTCGCACGTACCCTGACGGCGCACTCGCTTTAAAACGGATGGGATTCGGTAAAACAGCGGCCAATAGCGCCGCTTCTGACATACTCAGTCGGCTGGCTGGCTTATTGAAATAACGCTGCGCTGCAGCTTCCACGCCGAATATGCCGTCGCCAAATTCCGCGACGTTGAGATAGACGGTCAGAATGCGCTTTTTGCTCCAGACCGTTTCCATCCCCAGGGTTAACCCCGCTTCCAGCCCTTTTCGCACCCAGCTTCGACCATCCCACAAAAACAGGTTTTTAGCCGTCTGCTGCGACAGCGTCGACGCGCCGCGCACCCGGTTTTCGTGACGCTCGTTGTGGGCGAGCGCCTTCTCGATGGCCGCCATGTCAAAACCCCAGTGCTCCGGGAATTTCTGATCTTCTGCCGCAATCACGGCCAGCCCCATGAACGGTGAGATCTCATCCATGCTTACCCAGTCCGAATGGGCGACATAGCCGAAATCACCTGTCAACCACGCGCTGAGCTGGCGCTCAACCATCACGGCGGAAAAGGGTACCGGCAGAACGCTGAATAAGGCGATCCCGCCGCCCCAGAAGACGGTCAGTACAAGCACAACGCGTAACAGTGTACGTTTTATCCACGTACCCGCAGCAAATTTACGGCTCATTCCGAGAGAACCAGCACTCTGTCCACCAGCTTATCAATGCCCGTAGCAGCTTCAGCGATGGATTGCGCCAGCATATAGGCGGGCGTATTGACGATCTTGTTGTCTTCATCGACCACAATATCATCCACCGGACAAGGAACATGCTCGCCGCCCATATCTTCGACGATCTCTGCGGTATCAATATCGGTCCCGATGGTCAGGCGCAGCGGGAAGTCAAAGATCCGGGGCAGCATGGCCGGGGCAATACAGATAAAACCCAGTGGCTTGCCTGCTGCATGCAGCGCCAGGGCAAGCCGTTTTAAATCGGGATCGACATGGCACTCAGCCCCTTCCGAAGCAAAAGTGCTGAGATTTTTAGCTGCGCCAAAGCCACCCGGCACGATCAACGCATCCAGCGTTGAGGCATCAGCCTGCGACAGGGGTTGGACAGCGCCCCGGGCGATACGCGCGGCTTCAATCAGGACGTTACGCGTTTCCGCCATCGGCTCGCCGGTAAGATGGTTGATTACATCCGCCTGGCTTTTATCCGGCGCGAAGCAGATCGCTTCAGCGCCCTGACGAGATAATGCCAGCAGCGTTAATACGGCTTCATGTATCTCTGAACCGTCGTAAACACCACAACCGCTCAGCACGACACCAATCTTTTTCATTATGACGTTCCTTCTTTGCAACATGCTGAAGCACATTAAAAATTCTGATTAAACCGCTATGCTTCACACATTTCACTGATTCATGTAACAAACCATTTAAGATTTGCTATCTTATCTGCGTGCGGCCTAAATTTTTCAGGCAGCGCCCTTTCGAAAATAACGTTTAAAAACAGGCGCAGCCACGATTTCCCTGGTGTTGGCGCAGTATTCGCGCACCCCGGTTAAGCCGGGGTCATTTTTTTCTGGCATCCACCCAGGCTTTCAGTACCGCCACATCGTTTTGCCACTCTTGTTTCATCTCTTCAACCCATTCACCCACATTATCTTCCCACGCAGGTAAATCAGGCGATTGAATCTGTTGACCCAGCTGCTGCAGATGGCGTAACCCCACCGAGCCGGCTGCACCTTTGATTTTGTGCCCCTCTTCAACGATACCTTTCCGATCGCGCGCCGTCAGGTTGGACTCAAGCACGCTCAGGTAGCCCGGCATCATTTTTTCGAATACCGCCAGACCATCGGTAATCAGTTTTGGCCCCACCAGATCGATATACTGCTCCAGCATCGCGGTATCGAGTAGTGTGTGTGCTTTCGCGCTATCAACAGACGTCATGGTGCTCTCCTCTTCATCACGGGTATCCCAAAACTTCTTGATCATGGCGGTCAGGGCGGGCACCGCCAGCGGCTTGCTGAGCACGTCATCCATACCGGCATCGAGGTACTCTTTTTTGTCTTTCAGTACGTTCGCCGTCAGCGCCACCAGCGGCGGCAGCTCATCGGCAGCATATTTGCGCGTAAGCTCGCGGGAGATATCCAGCCCGGTCATGTCCGGAAGCTGAATATCCAGCAGGACCAGGTCATACTCGCCAGGCGTAAACATCTCCAGCGCCGCTTTACCGGTCATCGCCACGTCCACGCTGTTACCGAGTTTTTCCAGCACGGAACGCGCCACAATCACGTTCAGTTCGATGTCCTCCACCAGCAGCACATGCAGTGCGGGCAGCGGCATATCGTCATTCTCAAAGGTATCTTCCACCTCTTCTGCCACCGCGGGCGCATGCACCGTCAGGGTAAAGGTTGAACCTTTGCCCGGATGGCTGGCAACCGTGATATCACCGCCCATGCTTTTCGCCAGACGTTTCGACACCGCCAGACCAATACCGGTTCCGGTCGCGGGTTTACCGCCGTGACTGTCTTTTACCTGGTAGTACATGGCAAAGATCTTATCCTGCTCTTCCTGCGGGATACCGATCCCCGAATCTTCAACGTCGAAATGCAGCATATCCCCTTCGTCATAGCGAATACGCACCGCAACCCGCCCCTTCTGGGTAAACTTCACGGCGTTGCTGATCAAGTTCCACAGGATCTGGCGCAGGCGCGTGCCGTCCGTCACCACTTTATGCGGCAGCGGCAGGGTGGGCTCCATCACAAAGCTCAGCCCTTTTTGCTGGGCCTGCAGGCCGGAGAGGTTCTCCAGATCGGCCAGGAAACCGGTGAAATCCACCGGCTGGTTATCGAGCTGCACCTTACGGCGCTCCATTTTATCCATGTCGATAATATCGTTAAAGATATTGCCCAGCGTGACCGCCGAGACATGGATCGTTTTGAGGTATTTTTCCTGCTCGCTGGTCAGGTCGGTGTCGAGCAGAATACGGCTCAGCCCAACGATGCCGTTCAGCGGCGTACGCAGCTCGTGGCTGATGGTGGAAATGAAGGTGGTCTTGTCGCGGCTGGCGCGTTCCAGCGCATCCTGATAGCGCTTACGCTCGGTGATATCGCGGCCAAAGCCCATCAGACCGTGACGTTTCCCCACGCGGTCGTAATAGGGCACTTTGCGGATCTCAAAGCAGGCTTTACGACCGTCGGGATAATCCAGCCACTGTTCATAGGTGAGCGATACGTTGTGGCGGAAGACTTTTTCATCCGTCTCCATCACTTTGGCAGCCGCTTCTTCGGAATAGACATCCTGCGGTTTGAGGTTAACCAGCTGTTTTTCACTTTTGCCGGTCAGCAGCTCCATTGCGCGGTTACAGCCGGAGAATTCTTTATCTTCGTTACGATAGAAAACCAGATCCGGCGAGGCATCCAGGAAAGAACGCAGGAAAGAGGATTGTTGTTCGAGCTGGATCTGCGTCACTTCGCGCTCTTTCATCTCGATTTTCAGCTGCTCCAGCGTAGCCTGACGTTCAGCTTCAGCCTTCTCGCGATCCGAAATTTCCTGATTCAACTGCGCAATATTATCCTTGAGCTGGACGTTAAGCTTGAGGTCGCGCTCGCGCATCTCTTCCAGCTTATCCACCAGTTTTGATAAACGCTGACGGGACTCCTCCAGTTGCTCTACCACCACCGACAGGAAATAGACCGCCCACGGCGTGATCAACAGGCCGAAGAAAATAGAGCGGATCACGTCAATGCTTTCAACCTGACCGTGCAGAACCATGGTCACGGCCATTTGCACGACAATCGCCAGAACGACCAGCGCCAGCGCAAGCAGCAAGGAGAAACGCACCAGCCCGAGCTTCATCATCAGGTCGACGTAATACTGGGCCAGCATTCGAATTTGCTTCATAGGGGATCCCTTCACGACGTTATCGCTCAATAATACTCAAATTCGCGGCGAGGCGTTGAAGGTTGTGAGAAAAAGTGCGGGGTGAAACAGGAGATTAGCCTCGCTTCCGGCAAACCGGAAGCGAGGAGAGACAGGTCAGGAACGTTTTAGCAGCAGCCAGAGGCTGATCAGGAAGAAGCTGGCGCTTGGCAGCAGCGCGCCGATAATCGGCGGGATACCGTAAACCAGCGTCAAAGGACCGAAGATCTGGTCGAGGACGTAGAACACAAAGCCGAAGCTGATACCGGTCACGACGCGCACGCCCATCGGCACGCTACGCAACGGACCGAAGATAAACGACAGCGCCATCAGCATCATTACCGCGACAGACATCGGCTGGAAAATTTTGCTCCACATATTGAGCTGATAACGCCCGGCGTCTTGTCCACTCGACTTCAGATACTTCACGTAGTTGTGCAGGCCGCTGATAGAGAGCGCATCAGGGTCCAGCGCAACCACGCCCAGCTTGTCCGGCGTCAGGTTGGTCTTCCAGGTACCGGAAACCGTCTGCGTCCCGGTGATCTGTTTCGGATCTTTCAGGTCAGACTCATCCACCTGAGAGAGACGCCACTGCTTGTGTTCAGCATCAAATTTTGCAGAGGAGGCGTGACGCACTGACTTCAAACGGCGTTCATCGTTAAAGGTGTAAATACTCACACCGCCCAGTTCGTCATCACCTTTCACGCGCTCGATATAGACGAAACTATTACCGTCTTTCGCCCACAGGCCTTGCTGCGTTGAGAGCAGTGAGCCACCGTACATGGCCTGAGCACGGTAGTTACGCGCCATCTGTTCGCCCTGCGGCGCCACCCACTCGCCAATCGCCATGGTCAACAGCACCAGTGGGATTGCGGTTTTCATGACGGACAGCGCAACCTGCATACGGGTAAAGCCGGAAGCCTGCATCACCACCAGTTCGCTACGCTGCGCCAGCATCCCCAGCCCCAGCAGCGCGCCGAGCAGGGCCGCCATCGGGAAGAAGATTTGCACGTCTTTTGGCACGCTGAGCAGGGTATACATCCCCGCGCCCAGCGCATCGTAGCTCCCCTGCCCGGCTTTTTTCAGCTGATCGACAAACTTAATAATGCCGGAGAGCGACACCAGCATGAACAGGGTCATCATGATGGTGGTAAAAATCGTTTTACCGATATAGCGGTCAAGAACGCCAAATGCCTGCATTAGATGGCTCCTTTACGCGTAAACCGGGCACGGATTCGACGCATTGGCACCGTATCCCACAAGTTGAGGCCCACCGCCAGCAGCAGATACAGACCATTCACTACCCAGGTCCAGACAACCGGGTCAATTTTCCCTTTGCCGCCGTTGGACTTAATTGACGTCTGGAGCAGGAAGAACACCAGATACAGCAGCATGGCCGGAAGCATCGACAGCACGCGTCCCTGACGCGGGTTCACCACGCTCAGCGGAACAACCATCAATGCCATCATAAAGACGGTGAATACCAGCGTGATGCGCCAGTGCAGTTCAGCACGCGCACGATCGGTATCGGTGTTGATCAGGGTACGCATGTCCATCTGTTCGGTGTCAGTTGGATCGAGCGCGACGGCCTGATGACCAATAATCGCCTGGTAGTTCTGGAAATCGGTGATACGGAAATCGCGCAGCATCGCGGTGCCTTCAAAGCGCGTCCCTTTGTTCAGCGTCACAACCTGGGAACCATCTTTACGCTGTGCCAGTTGACCAGAATCGGCGACCACCACGGAAGGACGGGCGTTACCTTTGGTACGCAACTGAGCAAGAAACACATCGTTAAAGCGGCTGCCGTCAACGCTTTCGATAAAGAGAACGGAGTTACCGTCGGTGGCCTGCTGGAACTGGCCCTGGGCCAGCGCGGCCAACCCCGGGTTAGCTTTTGCTTCTGCCAGCACTTCGTCCTGGTGACGGGAAGAGGTGGGGCCAGCCCACATCACATTAACGGCAGCGACGATCCCCGTGAATAACGCCAGCACCATGGCGGCTTTCACCAGCACGGCTTTGCTTAAGCCGCAGGCGTGCATCACCGTGATTTCACTTTCGGTATACAGCTTACCGAGCGTCATCAGCAAACCGAGGAAAAGGCTTAACGGCAGAATGAGCTGCGCCATTTCGGGCACGCCTAATCCGAGCAGAGAAAGCACCAGATTTGTTGGGATTTCACCGTCTACCGCCGCGCCGAGGATCTTAACCAGCTTCTGACAGAAAAAGATCAGAAGTAGGATAAAGAGGATCGCCAGCTGGCTCTTCAGCGTCTCCCGCACCAGATATCTTATGATTATCACTTTAAATACGCCCGTTAAAACTCGTCTTTTGCAGGAATTTAGCTTGTTTCATGGCTTAAACGTCATTTATTCTCTTGAGTCGTCGAAATCATCGCTAAGATTAAAAAACCCGGCGGATTCGCGCTTCAGAACATTTAATGACGTGCCGAAACCGTAGTAACGTAAGATTAACACGAAGTCACCACAACCGCGGACATGAGTTACGAAAGGTTTCAATTCTATCCGTAGCTGCCGCCGTTGTCTTTAAGATTCAGGAGCGTAGTGCATGGAGTTCAGTGTAAAAAGCGGTAGCCCGGAGAAACAGCGGAGTGCCTGCATCGTTGTGGGCGTGTTTGAACCGCGCCGACTCTCCCCGATCGCCGAACAACTCGATAAAATCAGCGACGGCTACATCAGCGCCCTGCTGCGCCGTGGCGAACTGGAAGGTAAACCTGGGCAGACGCTGTTACTGCACCATGTTCCGAACGTCCTGTCCGAACGCATTCTGCTGATTGGCTGCGGCAAAGAGCGTGAGCTGGATGAGCGCCAGTATAAGCAGGTGATTCAGAAAACGATTAATACCCTGAATGATACCGGCTCAATGGAAGCCGTCTGCTTCCTGACCGAACTGCACGTCAAAGGCCGTAACACCTACTGGAAAGTACGCCAGGCCGTCGAAACCGCAAAAGAGAGCCTGTATAGCTTCGACCAGCTCAAGACCAACAAAAGCGAGCCGCGTCGCCCGCTGCGTAAAATGGTCTTCAACGTGCCAACCCGTCGCGAACTGACCAGCGGCGAGCGCGCCATTCAGCACGGTCTGGCGATTGCCGCCGGTATTAAAGCCGCAAAAGATCTCGGCAACATGCCGCCAAACATCTGTAACGCCGCGTACCTGGCCTCTCAGGCGCGTCAGCTGGCGGACTCCTACAGCAAGAATGTCATTACTCGCGTCATCGGCGAACAGCAGATGAAAGAGCTGGGGATGCACTCTTATCTGGCGGTCGGCAACGGCTCGCAGAACGAATCCCTGATGTCGGTCATTGAGTACAAGGGCAACCCGTCCGAAGACGCGCGCCCGATCGTGCTGGTCGGTAAAGGCCTGACCTTCGACTCTGGCGGTATCTCCATCAAGCCTGCCGAAGGCATGGACGAGATGAAGTACGACATGTGCGGCGCGGCGGCGGTGTACGGCGTCATGCGCATGGTCGCAGAGCTTCAGCTGCCGATTAACGTCATCGGCGTGCTGGCGGGCTGTGAAAACATGCCTGGCGGCCGCGCATACCGTCCGGGTGACGTGCTGACCACCATGTCCGGCCAGACTGTTGAAGTGCTGAATACCGACGCCGAAGGCCGTCTGGTGCTGTGCGACGTGCTGACCTACGTTGAGCGCTTCGAACCTGAAGCGGTAATCGACGTGGCAACGCTGACCGGCGCCTGCGTGATCGCGCTGGGCCACCACATCACGGGACTGATGTCGAACCATAACCCGCTGGCACACGAGCTTATAGGCGCGTCCGAACAGGCCGGTGACCGCGCGTGGCGTCTGCCGCTGGGCGATGAGTTCCAGGAGCAGCTGGAGTCCAACTTTGCGGATATGGCGAACATTGGCGGTCGTCCTGGCGGTGCGATCACCGCGGGCTGCTTCCTGGCGCGCTTCACCCGCAAGTACAACTGGGCGCACCTGGATATCGCGGGCACCGCGTGGCGCTCCGGTAAAGCCAAAGGCGCAACCGGTCGTCCGGTCGCGCTGCTGTCGCAGTTCCTGCTTAATCGTGCGGGTTTTAACGGCGACGAGTGATGAAAAACGCCGGGTGGCGGCTTCGCCTTACCCGGCCTGGAGCGTCACTCAACCGTAGGCCGGGTAAGCGTAGCGCCACCCGGCTTTGCATTTAAATCCACGACAAGAAGCCCCATATATGAAGAATGCAACGTTCTACCTTCTGGACAACGACACCCATCAGGATGGCCTCAGCGCCGTCGAACAGCTGGTGTGTGACATTGCCGCAGAACGTTGGCGCGCAGGTAAACGCGTGTTGATTGCCTGTGAAGATGAGCAGCAGGCGATTCGCCTTGATGAAGCGCTGTGGGCCCGCCCGCCGGAAAGCTTTGTGCCGCACAACCTGTCGGGCGAAGGCCCGCGCGGCGGTGCGCCGGTAGAAATTGCCTGGCCGCAGAAGCGCAACAGCAGCGCGCGCGATATTCTCATCAGCCTGCGGGTAGACTTTGCAGATTTTGCCACCGCTTTCACAGAAGTGGTAGACTTTGTCCCTTACGAAGAATCTTTGAAACAACTGGCGCGCGAACGCTATAAAGCGTACCGCCTGGCTGGTTTTAACCTGAATACGGCAACCTGGAAATAATGGAAAAGACATATAACCCACGCGATATCGAACAGCCGCTTTACGAGCACTGGGAACAGCAGGGCTATTTCAAGCCTAACGGCGACGAAAGCAAAGAGTCCTTCTGCATCATGATCCCGCCGCCGAACGTCACCGGCAGTTTGCATATGGGACATGCTTTCCAGCAGACCATCATGGACACCATGATCCGCTACCAGCGCATGCAGGGTAAAAACACCCTGTGGCAGGCGGGGACTGACCACGCGGGTATCGCGACCCAGATGGTGGTTGAGCGTAAAATTGCCGCTGAAGAAGGTAAAACCCGTCACGACTACGGCCGCGACGCGTTCATCGACAAAATCTGGCAGTGGAAGGCAGAATCCGGCGGCACCATTACCCGCCAGATGCGCCGTCTCGGCAACTCCGTGGACTGGGAGCGCGAGCGCTTCACCATGGACGAAGGCCTGTCCAACGCCGTGAAAGAAGTCTTTGTGCGCCTGTACAAAGAAGACCTGATTTACCGCGGCAAGCGCCTGGTAAACTGGGACCCGAAACTGCGCACCGCAATTTCCGATCTGGAAGTGGAAAACCGCGAGTCTAAAGGCTCCATGTGGCACATCCGCTATCCGCTGGCCGACGGCGCAAAAACCGCCGACGGTAAAGATTACCTGGTGGTCGCAACCACCCGTCCGGAAACCCTGCTGGGCGATACCGGCGTGGCCGTTAACCCGGAAGATCCACGTTATAAAGATCTGATCGGAAAATTCGTGGTGCTGCCGCTGGTAAACCGCCGTATTCCGATTGTGGGCGACGAACACGCCGACATGGAAAAAGGCACCGGCTGCGTAAAAATCACCCCTGCGCACGACTTCAACGACTATGAAGTCGGTCGTCGTCACGCCCTGCCGATGATCAACATCCTGACCTTCGACGGCGATATCCGCGAAAGCGCAGAAGTGTATGACACCAAAGGCGAAGAGTCTGACGTTTACTCCAGCGACATCCCGGCGGAGTTCCAGAAGCTGGAACGCTTTGCCGCGCGTAAAGCGATCGTTGCAGCAGTCGACGCTCTCGGCCTGCTGGAAGAAATTAAACCTCACGATCTGACCGTGCCTTACGGCGACCGTGGCGGCGTGGTTATCGAGCCGATGCTGACCGACCAGTGGTACGTGCGTGCCGACGTGCTGGCGAAACCGGCTGTTGAAGCGGTTGAGAACGGCAGCATTCAGTTCGTGCCGAAGCAGTACGAAAACATGTACTTCTCCTGGATGCGCGACATTCAGGACTGGTGTATCTCCCGCCAGCTGTGGTGGGGTCACCGTATTCCGGCGTGGTACGACAACGACGGTAACGTCTACGTTGGCCGCACCGAAGACGAAGTGCGTCAGGAAAACAACCTGAGCGCGGACGTTGCGCTGCGTCAGGACGAAGACGTGCTGGATACCTGGTTCTCCTCCGCGCTGTGGACCTTCTCCACCCTCGGCTGGCCAGAAAACACCGACGCGCTGCGTCAGTTCCACCCAACCAGCGTAATGGTGTCCGGCTTCGACATTATCTTCTTCTGGATTGCCCGCATGATCATGATGACCATGCACTTCATCAAAGACGAAGACGGCAAGCCGCAGGTTCCGTTCCATACCGTCTACATGACCGGTCTGATCCGCGACGACGAAGGCCAGAAGATGTCCAAGTCCAAGGGTAACGTCATCGACCCGCTGGATATGGTTGACGGTATCTCTCTGGAAGACCTTCTGGAAAAACGTACCGGCAACATGATGCAGCCGCAGCTGGCGGAGAAAATCCGCAAGCGTACCGAGAAGCAGTTCCCGAACGGGATCGAGTCTCACGGTACCGACGCCCTGCGCTTCACCCTGGCGGCACTGGCCTCGACCGGGCGTGACATCAACTGGGACATGAAGCGTCTGGAAGGTTACCGTAACTTCTGTAACAAGCTGTGGAACGCCAGCCGCTTCGTGCTGATGAACACCGAAGATCAGGACTGCGGCTTCAACGGCGGCGAAATGACCCTGTCTCTGGCGGACCGCTGGATCCTGGCGGAATTCAACCAGACGGTGAAAGCGTTCCGCGAGGCGCTGGACAGCTACCGCTTCGATATCGCGGCGGGCATCCTGTATGAATTCACCTGGAACCAGTTCTGCGACTGGTATCTGGAGCTGGCGAAGCCGGTGATGAACGGCGGTACTGAGGCGGAGCTGCGCGGCACGCGCAACACGCTGATTACCGTTCTGGAAGGTCTGCTGCGCCTGGCGCATCCGGTCATTCCATTTATCACCGAAACCATCTGGCAGCGCGTGAAGGTGATTGCAGGCATTAACGCCGATACCATCATGCTGCAGCCGTTCCCGGAATTCGATGCGGCTAAGGTTGATGAAGCGGCTTCAGCGGATACCGAGTGGCTGAAACAGGCTATCGTTGCGGTGCGTAACATTCGTGCTGAAATGAACATCGCCCCTGGCAAACCGCTGGAGCTGCTGCTGCGCGGCTGCAGCGAAGCGGCTGTTCGTCGCGTCACCGAGAACAACACCTTCCTGAAGACCATGGCGCGTCTGGAAAGCATCACCGTGCTGCCTGCGGATGACAAAGGTCCGGTTTCCGTGACCAAAATCATCGACGGCGCCGAGCTGCTGATCCCGATGGCGGGCCTGATCGACAAAGACGCCGAGCTGGCGCGTCTGGCGAAAGAAGTGGCGAAAGTCGACGTGGAAATTGGCAAAATCGAAGGCAAGCTGGCGAACGAAGGCTTTGTCGCCCGCGCGCCGGAAGCGGTCATCGCGAAAGAGCGTGAGCGTCTGGTTGCCTTCGCCGATGCGAAGACCAAGCTGATTGAGCAGCAGGCGGTTATTGCTGCCCTGTAATACTATTACCCCTTACGCTTCAGGGCGTAAGGGGTACCCTTCCTGAAAACTCCTCGCTTGCACTCCCCTTTCTGCGGTGCTATTAACAGCAGTTGTGTGTCAATTTTTGTAATGAGTAATGCTATGAGCGTGATTACCCCCGTCGCGACGACAATGCGTCGGATCGCTGAGCAGGACAACCCGGCCATTGCCGCTGTTATCCGCACGGTTTCCGCCGAATATGGGCTGACAGCCGATAAAGGCTACACCGTGGCCGATCCTAATCTCGATGAACTTTTCCATCTGTACAACCAGCCTGGCCATGCCTACTGGGTTATCGAGCAGAATGGCAAGGTCGTGGGCGGCGGCGGCGTGGCACCACTGAGCTGCAGCGAGCCGGATATTTGTGAGCTGCAGAAAATGTATTTTCTCCCGTCGGTTCGCGGACAGGGCCTGGCGAAAAAGCTGGCGCTGGTTGCCCTGGAATACGCGCGCACCCAGGGTTTCAAACGCTGTTACCTCGAAACCACCGCCTTCCTCAAAGAGGCCATCGGCCTGTATGAGCATCTCGGCTTTGAGCATATCGATGCGCCGCTGGGCTGTACCGGCCACGTTGATTGCGAAGTCAGGATGCTGAAAAGTCTGTAACTTTCGTTCCTGCCCTCTTCTGTTAAGCGGCTGTAAACTGGATGCTCTACACTCACAGTTCACACCACAACAGGGGAAACACGATGTCGAAGATAAAAAGCTACGCCGCACCGCAGGCGGGTGCAGAACTTGAGCTGTACGAGTACGATGCAGGCGTACTAAAAGCAGAAGACGTCGAAGTACAGGTTGATTACTGCGGGATCTGCCACTCGGATCTCTCGATGATCGACAACGAATGGGGCTTCTCGAGCTATCCGCTGGTTGCCGGACACGAAGTCATTGGCCGCGTCGTGGCGCTCGGTAGCGCCGCGCAGGACAAAGGGCTGAAAGTGGGCCAGCGCGTGGGCATTGGCTGGACGGCACGCAGCTGTGGCCACTGCGACGCCTGTATCAGCGGCAACCAGATCAACTGCCTCGAAGGCGCCGTACCCACCATCCTGAATAAAGGCGGTTTTGCCGACAAGCTGCGCGCCGACTGGCAATGGGTCATCCCGCTGCCGGACAGCATTGATATCGAATCCGCCGGTCCGCTGCTGTGCGGCGGTATCACCGTCTTCAAGCCGCTGCTGATGCATCATATCACCGCCACCAGCCGCGTGGGCGTCATCGGTATTGGTGGCCTTGGGCATATCGCCATCAAGCTGCTGCACGCGATGGGCTGCGAAGTGACGGCATTTAGCTCGAACCCGGCGAAAGAGAAAGAAGTGCTGGCGATGGGGGCGGATAAAGTCGTGAACAGCCGCGATCCTGAAGCGCTGAACGCGCTGGCAGGGCAGTTTGACCTGATCATCAATACCGTGAACGTCGATCTCGACTGGCAGCCGTATTTTGAAGCGCTGGCCTACGGCGGTAACTTCCACACCGTAGGTGCCGTGATGAAGCCGCTGCCGGTTCCGGCGTTTACCCTGATCGGCGGCGATCGCAGCATATCCGGTTCTGCAACCGGTACGCCGTACGAGTTGCGCAAGCTGATGAAGTTTGCCGGACGCACCAAAGTGGCCCCGACCACCGAACTGTATCCGATGTCGAAAATCAACGAAGCCATCCAGCACGTGCGTGACGGCAAAGCCCGCTACCGCGTGGTGTTGAAAGCGGATTTCTGATGTGACAGTGCCGGGTGGCGGCTTCGCCTTACCCGGCCTACTTTCACTGCTGTACCAATACGTTAAATACTTCCGCTACCGCGACCGCTCCCGGATCCATTACCCCATCCAGATTCTCTTTGTTCACATACGACGAGCGCCCCGCACCGGCTTTTGCCATCTTCGCCGTTGCCTCTGCCCCCTGCAGTGCGGCTTTCGCCGCTGCCTGAAGATCTTTTTTCTGCAAGGCTTCCAGCGCCGGCTGCAGCGCGTCGATCAGCGTGCGATCGCCAAGATCTGCGCCGCCATACTGCTTCATCTGCGCCAGTCCGCCGAGCAATGCCTCAGGTAGCGGCTGCCCGTCGTGGAGCTTTTGTCCAGCCGCCGTGAAGAAGATCGACATCAATACGCCGCTCGATCCGCCCATCACCGTTGCCAGCCGCTCGCCCACCAGCAGCAGCAGCGTCGATACGTTATCAAGCGGGAGTTTGCGCTCCTCCAGGCGCTGCGCAATATCCCGCGCGCCTTGCGCAAAGGTAGAGCCGGTATCACCGTCACCCACTTTGGCATCCAGCGCGTTCAGGCGGTTTTCGAGTTGTATCAGCGTCCTCGTTACCGAGGAGACATACTCACCCACCTGCGGATTGTCAGACGGGGTGTATTCCACGCGATCGTGAATGGCGCTATGCGCCACGGTACGCAGCGGCGCAAACGCGACGGGCTTCTGCCAGCCCAGCGTCTCGACCCCGGCGTGAATAGCCTTTTCGAAGAAATCGTTGAGCTTCAGCAGCGTCAGAGAAAAGCCTTTCATGTCCAGCGCGCTCACCAGCGGCGCAGGGCCAATCAGGTACGCGATATTCTCTTTCAGCGCCGAGTGCGCCAGCTCTTTGGTCAGCAGCGCCATCTCCAGCGCCGATACGCCGCCAAGATTGTTAATCAATACCGCAAAACGCCCCTCACCCGCCTGCGCGCGTAGCGGCGTCACCAGCGTGTCGATAATGGCTTTGCTGTTCTGCGTATCTACGACGGAAGCGCCGGGCTCGCCGTGAATGCCCAGACCCAGCTCAACGTGGCCTTGCTTAATGCGCCCCTCTTCCTCGTCGCTGCCCGGCAGGTTGCAGGTTTGCATCGCAACGCCCAGGCTCCAGAGGTTATCGCAGGCCTGTTGCGCAATCTCCCGCACCTCGCTCAACGATTTCCCCTGCTCCGCCGCATAGCCCGCAATCTTATGCACCAGTGCCGTACCGGCAATACCGCGCGGCTGCTTGTTGTCCGGCAGCGCGATATCGTCCGCCACAATCACCATCTCCACCTTCAGGCCGTAGCGTTTGGCCTTTTCCGCCGCCAGACCAAAGTTCAGGCGGTCACCGGTGTAGTTTTTGACGATCAGCAGACAGCCGCGATCGCCCGTGACCGCCACAATGGCATTCAGCACCGCATCCACGCTCGGCGAGGCAAAGAGGTCACCACATACCGCCGCCGTCAGCATCCCTTTTCCGACAAACCCGGCATGCGCCGGTTCGTGGCCGGAACCCCCACCGGAGATCACCGCTACGCGGCTTTTATCCCAGTCACCGCGCGCAACAATTCGAATGGCAGGATCAACATCAAGCTTGACGAGGTTTCCGTGCGGAGCAGAAATCAGAATGCCTTCAATAGCATCGTTAACCAGTTGTTTGCGATCATTAAAAAAGAATCTGGACATACATTCCCAAAATGTTGTGAACCGTATGCAAAAGCATAGTCCGCGCTGGATAATGCGCCGCAAAGTCAGGAATTTACTCAACCAAATTGCGGCCAGGTTGCCTATACTCCACCCAGGACAAAGAGAGGAAGCGCATCATGAGTACACCATTGTTAATTGCCCGGACGCTGGAAAAAGAGCTGTATTTACTGCCCGCGATGGCGAACCGCCACGGTCTGATCACCGGCGCGACCGGGACGGGGAAAACCGTCACCCTGCAAAAGCTGGCGGAGTCGCTTTCGGAGATTGGCGTACCGGTCTTTATGGCTGACGTGAAAGGCGATTTAACCGGTGTGGCTCAGGAAGGGACGGCCTCTGAAAAACTGCTCGAACGGCTGAAGAATATTGGCATCACGGACTGGACGCCCCACAGCAATCCGGTGGTAGTGTGGGATATCTTTGGTGAAAAAGGGCACCCGGTGCGCGCCACCGTCTCCGATCTCGGTCCTCTTCTCCTGGCGAGGCTCCTTAACCTCAACGACGTGCAGTCCGGCGTGCTGAACATTATCTTCCGTATTGCCGACGATCAGGGACTGCTGCTGCTTGATTTCAAAGATCTGCGCGCCATTACCCAGTACATCGGCGATAACGCTAAATCCTTCCAGAATCAGTACGGCAACATCAGCAGCGCCTCGGTGGGCGCCATTCAGCGTGGGCTACTGACCCTGGAGCAACAGGGTGCCGAACACTTCTTTGGCGAGCCCATGCTGGATATCAAAGACTGGATGCGCACCGACAGCAGCGGCAAAGGCATCATCAACATTCTGAGTTCGGAAAAACTCTACCAGATGCCAAAGCTCTACGCTGCCAGCCTGCTGTGGATGCTCTCCGAACTGTACGAACAGCTACCGGAAGCGGGCGATCTGGAAAAACCGAAGCTGGTCTTCTTCTTTGACGAAGCGCACCTGCTGTTTAACGATGCGCCGCAGGTATTGCTGGATAAAATTGAACAGGTCATTCGCCTGATCCGCTCCAAAGGCGTTGGCGTCTGGTTTGTGTCGCAAAACCCGTCGGATATCCCGGATAACGTGCTCGGTCAGCTCGGTAACCGCGTGCAGCACGCCCTGCGCGCCTTTACGCCAAAAGATCAGAAAGCAGTAAAAGCCGCCGCGCAAACCATGCGCGCCAATCCGGCCTTTGATACCGAAGCGGCGATTCAGGCGTTAGGCACCGGTGAAGCGCTGATCTCGTTCCTGGATGCGAAGGGCAGCCCGTCCGTGGTGGAACGCGCTATGGTGATCGCACCCTGCTCGCGCATGGGGCCGGTTACCGACGATGAACGCAACGGCCTGATTAACCACTCTCCGGTTTACGGAAAGTACGAAGACGAAGTGGACCGGGAGTCCGCGTTCGAGATGCTGCAAAAAGGGGTTCAGGCGACAACGGAATCGCAGGATGCGCCTGCCGCAAAAGGGCAGTCTGTCGCCGTGGATGACGGTATTCTCGGGGGGCTCAAAGACATCCTGTTCGGCAGCACCGGGCCGCGCGGCGGCAAGCGCGACGGCGTGGTACAAACCATGGCGAAAAGTGCCGCACGACAGGTCACCAATCAGATAGTGCGCGGCATGCTGGGAAGCCTGTTAGGCGGCCGTCGCCGGTAGACGGGGAACCCACGGGCGGCCAAGCGCCGACCCCTGTACACCGTTCTCCTGTAGATAGCGGTCGATTTCCACCATCCCCGTCCAGCGGTTCTCACACCATAGCGGTGCCAGAAGCGTTGGACGGCGGGCGCTGGCGGAGATGCGGTGGTAGACAATTTCCGGCGGCGTGTGGCGAATCATCTCCCCTGCCGTCACCGTATAGTCGTCGAGCTCAATACCGCTTAACCGCCCTGCTTCCCAGGCTTTCGCCATAATGCTTCCCGTAACGATATGCAGCGGATGCAGCTTAATGCCGTCCACGCCGGTCTCAACCACCTTTTCCAGCGTTTCGAGAGCATGCTGTTGACCCTCGCCGGGTAACCCAACAATCAGATGCGAACAGACTTTCAGCCCACGCTCACGGGCCAGCCGCGTGGTGCGCTGGTAGCAGGCGAAATCATGACCGCGATTGATGCGGTGCAGAGTTTTGTCGTGCGCGGTTTGCAAGCCCAGCTCCAGCCAGATTTCGTAGCCTTGTTCTTTGTACTCGCTGAGCAGGTCCAGCACCGCGTCCGGTACGCAGTCCGGGCGCGTCCCCACGCACAGCCCTACGATGTTAGCCTGGCTGACCGCCTGCTGATACATCGAGCGCAGCACCTGCACCTCCGCCCACGTGCTGGTGTAGGCCTGGAAATAGGCCAGATACTGCTTCGCGCGGTTCACCAGGCTCGCCTGATGGGCGAGCTGTTCCGCGATAGAGTGATGCTGCTGCGCTTCATCGGCAAACGACGCAACGTTACAGAAGGTGCAGCCGCCGCGCCCGATGGTGCCATCGCGATTCGGGCAGCTAAACCCGCCGTGCAGCGTCAGCTTATGAACCTTTTGTCCGTATCGCTGCAAAAGATCCCCACCAAACATATTGACTAATTTCTGTAACTGCATAATCTGATAGACCGTCCCGGAGAAAGGGGACAAGCCTGCCATTTTTAGCCTCTGTCGGCGATGACCTGGATCAATCGCCCTGGACGGCCTTTATCTATATGAATAAATACTCAGGATTACTGCAATTTCATTCACGCCGCATGTGATTACTTTTCCTTATGTTCTGATTGTTTTTTTCATTTATAGCGCCATCACTGAAAAACAGTGTGTTTATGCGGGTTTGCGGCCAATGCCAGATTATTGTTCTGCTATAAAACCGCTATTCAGCACGCTACATGGATAATACCGCTTTCATATAGTGAGTCAGATCACACTCCGCTGTGCTCTTTCAGGGCATTCATTCAATGTAAAATTAGTTAAATAACCTTAAAATACAAACAGATAAACTCTCTTTAGCACATTTTTGTATAAATAAGATTGCCATTTGACCTGTGTACCAATTCCCGATAAGTTGGAAATCCGCTGGAAGCTTTCTGGATGAGCGGCCTGCTCATCATATTTATGCAGTAATTGAGATTCCCTCTGAAGCAAGTCCTCAAACTTGTTTACCTGCGCGAAAGGATGAAAAAGAGGGCGAATGCGAGGTCCGCGTATGAAACGCAAACCCCGTCGCCATGCTCTTTCTGTGCCTGTGCGCCACGGTAAAGTTCAGTGGGAAGCCCGACGAGCCTGGGGAGGTTCACTGATATGTTGTACGATAAATCCCTTGAGAAGGATAACTGTGGTTTCGGCCTGATCGCCCACATAGAAGGCGAACCTAGCCACAAGGTAGTGCGTACCGCTATTCACGCACTGGCCCGTATGCAGCACCGTGGCGCCATCCTTGCCGATGGTAAAACCGGCGACGGTTGCGGCCTGCTGCTGCAAAAACCGGATCGTTTCTTCCGCATCGTGGCGGAAGAGCGCGGCTGGCGTTTAGCCAAAAACTACGCTGTCGGCATGCTGTTCCTGAATCAGGATCCTGAAAAGGCTGCCGCCTCACGCCGCATCGTCGAAGAAGAACTTCAGCGTGAAACCCTGTCGATTGTCGGCTGGCGCGATGTGCCAACCAACGAAGGGGTGCTCGGTGAAATCGCCCTCTCCTCGCTGCCTCGTATTGAACAGATTTTCGTCAACGCGCCTGCGGGCTGGCGTCCGCGTGATATGGAACGCCGTCTGTTTATTGCCCGCCGCCGCATTGAAAAACGTCTCCAGGACGATAAAGAGTTCTACGTCTGTAGCCTCTCTAACCTGGTGAACATCTATAAAGGTCTGTGTATGCCGGCTGACCTGCCGCGCTTCTACCTGGACCTGGCGGACCTGCGTCTGGAATCGGCCATTTGCCTGTTCCACCAGCGCTTCTCCACCAACACCGTTCCACGCTGGCCGCTGGCTCAGCCGTTCCGCTATCTGGCGCACAACGGCGAGATCAACACCATCACCGGTAACCGCCAGTGGGCCCGCGCCCGTACCTATAAATTCCAGACGCCGCTGATCCCCGATCTGCACGATGCCGCGCCGTTCGTGAACGAAACCGGCTCTGACTCCAGCTCGATGGATAACATGCTGGAACTGCTGCTGGCGGGCGGGATGGATATCGTGCGCGCCATGCGTCTGCTCGTGCCGCCGGCCTGGCAGAACAACCCGGATATGGACCCTGAGCTGCGCGCGTTCTTCGACTTTAACTCCATGCACATGGAGCCGTGGGACGGCCCGGCGGGCATCGTCATGTCCGACGGTCGTTTTGCCGCCTGTAACCTGGACCGTAACGGCCTGCGTCCGGCACGCTACGTCATCACTAAAGACAAGCTCATCACCTGCGCCTCTGAAGTCGGTATCTGGGATTACCAGCCTGACGAAGTGGTCGAGAAAGGCCGAGTCGGTCCGGGCGAGCTGATGGTAATCGACACCCGCGGTGGGCGCATCCTGCACTCCGCCGAAACCGACAACGATCTGAAGAGCCGCCACCCGTACAAAGAGTGGATGGAGAAAAACGTGCGTCGTCTGGTGCCGTTCGAAGATCTGCCGGACGAAGAAGTAGGCAGCCGCGAGCTGGACGACGATACCCTCGCAAGCTTCCAGAAGCAGTTTAACTACAGCGCGGAAGAGCTGGACTCCGTCATCCGCGTACTGGGTGAAAACGGTCAGGAAGCGGTCGGCTCCATGGGTGACGATACCCCGTTTGCCGTGCTCTCCAGCCAGCCGCGCATCATTTATGACTACTTCCGCCAGCAGTTCGCGCAGGTAACCAACCCGCCGATCGACCCGCTGCGTGAAGCGCACGTGATGTCGCTGGCAACCAGCATTGGTCGCGAGATGAACGTCTTCTGCGAAGCCGAAGGCCAGGCGCACCGTCTGACCTTTAAATCGCCGATCCTGCTGTACTCCGATTTCAAACAGCTCACTACGCTGAAAGAGGATCACTACCGCGCCGACACGCTCGACATTACCTTCGACGTGACCGAAGCGACCCTCGAAGAGACGGTGAATGCGCTGTGCGACAAAGCCGAACAGATGGTGCGTAACGGTACCGTTCTGCTGGTGCTGTCCGACCGCAATATCGCGAAAAACCGTCTGCCGGTTCCAGCCCCAATGGCGGTGGGGGCTATTCAGACGCGTCTGGTCGATAAGAGCCTGCGCTGCGACGCCAACATCATTGTTGAAACCGCCAGCGCCCGCGACCCGCACCACTTTGCCGTGCTGTTGGGCTTTGGCGCGACGGCGATCTACCCGTACCTGGCCTACGAAACGCTGGCCCGTCTGGTGGATACCCGCGCGATCGACAAAGATTACCGCGCGGTGATGCTGAACTACCGTAACGGCATCAACAAAGGTCTGTACAAGATCATGTCCAAAATGGGCATCTCGACCATTGCCTCCTACCGCTGCTCGAAGCTGTTTGAAGCGGTCGGCCTGCATGACGAGGTCGCCAACCTCTGCTTCCAGGGCGTGGTCAGCCGCATCGGCGGCGCCGGTTTTGCTGACTTCCAGCAGGATCTGGTGAACCTGTCCAAACGCGCCTGGCTGGCACGTAAGCCGCTGGATCAGGGCGGTCTGCTGAAGTACGTCCACGGTGGCGAATACCACGCCTATAACCCGGACGTGGTGCGCACGCTACAGCAGGCGGTTCAGAGCGGCGAATACCGTGATTACCAGCAGTACGCTGAGCTGGTAAACAACCGTCCGGCGGCGACGCTGCGCGACCTCATTGCCCTGAACCCGGGTGATGAAGCGGTCAGCATTGACGAGGTTGAGCCTGCATCCGAGCTGTTCAAACGCTTCGATACCGCGGCGATGTCCATCGGCGCGCTGAGCCCGGAAGCCCACGAAGCGCTGGCGGAAGCCATGAACAGCATCGGCGGCAACTCTAACTCCGGCGAAGGCGGTGAAGATCCGGCGCGTTACGGCACCAACAAGGTGTCCCGTATCAAGCAGGTGGCATCCGGCCGCTTTGGCGTGACGCCAGCGTACCTGGTCAACGCCGACGTGATTCAGATTAAGGTCGCTCAGGGTGCGAAACCGGGCGAAGGCGGTCAGCTGCCGGGTGATAAAGTTACCCCGTACATCGCCAAACTGCGCTATTCCGTACCGGGCGTGACGCTGATCTCCCCGCCGCCGCACCACGATATTTACTCTATCGAGGACCTGGCGCAGCTCATTTTCGACCTGAAGCAGGTCAACCCGAAGGCGATGATCTCCGTGAAGCTGGTTTCCGAACCGGGCGTCGGCACCATCGCGACCGGCGTGGCGAAGGCCTATGCGGACCTTATCACCATCGCGGGTTATGACGGCGGTACCGGTGCAAGCCCGCTCTCCTCCGTGAAATATGCAGGCTGCCCGTGGGAGCTTGGCCTGGTGGAAACCCAGCAGGCGCTGGTGGCTAACGGCCTGCGTCATAAGATCCGTCTGCAGGTGGACGGCGGCCTGAAAACCGGCCTCGACATCATCAAGGCGGCGATCCTCGGTGCGGAAAGCTTCGGCTTCGGTACCGGTCCAATGGTCGCGCTGGGCTGTAAATACCTGCGTATTTGCCACCTGAACAACTGCGCAACCGGCGTTGCAACCCAGGACGAGAAGCTGCGTAAGAACCACTATCACGGCCTGCCGTTCAAAGTGACCAACTACTTTGAGTTCATCGCCCGCGAAACCCGCGAGCTGATGGCGCAGCTGGGCGTGAAGCGTCTGGTAGACCTGATTGGCCGCACCGATCTGCTGAAAGAGCTGGAAGGCTTCACCGCCAAGCAGCAGAAGCTGGAGTTGAGCAAGTTGCTGGAAACCGCGCAGCCGCATCCTGGCAAAGCGGTCTACTGCACCGAGAACAACCCGCCGTTCGATAACGGCGTGCTGAACGCGCAGCTGCTGCAGCAGGCGAAGCCGTATGTGGACGACAAGCAGAGCAAAACGTTCTGGTTTGATATCCGCAACACCGACCGTTCCGTGGGAGCCTCCCTCTCCGGTTACATCGCGCAAACGCACGGTGACCAGGGGCTGGCGGCGGATCCGATTACCGCGCACTTCAGCGGTACCGCGGGTCAGAGCTTCGGCGTGTGGAACGCAGGCGGCGTTGAGCTGTATCTGACCGGCGATGCCAACGACTACGTCGGCAAAGGCATGGCGGGTGGTCTGCTGGCGGTGCGTCCTCCGGTTGGCTCAGCCTTCCGCAGCCATGAAGCCAGCATTATCGGTAACACCTGCCTGTACGGCGCGACCGGCGGTCGTCTGTTCGCAGCAGGCCGTGCGGGCGAGCGTTTTGCGGTGCGTAACTCCGGTGCCATCACCGTGGTGGAAGGCATCGGCGATAACGGTTGTGAGTATATGACGGGCGGGATTGTTTGCGTTCTGGGTAAAACCGGCGTGAACTTCGGCGCGGGCATGACGGGTGGTTTTGCCTACGTCCTGGACGAAGACGGTGAGTTCCGCAAACGCGTGAACCCGGAGCTGGTGGAAGTGCTGGACGTTGACACGCTGGCTATCCACGAAGAACACCTGCGCGGTTTGATTACCGAACACGTGCAGCATACCGGTTCTTCGCGCGGCGAGGAGATCCTGGCTAACTGGCCGGCGTTCTCTGCGAAATTCGCGCTGGTTAAGCCGAAGTCCAGCGATGTTAAAGCCCTGTTGGGTCACCGTAGTCGTAGCGCAGCAGAGCTGCGCGTGCAGGCGCAGTAAGGAATTCAGATGAGCCAGAACGTATACCAGTTTATCGACCTGCAGCGTGTTGATCCGCCAAAGAAACCGCTGAAGATCCGCAAAATTGAATTTGTTGAAATCTACGAGCCGTTTTCAGAGGGCCAGGCCAAAGCGCAGGCAGACCGCTGCCTGTCCTGCGGTAACCCTTACTGCGAATGGAAATGTCCGGTACATAACTACATCCCGAACTGGCTGAAGCTGGCCAACGAAGGACGTATTTTTGAAGCCGCCGAGCTCTCTCACCAGACCAACACCCTGCCGGAAGTGTGTGGCCGCGTGTGTCCTCAGGACCGTCTGTGTGAAGGTTCCTGTACGCTGAACGACGAGTTTGGCGCGGTGACCATCGGCAACATCGAGCGCTACATCAACGATAAAGCGTTCGAGATGGGCTGGCGTCCGGATATGACCGGCGTGCGTCAAACCGACAAGCGTGTGGCAATCATCGGCGCGGGCCCGGCGGGCCTGGCCTGTGCGGACGTGCTGACCCGCAACGGCGTGAAGGCGGTAGTCTTTGACCGTCATCCGGAGATCGGCGGTCTGCTGACCTTCGGTATCCCGGCCTTCAAGCTGGAAAAAGAGGTCATGACCCGTCGCCGTGAAATCTTCACCGGCATGGGCATTGAGTTCAAACTTAACGTGGAAGTGGGCCGCGACGTGCAGCTCGACGACCTGCTGAAGGATTACGACGCCGTGTTCCTGGGCGTGGGCACCTATCAGTCCATGCGCGGTGGTCTGGAGAACGAAGACGCGCCGGGCGTGTACGACGCGCTGCCGTTCCTGATTGCCAACACCAAGCAGATCATGGGCTACGGCGAAACTGCCGATGAGCCGTTCGTCAGCATGGAAGGCAAACGCGTGGTGGTGCTGGGCGGCGGTGATACCGCGATGGACTGCGTGCGTACCTCCATTCGTCAGAATGCGGCACACGTCATTTGTGCTTACCGTCGCGACGAAGAGAACATGCCGGGCTCTAAACGCGAAGTGAAAAACGCGCGTGAAGAGGGCGTGGAGTTCCAGTTCAACATCCAGCCTCTGGGTATTGAAGTGAATGCCAACGGTAAAGTGAGCGGCGTGATGATGGCGCGTACCGAGATGGGCGCACCGGATGCGAAAGGCCGTCGACGCGCCGAGATCGTCGCCGGTTCTGAACACGTGATCCCGGCCGATGCCGTGGTGATGGCGTTCGGTTTCCGTCCTCACAGCATGGAGTGGCTGGCGAAGCACAGCGTTGAGCTGGATTCGCAGGGCCGCGTGATTGCGCCAGAAGGCAGCGATAACGCGTTCCAGACCAGCAACCCGAAAATCTTCGCCGGTGGTGATATCGTTCGCGGTTCCGATCTGGTGGTAACGGCGATTGCCGAAGGGCGTAAAGCCGCTGACGGTATACTGAACTACCTGGAAGTGTAAAAGATCGAGCCGGATGGAAAACCATCCGGCTTTTTTTATGCGGTTAACAGGCTGGCGCGAACCTTCACCACGGCCTTTTTAATCTCTCCCGCCGAGTCGGTGATGCACCCTGGCTTATGCGGCTCCCCCGGCATAAACACCACGAACATCCCCGGTCTTAACGCTACGGACTGCTCCCCTTCGATGCGGCTGCAAAGCTGATAATCCCCGGCGCTATGCATTTCCTCACACCCGCGCGCGGACTCCGCAACGCCAAACAGAATCCGCTCTTCACCGGCTAACAGGAGCTGGATATCAATATACTCCGCGTGCAGCTCTGCCTTTTTCAGCTCCGGAGCTTGTGTAGCAAACTGCATAACATTCATAAAGATCGCATCACCCTGCAGTTCGTAGTGACCCGGCGCTTTCTCCTTTGGCCGGGCGGCAACCGCCAGCGTGAGAGCATTCACCAGTGCGGCAGGCAGGCCCGACGATGTCAGGGACTGCAGCTCTCCCATCATCATAACGCGTCTCCTGTCGCTAACAGCGCCGCGCCCAATAGCCCGGCGTCGTGACGATAATGCGCCGCCCGAAGAGGCACCTGATACACTTCTGGCTCCTGCGATAAACAGGCCCTCACCAGAGGTAGGTACCCTTCCGCCAGCCCCACGCTGCCGCCGACCACGATAACCTGACAGTCGGTAACGGCTTTAACATCGGCGATCAGTCGCGCCAGCGCGTGTGCCGAATTTGCCACCAGCCTGCGAGCCTGCGGCGTATTCCGGCTGAATATCGCCTTTGCATCCAGCCCTGCCAGTTCACCCTTCGCCTGAGCTGCTATGCCCCGGCCTGAAGCAATGGCTTCAATGCATCCTCTTCGTCCACAGCCACAAAGCGGCCCGGCGGGATCGGCCAGCGTATGCCCAAGATGCCCGGCCAGCCCCCCGCTGCCCGTCTGAAGTTTTCCATTGAGTACAACGCCGCCGCCCACGCCGGTTGAAACCGTCAGGAACACCATATCTTCCCTCCCGGGCAGCGCGCAAAACTCTGCCCATGCGGCGGACTGCGCGTCGTTAACCGCCGTGACCGGTAATTGCGTAGCGGCTTCCAGAAAGGCGACCAGCGGAAACTGCTCCAGGCCACCCAGGTTGGCCGGATTGATGGAGGTGAGCACGCCGTTATGAATAATCCCTGTCGACGCCACCGCCACGCGCCCGGCATGCCTAACCAGAGGTAAAACCAGGGCACGTAGCGCCTCCTCAAGCGCGCCCGGCGTCTGGCTGCCGGGGGTCGGGCACGCCCTGCGCATCGACAGAACGCCCCCTTCAACCAGGGCGGCAGCGAGCTTCGTGCCGCCAATATCAATTGCCAGCGTCGTCATTTCATCACCTGCTCGCGTTTGACCGCGCCCGCAGGAAAGGCTCCGCTCAGCGGTTTACCGTCGATGGCGTCGTGAGTGCGCAGCGCTTCCGGCCTGATCCAGCGCTGAACGCGGGACGGCATATCAAGGCCGATCAACAGGATCACGACAAACGTGAGGCCAAAGGAGAGCGATCCCAGCGCGGTTCCCAGCTCCATCCGCTGGGACAGTAGAGCGCCGATCACCGGTGCAAGCGCCCCGCCCAGCGCGCCGACGTTATAGGTAAATCCAAGCCCGGCCGCACGCTGGTCGGTATCGAAATAGCCGCCGATGAGCTTCGGTAAGATCCCGGAAATGCCCTGACCCAGCATCTGCTGGAAAAAGAGCAACAGCCCGAGCACCCAGATATTCGCGCCGCCGATCGCAAACACCGGAATAATAAGCAACTGCGAGGCCAGCAGGCTGCAGACGTACGCTTTACGCGTGCCCAGCCAGTCGCCAAGAAAACCGCCTACGCAGCAGCCCACCGCCGCGCCAAATCCGCTGAAGAACAGCACGCGGGCCACCGTAGCCGGATCGTAGGCCAGCTCCGTTTTCAAATAGGTTGGCAGCAGCGCCTGAATCGGCCACGAATAGAGAAAGGCAAACAGCACCACAACCATCAGCGTTACGCCAGTGGGCCAGCGTTTACCGCTGCTTTGCACCATAAAGCTGATAAAAACGACGGCGCACAGCAGCCCCAGAATAACCACCATCCCGACGTTGTTTAGCTCTCCGGCAAAGCAGAGCCACAGCGCCGCACCGGCAAACAGCGTCATGACAATATTGATTACGCGGTACTTACCGCGATAAAGAATATCGACCATCGTGCGCACCGGCGCTTTGCCAGCGTGCTTCGCCTTCCAGTCTTCGGCTTCCGGGATGTTTTTGCGCAGCCACAGGGCAAAGACGATAGGCAAGATGCCGATTAAGAACAGCGCGCGCCAGCCCCAGACGGGGACCACGAGGCTGTAGACCTGCGCGGCGATGACGGCCCCCACGGAGAAACCGGAAATCAAAAAGCCGCTCGCCTTGTTGCGCAGCTGCTTTGGCCAGCTTTCGATCACGTAGGTTGCGCTGGAACCATATTCGCCCGCCATCCCCATGCCGATCACCATTCTGGCGATAAACATGGTGACGTAACCCGGCGCAAACCCGCAGGCCAGGGTGCCGCAGGAGAAAAGAACAATGCTGGTAATCATCGCCAGCTTGCGGCCATAGCGATCGCCCATCGCCCCCAGCAGCAGGCCACCGAACCAGCGTGAGATAAAGGCCGCCGAAATCAGGCTCGCGGCTTCCACCGTCGTCAGGCCGAACTCGCTTTTCACTTCCGTCAGAACTAAGGCAATCAGTACAAAATCGAAGCCATCAAGCAAATATCCCAGCCAGGCAGCGGAGAAGGCGCGCCACTGCGGGCGGCTAAGATGGCGGTACCACGGGATGCTTTGGGTAGATACACTCATTTCACTCTCCCGACGATTTCTCTGTCGTTTTGCCGGACGGCGGCTGTGCCTTGCCCGGCCTACGTAATGCGTTAGCGTTTTTCCGCCATTAGCTGCTCTGCCAGGGCTTTTAGCGCGGGCACGAATTTTTCGTCCACGGGTGAAAACGGCTTGCGGCACAGCGGTACGGAGAGCACGTCCATATAGTGCAGCACCGTTTTCAGACCACGGAAGACGCCGGCGCCAATCAGCAGGTCGATCACCTTGTTGCACTCGCCCTGCAGACGCTGCGCGGTGGCGTTATCCCCTTCCCGAACCGCTTTAGCGATCGCCTGATAGCGCCAGCCCATAATGTTGTACGTACTGCCGATCCCTCCGTCAGCGCCTGCCAGCAGGCCGGAAGCGAAGATCTCGTCGTAGCCGTTGTAGAGCACCAGATCCGGATGCGCGCGGCGGATCTGCTCCATCTGGAAGAGATCGCCAGAGGTTTGCTTCAGCGCTCCGACGCCCGGCAGCGTCACCAGCGTGTTGATCTGCTCCAGCGTTAACTTAACGCCGCTCAACGCAGGGATGTTGTAGACCACCATCGGCAAACCATCAGCGGAGTCAATAATTGCACGGTAGTGGTCGCAGTGTTCTTCAAAGCTGAAGGGATAGTAGAACGGTGTGACGGCGGACACGGCGTCAAACCCAAAGCGGGCGGCAGCAGTTGCCAGCTGCTGGCTTTCTGCGGTGCTGACACAGCCAACATGGGCGATGAGGGTGATTTTCCCCTTCGCCTCATCCGCCACGATCTCCATTACCTGCTCGCGTTCTGAAAGGCTTTGCACAAAAGCCTCTCCCGTTGAGCCACCGACATAAAGCCCGTCGATGCCCTGCTCAATATTGAACTGCACCAGACGGCGCAGGCTCTCTTTATCCAGCATTTGCTGCTGAGTAAACGGGGTCAGGAGTGCGGCCATTACGCCGCGTAATTGCGTTGCCATAGTTACCTCAATCGATCGTGTGTTTGTTATAACGACATACCTTTATACCTGTTATACCAGATCAATTAAGCAGCAGTGGAATACAGAACGCTTATATTGCGATCTGCTTCACTAAAGGATCGTTATTTTTTGGCTTTTGAATGTTGGCCGAAAGCGTGCCAGGTGGCAGAAACGCTGTTGAGGTGGGTCTGGAGCGCGCGATCGGCCTCATCCGGATCGCGGCGGCGGATCGCATCGACGATTGCAATATGCTGGCGATAGCTGACTTCATTATGCTTATACAGCTCGGCATCCGGCACTTTCGGACGCGCGGCGATCAGCCAGTCGAGCAGCGCAACGTGGATCGCGTTAAAGATCGGATTGCCGGGGATCTCCGCCAGCACGCGGTGGAAATCGACGTCAGATCGAATAAACAGGGTATTATCATCCAGAGACTGGCTGTTGATCTCCAGCGCTTTTGTCAGCTGAGCGATTTGATCGTCAGTGGCAAACTCAGCGGCAAATCGAACGAGGCTGGATTCAAAGAACAGGCGTAGCTGCTCAAAATGGGCAATGCCGCCGGGCTGGGTCAGGAAATCTTTCGCCATGCCAGAAAGTTCGCTGATGATGGTATCGGCTGAAGGCATGGAGACGCGGGCACGTTCACCGTTGTTGATCTGCACCAGCCCTTTGCGCTTTAGCGCCGCCAGCGCCTCACGCACCGAAGGGCGGCCCACGTTGAAGAACTCCATCAGCTCGCGTTCGGAGGGCAGTTGTTCTCCCTGGGCGAACTCCTTGCGGCGGATCATCTGCTCCAGCTCTTCTTCCACCATATCAGACAGCTTTTTGCGCGCCAGCGGACGACGATGCAGGCTGCGGCCAATAGTTTCATCAGAGTTTTCAGCTTTAAGATCGGTCGGTTTCATTGCAGTCCGGTGCCATATAAGGAAAACGGCTCATCATAACACAGGAAATTAGAGGGGGCGAAAAGGGGCAGAAAGCAAAACAGGCCCTGAGGGCCTGTTTGATTATTTCACTACGCGCAGCGCCGGACGGCCACCGCGCGGAGGCGGATCGTCATCAGGATCGTTGTCGTCGTGATCGTCGGGTTTGTCGCCATCAATAAGTGACATCACCGTGTCGCTTTCGCGCTCATCGGAAGCATCATCATCATTCAGGCTGGCAACATCTTCGTCATACGCCGCTTCCGGCTCAAACATGGTACCCGCACCGTTCTCACGTGCGTAGATCGCCAGAACCGCAGCCAGTGGTACGGAAACC
The DNA here is from genome assembly GCF_018597345.1 of Enterobacter quasimori. Lineage (NCBI taxonomy): Bacteria > Pseudomonadati > Pseudomonadota > Gammaproteobacteria > Enterobacterales > Enterobacteriaceae > Enterobacter > Enterobacter quasimori. The sequence goes on along the minus strand of NZ_JAHEVU010000003.1, from coordinate 52,227 downwards.
TGACGCGGTACGCCGCCAAAACGCGCGTTAAAGCGCACTTCGTCGTTTGCCAGCTCCAGGTTACCCACCGCGCGAGGCGCAATGTTCAACACAATCTGTCCGTCACGTGCGTATTCCATTGGAACCAGCACGCCCGGCAACGTCACATCCACAACCAGGTGCGGCGTGAGCTGGTTATCCAGCAGCCATTCATAGAAGGCGCGCAGCAGATACGGACGGCGTGGGGAAAGTTGTGACATTTCCACAGTCATTAGCCTCGGCCGAGACGCATTTCACGTTCCGGCTCAGTCAGAGAAGCCAGGAAAGAGTCGCGTTCGAATACGCGAGTCATATAGCCTTTCAGCTCTTTCGCGCCAGGACCGCTGAACTCTACGCCCAGCGTAGGCAGACGCCACAGCAGCGGTGCCAGGTAGCAATCCACCAGGCTGAACTCATCGCTCAGGAAGAAAGGTTTTTGACCAAAGACTGGCGCGATTGCCAGCAGCTCTTCACGCAGTTGTTTACGCGCAGCATCCGCTTCAGACGACGTACCGTTAACGATAACGTTCATCAGCGTATACCAGTCTTTTTCGATACGCTGCATGTACAGGCGGCTTTCACCACGCGCAACAGGGTAAACAGGCATCAGCGGCGGATGCGGGAAACGCTCATCCAGGTATTCCATAATGATACGGGATTCCCACAGGGTCAGCTCGCGATCCACCAGCGTTGGTACGCTCTGGCTCGGGTTGAGATCGATCAGATCCTGAGGAGGGTTATCCTTTTCCACATGCTCGATCTCAAAACTGACACCCTTCTCGGCCAGCACGATACGAACCTGATGGCTATAAATGTCAGTAGGACCAGAAAACAGCGTCATTACCGAACGTTTGTTGGCAGCGACAGCCATGAAAACCTCCAGGTATATTCAGAATTTTACTGCTACCAGCCCACCAGGGCCAGCCAGATGATGTATTGCCCATCCCAGAGAAAACACATTGTTCAAGAATCGAACAAAAATCGAGTATTCACCGATATTTGGGCAGAAAATTGGATGATAGTTTACCAGATTTTGATGGCTTTGTGGTGAGGGGATTCTGGAAATGTGGAAAAAGAGGAGATATATCAATTCATGTTGTGGATAACCTGCGCATTATCCATAAAAAAACCCGCCGAAGCGGGTTTTTTCGCCAATCGTTCTGCGTAAGCAGAATGGATTAACGTTTGGAGAACTGTGGACGACGACGTGCTTTACGCAGACCCACTTTCTTACGTTCAACCTGACGCGCGTCACGAGTAACGAAGCCAGCTTTACGCAGTTCAGAACGCAGGGATTCGTCGTACTCCATCAGAGCGCGGGTGATACCGTGACGGATCGCACCTGCCTGACCGGAGATACCACCACCTTTAACGGTGATGTACAGATCCAGTTTTTCTACCATATCAACCAGTTCCAGCGGCTGGCGAACTACCATGCGGGCAGTTTCGCGACCGAAGTACTGTTCCAGAGAACGCTGGTTGATTACGATTTTACCACTGCCCGGTTTGATGAAAACGCGAGCTGCGGAACTTTTGCGGCGACCAGTGCCGTAGTATTGATTTTCAGCCATTGCCTATAATCCCGATTAGATGTCAAGAACTTGCGGTTGCTGTGCCGCGTGGTTGTGCTCGTTGCCTGCGTAAACTTTCAGTTTACGGAACATAGCACGACCCAGCGGGCCTTTTGGCAGCATGCCTTTAACCGCGATTTCAATCACACGCTCAGGACGGCGAGCAATCATCTCTTCAAAGGTCGCTTCTTTGATACCACCGATGTGGCCAGTGTGGTGATAGTACATTTTGTCAGTACGCTTGTTGCCGGTTACAGCAACTTTATCAGCGTTCAGAACGATGATGTAATCACCGGTATCAACGTGCGGAGTGTATTCCGCTTTGTGCTTACCGCGCAGGCGACGAGCCAGTTCAGTAGCCAGACGGCCCAGAGTTTTACCGGTCGCGTCAACAACATACCAGTCGCGCTGTACGGTTTCTGGTTTAGCTGTAAAAGTTTTCATTAAAAGCTTACCCAAATAATAAGTTACACGTTGGTGAACACCCAAACGTTTAGTCAGTTGAGGTTCACACGACAAAGTCCGGCAAACCTACCCCTTCGAATAGCTCATGCCGACACATAGAAAGTTTCGGGAAAAAAACCTTCTCGTAACGTGGGGTCGCAAGATTATAGAGAAGTTGAGGTCAAAGATCGACCCTTAAATGTGATTTGGAATGGGTTTTTCGAGGGGGCTGAAAATGCCGGGTGGCGGCTGCGCCTTACCCGGCCTACAAGGCTCCCTTCTCAGGGAGAGGGTGGCATTTATTATGGCATATGCTCCAGCTTCAGGTATTCCTCGCTCTGCATCTCCTGCAGGCGCGACAGGCAGCGCTGGAACTCAAACTTCAGCCGCTCGCCCTGGTAAATCTCATATAAAGGTACCTCGGCGCTGACCACCAGCTTAACGTGGCGCTCGTAAAACTCGTCCACCAGCGCAATGAAGCGTCGCGCTTCGCTTTCCATCAGGCGCGTCATCACCGGCACATCCAGCACCATCACGGTGTGGAACAGGCGCGAAAGCGCGATGTAGTCGTGCTGGCTACGGGCGTCGACACAGAGCGTCGTAAAGGAGACCGCCAGCGTTTGGTTTTCAACGCCGAGCGTAGGCAACGGACGATGGTTAATCTCAAGTTCCGGGGCGTGCTCGCGTTTTGCTCCCGCCAGCGCCAGCCAGAGTGTATCCATCTCGCGGGTGGTCTCTGCATTTAACGGCGAGAGCCACAGGTGCGCCTGGGTTAACGTGCGCAGACGATAATCGACACCGGCATCAACATTCATAATGTCGCAGTGCTGCTTAATGGCGTCGATGGCGGGCAGGAAGCGTGCCCGCTGCAGGCCGTTGCGGTACAGCTCGTCCGGCGGGATATTCGACGTGGCCACCAGCGTGATTCCGCGCGCAAACAGCGCTTTCATCAACCCGCCCAGCAGCATCGCATCCGTAATATCGGAAACATAAAATTCGTCAAAGCAGAGTACGTCCGTTTCCGCCTTAAAGCGGTCGGCCACAATCTCCAGCGGATCGCTTTTGCCCTGCAGCGCCGTCAGCTCCTCGTGAACCCGAAGCATAAAACGGTGAAAATGCAGGCGCTGTTTACGCGTGCCCGGCAGGCTCTGGTAGAACATGTCCATCAGCCAGGTTTTACCGCGACCGACCCCGCCCCACATATATAAACCGTGCACTGGCGCGTGAGCCTGTGGCGCTTTTTTTCCGAGCAACCGCCCAAATGCCGCCTTTAGCCCGCCATTCTGTTCGGTTTCAGCGGGTTTGGCCGTGAGTTCCTGATAAATCATCTCCAGACGGCTTACCGCCTCACGTTGAACGTCATCCGGCTGATGGGTACCCTCGTTAAGGGCCAGTTGATATCGCGATGCAGGGGACAGGTTTGGCATAATCTTATTGTTATTCCTTCAATTAACGCTCACCAGCAGACGTGACTGATGAAAAAAAGGCCGTTCTACACTACGCGATGATACGTCAGGATTCCACTTCTACGGAAATAGCGGTTATAGTGGCATTATCAGGCACAGGCAGGAGCCGAGCCAACACCCTACGGAACAACAAGACAACGGGAGAAGTTCATGACCTGGGAATATGCGCTAATCGGTTTAGTCGTCGGCATCGTCATCGGTGCTGTGGCCATGCGTTTCGGTAATCGCAAATTGCGTCAGCAGCAGTCACTGCAGTACGAACTGGAAAAGAACAAAGCCGAACTGGAAGAGTATCGTGAAGAGCTGGTCAGCCACTTTGCCCGTAGCGCCGAGCTGCTGGACAACATGGCGACCGACTATCGCCAGCTGTATCAACATATGGCGAAAAGCTCCAGCAGCCTGCTGCCGGAAATGACCGCAGAAACGAACCCGTTCCGCAACCGTCTGGCAGACTCTGAAGCGGGTAACGATCAGGCTCCGGTTCAGATGCCACGCGACTATTCGGACGGCGCGTCCGGCCTGCTGCGCGGTGGCGCAAAACGCGATTAATCGCAAAACATGAATAAATTTTACGGGCGCATCTCTTGCGCCCGTCTTTTCTTCCCGTCCCCAGCTATTATTTAGTCAAACACCTCATTGTTCAGCGGTTGAAAATTCAATAACATCAAGATGTTTTTGGGCCGTGCTTCTTTCATTCCAGGATACGAGAGTCTGCATCAATGAAGAAAAAAAACCAGCTGTTGAGCGCTTTAGCGTTAAGTGTCGGGTTATCTCTCTCGGCGTCCTTCCCTGCCCACGCGGCGCTGCCTTCGCAGGTGCCGGGACAGGCAGCCATTCCTAGCCTCGCGCCGATGCTGGAAAAAGTGCTGCCCGCCGTGGTCAGCGTCCAGGTCGAAGGCACCGCGCGGCAAAGCCAGCGCGTGCCGGAAGAACTGAAGAAATACTTCGGTGATGAATCTCCCGACCAGCAGGCGCAGCCATTTGAGGGACTGGGCTCTGGGGTGATCATTGATGCGGCCAAGGGCTATATCCTGACCAACAACCACGTGATCAGTCAGGCGGATAAGATCAGCGTCCAGCTCAATGATGGCCGCGAATTTGACGCCAAACTGATCGGCGGCGATGACCAGAGCGATATTGCGCTGCTGCAGATCCTGAAACCCAGCAACCTGACGCAGATTACCATTGCGGACTCCGACACGCTGCGGGTAGGCGATTTTGCCGTTGCCGTGGGTAACCCCTTCGGTCTGGGCCAGACTGCCACTTCCGGGATCGTCTCTGCACTGGGGCGCAGCGGCCTGAACCTGGAAGGGCTGGAAAACTTTATTCAGACCGACGCGTCAATTAACCGCGGTAACTCGGGTGGAGCGCTGCTCAACCTGAATGGTGAGCTTATTGGTATCAACACGGCGATCCTCGCGCCCGGCGGCGGCAGTATCGGGATTGGCTTTGCCATACCGAGCAATATGGCCAAAACCCTGTCTCAACAGCTTATTCAGTTTGGTGAAGTCAAACGTGGACTGCTGGGCATCAAAGGGATGGAGATGAGCGCGGATATCGCCAAAGCCTTTAACGTCAACGTCCAGCGCGGCGCGTTTGTCAGCGAAGTGCTGCCAAATTCCGGGTCGGCGAAAGCAGGCGTGAAATCCGGCGATGTCATCGTCAGCCTGAACGATAAGCCGCTGAACAGCTTCGCAGAACTGCGTTCTCGCATTGCCACCACCGAGCCTGGCGCCAAAGTGAAACTCGGTTTGATTCGCGACGGCAAGCCGCTGGATGTTGAAGTCACGCTGGATAAGAGCACCTCTTCTTCCGCCAGCGCGGAGCTGATCGCCCCGGCCCTGCAAGGCGCGACGTTGAGCGACGGCCAGCTTAAAGACGGCACGAAAGGCATTACTATTGACACCGTCGAGAAGAGCAGCCCTGCCGCACAGGCGGGACTGCATCAGGATGATGTCATCATCGGCGTGAACCGCACGCGCGTGCAATCTATTGCAGAGATGCGCAAGGTGCTGGAAAGTAAGCCAACGGTCATTGCCCTGCAGGTTATACGTGGCAAAGAGACTATCTATATTTTATTGCGCTAAGCATTTGCGACCCCGGACATCACCGCTGCATGTGATGTCCGGATAACTCATGTTATGCTGCAAACCGTTCATTTTTTAACGACACGCGCATCATGCTTTTAAAGCTCTTTCGTTCCATTGCTATCGGTTTGATCGTTGCTGCCCTGCTGCTGGTGGCTATGCCGTCTTTGCGTCAGTTCAACAAGCTGACGGCCCCCCAGTTTGACAGTACGGATGAAACGCCTGCCACTTACAATCAGGCGGTTCGCCGTGCCGCACCCGCCGTGGTCAACGTTTATAACCGAGGACTGAATACCTCGGCCCATAACCAGCTGGAGATCCGCACGCTCGGCTCCGGCGTAATTATGGATGAACGTGGCTACATCATTACCAACAAGCACGTGATTAACGATGCCGACCAGATTATCGTCGCCTTGCAGGATGGTCGCGTATTTGAAGCGTTACTCGTGGGCTCGGACAGCCTGACCGACCTGGCGGTTCTGAAGATCAACGCCACGGGCGGCCTGCCCACCATTCCGATCAACCGTAAACGCACGCCACATATTGGCGACGTCGTGTTGGCGATAGGTAACCCGTACAATCTGGGCCAGACCATTACCCAGGGGATTATCAGCGCCACCGGTCGAATCGGCCTGAACCCGTCCGGGCGGCAGAATTTCCTTCAGACCGATGCCTCTATCAACCACGGTAACTCCGGCGGCGCGCTGGTGAACTCACTGGGTGAGCTCATGGGCATCAACACCCTCTCGTTCGATAAGAGTAACGATGGCGAGACGCCGGAAGGGATTGGATTTGCGATTCCATTCCAGCTGGCAACCAAGATCATGGACAAGCTCATTCGCGATGGACGCGTGATCCGCGGATATATCGGTATAGGCGGGCGGGAAATTGCACCGATGCATACCCAGGGCGGTGGGATCGACCAGATTCAGGGGATTGTGGTGAATGAAGTGTCGCCTGGTGGCCCGGCCGCGAATGCGGGTATTCAGGTTAATGATGTCATTGTGTCGGTCAACGGCACGCCAGCGGTCTCTGCGCTGGAGACGATGGACCAGGTGGCGGAAATTCGTCCGGGCTCTATCATCCCTGTTGAAGTCATGCGCAACGATAAGAAACTGACGCTGCATGTGACGATTCAGGAATATCCGGCCACTAACTGACAGGCATAAAAAAACGGAGCGATAAGCTCCGTTTTTTTTGCCGGGAGAAGGTTCGTTTTACTTATTAACGAACTCTTCGCCCAGAGTGATATCTTTCTTCAGCGTATCCAGCATGCCTTCCATCGCGTGTTGTTCAAACGCGCTCAGCGTACCAATGGATTTACGCTCTTCAATACCGTTTTGGCCCAGCAGCAGCGGCTGAGAGAAGAAGCGAGCGTGTTCGCCGTCGCCTTCAACGTAAGCGCATTCAACAACATTTTTCTCGCCCTGCAGAGCACGAACCAGAGACAGACCGAAACGCGCCGCCGCCTGACCCATAGACAGGGTTGCGGATCCGCCACCCGCCTTCGCTTCCACCACTTCGGTGCCCGCGTTCTGGATGCGTTTAGTCAGGTCAGCCACTTCCTGCTCGGTAAAGCTCACGCCTGGGATCTGCGACAGCAGAGGCAGGATCGTCACGCCAGAGTGACCACCGATAACCGGCACTTCCACTTCCGTTGGCTGCTTGCCTTTCAGCTCAGCGACGAAGGTGTTGGAACGGATGATATCCAGCGTGGTCACGCCGAACAGTTTGTTCTTGTCGTAAACACCCGCTTTCTTCAGCACTTCTGCTGCGATAGCAACGGTGGTGTTCACCGGGTTAGTGATGATACCGATACAGGCTTTCGGGCAGATTTCAGCGATCTGCTGAACCAGGTTTTTCACGATGCCCGCGTTGACGTTGAACAGGTCAGAACGATCCATACCAGGTTTACGTGCCACACCCGCAGAGATCAGTACGACGTCAGCACCCTGCAGCGCAGGACGCGCATCTTCACCGGAGAAGCCTTTGATTTTCACAGCGGTCGGGATGTGGCTCAGGTCAACCGCCACACCTGGGGTTACCGGAGCAATATCGTACAGGGAGAGTTCTGAGCCTGAAGGCAGTTGGGTTTTCAGTAGTAGGGCAAGCGCCTGGCCGATACCACCAGCAGCGCCGAGGACTGCAACTTTCATCCTAAACTCCTTATTATGGTTAACTTTAAGTATCTGTAACTCCGTTGCGGCGACCATAATTCAGCGAGTAAATAATTACAATTTTCGTAGCTAAAGAATTTGAGGTCGCGCGTCTTTCACCTTCGCCTGAATGCTATCGGGCAGCGGGCAGCAACGAAATAAGAGGTGGTTACAATACACCTTGCTACACCACCAAAACAACATCATTTTGATAACATTTAATTTACTTTTAAGCTTATTTGCGCGGCGTGACCCAGGCATGTTTTCCGATAACGAAATCTGATAAAATCACTCCCTTTCATAACATTATTTCAGCCTGGCGCCAGGTAGATAGTTTGCATAAAAATTCATCCACATGCATAATAATGTTGTTTCTATCGTCATATTCCGGGTGACTTATGCGAAGCTCGTCTAAGCAAGAAGAATTAGTGAAGGCGTTTAAAGCGCTACTCAAAGAAGAGAAATTCAGTTCTCAGGGAGAAATTGTTCAGGCGTTGCAGGAACAAGGCTTCGAAAACATCAATCAGTCGAAAGTCTCCCGCATGTTAACCAAGTTTGGCGCAGTGCGTACCCGCAATGCCAAAATGGAAATGGTCTATTGTCTGCCAGCTGAACTTGGCGTGCCGACCACCTCCAGCCCGCTGAAGAACCTGGTCCTCGACATCGACTATAACGATGCCGTGGTGGTTATTCACACCAGCCCGGGCGCGGCGCAGCTGATTGCTCGCCTGCTGGATTCATTAGGTAAAGCGGAAGGTATTCTCGGCACCATCGCCGGTGATGACACTATCTTTACCACTCCGGCAAACGGTTTTTCGGTGAAGGATCTCTACGAAGCGATTCTGGTCCTGTTCGAACAGGAACTGTAATCCTCCTCCCCGCAGCCTGCTGCGGGGATTGTTCTGCCCCCGCTACGTTAACCCCTCTTTTCCACTGTCCTTACTTTGACAAATAGTGCTTTTTACCAGCCATTAACATTCACTTGGTGAATGCTAAGGCAAAAAACCGCACAAAAAATCAAAGCATCATATCCTTATGATTTTATTGAATTAACCCTCAACATATGATGGTAAAATAACCAATTTTATGCGTTTTGGTTATAAAAATCTTTCCCGTTAACACGTAATTACCCATGAAACAATTAGCATGGTATTAATTTATCGCGTGATTAGTGTATACTTGATTTTGTGATGAGGGTCACAAAGCAAGACCCCACTAAAAAATTCGACGAGGTAAAGAATCATGAAAATCAAAACTACTGTAGCGGCTCTGAGTATCCTGTCTGTCCTGTCATTCGGCGCTTTTGCGGCTGATTCCATCAACGCAGATCAGGCGCAATCCCGTGAGGCAATCGGCACGGTGTCTATTGGCGCGGTCGGTACGTCTCCGATGGATATGCATGAGATGCTGAACAAGAAAGCGGAAGAAAAAGGTGCATCCTCTTATCGCATCATTGAGGCGCGTAGCGGTGACACCTGGCACGCAACTGCTGAACTGTATAAATAAACCCTCGTCGTATCTGCGCATACGACTTGCCCCTGGCCTCACGGTCAGGGGCTTTTTTTAATGTCGCGCATTAAAACGCAACTGTCCTTCCAGCTCTTCTTCGGCTTCATCAAACAGCAGGATCAGCGCGCCAAAGCGTCTGCGCAGCTTGTCGGGCAAATGAATGAACTCGATCTCCAGCGGTAAGGGCAACTGACTGCCGGTAACCACATCCCACAGCGTATCCAGATTGGTGACGCTTTCCCGCTCCAGGTTAAATACCCGGGTAAATTCTCGATAAAAGTCGTCCTGACTGTCGATTTCGTCAAAATCAAAGGTATAGGTTTTCATTGCCAGCCACCCGGTACAGGCGGGCGGAATATGCCGCCCTGTCTATTATAATCCCCCGATATGCAGGGTTTTGACTTCCAGAAATTCTTCCAGCCCCAGCACGGATCCTTCGCGCCCCAGCCCGGACTCTTTTACGCCGCCAAACGGCCCCAGTTCGGTGGAGACGGCACACTCGTTGATCCCGATCATCCCGCTTTCAATCGCCTGTGAGACGCGGAACACGCGCGACAGGTTCTGAGTGTAGAAATAGGCTGCCAGCCCGTAAGGCGTGTTGTTGGCGCGCATAATCACTTCATCTTCCGACGTAAACCGGAAGCAGGCAGCCACCGGGCCAAACGTCTCCTCTTCCGCCAGCTTCATCCCTTCATGACAATCACCGAGTACTGTGGGTATCCAGAAGTTGCCGCCGAGAGAATGCGCTTTACCGCCTGCCAGCACCGTGGCGCCTTTTGCAACGGCATCTTCCACATGTTCGCGTACTTTATCGACGGCGGAAGCGTCAATCAGTGGGCCAACAACGACGCCCTCTTCCAGACCGTTGCCGACTTTCAATGCGTTTACCGCATCGGCGAGCTGGTTCACAAACTTGTCATAGACCGTTTCCTGAATATAAAAACGGTTTACGCTGACGCAAACCTGCCCGGCATTGCGGAACTTGTTCGCAATCGCGCCCTTAACGGCTGCATCAATATCTGCATCCTCAAAAACGATATAGGGCGCATTGCCCCCCAGCTCCATTGACACTTTCTTCATCGTCTCGGCAGCGTTGCGCACCAGGGTTTTCCCCACAGAGGTTGACCCGGTGAATGAGATTTTTCGCACATCATGGCTGGCCATGATCGCGTCGCTGATTTCATGCGTATTGCCCGCCACCGCATTGAGTACGCCGTCTGGCACACCGGCCTGCTTCGCCAGCGTGAGCAGTGCAAAAGCGCTCAGCGGAGTATTGTTGGCGGGTTTAATCACGCCGGTACAGCCTGCGGCCAACGCCGGGCCGAGCTTGCGGGTGAGCATCGCCATCGGAAAGTTCCACGGCGTAATGGCGGCAACCACGCCGATGGGCTCGCGGGTCGCCAGAATGCGGGAGCCGGGTTTAACCGGAGGGATAATTTCACCGTTTGCGCGCTTGGCCTGCTCAGCAAACCACTGGATAAAGCTGGCGGCATACTCTACTTCGCCCTCGGCTTCTTTCAGGGGCTTGCCCTGTTCGGTGGTCATTAGCCGTCCAAGCCAGCTTTTGTTTTCGATAATCAGCTCGTACCAGCGGTAGAGGATCGTCGAACGCTCCTTCGCGGTTTTGGCGCGCCACGCGGGGAAGGCTTTGGTCGCGGCGGCAATCGCTTCTTCGGTTTCCGCTTTACCGGCTTTCGCCACTTTGGCGATCACCTCACCTGTCGCCGGGTTCAGCACGTCAAACGTGGTGTCGAGAGTTTTCCAGATGCCGTTAACAAGATATCCGTTTTGAAAAAGAATGTTGTCCTGGAGAGCCTGGGTAGTCATGTGTCCTCCCTTCCTGAATGTAAGAGCCTGCAGGACTAAGTATAGCCACAAAAAAACCGACGCTTTTGGCGTCGGTTTTTAATCTCACTTAATTGTCAGTCAGGACATTCTGGTAGCGATGCAGCATGAAGACCAATCGCCCGACCGGCTCGGTCACCTGAGGCGGCGCATCCCAGACCTTGAGCTTCTCCTGGTAGATATCTAACTCTTCAAGCAGCTGTTTAAAATAGCGACGCCGTTTGTCATCGCTGGACGCCGCGATCACATGGTCGGCCGTGCGCCGCAGCTGACGGTGGAAGGCAGACAGATCGTCGTTAACCGGCACAGGCGCATTCCGCAGACGCTGGTGCGCGATGATCATGGTTAACGCCAGACGGAACCTGGCAACGTCCCCCGGGAATTTATTGAGCAGCAGAAACAGCTGCTGATAAAGCGCCGGAAGGTGGTTCTCTTTACGACGTGCGGCATTGGTTGTCATGGATGAAACGGCAGCCGACACAAACTGATTCAACAGCACACGGCCGGTCCGCGCCTGAGAGTTATCCCGCACCAGCAGAATCACCATCATCGCCAGGAAACAGCCCACCAGCTGACCTAACGCGCTGTCGAGGAACTGGCTGAAATGGAAGGTCATCGGGTTATCCAGAACAATAATGTTTATGGTACTGGCCAGCGCACCCAGCGATCCCAGGCGGCGCTTCTGCACTTCTATCCCAATAAAGAATGCCATTACCGCCAGGCTAATGCAGAGCAGAAGCATGCTTTGCTGCGTCGACGGGATAATCACCAGGAAGTAGAGCGCACCAATGGGCAGTGCGGCAAGGGTGCCATAGAGAAAATCGATAGCGACCATGCGCGGGTTGGGCAGACGCATCGCCAGCGCGGTAACGACGGCAATCATGACCATTGCACCGCTACCGGACGTCCAGCCGGTCCACAGCCAGAACAGCGTGCCGAGCATGCAGGCCAGCGTGGTTCGCCAGAAGTTGACCATAGCGTGATGGCGCTCGGCGGATTCCGGCTTGATCACCACTTCGCCCTGCAGCACCTCTTCTTCCGCCGCGCTGATTTTGGTATTTCCCGTCACGCCGCGCTTAAGCAGCAGGTAGCGCGTCGCGGCACCGACCCAGGTATAAATCGTCACCGGCGTATCGCGCTCACCCGTCCAGGCGATAACGCGACGCATACGTTTAAGCTGTCGATGCACGTCCTGCACCGTCTCCACAGGCTCATCAAACAGTTCGCGGAAGGTATCCGTTACCACTTCGGGGCGAGTGTTCTGAATCAGGTAGGTTTCACACGCCTGGGTGATCAGCGTTAACGAGACGGTATTGATCGCTTTCAGACGACGATTGGCCCGTTCCCAGCGCGAAGACTCCATATTGAGATTACTGCGCATCCCTTCCAGCGCCTGCGTGCGGCGCACCAGGCCGCTCCACGCTTTATCGACCTCTTCGCTGTCACCGTGCTTGATGCACAACTGCATCAGCTGGTACTGGGCAACAATCAGCGCGTCGAGCTCACGGTCCACTTCCTGCTTGATGGAGCGCGGGGAGAAAAGCAGATCCGCAACGATCGCGCAGACGATACCAATGACAATCTCGCTGCAGCGTTCAACCGCGAACTGCGGAGCAAGCAGCGGCTCGGACTGAATGGTGATGACAATGATCAGCGCGGTATAGCCCGCCAGCCCCCAGGCGTAGGAGTTCTCCACCTTCACCAGAGACGAGATCCAGGTACAAAAACCCGCCCAGATGCAGCAGACCATCAGCATCAGCAGCGGGGTGCGGATCATCAGAATAATAATGGTGAGCGCCGCGAAACAGCCGATAAACGTTCCGACGATACGCAGCATACCCCGGTAGCGGATCGCGCCAGAATAGGGTTCACCGCCCGCGGCAAAGGCGGGGCCAGCCGCAACGATAGCAGCCGTCAGCACCGCCCAGCGGGGCGTTTCCAGCTGGAAGTGGAAGCCAACAAACAGCGCCAGCACGATGGCACATGCCAGCTTCACGGCGAAGCGAATGTGCTGGCTGGCGATGGAGAAAATACCCATAACGATTAACCAAACTCGCGCAGGCGGTGGGCGATTTTACGGAAGAACGAGTCCTGGCTGGCATCCCGATCTTTTTCACCGGTAATCACCACCGTCGCCGTGGTGCCCGCAGGCCACAGATTGCCCTGCTGTTCGTCCAGGTGGATACGGACCGGCACGCGCTGGGCCAGACGTACCCACTCGAGGTTGGAATCCACCGTTGCCATCCCTTTGGTATCGTTAGAGCTGCTGGAGTTAGTCACCCCTGCGGCGACGCTGTCGACAGTACCTTTAAAGACGCGATTGCTGCCCAGCGGCGTAATTTCTGCCCGGTAGCCCGGACGTACGCCTTCCAGCTTGGTCTCTTCCATATAGGCGAGTACGTAGAAGGAGTTCTGTTTCACCAGCGCCACGGCGGTTGAGCCACGGGTAATGAATTCCCCGGCATAGACGTTAAGGTTGGTCACCCAGCCATCGGACGGCGCGCGGATCACGGTGCGTTCCAGATCGAGCTTCGCCAGATCGCGCGTTGCCTGCGCTTTCGCCAGCTGGTGCAGCACGGTTTGCAGCACGTTGTTGGACTGATCAATCTCTTCGCGGGACATTGCCTGAACGCCCAGCTGGTTACGGCGGCCTGCCTCGCGGCGTTTCTCCGCAGCCAGTGCCTGGTAATAGGCCACGTCCGCTTCCGCTTCTTCTAACGCTTTTTGATAGCGAGGCTGGTCAATGGTGAACAAAACCTGATCTTTTTTCACCAGTTGGTTATCGTGGACGTTGACCGCCGTGATAAGACCGGCCACGTCGGGGGCAATCGCCACCACATCGGCGCTGAAACGCGCATCGCGCGTCCACGGTGATTCAGTGTAATAAACCCAGGCGCGGAAAATGGCGATAAACGCCAGAACGACCAGCGCCATGGTGATGGCAGTGCGGGAGACTTTTCTTATTAGCGTTTTCACATCAACCTCAGACAAACATGCGCGATATCAGATAGAACAGGCAGCAATACAGCGCGGTATTGAACAATGCAGGGTGCCAGACGAAATCATAGATCCCGGTAGGGACCAGCACCTTGCGCACCAGCCAGAAGATCGCCAGTGATAAAAGAAGCTCGAAAAATATCGGTGGGAACGACAGACCGAACACCACGATTACAGGAAACAGACTCATGTTGACCTTGATAAGAGAGAGTGCAGGCTTCAGATTTTTTTTAGCGCACGCCATCGCAGGAGAGCAAGAAACGCCGGGCGAGAATGGCGCAGCCGTTATGTAATTAATAATATATTAACGTAACTGTTATGCTGTTATCTATAATATGTGATCTAAATCACTTTTAAGCCAGAGTGAACAATGGAACGTTTAAAACGCATGTCCGTCTTCGCCAAAGTGGTGGAGCTCGGCTCATTTACCGCCGCTGCGCGTCAATTGCAGATGAGTGTCTCCTCCATCAGCCAGACGGTGTCAAAACTGGAAGATGAGCTGCAGGTGAAGCTGCTCAACCGCAGTACCCGCAGCATCGGCCTGACGGAAGCCGGTAAAATTTATTACCAGGGCTGCCGCCGAATGATGCACGAAGTGCAGGATGTGCACGAACAGCTCTACGCTTTCAATAACACCCCCATCGGTACGCTGCGCATTGGGTGTTCTTCAACTATGGCACAAAATGTTCTCGCTGCCATGACGGCGGAAATGCTGAAAGAGTATCCGGGTTTAACGGTAAATCTGGTGACGGGCATCCCCGCGCCGGACCTGATCGCCGACGGATTAGATGTGGTGATCCGCGTCGGGGCGTTACAGGACTCGAGCCTCTTTTCGCGTCGTCTGGGGAGCATGCCGATGGTGGTCTGCGCCTCAAAAAGCTATCTGGCGCAGTACGGCGTTCCGGAGAAGCCTGCCGATCTCAGCAACCACTCGTGGCTGGAATACAGCGTGCGCCCGGATAACGAATTCGAACTGATTGCTCCGGAAGGGATTTCCACCAAACTGCTTCCGGAAGGTCGGTTCGTCACCAACGATCCGATGACCATCTCCCGCTGGCTGGTGGCCGGGGCCGGGATCGCTTACGTGCCGCTAATGTGGGTGATCAATGAGATCAACAGCGGCGTACTGGAGATCCTCTTCCCGCGTTACCAGTCCGATCCGCGTCCGGTCTACGCTCTGTATACCGAGAAGGACAAACTGCCTCTCAAGGTACAGGTGTGCATTAACTATCTGACCGACTATTTTGTCGAAGTGGCGGAGCTTTTTCAGGGAATGCGGGCAAGAAGAAAGGAGTAACAAGATAATCGCTGCAATCATATTTGGCATAAATATGTCCCGGATGGTACTCACATTCATTTCGGAATATTTGCGCCCTCCTCTCAGGAATGGCTAATTGACACTCCCGCCACCCGCCATTTACCTTATAAGCAGTCTGAGCATCAGACTGTTATATATTTGTTACCAACATGAATAATAAAATGTATTCCGCAGGATGACGTTAAACAAGGAAAAGAAATGAATATATTCGAACAAACACCGCCGTCGCGCAGGCGCTATGGACTCGCCGCGTTCATTGGTTTGATTGCCGGGATTGTCTCCGCGTTTGTCAAATGGGGGGCCGAGGTGCCGCTTCCACCTCGCAGCCCGACAGATTTATTTACCGGCGCATGCGGGCCAGAGCAATTATTACGGGCAGCAAGTCAGATTGACTGTTCCCGCAATTTTTTAAACCCACCTTATGTTTTTTTACGCGACTGGCTGGGCGTCGTCGATCCTAATGCGGCGGTTTATACATTTGCCGGACATATATTTAACTGGGTCGGCGTAACACATATTATTTTCTCAATCGTGTTCGCCGTAGGTTATTGCGTAGTTGCTGAAGTCTTCCCGAAAATTAAACTCTGGCAGGGTTTGCTGGCAGGTGCGTTAGCTCAGCTTTTTGTTCATATGATCTCCTTCCCGCTGATGGGGCTGACGCCACCGCTCTTTGAGCTGCCGTGGTATGAACACGTGTCAGAGATCGTGGGCCATCTGGTCTGGTTCTGGTCGATCGAAATCATTCGCCGTGATTTGCGTAATCGCATCACTCACGAGCCGGATCCGGAGATACCGCTGGGTAACTTACGTTAAAAAAAAGGCGCTACATCAGTAGCGCCTTTTTTTATGCATGGTCAGGTCAGGCTGTGCCGCCCACCGTCAGGTTGTCCACTTTCAGCGTTGGCTGGCCCACGCCAACCGGCAGGCTCTGGCCCTCTTTACCGCAGACGCCCACGCCGTTATCCAGCTTCAGATCGTTACCGACCATGGAGATCTGCTGCATGGCTTCAATACCGGAGCCAATCAGCGTCGCGCCCTTCACCGCTTTAGTCACTTTGCCTTTCTCGATCAGATACGCTTCTGACGTGGAGAAAACAAACTTACCGGAGGTGATGTCCACCTGGCCGCCGCCAAAGTTTGGCGCGAAGATCCCGTAATCGACGGATTCGATAATCTCCTGCGGCGTAGACTGGCCCGGCAGCATATAGGTGTTGGTCATGCGCGGCATCGGCAGGTGCGCGTAGGATTCACGACGTCCGTTACCCGTCGGCGCAACGCCCATCAGGCGCGCGTTGAGTTTGTCCTGCATGTAGCCTTTCAGCACGCCGTTTTCAATCAGCACGTTGTACTGGCCTGGCGTACCTTCATCGTCGATAGCCACCGAACCACGGCGATCGCGCATGGTGCCGTCATCCACCACGGTGCACAGTTCCGAGGAGACAAGCTGCCCGATCTGACCGCTGAACACGGACGTCCCGCGACGGTTGAAATCGCCTTCCAGGCCGTGTCCTACCGCCTCGTGCAACAGTACGCCCGGCCAGCCAGCGCCCAGCACAACCGGGAATGACCCCGCCGGTGCCGCGACGGCATTCAGATTCACCAGCGCCATGCGCACGGCTTCTTTTGCCCACGCGTCAGCGCGCGCTTCACCGTCGACGTCGCCCAGGAACCAGTCATAGCCAAAACGACCGCCGCCGCCGCTTGAGCCGCGCTCGCGTTTGCCGTCCTCATCGACCTGCACGCTGATGGAGAGACGCACCAGCGGACGCACATCAGCGGCCAGTGTGCCGTCCGTTGCCGCCACCAGAATCAACTCATAGACTCCGCTCAGGCTGGCAGACACTTCCTGCACGCGTTTGTCCGCCGCGCGGGCGACTTTGTCCACGCGACGCAGGATATCCAGCTTCTCTTCACGGCTCATGCTCTGCAGCGGATCGATGCTGGTATAGAGCGCAGCGTGCTGCACTTCTCCCAGGGTTTTCACGCGGCCATCGCCCGCATCACGCACAATGGTGCGCGCGGCCTGCGCGCTCTGCTCCAGGGCAGCCAGGCTAATCTGATCCGCATAGGCAAAACCGGTTTTCTCGCCGCTGACGGCACGCACGCCGACGCCCTGGTCAATGTTGTAGGAGCCATCTTTGATGATGCTGTCTTCTAAAACCCAGGATTCGTGATAGCTCGACTGGAAATAGAGATCGCCGTAGTCGAGACGACGTTCGGTCAGTTGACCAAGAATGGAGAACAGGTCCTGATGGCTCAGGCCGTTCGCTGCGAGCAAATGTTCACTTACCAGGTTCAGACTCATCGTATTGCTACTCGTTCGTTGCCGCCCGTGGCGGTATAAAGATCGTATTTATTGAGAGTGAGGCAATTACCTGCCCACGTCAAATCATTGCTGTGCATCTTTGCGCGGCTGGCGCAGCACCTCGTTAATCTGCGGTTTATCGATCGGACCGGTGATGCGGTAGCGCAGAATGGAGACCTTGCTCCACAGCGGCCCCAGCACTTTGCTGGCGGCAAATACCGCCGCACCGACAATCGGGTTCACCACAAAGGCAGCCGCAACGCCCACGCTCGCGGAAATTTCCGGTGCCACCACGGCTTCCATATCCAGCTCGCGGCGCACGAGGTTGACTGAGCCTTTCATGGCAATGTCCGCTTCCAGGCCATCCACCAGCGTATCGTCCGTATGCAGAACGCCGTCCTTGATCCACGCCGTACTGCGGATGGAGTCGTAGTAGAAACCTTCGCTGAAGGTATCGCTGAAATCGAAGCGCAGCTTGCGCAGCAGGGCATCAAAGCTGAGGAGGCGCAGGATCTGCCCGGCGCGCCCCGTGCTCACGTCGGCGATCTCACCTTTGCCGAAGTGGGTTTTCAGAATACCGTTAAGCGAAGCCTCATCCGGCTTCCACGGCGCCGCGCGCCAGTGCAGATCGTAATTGACGTCAAATGACGAGCCGCGAAGCGGTGTGCTGATGCCAAAGAAGTTAGCCGCGGCGTCCAGCTTGTTGCCCTTGATGTCGCCTTTCAGCGAGGTGCGCTGCTCGCCTGGGTTATTGACCCATTCGCCCGCCGCCGTCAGGCGACCAAAGCCGGTATCGACCAGCCCACCGGTCAGGCTCAACGTATTGCCTTTGATGGCAACATCTCCGTCAATGCGTCCGTACTTTTGCCCCCACAGCCAGCATTCAGCGCAGCGTAGCTGCAGATCGGGCCAGCCGCTGAAATCAATGCGGGAAGCGTTACTGAACGGCGACGGGCCTGCGGGCTGGTCTTTACTGCTCGCGACTGTCGGGTTGTAGTAGAGGTAGCGGATCGCGGCCAGCCACGGCGCGTTATCGCGCATATTTAACGTGGCGTTAATTTCCCTGCCCTGAGCCTCTACCTTTGTCCCGTTGCTCGTCGGCTGAGAGACAATGCTCAGGTTGTTCCACCGCTGTCCACCCAGCGTCAGCGCAGGCGTACGCAGGGTAACGGTCTGCGGGAACTGAGCGGTCTCGTCTACGTTCTGCCCCACGCCTTTCTGGAAGAGCGCAAGCCATTCGGCACCATCCATTGGCGGAAGGTTGAGTTCAATACCTTCACGATCCGGCAGCGGCGGCGTGGTGCGGCTGTCAGTCGTCCAGATGGCCCTGTCGAGCGTAAGCTTGCGGTTAAGCAGCCAGCGGCTGTTGAAGTGGTTCGTCTCGCCTGCGCTGCCGGTCAGCGCGAAGCTATTGAGGTTGCCATCAACGTTGAGCTTCACTGGCAGCGCCTGCCCGGCGTGTTTATCCAGCGGCGCGGGAAGCTGGCTGCTGATGTTTTTCAGGTCGCCAGTGATATCGACCTTATAGCGGGCGCTGGCGTGATAAGGCAGATCGATAGCGACCTTACCGTTCCAGGAAACGGCGCCATCCACCGATTGCGCGATTGGTTTTGGCAAAACCTCCATTCTGGCAGGCTGCCAGTTAGCATCCAGATTAACCGCCACCTGATAGGCCTTTTCCCCTTCGGTGGTGGAGAAATCAATATTGACGGGCTGATTGAACCAGTTTGCTTTAAGTGGCTCACTCTTCAGGTTGCCGTTCACGAAGCTGAACTGCCCCGTGAGGTTTTTTAGCGTGCTGTCGAGCGGTTTGATGTACAGGCTATTGTTGTTCAAACGAACATCGCCTTTCGCAGTGGTCATCTCACCGTCCAGCGGGATATCCAGATGTAAGCGAGCACTTACATCACCATCCAACTGTAGCTCATTAAGAGTGGCGCCCAGTGAATCATCCAACGGCGTCTCCTCAAAGTACGGTCCAACCGCCTTGCCCGGGCCGTTGATATCCGCATCGATAAGCAGCTTTTCTTTGGAATAGTCCGGTATATTTGCCGTCAGATTGCTGGCCGTCACGCCACCCAGCGCAACGCTGTCTGACTTCATCCACAATCCGTCATTGAGGAAGTTGAGTTCAATATCCAGATTTTTCAGGGCGGGCCAGCCCGGCTGGAAGGCGAAGGTGGCGTTGTGCAGCGGCACCAGCACCTGGAACTGGCCTTCATTATGCTTGTAAGGGAACAGGTGCGGATTACCGCCATAGGCCAGCGTGGCGTTATCCGCCTGCCCGCCCTGGATCGCGCCGCTCAGGTAATCCACCAGCGCTTTGCCCATCAGGTTTTCCGGGAAGTAGCGCCAGGCCTGCGAGCCGTCGCTAGTGCTGATCCCTGCAAGAATACCCAGCCACGGCTCATCGCCTTCGGGCTTCAGATAGCGGAAATCCCCGCGCGCATGAACAGCTTTGGCTTTGACATCAATATCGCGGCCATCAAGCTGAAAACCTTTGTCATTTTTAAGCCAGTTCAGCGTAACGTTGCCATGCTCGATTTCCAGAGGAGCGCGGAAGACGGTTTCATACGGCATTTTAGCGTCGTGCATATCGACCGTCAGCCTGCCGTTTTCCACGCTACCTTCCAGTTTGCCGCTGAAGTGTTCTGCGCCTGGCAGCAGTTTCCACTGCTTCCACGCCAGATCTTTCCATGTGGCCTGGAAGCGCGTTTTTTCCGTCGCCTGAAGCGGGATGTCCAGCCCCAGGGCGTCGATCGTTCCGCTCGGCTGCGTGGCCAGCCAGATCTCACCCAGGTCAGGCGAAAGTTTTGCGGCCATTGAGCGCAGCCCTTCGATGGCGGTCAGATCCAGATTGCTGGCTCGAATACGTAGCTCGTCACTGCGTTTGCTGCTTGCCCCGCCGACATCCTGTTCCGGCATCCAGGCCAGCGTCAGCGCACCGCGCGGCCACGGCTTGTTGTCCATGGTGATGCGCGTATCGGGAATAGCAAACTGCCAGCCTTCTTTCTCCTGAGTCACGTGTGCAGTGAGATTATCCACGGAAAGCTGATGCTGCTGGTTCTCCGCTTTCCAGCTCGCGCCCCCCTGCTTCAGCCAGATGTCACCGCTGGCGAATTCCCCGTTTGTCAGCGTCATCCAGCCTTCAAGGCTGAAACGCGCGGTTTCCAGCTGCATGTTTTGCTGCAGCCAGTCACCCAGCCAGGGTTTCACATCCACATCGTCGGCCTGCAGCCACACCTTACCGTTGTTCAGTAGTTCATTGTCGTCACGCAGATCCATACGCACCTGCATCACGCCATGCTGCCCATTCAGGCTGGAGAGATTCACCTGTCCCTCGGCACGATGACGGTCTTTACCGTTCAGCCAGGTCAGCTGCGGGATCGCCAGCTCGGCGCGCTGCCCCGAAAGAGTAATAAAGCTCACCTCGCTGTCGCGGAGATCAAAGTGATCGAACTGGCGCAGGAAGAGATCGCTGATGCGGTTGGTTTCCAGTCCCTGAGCGCCGTCGCCACTGCGCAGCGGCGTATTGGTCAGGAACTGGAGTTGCCAGAAGGTGAGGTCGCGAAACTGCCAGCGCAGATGCAGCAGGCTTTGCCAGACATCCAGCGCCAGCGTTACGCGTTTAATTTTCAGATGGCCGCCGTCTTTCAGGCTGGCATTGATATCCCGCGCATCGAGCGTTGGACCGAAGTTCTGCCAGCTCGCACTGATCTGGCTGACGTCCACCGGCACGCCGGTGGCGGATTCGATTTTCGCCAGCACCTGCGGACGCCAGCTATCCAGATGCGGCAGAACGAGGCGTAGCCCGCTCACGAGCAACGCGACAATCACGACCAGCGTTGCCCCTGTAAGCAGTAAAATCCCCGGCAATCGCCTCACGCATCTCTCCTTGTCAGCTTTGGTCTCGCAGCGAACTGCGCTTTACATCATTACGACGTCAAACTGCTCCTGGTTATAGAGCGGTTCGATTTGTACTTTTACCTGCTTGCCGACAAAGATTTCCACTTCCGCCAGCGCGTGCGACTCTTCCCCTTTCAGGGCTTCCGCCACCGCAGGGGAAGCATAGACCAGAAAACGGTCTGAGTCGTAGGCATGATGCACACGCACGATTTCCCGCATGATTTCATAGCAGACGGTCTCAACCGTCTTTACCGTACCGCGTCCGTGGCAGGTTGGACATTCGTTACACAGCACATGTTCCACGCTTTCGCGGGTCCGTTTCCGGGTCATTTCCACCAGACCCAGTTGAGAGAAGCCGTTGATGCTGGTTTTCACGCGATCTTTACTCAGCGCCTGCTCAAGCGAGTGCAGCACGCGACGGCGATGGTCTTCATTACTCATATCGATAAAATCGATGATGATAATGCCGCCCAGATTGCGCAGACGAAGCTGGCGAGCAATGGCCTGCGTGGCTTCGATATTGGTGTTGAAAATGGTGTCATCCAGATTGCGATGGCCGACAAACGCCCCGGTGTTGATATCCACGGTCGTCATTGCTTCGGTCTGATCGATGATCAGATAGCCGCCTGATTTCAGCTCGACCTTACGCTCCAGCGCGCGCTGGATTTCGTTTTCGACATCATAGAGATCGAAAATCGGCTGGCGGCCAGAGTAATGCTCCAGCAGGCCCGGCATTTCCGGGATGTACTCGGCGGTAAATTCCAGCAGCGCTTCATAGGTCAGGCGGGAATCCACGCGAATGCGGTCAAGCTGCGCGTCGGCGAAATCACGCAGAACACGCTGCGCGAGCGCCAGCTCGCCGTACAGCTGATAGCGGGTCTGGTTGCGTTTTTTACGCTCCATCACTTTGGTCCAGACTCGCTTGAGGTAGGCCGCATCGGAGGCCAGGTCTTCTTCGCTGATCCCTTCCGCGGCGGTACGGATGATAAACCCGCCCTGTTCGTCGCAGTAGGCGCTGACGACTTTTTTCAGACGTTCGCGTTCGGTTTCGCTCTCAATACGTTGGGAAACCCCCACGTGCGATGCACCCGGCATAAAGACCAGGTAGCGGGAAGGTAACGTGATGTCGGTGGTCAGACGGGCACCTTTGGTCCCCAGAGGATCTTTCACCACCTGCACCATCAGATCCTGGCCCTGACGCACCAGCTCGGAGATGTCGCGGACGGCAAACTGTTTTTGCTCTTCACCTGCCACGCACTCGGTGTGCGGCATGATGTCTGAAGCATGAAGAAATGCCGCCTTATCGAGCCCAATATCTACAAAAGCCGCCTGCATACCCGGTAGTACACGACTGACACGACCTTTGTAGATATTGCCTACGATTCCGCGTCGCGCTTCACGCTCAATATGAATTTCCTGAAGAATGCCACCATCAATGTAGGCCACACGGGTTTCCGAGGGCGTTACGTTTACCAACAATTCAGCCGTCATAATTATCCCTTCCCTCACGCAGTGAGTTAAAATTGCTCAGCAACTCATACGTTTCCACCAGCGGTAAGCCGACTACGGCGTGATAGCTGCCATTAATCTTCCTGACAAAACAGCCACCCAACCCTTGAATACCGTATGCACCTGCTTTATCCATCGGTTCACCGCTGGCAATGTAAGCGGCGATCTCGTCGTCGGTAAGCACTCTGAACGTCACGTCCGTCACGACCAGGCAATCCAGCACGTTTTGACTGTCCGCCAGCGCAACGGCCGTCATCACCTGGTGCGTTTGCCCGGACATTTTACGTAGCATTCGCGCTGCATGGTCAGCGTCATGCGGTTTCTCCAGCACTTCACCGTTAAGGATAACGATGGTATCCGCCCCCAGAACCGGAAGGTCACGCGGCGTTTGCGCCACGCCAGCCTGCGCTTTTTCACGTGCCAGGCGGGAAACATACTGCTGAGCACTTTCACCCTCAGCACGTTTCTCTTCAATACCCGTAACGATACGTTCAAAGGAGACGCCCAACTGAGTGAGCAACTCCTGACGACGCGGAGAACCAGAGGCAAGATAGATAGACGTCATAGAAACCTTTTACTGCACGGCAAACTGCTGGCGAATTTTACGCATCAGCAGGAACAGCCATGGCCAGAGCACACCGTTTACTACACTACTCCAGAACACTTCCGGTCGGAAAGAGACGTTGATCACTAAAAACTCTGCCCAGAAAACAACGATATCCGCAGCAAGTGACAACAACATCACCACCAGCGCCTGTTGCCAGAGCGCGAGGTTACGAAAGAGCTGGAATTTGAGTGCGACGAGGTACGCAATAATGCTCATGGATAACGCACGTACGCCAAGCGTAGAGCCACTAATGAGATCCAGTATGGCACCCATCACAAAACCTGTGCCCACATTTACGCGGTGCGGCAGGGCGAGGATCCAGTAGAGCAAAATGAGCAATACCCAGTTTGGCCGGAAAACGAGGATGTCGTCCGGCCAGGGCATGATTTGCAGCAACAATGCGATAAGAAATGAGAGCCAGATAACCCAGCGTCCCTGGCTACGATAACTTGCCACTACTGCCCTCCACCCGAGACTTGAGGTGGCGGTGGCGGCTGCGTTAATCCCGTAGCAGGAGCCGGTACAGGCGCAGGCGGCCCCATCGCGTCTGGCGCAGGGAGAACCTGAGGCATCATCTGCATCAGACGCTCATTCGCCACGCGATGCACATCTTCAGGCGTCATCGGATTGGCGCCGTTACGATCGGCCCCCCACAGCAGCAGCAGGTAGCGCAGACGCTGTAAACCGGCGGTCGGACGCGCCTGGATGACGGTATACGCACGTTGCGTATCCAGCTTCACGGAAGAGACAACCGCAACGGGGTATCCTTCAGGGAAGCGTCCGCCCAGACCTGACGTCACCAGCACGTCACCCACACGGATGTCCGTGTTGGCAGGCAGATGTTCGAGTTGCAGATCGTCCGTACAGCCGTTACCGGCCGCAATCACGCGAATGTCGTTACGCAGAACCTGAATCGGCAGCGCATGGGTGGCATCACAAATCAGCAGCACGCGGCTGGTCAGTTTGGCAACCGCCACGACCTGACCCACAACGCCTTTATCACTGATAACAGGCTGGCCTTCGTATACACCGTTGACGCTGCCTTTGTCGATCACCACCTGATCGCTGTAAGGATCGTTGACGGTAGAGATCACCTGCGTGACCATTTTCTGCTCATCCTGACGCAGCGGCGAGCCAAGCAGCTCGCGCAGACGCGCGTTTTCCTGCTTGTACTGTCCCAGCATCAGCAGTTCGCTGTTTTTCAGCAGCAGTTCCTGACGTAATGCCCGGTTTTCGAGTTCGAGTTGATCGCGTGAAGACAGCGTTTGAGAAACGGAGTCGAGCAGTTCACGGGGACCATTTGATACAAAGTAGAAAGGACTGACGGCGGTATCCATGTACGTTCTGATCTGGCTGAACGTACCGAGGCGGCTATCGGCAATAATGACCCCAAGCGCAACCAGAACCGCCAGGATAAGGCGAAACTGTAGCGATGGGCCACGGCTAAAAATTGGCTTCATAGGCTATGCGTATTCTCGCGTCAGAGAGAAAGGGTAGCAATGCGCTACCCTTTCACAATGACTACTCTTCGCTGAACAAGTCGCCGCCGTGCATGTCGATCATTTCCAGCGCCTTGCCACCACCACGGGCAACGCAAGTCAGTGGATCTTCTGCAACTACGACAGGAATTCCTGTCTCTTCCATTAACAGGCGGTCGAGGTTACGCAGCAGCGCACCACCACCGGTCAGAACCATACCGCGCTCGGAGATATCGGACGCCAGCTCTGGCGGGCACTGTTCCAGCGCAACCATTACCGCGCTCACAATACCGGTCAGCGGCTCTTGCAGCGCTTCCAGGATTTCGTTGGAGTTCAGGGTAAAGCCGCGTGGAACGCCTTCAGCCAGGTTACGCCCGCGAACTTCGATTTCGCGAACCTCATCGCCTGGGTAAGCAGAACCGATTTCGTGCTTAATACGCTCTGCGGTGGCTTCACCGATCAGAGAGCCGTAGTTACGGCGCACGTAATTAATGATGGCTTCGTCGAAACGGTCACCACCGATACGCACGGAAGAGGAGTACACCACGCCGTTCAGGGAGATAACGGCCACTTCAGTGGTACCACCACCGATATCCACCACCATAGAACCGGTCGCTTCGGAAACAGGCAGACCCGCACCGATTGCCGCAGCCATTGGTTCTTCAATCAGGAACACTTCACGTGCGCCAGCGCCCTGTGCGGATTCACGGATTGCGCGACGTTCAACCTGAGTGGCGCCAACGGGCACACACACCAGCACGCGTGGGCTTGGACGCATGAAGCTGTTGCTGTGAACCTGCTTGATGAAGTGCTGAAGCATTTTTTCAGTCACGAAGAAGTCAGCGATAACGCCGTCTTTCATTGGGCGGATTGCGGCAATGTTGCCAGGGGTACGACCCAGCATCTGCTTCGCGTCATGACCCACTGCGGCCACGCTTTTTGGCGAGCCAGCACGATCCTGACGAATGGCCACAACAGAAGGCTCATTCAATACGATGCCTTGTCCTTTTACATAGATAAGGGTATTCGCGGTACCCAGGTCAATGGACAGGTCATTGGAAAACATGCCACGAAATTTTTTCAACATACTAAGGGATAATCCTGAAAGCTGGGGCGGAAAACAAAATCCGCTTACTTTACCAACCACACGCAGCAGCGACAAGGCGCAAAAATCATCTGCAGCGGTGAAAATTTGTGCAGTACGTTTCCTTTGTTACAAATGCATCCCCGGATTCCCTCAGGGCTGAGTAAACAGCAGCGTCCCTCATGTTCATTTGTAATCCGTTAAAGGTCGTTCACTGGCGTTTTGCTCGTCATACTCAAAGCTACAGGCGCGATATTCTACGTGAAAACAAATTAAACGGCAGGTCAAACAGAGTATCTTTGCAAATATTTTTTCACATTGGTGTCAAGCGGCTGAGAGGCGGCAAAAAAATCCCCCTGACCTCCGGTTACACCGCGCTCTGTCAACATCTGCCATTCACTTCGTGAACGCACGCCTGTGGCAAATACTTGTGTTTGCGTTCCTTTGCATGCTTCCACCAGACTCTGTACCAGCAGCTGGTTTTCCGTGCGCTTTTCGATATTCCTTACCAGACCTGGATGTAACTTTAATAACTCAACATCCAGCTCCTTGATCCAACGGGTACTGACCAGCGTTAAACCGGCCTGTGTGACCGCTACTCGTGCACCCAACGCATTGATCAAACGCACCACCGGACGCAACCGGCTGATGTGTTGACCTACATCCGCCTCAGCAAGTTCAAAAATAATGCGTTTGCGTTGCGATTTTTCGCATTGCATTAAAGTATCGCGCAGCCAGCGTTGAAAACGCGGACGTATTAACGACTCCACGGTAACCTGTAATGCCAGGTTTTCTTCCGGCCAAAACGATAAAAACGGAATCACCCGGGTTATCTGCTGGCGGTCGTACTCTTCGGATAATCCAAATTGCAGCACCATCGGCAGGTATTCAGCAGAAATAACCTCTTCCGAGCCGTCAAAAATACGGCACATCAACTCGCGGTGGTGCACATTTCCATTTTTCAGGACCGCCGGTTTTTGATAGATCCTTGGCCCGCCGCGACTGAGCATTTGCTCAATCAAAGTACGCCAGCGCACGTTTCCGCGCCCTTTCTCCGGTAGCGAATCGTCGTAAATCGCCCATCCGTTCGCCCCCTGCAGCACGGCGTTTCGCGTGGCCGCCTCTGCATGCTCCATCACCTGCTCGGTTGACTGTCCACCGCGCCAGGCGCAAATGCCCATATGCACCATATCGTCTCTGTCGAGCATTTTGCTTTGCGGCAGCGCATCGACGGCTTTCAGGAGCTGGCTGGCGATACTTTCAGCCTCTTTTAACGTGCGGTGCGGCAATAACACGGCAAAGTCGCTCCGGTGATAACGTGCCAGAAGGGCTCCCGGGTAGCGCATGATAAAAGTAGACAGGAGATTGATCAGCGTAAAGAGATTCTCTTCCGCCACACGCTGCCCCCAGGTGTCGCGCAGCAGATCGAAATCAGGCAAGCGGATCATCATGACTACGCCGTGGGTGCCCACCTTTTCGGAGTCATCCAACAACGTTGCCAGCTGATTATCAAAAAAGAGACGGTTATTCAGACCGGTTTTATTATCCTGTGCCGCGTAAGAGCGGATGAGCGTGTCCATTCGGCTACGCTGGTCGCTGGCGAACTGGATTTCTGAGAGCAACACATCCAGTGCGCTACTGGTGCGCGCCGGCCATTCATAGACCGAACCCCGCACCTGCGGGCCACGCTCGCCGTTCAGGATCCTTACGGAGCGTGTTTCAAGCAATTCTTGTCCGGCAAGCTGACGGCGCAACCAACGAACCGCCAGAAAAATAAGCAGCACGATAAAAGCAACAGCAATGGTGAGAGGCGCGGTGGTCATCAACGAGTGGAAATAGTTGGCCATCGGATCCTGATAGACCATGCGAATGGTCATACCCGGATGTTTAAGCGAATCGACCGTAACTACCCGATACTGGCTGACCGTACCGGCTGGACGGTAGCTCCCCCGCCGGGTGTGACTGAAAACTGTCTGCTTTCCCTGGAGGATATCGACCCGAACAATATCAACAGGCACCATGAGCTCATCCAGCTCTGGCGACAGTGCCGGAAGTGAAGTCGTAATCAAACGCGTATCTATAACCGATGCAACCGACTCTACCCGATTAACCAGCTTGTCCTGGATGGCATTATAAAAACTTAAGGAGCAGCCAAACAGGGTGACAAAAATCGTTAACCCCGTTAGCAGGGTGATAAAAGCCGAGAACTTCGTCGTTAATCGCATCCTTGAGATTACTCCGTGGGTTGATGGGGTAGCGAGTAAGCGCTAACTTGCATTTGAGATGCGGCATACTACCAAATCGGGCGTATCTGGCAATTTATTGCGTTAAATCGGCACTGCGTTTCCCTGAGCGAGTATAGTCTTCAGAAATTATTTTCCAATCATATGAGTCGAGAGGACCCCGTATGCAGGCTTTGATCTTAGAACAGCAGGACGGCAAAACGCTTGCCTCAGTGCAGTCGGTAGAAGAGAGTCGCCTCCCGGAAGGCGAAGTCACCGTCGATATCGACTGGTCCAGTTTAAATTACAAAGATGCGCTGGCGATTACCGGTAAGGGTAAAATCATCCGAAATTTCCCTATGGTGCCGGGTATTGATTTCGCGGGCCGGGTTCATACCAGCGAGGATCCGCGCTTCCACCCGGGCCAGCAGGTGCTGCTCACCGGCTGGGGCGTAGGTGAAAATCACTGGGGCGGGCTGGCCACGCAGGCGCGCGTTAAGGGCGACTGGCTGGTGCCGATGCCAAAAGGCATGGATGGCCGCAAGGCGATGATCGTCGGTACCGCAGGGTTTACCGCCATGCTGTGCGTGATGGCGCTGGAAGACGCGGGCGTCCGCCCTGAATCGGGTGAAGTTGTCGTCACCGGCGCCAGCGGGGGCGTGGGCAGCACGGCGGTGACGCTACTGCACAAGCTTGGCTATCAGGTCGCGGCGGTGTCCGGTCGTGAAAGCACCCACGATTACCTGCGCCAGCTCGGCGCCAACCGCATTCTCAGCCGTGACGAATTCGCCGAAACCCGCCCGCTGGAAAAACAGGTCTGGGCGGGAGCAGTGGATACCGTCGGTGACAAAGTCCTGGCGAAAGTGCTGGCGCAGATGAACTACGGCGGCTGCGTGGCGGCCTGCGGACTGGCGGGCGGATTTGCCCTGCCCACCACCGTGATGCCATTTATTCTGCGTAACGTCCGCCTGCAGGGTGTGGATTCCGTGATGACTCCGCCTGCCCGTCGTGCAGAAGCCTGGGAACGTCTGGTGCGCGACCTCCCGGAAGCATTCTATACCCAGAGCGCCACCGAGATTACGCTCAGTCAGGCACCTGAATATGCCGGTAAAATCATGGACAACCAGTTCCACGGCCGTGCGCTGGTGAAAATTGCCTAATCTTCAATTTTTCGTGACATATTCGCGCTAACGCTTCTCCTCCGTCATGCTTAGAAAAACGCATGACGGAGGATGCCATGAAAAACCGAAAACTGACGGAAGCCGACGTAACGTCAGAGTCTGTCTTTATGTTACAGCGCCGCCAGATCCTGAAAATGCTTGGCATCAGCGCCACTGCGCTGACCCTTACTCCTGCGGCTCATGCCGATCTGCTCGACTGGTTTAAAGGCAACGATCGTCCGAAAGCCCCTTCCGGTGCCCCGCTCACCTTTACGAAACCGGCCCAATGGCAAAACAAACTGACGCTCACGCCGGAAGATAAAGTGACCGGCTATAACAACTTCTACGAATTTGGTCTGGATAAGGCCGATCCTGCCGCCAATGCAGGCAGCATGAAAACCGATCCGTGGACGCTGAAAATCGACGGTGAGGTAGCAAAACCCCTCACGCTGGATCATCACGACCTCACCACCCGCTTCCCCCTCGAAGAGCGTATCTATCGCATGCGCTGCGTGGAGGCCTGGTCGATGGTGGTGCCCTGGATAGGCTTCCCGCTGCACAAGCTGCTGGCGCTGGTTGAACCCACCAGCAATGCAAAATACGTCTCCTTCCAGACGCGCTACGCCCCGGAAGAGATGCCGGGCCAGAAGGATCGGTTCATCGGCGGCGGGCTTAAGTATCCTTATGTGGAGGGGCTACGCCTCGACGAAGCCATGCATCCGCTCACCCTGCTGACCGTGGGGGTTTACGGCAAAGCGCTTCCGCCGCAAAACGGCGCGCCTGTTCGCCTGACCGTACCGTGGAAATACGGTTTTAAGGGGATTAAATCTATCGTCAGCATTAAGCTTACCCGCGAACGTCCGCCGACCACCTGGAACCTGGCGGCCCCCGGCGAGTACGGCTTTTTTGCTAACGTGAACCCCCACGTTGACCATCCGCGCTGGTCGCAGGCCACCGAGCGGTTTATCGGCTCTGGCGGCGCATTGGATGTGAAGCGTCAGCCTACACTGCTGTTTAACGGCTACGCGGATGAAGTGGCGTCGCTCTATCGCGGGCTGAATTTACGGGAGAACTTCTGAGTGCGTTTAACCGTTAAGCATATAACCTGGCTCAAAGTGTTATTGCACCTGGCCGGGCTGCTTCCTTTTATCTGGCTGTTCTGGGCGGTCAGTCACGGCGCATTCAGCGCCGATCCAGCGAAAGATATTCAACATTTTACCGGTAGGATGGCTCTGAAATTTTTACTGGCAACCTTGCTGATATCGCCGCTGGCACGCTACGCTAAACAGCCACTTTTGATACGCACCCGTCGGCTGCTGGGGCTATGGTGTTTTGCCTGGGCGACGCTGCACCTCACCAGCTACGCGCTTCTGGAGTTGGGCATTAATAATCTGGCACTGTTAGGCCGCGAGCTGGTTACGCGCCCGTATTTGACGCTGGGTATCGTCAGCTGGCTGGTGTTGCTGGCATTAGCGCTGACCTCCACGCAATATGCCCAGCGAAAACTGGGCAGGCGCTGGCAACGCTTGCATAACTTCGTCTATCTTGTCGCGATCCTCGCCCCCATCCACTACCTGTGGTCAGTGAAGATTTTATCACCCCAGCCGGTCATCTATGCCCTGCTGGCACTGGCGCTTTTAGCGTGGCGTTACAAGAAGTTCCGCCAGTGGTTGCGATAGTTCGCGAAACTGTGCGTTTTCCCGCAGATTACTTATCGACCGTGAATCTTTTTCCGATAGCGGTTGATAATCTTCCCTGATAAGACCAGTATTTAGCTGCCAAATGCTACGAAATCGTTATAATGTGCGACTTTGGTTTTCCTGATGGAGTTTTCAGACTCTGATTAGGTGACAATCGCGCATTGAAGGTATATTTTGTTTTTTACCGGAAATTCGCAGGAGATAGCGGCACAATGGCGGATAAATTCCAGATCTTAGTTTTGAACGGACCGAACCTGAACATGCTCGGCACCCGTGAGCCAGAGAAGTACGGCACGCTAACATTGAGTGAAATTGTTAACCGTCTGATGACGGAAGCAGCTTCGCTGAACGTCGATTTGGACCATTTTCAGTCAAATGCGGAGTACGCAATCATCGACCGTATTCATCAGGCTAAAGACAATGTGGACTATATCCTGATCAATCCGGCCGCGTTTACGCACACCAGTGTAGCTATTCGCGACGCACTGCTCGCGGTGAGTATCCCGTTTATCGAGATCCACCTGAGTAACGTGCACGCCCGAGAGCCGTTCCGCCACCATTCCTATCTGTCAGATATCGCTGCTGGCGTGATCTGTGGTCTGGGTGCAGACGGTTATTCATACGCTTTACAGACAGCGGTAAAACGCTTGTCACAATCAAACTAAACAAGAGTACGGAACCCACTCATGGATATTCGTAAGATTAAAAAACTGATCGAGCTGGTTGAAGAATCAGGCATCTCCGAACTGGAAATTTCTGAAGGCGAAGAGTCTGTACGCATCAGCCGTGCAGCCCCAGCCGCTAGCTTCCCGGTAATGCAGCAAGCTTATGCTGCGCCAGTGCAGCAGCCTGCGCTTTCCGCAGCCGTTGCGCCAGCCGCAGAAGCCGCACCTGCAGCAGCTGCAGAAATCAGTGGTCACATCGTACGTTCCCCAATGGTTGGTACTTTCTACCGCACCCCGAGCCCGGACGCGAAGGCGTTCATCGAAGTGGGTCAGAAAGTCAACGTAGGCGATACCCTGTGCATCGTTGAAGCGATGAAAATGATGAACCAGATCGAAGCTGACAAGTCAGGTACTGTGAAAGCGATTCTGGTCGAAAGTGGTCAGCCGGTAGAATTTGACGAGCCGCTGGTCGTCATCGAGTAACGAGGCGAACATGCTGGATAAAATTGTTATCGCCAACCGCGGCGAGATTGCACTGCGTATTCTTCGTGCCTGTAAAGAACTGGGCATCAAGACCGTGGCCGTGCACTCAAGCGCGGATCGCGATTTAAAACACGTATTGCTGGCGGATGAGACGGTCTGTATTGGCCCGGCTCCGTCCGTAAAAAGCTATCTGAACATCCCGGCTATCATCAGCGCCGCTGAAATCACCGGCGCGGTGGCAATTCATCCGGGTTACGGCTTCCTCTCTGAGAACGCCAACTTTGCTGAGCAGGTTGAACGCTCTGGCTTTATCTTTATCGGCCCGAAAGCTGACACTATCCGCCTGATGGGCGACAAAGTGTCTGCAATCACCGCAATGAAGAAAGCCGGTGTTCCAACCGTACCCGGCTCTGACGGCCCTCTGACCGACGACATGGATGCTAACCGTGCTCATGCTAAACGCATTGGCTACCCGGTTATCATCAAGGCGTCCGGCGGCGGCGGCGGTCGCGGTATGCGCGTTGTGCGCAGCGATGCTGAACTGGCTCAGTCCATCTCCATGACTAAAGCTGAAGCGAAAGCCGCTTTCAGCAATGACATGGTGTACATGGAAAAATACCTGGAAAACCCACGCCACATCGAAATTCAGGTGCTGGCTGACGGTCAGGGTAACGCCATCTATCTGGCAGAACGTGACTGCTCCATGCAGCGTCGTCACCAGAAAGTGGTCGAAGAAGCGCCAGCACCGGGCATTACCCCGGAACTGCGTCGCTACATCGGCGAGCGTTGCGCCAAAGCGTGTGTCGATATCGGCTATCGCGGTGCAGGTACCTTTGAGTTCCTGTTCGAAAACGGCGAGTTCTATTTCATCGAAATGAACACCCGTATTCAGGTTGAACACCCTGTGACAGAAATGATCACCGGCGTTGACCTGATCAAAGAACAGCTGCGTATCGCAGCCGGCCAGCCGCTGTCCATCAAGCAGGAAGAAGTTGTGGTGAAAGGCCATGCGGTGGAATGCCGTATCAACGCCGAAGACCCGAATACCTTCCTGCCAAGCCCGGGTAAAATCACGCGTTTCCACGCGCCGGGTGGCTTTGGTGTGCGTTGGGAGTCTCATATCTACGCCGGCTACACCGTACCGCCGTACTATGACTCAATGATCGGTAAGCTTATCTGCTACGGCGAAAACCGTGACGTGGCGATTGCCCGCATGAAGAACGCCCTGCAGGAGCTGATCATCGACGGTATCAAAACCAACGTCGATCTGCAGATGCGCATCATGAGCGACGAGCACTTCCAGAATGGTGGGACTAACATCCACTATCTTGAGAAGAAACTCGGTCTGCACGAGAAGTAAGACTGCAGCAACGCGAAAAGGCCGGATTATCCGGCCTTTTTTATTTCTGGGGATCGCCAGGCCCCATCATGTACAATCCCCGCTTTCTTCATCCACAAGGGACATAAAATGGACAAGCGTTTTGTTCAGGCCCATAAAGAAGCGCGCTGGGCGCTGTGGCTGACCCTTCTCTATCTTGTTGCCTGGTTAGTAACCGCTTACTTACCTGACTCCGCTATTGGCATCACCGGCCTGCCACACTGGTTTGAAATGGCCTGCCTGCTGGTACCGCTGGTCTTTATCCTGCTGTGCTGGGCAATGGTGAAATTCATTTATCGTGATATTCCGCTGGAGGACGATGATGCAGCTTGAAGTCATTCTGCCGCTTATCGCGTACTTGTTAGTGGTGTTTGGTTTATCCGTTTACGCCATGCGTAAAAGAACGACGGGCACCTTCCTGAACGAGTATTTCCTCGGCAGCCGCTCGATGGGCGGCGTCGTGCTGGCCATGACGCTGACCGCGACCTACATCAGCGCCAGTTCGTTTATCGGCGGACCCGGAGCAGCCTATAAATACGGGTTAGGCTGGGTGCTGCTGGCAATGATCCAGCTTCCTGCCGTCTGGCTCTCGCTCGGCATATTGGGCAAAAAATTTGCCATTCTGGCGCGCCGTTATAATGCCGTGACGCTCAACGATATGCTGTTTGCACGTTACCAGAGCCGTTTACTGGTGTGGCTGGCCAGCTTAAGCCTGCTGGTGGCCTTTATCGGCGCGATGACGGTACAGTTTATCGGCGGGGCACGCCTGCTGGAAACGGCTGCCGGGATCCCCTACGAGACAGGCCTGATCATCTTCGGTGTCAGCATTGCGCTGTATACAGCCTTTGGCGGATTCCGCGCCAGCGTGCTGAACGACACGATGCAGGGCATGGTTATGCTTATCGGCACTATCGTTCTGCTGGTCGGCATCGTCCACGCCGCGGGTGGCCTGAGCCATGCGGTTGAAACGCTCGAGGCGAT
Organism: Enterobacter quasimori; assembly: GCF_018597345.1. Lineage (NCBI taxonomy): Bacteria > Pseudomonadati > Pseudomonadota > Gammaproteobacteria > Enterobacterales > Enterobacteriaceae > Enterobacter > Enterobacter quasimori. The sequence continues at coordinate 17,338 of NZ_JAHEVU010000003.1, read as the reverse complement.
CGATCCAAAACTGGTTTCGCCCCAGGGCGCGGATGACATCCTTTCTCCTACATTTATGACCTCGTTCTGGGTATTAGTGTGCTTTGGGGTGATTGGCCTGCCGCATACCGCCGTGCGCTGTATCTCTTATAAAGACAGCAAAGCCGTGCACCGAGGTATCATTATCGGCACTGTCGTTGTCGCGATCCTGATGTTTGGTATGCACCTGGCGGGCGCATTAGGGCGCGCGGTGATCCCCGACCTCACCGTGCCGGATCTGGTGATCCCAACGCTGATGGTAAAAGTGCTTCCGCCGTTCGCTGCCGGCATTTTCCTTGCCGCACCGATGGCCGCCATCATGTCGACAATCAACGCTCAGTTACTGCAAAGTTCCGCTACGATCATTAAAGATCTTTATCTGAACCTGCGCCCTGATCAGGTCGAAAATGAGCGACGCCTGAAGCGCATGTCGGCCGTTATTACGCTGGCGTTAGGGGCATTGCTGCTGCTAGCCGCATGGCGTCCACCGGAGATGATCATCTGGCTGAACCTGCTTGCGTTTGGCGGCCTTGAAGCCGTCTTCCTGTGGCCGCTGGTATTGGGTCTCTACTGGGAGCGCGCGAACGCTGCAGGCGCGCTGAGCGCCATGATTGTCGGCGGCGTGCTGTACGCCGTGCTCGCAACATTTAAAATTCAGTATCTGGGCTTCCATCCGATTGTGCCTTCGTTACTGCTAAGTTTACTGGCGTTTGTGGTGGGGAACCGTTTCGGTCAGCCCGTCCCACAACCCGCTATGATTTCTACTGATAAATAAAGAGTTTTGCCATGCCGTGGATCCAACTAAAACTGAACACAACCGGCGCTAACGCCGAGGAATTGAGCGATGCGCTGATGGAGGCCGGTTCGGTCTCTATCACCTTCCAGGACACGCATGACACGCCGGTCTTTGAGCCACTGCCGGGCGAAACCCGCCTGTGGGGCGATACCGACGTTATCGGCCTGTTTGATGCAGAAACCGACATGAAAGAGGTCGTCGCGATTTTGGAAAACCACCCTCTGCTGGGCGCTGGGTTTGTGCACAAAATCGAACAGCTGGAAGATAAAGACTGGGAACGCGAGTGGATGGATAACTTCCACCCGATGCAGTTCGGCAAGCGTCTGTGGATTTGCCCAAGCTGGCGCGACGTGCCGGACGCGAATGCGGTTAACGTGATGCTCGATCCGGGTCTGGCGTTTGGGACCGGCACCCATCCAACGACGTCCCTGTGCCTGCAATGGCTGGATGGACTGGATCTGGACGGTAAGACGGTGATCGACTTCGGCTGTGGTTCCGGGATCCTCGCAATTGCTGCCCTTAAACTGGGCGCGGCAAAAGCCATCGGGATCGATATCGATCCACAGGCGATTCAGGCCAGCCGCGATAATGCCGAGCGTAACGGGGTTTCCGATCGTCTGGAGCTGTATCTGCCAGATGCTCAACCTGAGGCCATGAAAGCCGACGTGGTAGTGGCAAACATCCTGGCAGGCCCATTACGTGAACTGGCACCGTTAATCAGCGTGCTGCCCGTTGAGGGCGGTCTGCTGGGGCTTTCCGGTATTCTGGCAAGCCAGTCTGAGAGCGTCTGTGAAGCCTATGCCGATCTCTTCGCGCTCGACCCGGTGGTTGAGAAAGAAGAGTGGTGCCGCATTACCGGTCGTAAAAAATAAGCCTTTGGCGTGGTCCTCTGACCACGCCTTTTTCCCTCTGGTATTTCTCCCGCCTTTTACCTGTCTCCGCTAAAATAACCCTACAAATCATGTGTTTTAATTTTGATTTGAATAATAAAATTCACAGGAAGAATATAATGAAACACGTTTATGGCAAGGCAGCGCTGCTGGCGCTGAGCATGGTCTCGGCTTCCGCTATTGCATCACACTGGAGTTATCAAGGAGAAGGCGCACCGGAGCACTGGGGCGAGCTGGACGAGGCGTACAAGACCTGTAAAAGCGGGATGAACCAGTCTCCCATTAACATCGATTCCACCGCGAAAGCACACCTCTCCCCGCTGGAAACGCACTATATTGACGGTCCCGTTACGCTGACAAACAACGGACATACTATTCAGGCCGTTGAAAAGGCGGACACCCGCGACAGCATCACCCTCGATAATCAAACCTGGACCTTACAGCAGTTCCACTTCCATGCCCCGAGCGAAAACACGGTGCACGGTAAGTCGTACGCAATGGAAATGCATCTGGTGCATAAGAACGAAAAGGGGGAGCTGGTGGTGGTTGCCGTGATGTTTGATAAAGGTGCCGCTAACGCTGAACTGGATAAACTCTGGGGCGTGATGCCGGGCCAGGTTGACCAGAACGTCAGCATCAAGCCAAACCTCGACATGAACCAGCTGCTGCCAAAAGATAAGACGTACTGGCGCTTTAGCGGGTCACTCACCACCCCACCGTGCTCCGAGGGTGTCACCTGGATTGTGCTCAAACATCCGCTGACCGTCTCAGCAGAACAGTTGGGTAAATTCACTCACACCATGCACCATGATAATAACCGTCCGGTACAACCGCTTCATGGCCGCGTCATCGTTGAATAATGTGCATTTTTCGCGCTGAGATGATGTTCTAAAATGCGACGTAGATCGCAAAGATGCGGGATAATCTGCTGTTAAAAACAGCAGATTATCCCGCTGAAGTGATTCATTTATTCAGAAATGATGAGAAGTTACGGGAAATTGTAAGCGCCGATAAAATAACCATTAATGTATAACACAATGATTTAAATAGTGAATAATTTTCCCCGAATAGTCTTAGCGGCGATTCCTTGATCTACAGCAGTGGATTGTTCAAAGTTTGGCCTTTCATCTCGTGCAAAAAATGCGTAATATACGCCGCCTTGCAGTCACAGTATGGTCATTTCTTAACTCATGCGCATCGGACACCACCAGCTCAGAAATCGCCTGATCGCAGCGCCAATGGCAGGTATTACCGACCGGCCGTTCAGGACGTTGTGCTACGAGATGGGAGCAGGTTTAACCGTTTCCGAGATGATGTCGTCTAACCCACAAGTGTGGGAAAGCGATAAGTCCCGTTTGCGGATGGTACATGTGGATGAGCCAGGTATTCGCACCGTGCAAATTGCCGGAAGCGTGCCTGAAGAGATGGCAGACGCCGCGCGTATCAACGTGGAAAGTGGTGCCCAAATTATTGATATCAATATGGGTTGCCCGGCCAAGAAAGTGAATCGCAAGCTTGCAGGTTCAGCCCTTCTGCAATACCCCGACCAGGTGAAGTCAATCCTGACGGCGGTTGTCAGCGCAGTGGACGTTCCTGTTACGTTAAAGATTCGCACGGGTTGGTCGCCGGAACACCGTAACTGTGTAGAGATTGCCCAACTGGCCGAAGACTGTGGCATTCAGGCCCTGACCATTCATGGACGCACTCGCGCCTGTTTGTTCAACGGAGAAGCTGAATACGACAGCATTCGGGCAGTTAAGCAGAAAGTTTCCATTCCGATTATCGCGAATGGTGACATTACTGACCCGCTTAAAGCCAGAGCTGTGCTCGACTATACGGGAGCTGATGCTCTGATGATAGGACGTGCCGCTCAGGGAAGACCCTGGATCTTTCGGGAAATCCAGCATTATCTGGACACTGGGGAGCTGCTTGCTCCGCTGCCACTGGCAGAGGTCAAGCGCTTGCTTTGTTCGCATGTTCGGGAATTGCATGACCATTACGGTCAGGCAAAAGGGTACCGAATTGCGCGTAAACACGTCTCCTGGTATCTCCAGGAGCACGCTCCAAATGACCAGTTTCGGCGCACATTCAACGCCATAGAGGATGCCAGCGTACAGCTGGAGGCGTTGGAGGCATACTTCGAAAATCTTGCGTAATGAAATAAAGAGCTGACAGAACTATGTTCGAACAACGCGTAAATTCTGACGTACTGACCGTATCTACCGTTAACTCCCAGGACCAGGTAACTCAAAAGCCCCTGCGTGACTCGGTTAAACAGGCACTGAAGAACTATTTTGCTCAACTGAACGGTCAGGATGTTAATGACCTGTATGAGCTGGTACTGGCTGAAGTTGAACAGCCACTGTTGGACATGGTGATGCAATACACCCGCGGTAACCAGACCCGCGCTGCGCTGATGATGGGTATCAACCGTGGTACTCTGCGTAAGAAATTGAAAAAATACGGCATGAACTGATACTAATCAGTTAAATGCTTGTTTAAAAAGGCGCTCTTCGGCATGGGGAAGCGCCTTTTTTATTGCCCATAATGGCAACCGTCAACGCTTTGTAAACCTTCACCTCTCCCGCTTTTAAAGCGCGACTTTTCGTGTATATTTCCAGCACCTTACTGGTTCTTTCCTGCGGAATGGCACAATGATTCGTAAATACTGGTGGCTGGTTGTTTTTGCTGTCTCTGTTTTCATTTTCGATGCGCTGCTGATGCAGTGGATTGAACTGATGAGTACCGAAACCGATAAGTGCCGCAATATGAACTCCGTGAATCCTCTAAAACTGGTCAATTGCTCTGAGCTCGACTAGCCTGCGAACGTCGCCAAAAAACGATATTCACACAGTAAAAACGAGGATTTAAATCCCTTTGAGTCATTACCTTACGGTGATAATGTCTCGCCCTTCCCAACCGCTCTTGCGTAACCTCACACTCGAGTAGAACCGTCCATGCTGGTCAGCCAATACAATCACATCCTGGTAGTCCTCTCCTTTGTTGTTGCCATCCTTGCTGCGTATACCGCACTGAACATGGCTGCACGCGTTGCCGGGAGCCAGGGCGTCGCTGCCCGCGTCTGGCTGGCTGGCGGCGGTATTGCAATGGGTATTGGCGTGTGGGCCATGCATTTTATCGGCATGCTGGCGATGGATCTCTCCATGAGCATGAGCTACAACGCCACCCTGACGGTGTTATCCATGCTTATCGCCGTGGGTTCGTCGCTTTTTGCGCTATGGCTCGTAAGCTGCGAGCAATTACGCTTGCGCCGACTGTTGCCCGGCGCGCTGGTGATGGGAAGCGGTATTGTTGCCATGCATTACACCGGCATGGCGGCGCTGGAAGTGATGCCCGGGATTATCTGGGACAAGGTCTGGGTGGCCATTTCGGTCGCCATTGCGCTTGCCGCCTCGCTCGCGGCATTATGGCTGACCTTCCGCCTGCGTCACGAAGCCGCGCAGGTCGTGCTGATGCGCATGGGTGCCGCCATCACAATGGGGATTGCGATTGCGGGAATGCACTATGCAGGCATGAAAGCGGCGCAGTTTCCAATGTCCACAATGGTTCACCATGAAGGTATCAACGGAAGCTGGCTGGCGGTGCTGGTCAGCGTCGTCGCGCTCTCTATTCTTGGGATCACCCTGCTGGTGTCAATGCTGGATGCCCGCCTTCAGGCACGTACTGCCCTTCTGGCCTCGTCGCTTGCAGAAGCGAACCGGGAACTCGCGCAGCTGGCGCTGCACGATACCCTGACGCGTCTGCCCAACCGTATCCTGCTGGAAGACAGACTCGATCAGGCTATCAGTAAAGCAGACCGCGAGGGTGCACACTTTGCGCTGATGTTCATGGATCTCGACGGGTTTAAAACCATCAATGACGCCTACGGGCATGATGTTGGCGATAAGCTCCTGGTCGCCGTGACGGAGCGTTTGTTGCTGCCACTGAAGGGCCAGTTCACTCTCGCCCGTATCGGTGGCGATGAATTTGTTCTGCTGGCGGAGAGTGAAGGCCCGGATGATGCGGCCTCGCTGGCGAATTCGCTGGTTCGCGCTATAGATAACCCGTTCAACCTGGAGCCTTATGAGCTGGTGGTGACCCTCAGCATTGGGATCGCGCTTTATCCGCATGACGGCAAAACCGATCGCGAACTGATGTTCAATGCCGATGCGGCGATGTACCACACAAAACATATGGGCCGGAACGGGTATCATTTTTTCCAGCCCTCCATGAATACGCTGGCGCAGACCCATCTGCAGCTGATGAACGATCTGTGGCTGGCCATCGATCGCAATGAACTTCGTTTGCTCTATCAGCCTAAATTCCATGCACCTGCGGGCCCCCTCCTCGGCTTTGAAGCACTGCTACGCTGGCAGCATCCGAAGCAGGGATTATTGACGCCCGAACTCTTCCTGCCGCTGGCAGAAAAAACAGGGCTGATTATTCCCATCGGTAACTGGGTTATCAACGAAGCCTGTCGCCAGCTGCGGGAGTGGCGCCTACAGGGGCACCGTAACTGGTCGATGGCGGTAAACCTGTCGACGCTGCAGTTTGAACAACCCTCACTGGTAAAAACGGTGCTCGACTGCCTGACCCGTCACGATGTCCCCCCGGAAATGCTGATCCTTGAAGTGACCGAAACCACCGCGATGAGCAACCCTGATGAAAGCGTACGGGTACTGACAGAACTGACCAATGCCGGAGTGAAAGCCTCCATTGATGACTTCGGAACCGGGTATTCAAGCCTGCTATACCTTAAGCGCCTACCCGCCAGTGAACTGAAAATTGATCGTGCTTTTGTGCAGGAATTGAGTGGGGAAAGCGAAGATGCCACCATTGTCTCAGCCATCGTCGCGCTGGCCAAAACGCTAAATCTAAAAGTGGTGGCAGAGGGTGTGGAAACTGAAGCACAGCAAACGTTTTTAACCAGGCTGGGCTGTCACACGCTCCAGGGTTATCTGTTAGGTAAGCCGGTCAGTGCTCAGACCATTGAGGCACTGTGTGAACGTGGGGAGATGTTGCCCGGCGCGGAAGTATAAACGTCATCCTGCGGCGACACGCGTATCACAGGGAGTGTCCCCAGGATGTTGTCGACCAGAGCGGGTGCCTGCTGATATAGATTAAAACTGTCGCTATTCATTAGCCAGTTTTTAATTATCCCGCTAAAAAAGCCATGGAGAACGATCAGCGTCAAATCAACATTGACCTGTGGTGAAATCACTTTCCGTGAAATACAATTCTCCAGCGTAGCGCGCAGAGAATCATTGTTGAAACCAATACGTTTACGAATTTCACATTCTGAAATCATATTATTGTTAAATTCACATTTATGATACAGAATTTGTAAAAGCGCACACTGCCGTGGTTCACGTGCGATATATTGCAATGCCGTGATAAATTGCTCACGAAGCATTAACAACGGGTCATCATTTTCGGTGAGCGATAGCCTGTCACGAATAATTTCACGCAGGGGGATCTGCTGCTCCCAAATGGCATTAAATATTTCGGCTTTACTGGAAAAATGCCAGTAGACTGCACCGCGCGTAACCTTTGCGGCATCAGCGATGTCCGTAAGCGTCGTGTTGGCTACGCCACGCGTAGCAAACTCACCGATTGCCGCCTCAATTAGCCGTTGCCGGGTTTTCTGGGCATCTTCTTTCTTTTTACGCGCCATAGACAGTTACTCGTTATTCACACGTTGAAGGCTTAATTTTGGAGTCAGGTAACAGAGTATTCCCTAAAATCGGTTTTAATTTTGCACAAAAAAAGTCAACCCTCTTAATTTATAATTAAGGCGAATGAATAAAAGCAATTAAATTCACACCACATATGAATGAGACGATTTAATTCCATTTACTTGATTAGTCATGAGTAAGTATATCGTGTCATGCATCCGGTCTGATTCTGATTTTTGTCTTTAGCCCTCTTCATTCGCACTTATAAATTAAAAAACATTAAATACCCTCATTATTATATGCAGCTACATTTTTGTATTTGTACCCTGCCCCTGTCACCGATTTACGGCAAATATCGGTTAATGGGTATTTAAAGGAACAGTAATGACGAATCATTTCAGACTCTTACCCTTAGCCGGTTTTATTGTCTGCGCCGCACTGCTCACCGGATGCGATGGGCAGGAGAACCAGCAACAACAACCACAAGCCCCTCAGGTGAGTGTACACGTTGTGAAAAGCGCGCCACTGGCAGTCACAACGGAACTTCCTGGCAGGACAGATGCGTATCGCGTTGCGGAGGTCCGTCCTCAGGTTAGCGGCATTATTCTTCGCCGTAACTTCACAGAAGGCAGTGATGTGAAGGCAGGCGACTCCCTTTATCAAATCGATCCTGCTACGTATCAGGCGGCCTATGACAGTGCGAAAGGCGAACTGGCGAAAGCGCAGGCGGCAGCGAATATTGCGCATCTGACGGTGAAGCGCTATGTCCCGCTGGTCGGCACCCAGTACGTCAGCAAGCAGGAATACGATCAGGCAGTGGCGACGGCGCAACAGGCCGATGCCAGCGTCGTTGCCGCACAAGCCGGCGTTGAAGGCGCGCGCATCAATCTTGCCTATACCAAAGTGACATCCCCCATCAACGGACGTATCGGCAAATCCAGCGTCACCGAAGGGGCTCTCGTCACGAGCGGGCAGGCAACCGCCCTGGCAACGGTACAGCAGCTTGATCCCATCTACGTCGATGTGACTCAGTCCAGCAATGATTTTATGCGCCTGAAACAGACCAGTCTGGAAAAAGGGGACGCCACCAGCACCGTTGAGCTGTTGATGGAAAACGGTCAGCCCTACCCGCAGAAGGGTACGCTGCAGTTCTCAGATGTGACGGTCGACGAAAGCACCGGCTCGATTACCCTGCGCGCGATTTTCCCAAATCCTCAGCATCAGCTCTTACCCGGTATGTTTGTCCGCGCGCGCATTGATGAAGGCACACAGCCGAATGCCATTCTGGTTCCGCAGCAGGGCGTGACCCGCACACCGCGCGGTGACGCAACGGTGATGGTGGTTAACGATAAAAACCAGGTTGAATCACGTACCGTCGTTGCTCCTCAGGCGATTGGCGACCGCTGGCTTGTGACGGAAGGGCTGAAAAATGGCGACCGCGTGATTGTCAGCGGCCTGCAAAAAGTTCGTCCTGGCGTCACCGTCGTAACGACACCTGACACCGCTGCAACGCCAGCCAGTTAAGGACAACGACATGGCTAATTTCTTTATTCAAAGGCCGGTTTTCGCCTGGGTACTCGCTATTATTTTGATGATTGCGGGCGGGCTGGCAATTCTCAAACTGCCCGTCGCGCAGTATCCGACCATCGCCCCTCCTGCCGTTGCCATCACAGCAACCTACCCGGGCGCTGACGCTCAGACGGTGCAGGATACCGTGACGCAGGTTATCGAGCAGAACATGAACGGCATCGATAATCTGATGTATATGTCGTCCACCAGCGATTCTGCGGGTAACGTCACCATCACTCTGACCTTTGAGTCGGGTACAGATCCGGACATCGCGCAGGTTCAGGTTCAAAACAAACTTCAGCTCGCCATGCCGCTGCTGCCACAAGAAGTACAGCAGCAAGGGATTGGCGTTAAAAAATCCAGCAGTAGCTTCCTGCTGGTTGCGGGCTTTGTGTCGGACAATAAAAACCTGACTCAGGATGATATCTCTGACTACGTCGCGTCGAATGTGAAAGATGCAATTAGTCGCACAACGGGTGTTGGCGATGTGCAGCTGTTCGGTGCGCAGTATGCAATGCGTATCTGGCTCGACAGCAATGCGATGAATAAATACCAGCTGACGCCTCTGGATATTATCAATCAACTGAAAACGCAGAATGACCAGATTGCGGCCGGACAGCTAGGTGGAACGCCATCGGTTCCCGGCCAGCAGTTGAACGCCTCTATCATCGCGCAGACTCGTCTAAAATCGCCGGAAGAGTTTGGTCGCGTGACGCTGAAGGTGAACCAGGACGGCTCCATGGTGCACCTGAAGGATGTGGCTCGCATTGAGCTGGGCGGCGAAAACTACAACATGGTCACCAAAATCAACGGCCAGGCGGCTACGGGTCTCGGGATCAAGCTGGCAACCGGGGCAAACGCGCTGGATACGGCGGCAGCGATTAAGAGCAAGCTGGCAGAGCTGCAGCAATTCTTCCCGCAGGGATTGAAGGTTGTCTATCCCTATGACACCACGCCGTTCGTGAAAATCTCCATTCACGAAGTGGTGAAAACCCTGTTTGAGGCGATTGTTCTCGTCTTCCTCGTTATGTATTTGTTCCTGCAAAACCTGCGGGCAACGCTCATTCCTACAATTGCGGTTCCGGTCGTTCTGTTGGGGACCTTCGCGGTTCTGGCGGCATTCGGTTTCTCCATCAATACCCTGACGATGTTCGGGATGGTGCTGGCGATAGGCCTGTTGGTCGATGATGCGATTGTGGTTGTTGAGAACGTCGAACGCGTCATGGTTGAGGACAAGCTGCCGCCAAAAGAGGCAACGCAGAAGTCGATGGAGCAGATCCAGGGCGCGCTGGTCGGTATCGCCATGGTGCTTTCGGCAGTATTCATCCCTATGGCCTTTTTTGGCGGCTCGACGGGGGCCATCTATCGCCAGTTCTCGCTCACCATTGTCTCCGCGATGGCGCTGTCCGTTCTGGTTGCACTGATCCTCACCCCTGCCCTTTGCGCCACACTGCTCAAGCCCGCGTCCAGTGAACATCACGAGACGAAAGGTGGCTTCTTTGGCTGGTTCAATACCCTCTTTGACAAGAGCGTGGAACACTACAGCAACAGCGTGAGCGGTATTCTTCGCAAGACCGGGCGCTACCTGGTGGTGTACGTGCTCATCGTCGGCGGCATGGCGGTACTGTTCCTGCGCTTGCCGACCTCCTTCCTGCCTGAAGAGGATCAGGGGGTGTTTATGACGATGGTTCAGCTTCCTGCCGGAGCAACCCAGACACGTACGCAGCAGGTTCTCGATCAGGTTCAGAACTACTACCTGACGAAAGAGAAAGCGAATGTTGAATCCGTCTTTACCGTTAATGGTTTTAGCTTTAGCGGCCAGGGGCAAAACTCCGGTATCGCCTTCGTCAGCCTGAAGCCCTGGGAAGAACGCCCGGGTGAGAAGAATAGCGTTGAAGCCATTGTGGGTCGCGCGACGAAAGCGTTCAGCCAGATCAAAGATGGCCTCGTATTTCCCTTTAACCTGCCCGCCATTATCGAGTTAGGGACTGCAACAGGATTCGATTTCGAACTGATCGATCAGGCCAACCTGGGACATACGCAATTAACGCAGGCGCGTAACAAACTGCTCGGTATGGTAAAGGAGCACCCCGACCTGTTGGTTCGAGTGCGTCCTAACGGTCTGGAAGATACCCCTCAGTTCAAACTGGATGTCGATCAGGAGAAAGCGCAGGCCCTGGGCATCAGCCTATCTGATGTCAACCAGACGATCTCGACGGCGCTAGGGGGAACTTACGTAAATGACTTTATTGATCACGGCCGCGTGAAAAAAGTGTACGTTCAGGCCGATGCCCGCTTCCGCATGCTGCCGGGAGACATCAGCAACCTTTACGTGCGCAGCGCAAATGGAGAAATGGTACCGTTCTCCGCCTTTAGCAACGCCCACTGGGTGTATGGTTCTCCTCGCCTTGAACGCTACAACGGCATGCCATCGATGGAGATCCTCGGTGAATCCGCACCGGGTAAGAGTACCGGTGAAGCGATGGTCATGATGGAAAGCCTCGCCTCAAAACTGCCTTCCGGCATCGGCTACGACTGGACGGGTATGTCATATCAGGAGCGACTTTCAGGCAACCAGGCACCAGCGTTGTATGCTATCTCGCTGATAGTGGTGTTCTTATGCCTGGCTGCGCTGTATGAGAGTTGGTCTATTCCATTCTCCGTCATGCTGGTTGTGCCATTGGGGGTGATTGGCGCCCTTCTCGCAGCTTCATTGCGAGGACTGAACAATGACGTCTATTTCCAGGTCGGCCTTCTGACAACAATTGGGTTATCGGCCAAAAACGCCATCCTGATTGTGGAGTTTGCCAAAGATCTGATGGAGAAGGAGGGCAAAGGGATAATTGAAGCGACGCTGGAAGCCTCCCGGATGCGCCTTCGTCCTATCCTGATGACTTCGCTGGCCTTTATTCTGGGCGTCATGCCGTTAGTAATGAGCAGCGGTGCCGGGAGCGGCGCGCAAAATGCTGTCGGGACGGGTGTAATGGGAGGAATGCTATCTGCAACACTTTTGGCTATCTTCTTCGTACCCGTATTCTTCGTGGTTGTCCGTCGACGATTCATAAACCATAAAGAATAACCCATCACTAAAAGGCACCTCTGGTGCCTTTTATTTAATATAAACAACAGCTTTAAATTTCTTTCTCTTCATATTTTCTCCATTAATTCTTTTTGCCGCTGAGTTTTCTCCATGATTTTTACAATTCACATAATTTGAGATTATTCCTCCTGCAACGCGAACTTCTGCTGGTGGTAAAATAGTCGCTAATTCGTTAATTGCCGTTTTGGCTTTATGGCGAATGTGAGAAAACACTGAGGTAACATCATGAAAAGATTCATTTCCGTTGCACTTCTCGCTGCGCTGCTTGCTGGTTGCGCGCACGATTCTCCATGTGTACCGGTATACGACGATCAAGGCCGACTGGTTCATACCAACACCTGCATGAAAGGCACCACCCAGGATAACTGGGAAACAGCCGGTGCTATCGCTGGCGGTGCTGCCGCAATAGCGGGTCTGACGCTGGGTATCGTGGCTCTGACAAAATAACCACTGGGGTATGACTCATTCCTGAAAGCGCGGCGCTGTCCGCGCTTTTGCTTTTAAATAGTGCACTAATTTAATATAAGTAAAAAAAGAGCCCTCTTTTATTCACGCCTGGTATTTTTTATAAGATTGACGTCACATCTTTATTGCCTATCCTGACGAGTTACCAATTCCATCGTGATGATATTCACATATTAAATCCATTTAATACCCTGCCAATATTCACGGCTGAAACTACCTCCGGTTTAAACCATACCCTTCTACCAACTTTTGCTCTAATTTGTGGCGCAGGTTGGAATTTCGCACCGTTTCGGGGCATTCGATTTATTTAAGCCTGTCTACACTCAGCATTATGCGTTCACTTGTCTTTATTTAATCGAGCGCAAAACCTGGCATTACGTTTGCTTTATAAACGTTGGCCAAAGCCACAGACAGGTAAAAGCGTTTTAAAACGCCTCTATAACGATAAATTTCGCCACACAGGATCCATTATGAAAAAGATGATGATAGCCAGCCTGGCCGCCGCGAGCGTGTTGTTTGCTGTAGCCGGTCAGGCGCATGCGGGCACGACGCTGGATGCCGTTAAAAAGAAAGGTTTTGTACAATGTGGTATCAGTGACGGTTTGCCAGGCTTTTCCTATGCCGACGCGAACGGCAAGTTTACCGGTATTGACGTTGATGTCTGCCGTGGCGTTGCCGCAGCGGTTTTCGGTGATGACAGCAAAGTAAAATATACCCCACTGACGGCGAAAGAACGTTTCACTGCGCTACAGTCTGGCGAAGTTGATATGCTCTCCCGCAATACGACCTGGACCTCCTCGCGCGACGCGGGAATGGGAATGTCATTTACCGGCGTCACCTATTACGACGGCATCGGCTTCCTTACTCATAATAAAGCCGGTCTGAAAAGCGCTAAAGAGCTGGATGGTGCGACCGTGTGCATCCAGGCTGGTACTGACACAGAGCTTAACGTCGCGGACTACTTCAAAGCCAATAATATGAAGTACACCCCTGTCACCTTTGATCGCTCTGATGAATCGGCTAAGGCGCTGGAGTCTGGCCGTTGCGATACCCTGGCATCTGACCAGTCACAGCTCTACGCTTTACGCATCAAATTGAGCAACCCTGCCGAGTGGATTGTCCTGCCGGAAGTGATCTCCAAAGAACCTCTTGGCCCTGTCGTTCGTCGTGGCGATGAAGACTGGTTCTCCATTGTTCGCTGGACGCTGTTTGCCATGCTGAACGCCGAAGAGATGGGCATCAGCTCGAAAAACGTCGATGAAAAAACCGCTAATCCGTCCACGCCAGATATGGCACATCTTCTGGGCAAAGAAGGTGATTTCGGCAAAGACCTGAAGCTGGATAACAAGTGGGCTTATAACATCATTAAACAGGTCGGTAACTATGGCGAGATCTTTGAGCGCAACGTGGGCTCGGAAAGCCCGCTGAAGATCAAACGCGGCCAGAACAATCTCTGGAATAACGGCGGTATTCAGTACGCACCGCCAGTACGTTAAGTCTTTGCTGTAACGGGCACTGCAAGCGCAGTGCCCAGTCCAGAGTCATGGTTACCGAGGTTTTTATGTCCCATCGCCGCTTAGCCGTAAAAGGAGCGCTGTCCTTTTCTCATCCCGCGGTCCGCGCCTGGCTGTTCCAGATTATTGCTGTTGTCGTGGTTGTGGCTATCGCCATTTATTTAATCCATAACACCGTTACCAACCTGAATAACCGAGGCATCACCTCTGGTTTTGCTTTTCTGGATCGCAGCGCGGGTTTTGGCATCGTTCAGCATCTTATTGATTATCAGGAAGGCGATACGTATGGACGCGTATTCATCGTGGGTCTGTTGAATACGCTGCTGGTGTCAGCGCTCTGTATTGTGTTCGCTTCCGTACTCGGCTTTTTCCTGGGTCTGGCCCGACTTTCTGAAAACTGGCTGCTGCGGAAACTGTCGACTATTTATATCGAAACCTTTCGTAATATCCCGCCACTGCTGCAGATTTTCTTCTGGTATTTCGCTGTCCTGCGTAACCTTCCCGGTCCTCGCCAGGCCGTGGATGCTTTCGACCTCCTTTTTCTGAGCAACCGCGGGTTATACATTCCCTCTCCGCAGGTCGCTGAAGGGTTCTATGCCTTCATCATCGCCATGATTATTGCACTTGCGATTACTGTCGGCTTGTTCCGCTATAACCGTAAGCATCAGATCAAAACCGGGCAGTTGCGTAAAACATGGCCGGTTGGCGCTGCACTGATTGTTGGTCTGCCGTTAGTCGCACACTGGCTATTTGGCGCAGCCTTGCACTGGGATATTCCGCATTTGCGTGGTTTTAACTTCCAGGGCGGGATGGTGTTAATTCCGGAACTGGCCGCACTGACGCTGGCGCTCTCGATTTATACCTCCGCATTTATTGCGGAGATCATCCGCTCAGGGATCCAGGCAGTCCCTTACGGGCAGCATGAGGCGGCGCGCTCGCTGGGCTTGCCAAATACCGTGACGCTTCGCCAGGTCATTATTCCGCAGGCTTTACGGGTCATCATCCCGCCACTGACCAGCCAGTACCTCAATATTGTCAAAAACTCATCGCTGGCCGCTGCCATCGGCTACCCCGATATGGTGTCACTGTTCGCTGGGACCGTGCTTAACCAGACCGGGCAAGCGATTGAAACTATTGCCATTACTATGTCTGTTTATCTGATCATCAGCCTGATGATTTCACTGTTGATGAACCTTTATAACCGCCGTATAGCACTGGTTGAGCGCTAAGGATCCATGATGACAAAAGCGATATTGTCGCACTCCTCGCGTCCTGCCAGCACAAACGGTGGGCGCTTCATTATTTGGGCACGTAAGAACCTGTTCTCCAGCTGGAGTAACAGCCTGCTGACGGTTGTTTGCCTGTGGTTAATCTGGGAACTGATCCCGCCTCTGCTTAATTGGGCTTTTCTGCAGGCGAACTGGGTGGGCTCCACGCGCGCGGATTGTACAAAAGCGGGCGCATGCTGGGTCTTTATCCACGAACGTTTTGGTCAGTTCATGTATGGATTGTACCCACACGAACAGCGCTGGCGTATTAATCTGGCGCTGGTTATCGGCTTGCTCTCCATCGCCGTAATGTTCTGGAAAAAGCTTCCTCACCGTGGCCGATACATTGCGAGCTGGGCTGCCGTTTATCCGATTATTGTTTGGGTGTTGTTGTATGGCGGTTTTCTGGGGCTCGAGCGCGTTGAAACCCGTCAGTGGGGCGGACTGACGCTGACGCTCATTATTGCCTCAGTGGGGATCGCTGGCGCTCTGCCGTGGGGGATTTTACTGGCTCTGGGGCGGCGATCAAAAATGCCGGTCGTACGTGTCCTCTCCGTTATTTTCATAGAGTTCTGGCGTGGCGTACCGCTTATCACCGTTCTGTTTATGTCGTCGGTCATGCTGCCGCTGTTTATGGCAGAAGGCACAACGATAGACAAACTGATCCGCGCCCTGGTCGGGGTGATTCTATTTCAGTCTGCCTACGTTGCTGAGGTTGTGCGTGGTGGTCTGCAGGCATTACCCAAAGGTCAGTACGAAGCCGCTGAATCTTTGGCTCTCGGTTACTGGAAAACGCAGGGTCTGGTCATTCTCCCGCAAGCACTCAAACTGGTCATTCCGGGTCTGGTCAACACGATCATTGCCCTCTTCAAAGATACCAGTCTGGTGATCATCATCGGATTGTTCGATCTCTTTAGCAGCGTGCAGCAGGCTACCGTTGACCCTGTCTGGCTGGGTATGTCCACCGAGGGATATGTCTTCGCTGCTCTGATCTACTGGATCTTCTGTTTTAGCATGTCGCGCTATAGCCAGCACCTGGAAAAGCGCTTTAACACCGGGCGTACACCGCACTGAGGAAATTATGAGCCAGATTACTATGACACCTGCCGACGCGATGATTACGCTGGAAAACGTCAATAAATGGTACGGACAGTTTCATGTCCTGAAGGATATCAATCTCAAGGTGAAGCAGGGCGAACGTATCGTACTTTGTGGTCCTTCCGGTTCAGGGAAATCCACAACTATTCGCTGTATTAACCATCTTGAAGAACATCAGCAGGGGCGTATTGTGGTTGATGGTATCGAGCTGAATGAAGATATTCGCAATATCGACCGTGTACGACAGGAAGTGGGGATGGTATTCCAGCACTTCAATCTGTTCCCGCATCTGACCGTTCTGCAAAACTGCACGCTGGCCCCCATTTGGGTTCAAAAGATGCCGAAAAAAGAGGCCGAAGCGTTGGCAATGCACTATCTCGAGCGTGTGCGCATTGCTGAACATGCCAATAAATTCCCTGGGCAGATATCCGGCGGTCAGCAGCAGCGTGTAGCGATCGCCCGCTCCCTGTGCATGAAACCTAAGATAATGTTGTTTGATGAGCCAACATCAGCGCTGGATCCAGAAATGGTGAAAGAGGTGCTGGATACCATGATTGGGCTGGCGCAATCCGGGATGACGATGCTGTGCGTGACGCATGAAATGGGGTTCGCCAGAACCGTCGCTGACAGGGTGATCTTTATGGATCGTGGAGAGATTGTCGAACAGGCACCACCGGATGAGTTCTTTGCGCATCCGAAGTCAGAACGCACACGGGCATTTTTATCGCAGGTGATTCATTAATCGTTTGTTATGCCGGGTGGCGGCTTCGCCTTACCCGGCCTACAGTTTGTGTAGCGTAGAAACGCAAAAAGGCCATCCTTTCGGATGGCCTTCTCACTTATTTGATGTCTGGCAGTTCCCTACTCTCACATGGGGAGACCCCACACTACCATCGGCGCTACGGCGTTTCACTTCTGAGTTCGGCATGGGGTCAGGTGGGACCA